>CAZFBD010000004.1:51362-85226 GCA_964517125.1 uncultured Acidimicrobiales bacterium
GGGGGCCCCTGCTGCTTTGGGGCGGGGGGGGGGGGGGGCGCGGGGGGGGGGGCCCCCCCCCCCCCCCCCCCGGCCTCCCCGGCCTCAGCCCGAAGCCGGACACAACAAGAACTGAGAGCAACACATGACAGACGGCCCCGTGGTCAAAACCGCAAGCGAAGTGAAGCTGATCGTCTTCGCATGTGAAGCAGGAATGGGCAGCAGCCTCATGGGGGCCAAGCAGCTCCAGAAGATGGTGAAGAAGGCGAAGCTCGACATCGAGGTCATCCACTCGCCAGTCACCCAGGTGCCAGGACACGCCGACGTGATCGTCACCCACAAGTCTCTTTCGAACGTCGCCAAGGCACAGTTCCCGAACGCTGCCATCGTGCCGTTCATGCTGTTCTTCGGCGACCCAGCCGTCTCCCAACTGGTCGAGACACTGAAGGCTGGTAACGACGTGGTGTCGAAGCTGTGAGCTCCACCGCACAAGATCAACTCCTGGCTCGAGAAGCCGTCGTCATTGGACTCCCATCCGTGAGCATGGAAGAGGCGATCAACTTTGTTGGCCAGATGCTCGTCGAGCGGGGCCACGCTGAGCCCAGCTACATCGACGGAATGCTCGCCCGCGAAGAGAACGTGCCCACGTTCCTTGGCAACGGCGTGGCCATGCCGCACGGCACCTTCGAAAGCAAGGAAGCCATTCTGCGCACCGGCATCGTCGTGGCCCAGTACCCGGACGGCATCGACTGGGCCGGCTATGGCACCGCAAATCTCGTGATCGGCCTGGCGGCCGCAGGCGAGGAACACGTGCAGATCCTCTCGCACATCGCCGAGGTGCTGCAGGACGAGGACCTTGCTGAAAAGCTCGGCTCCACGACCGACGCCTCCATGCTGCACGCAACGCTCAACGCCCCCGCGGCGTCCGACGATGAGCTCACCGCCGACGTGACCATCGGAAGCGAAGCCGGCCTCCATGCCCGTCCGGCCACGCTCATCGTCGAGTTTGCCAAGGGCTTCGATGGTGAGATTCTCATCTCGAAGGACGGACGCGACGCCAAGGCGAACAGCATCATGAGCCTTCTGTCGCTCGGAGCTGTCTCGAACGATGTGGTCACCGTTTCCGTCACCGGCGACGATGCCGAGGCCGGTATGGCCGAGGTCACCCGAATTCTCACCACCCCAGAAGCGGAGCTCTAACCATGAGTCGTCTCGATCGAGAAGGCATGGTCGCTGCAGCGACCGGAACACTCGGAGCAGCACCCGATGACTCGGGTGTGGCCGACATGATCTTCGACAAGGGTCAGCTTCTGCTTGCACCCGAGCTGAATGAGATGAAGAAGATCTTCAAGCGGGCCAAGAAGCTCGAGGGCTACCGCTGGGTCATGATCAACGGCGCAGACCTGGTTCTTGCGAACACGCTCTCCATTGGCACGAAGGCCGGAATCATCACGCCCGACGGCAAGGTGCTGAAGAACGCCGACATCCCCCGCAAGAAGGTCTGAGAACCCGAGGACCCTTGGGTCTGGCCCGTCCACCGGCCGGATCCACAGTTGCCAGATCTGATCGGGCCGGCTGCCGGTCTATCGACCCTTCGTGGTCAGCAGGACGGGAACCGAGGCGCCCGGCTTGGAGTGATCTGAGGTCATTCGGGGCAACGAATCCTGGTTGACCGCGGCGAGCGCTTCGTCGGCATGACCCCACACGCAGTCGGGGTCGGGGCCGTCGAGCGGCAGGCCGGTGAAGAACTTGCTGGCCATGCAGCCGCCGCCGCAGGCATCGAACGATCCGCAGGACGCGCACGCGCCGGCGCTTTCGGGTTCGCGCAGTGCGAGGAAACGTTCGGAGTTCTGCCAGACGTCAGTGAAGCCGCCGGACTGGCGGACGTTGCCGGCCTTGAACTCGTCGTGAATGACGAACGGGCACGCATAGATGTCGCCGATCGGGTCGATCAGGCAAACGATGCGGCCAGCGCCGCACATGTTGAGGCCCGGCAGCGATTCGCCGAGTGCGTTCAGGTGGAAGAACGAGTCACCGGTGAGCACGTCAGGGCGGTCCATGATCCAGGAGTAGACGTCGCGTTGTTGCTGATTGGTCAGCCGGAGGTCCTGGTACGAATCGACGCCACGCCCGGATGGGCGGAGGCGGGTGAGACGAAGCTGCGCGCCGTAGTCGTCGGCCATTGTCTTGTAGTCGTCGAGCTGGCTGACGTTGTGGCGTGTGGCAACGATGGAGATCTTGAACTCACCGAAGTCCGCGGCAGCGAGGTTTTCCATGGCCGTGCGGGCGGCCTTCCAGCTGCCTTCGCCTCGGAGCGCATCGTTGGTGCCTGCATCGAATCCGTCGAGGCTGATCTGGATGTCGAGCATGTCCATGGCGGCAAAGCGACGGGCAGCCTCGGCGTCGAGAAAGCTGCCGTTCGTGGAGAACTTGACTCCCACGTTCTTGGAAATGGCGTAGTCGACGATGGTGTGGAAGTCCCGGCGAATCATGGGTTCACCGCCACCGATGTTCACGTAGAACACCTGCAATCGGTTGAGCTCGTCGATGACGGCCAGACACTCTTCGGTGCTGAGTTCGTCGGGGTCTCGGCGGCCCGATGCGCTGAGGCAGTGCAGACAGGCGAGATTGCAGGCGTAGGTGAGTTCCCACGTGAGACAGATGGGAGCGTCGAGGCCCTGCTTCAGCTGCTCGGTGAGTGGGGGAGTCTTGGTCGTCATGAGGAGGCCACCTGGGCGTTGGGACGGGGCTCGATGACGCCGGATTCGGCGAGAGACGCAAGCGCCGTCAGGTAATTGGGACGCTTCGCGGCCGGGATTCCGACGCTGTCGAAGGCGTCGTCGATGGATGGGTGATCCTGGAGGGCACGAACGACATCGACGAGGTCGTTCGTCTTCAGGAAGACCAGCCGACGCGAGTCGAAGTGGTACGCGAGGGCCCCGAAGGGCTCGGGTCGCAGACCAATGGAGCTGCTGAGCGTCCAGGGGTCGGTTGATGCAAGGGCGGTCACCGACCTAGTAGACGCCGCACATGCCGTCGATGGAAATCTCCTCGACCAGGAGTTCTTCCTCGACCAGATCGGCCTCGACGGCGGCGGTGTCGAGTACGTCGGCGGGGCCGGTCTCGGACTCGGTTGGTGCGTTGTCGGGCTGCATGGAAACTCCTCGTCAGGTGATGCACCGATCAAATTACTACGCTGCAGCGCAATGGTGCCATCGCAGCTGCCCGAGGATGTCCGGATCGAGGTCGCTGACGACCTTCGGATCCACGATGAACAGCGGTCGGTCATCGGCGGAGTACCGCTGCGAATTCTCCGACTGTCGAACGCTGGCATACGGGTCGTCCGTTCGATGGGAGCGAGTTCTGCCGCTGAACGAACGGCCGCTGTGCGCCGGTTGGAACGGACACTTCTGGACGCGGGGATGGCCAACCCCGTTCCCGCAGCCGGGGCATGGACGGGAACGGTCGGTGTGGTCACCCCGGTCTTCGACGGGGCCGAGCTGCTGGCCGTCGGCCTGCCTGATGACACCGTGGTGGTCCATGATGCGGGCCCCAACCGGGATCTGATCGGGGAGCGGTGCCAGCGAT
Source organism: uncultured Acidimicrobiales bacterium (assembly GCA_964517125.1). Taxonomy (GTDB): domain Bacteria; phylum Actinomycetota; class Acidimicrobiia; order Acidimicrobiales; family SHLQ01; genus SHLQ01. The sequence continues at coordinate 54,930 of CAZFBD010000004.1, forward strand.
CCGGCTTCCGCCTGGTGGAGCACGCAGCGAACGCTGGGCCAGCGGCAGCACGAAACACCGGCTCGGACCACCTCGACACCGACGTGGTCGTGTTCGTGGACACCGATGTCGAACTCTCCGACGACGTGTTCTCGACGCTCCTCGACCACTTTGCCGACCCACAGGTCGCCGCGGTTGCGCCGAGGGTGAGGGCCAGCCGGGGAACGGGCCTGCTCACGGCATTCGAACAGCGGCGTTCTCCTCTGGACCTTGGTGCGCGGCCGGCGACGGTGCGGCCCGACGGTGTGGTCTCACACGTGCCGGCTGCCGTGCTCGCCGTCCGTTCGACCGCGTTTGCCGAGGTGGGCGGGTTCGACGCCGAGCTCAGATTCGGCGAGGACGTCGACCTTGTCTGGCGACTGGCGGATCGGGGCTGGACTGTGCGCTACGCACCTGAGGTGGTCGCCCGGCATGCCAGTCGGTCCAGTTGGCGTGCGCTTTGGCGGCAGCGTCGCGGGTATGGATCAGCTGCGGCGCCGCTCGACGCCCGTCACTCCGGAGCGGCCGCCCCCGTCCGTCTGAACGCCTGGAGTGCACTGAGTTGGGCCGTGCTTGCGTTCGGGCGTGGTCCACTGCGACTTGGTGGCCTGGTTGTGTGGGCGGCCAGTACTGCGACGCTCGCCCGGCGGCTGGACGGTGTTGTGGAGCAGCCAGCTGTCGAGGCGCTTCGGCTTGGCGGGAAGGGAACCGCCGTTGCCGGAACATGGCTTGCGAAGGCAATCACCCGTGCGTGGTTGCCGTTGGCGCTGGTCGCGGCCACGGTCAGCCGTCGGGCTCGGCGACTCCTGCTCGCAGCATTCGTGGTTCCGTCAGTCTCCGAGTGGGTCAACGACCGCCCCGCCGTGAACCCGGCCACCTGGATACTGTTGTGCGCCGCCGACGATGCGTCGTACTGCGTGGGGGTGTGGGAAGGCATGGTCAGGCTCCGCTCGGCTGGAGCGATCAGGCCCCGCTTCACGTCGATCCCCGGTCTGTCGAAGGCCCGAGGGAACGACAAAGGCCCGCCGGAATCGTGAGACGCACCAGGGTCAGTTTGCTCACGGTTCCGGACGGGCCGGTCGGACTGGTTGAATTGCGTGAAGTTGGGTGGACTCCTACCACGCTGACCTGTCCAACCCAACAATCGGAGTTCGACAGCCAAGCTGTAGTCAGAACACCAGCTCTTCACCCAACCGCAACGAGATGAAGAACGCGTGCCGGCCGGCAATGTGACCCAGTACATCACCGCATGAACTGCGCCGAGTCCTGAGAGACTGCGATGGTGCAGACGACCAAGGGGGACTCACCGCCCCGAAGAACGATCGCCGCGCTCGTTGCGGCGACGATTGCCACGGTCTTTCCCGGATTCCTCACGGGTGCGTTGTCGGTCCAGGTCAGTGCCGAGTTCGGGGTTGCAGAAGCCACCTACGGATGGGGGCTGGGGGGCTTCTTCCTTGCAGCGACCGCCGGCTCCATCGTGCTCGGACGACTGGCGCAACGCATCGGCCCCCGGCGACAGATCACGACGATTCTGCTGATCTCGGCGGCCGCCCAGCTGTTCATCGCTGCTGCCGCCAACAGCTTTGGGGTGATGATCGGCGCGCTGGTCGTCTGCGGATTCGTGAATGCCGGGAACCAGACCGCCGTGAATCTGGCGCTGGCACAAGCGCGACTTCCCCGATTGGGTTTGGGAATTGCCCTCAAGCAGTCGGGTATGCCGACCGCGTCGCTGTTCAGCGGCCTTGCCGTGCCCATCCTGGCGCTGACGGTGGGATGGCGGTGGGCCTTCGTGGCCGGAGCAGCGTTCGCCCTCGCGGCGATGGTGGCCGTTCGCAGCGTGCTGCCACAGGCTGCTCCCGGAGTGCGGGCCGCCCGGACAGCCCCCGTGTCGAGCCGTCGTTCGCTGTTGCTGATCTCTGCTGGGGGAGCGTTCCTGGCGTTCAGCGCGGGCGCACTCAACGCCTGGGTCGTGGCATCCGGTGTGGATTCTGGGCTCAGTGAAGGCTTCGCCGGTCTCATGTTGAGCGCCGGTGCTGCCTGCGGAATCGGACTTCGATTGGTCGCAGGGTTTCGTCTGGACTCCATGCGATACCCCCCGATGCTGGTTGGCGGCAGCACGGTGCTGCTTGGCGCAGTCGGTATGGGGCTGCTCGGCGTAGGAGGCTCGGGCGTGCACATCGCTGCGACGTTTCTGGCGTTCGGTGGAGGGTGGATCTGGCCGGTGTTCACGAACTTCGGCATCGTGCGCAAGAACGCCGCAGCGGCCGGCGCAGCGACGGGCGTGACCCAGATGGGCGTCTACGTCGGGGTCTTCTCCGCACCCTTGATCACCGGACAACTGATCGAGTCGGCTGGCTACTCGGTCATGTGGACAACGGTTGCCGCCGTCACCGTTGTTGGGGCAGCGCTCACGCTCTCGGTTGCCCGGGACTTCTGAGACGGTCCCGTCGACCAGGTCAGGCGGATTGCTCGACGCCGTCGCGAAGTTCGATCGTCTCGCGGTTGGTCCGCAGGTCGTGAACGACCTGTCGCAGCCCGTCGATCGCTTCGTTGTGCAACCGGTTGGACTTGCGGGCCAGACGTCGCAACGTGTGCACCGACTCGCCAAGTGGTTCCGGACGGGCGATACCGAAGCCCTGCGCTGCGTGAATCTCCAACGCCCGGATCATCTCCAGATCCTCGTCGGTTTCCACCCCTTCGGCCACCACAGGAATGTCCAACTCGTTGGTCATCTGCCAGATGGCGTGGGTGAGTACCTGCTGGGTGCGGTTCTTGTGAATACCGTCGATGAATGACCGGTCGATCTTCAGGTCGCTGATGGGGAACGAACGAAGGTAGGTGAGCGAGCTGTACCCGACACCGAAGTCGTCGATCACCACTCGGACTCCGAGGTCCCGGAGGTTCTGCAGAACGGAGTTGTTCACCTCGGCCTGACTGATCAGACCCGTTTCCACGAACTCGAGGCCAAGCATCGTGGCATCGGGAATCTTGTGCACGGCGGATCGCACATCGCGTTCCAGGCCCGCGCCCACGTGCAGCGGAGAGATGTTCACGTTGACTCGAACGGTCTCAAGCTCGGGATGGTTGGCGAACTGCGTCAGGAGTTTCGTGGCGCAGGCGAGGGCCTGCTGCCCGAGATCGGTGATCAGCCCGGTTTCCTCGGCGATGGGAATGAACTCTCCGGGGCTGATCAATGAGCCGTCAGCCTGTGGCCATCGGGCCAACAGTTCCAAACCGATCGGGGAACCGTCGGAGACCCGCACGATGGGCTGTCCCCAGAACACGATGTCGCCGTTCTCGATCGCCGCCCGGAACCGACGCTCCAGATCGGCGCGGCGCGAGATCTCGTCACTCATTGGCTGGTCGAACACGGTCACCCGACTGCCGATGGAGCGCTTGCCCCGGTACATGGCCAGATCGGCCTCGACCAGAACCTGTTCGGCCGTGGCACCGGGGGAGAAGGAGGTGACGCCAGCGCTGGCTTCGACCCGCATGGTGTGGCCAAGGTGGCGAATGGGTTCGGCCACGCGGGACACGACGCGTTCGAGCATGCCGCGGACGGCTCGTTCGGAGCCGCTTGGAATGAGTACGGCGAATTCGTCACCGCCGCGGCGGCCGAGAACCACGCTGTCGGGCAAGACGTTGCACAGCCGGTCACCGACCTCGCGCAGGACGACATCGCCGTACGCATGGCCGAGGGTGTCGTTGATGACCTTGAAACGGTCCAGGTCGATGATGGCCAAGGAGTACGCCCCGCCGCGCTTGAGCATGGCCTCGATCTCCTGGTCGAAGGCGGTGCGACCAAGCAGGCCGGTGAGTTCGTCGATTCGGGCAGTCTCGAGATTCTCCGTCATGACCTCGCGGTACGAGCGCTCGCGGTGAGTCGACAACATCGCAATCGTGGCGATGGTGATGGACCAGAACGTTGCCAGAAGGGTCAGGCCAAACTCACCCGAGAGCGCCACGGCACCGATGTGCGCCAGGTGCACGCCAAGGAACGGGACACGGAGGTTTCGCCGGTCACCGCCGAACTCCAGAGCGATCGGCGGGTACATGGCAAGAGCGAACAGCGGAATGTGCTGGGTCTGGACCGATGCCGGAGCCCCGATGACCGCCCAGGGCAGGGCAGCGAACAGAAAGCCGTGGAGATAGATCGACAGTCGGGGAACGCTCAGCAACGGCACGTCGGTGGCTTCTGCGTTCTCGGACGTTCGGGAGCCCAACACCCCACACAGGGCAATGAGCATGCTCCAGACGACGACCAACGGCTTGGAGATCGGCAGGTACCACATGAGCGACGCCATGACCGCCGCCACCGGGATGTGCACCAGGAAGGCCGACCATTTGGAGGAAATTGTCGACTCCTGGTTGGTCAGGGTCGTTCGACGCGCAGCGGAAACCATGGGTTGCTATCGGCATCTGTTGAGAAATGTGAGCCATTCGACCCAATTCCCTGGGTCGAATGACCCAGGGGCCGATCAGGGCTGCTCGTCCTGCTCGATGCCGGTGATCGTCGGAGCAGGTTGATCATCGTTGTCCGGGCCGAGCAGCAGGAACGCTCCGATGGTGAGAAACACGACCCCGAGGCCAACCAGAAACGGAAGCACGAGCGGGGGTCGTTCGCTCGGTTCCCGTTCGAGCTGCAGCCGAGCCCGACGAGACGGCAACAGGGCTGACCGCATCTCGTCGATGCCGGAGAACCGGCCGGTCTCAGCGTTCTCGATTGCCGCAACGCGCCACTGCGGTGGCTCGTTGACCGCCTTGTTCTGCAGCAACAGTCGGGCGAGCTGACCAACGTTGGCGCGGTCGTTGGCGAACAGCGTCGGCTGGTTTCCCGAATCGGTCGCAGTCGGCGATCCGAGACCGAAGTCGATGAGTGTGACGTCATCGTCGTCGACCAGGATGTTCTCGGCGGAAACCGAGCCGTGTGCAACCCCCGCATCATGCAGGGCCGCCAGGCCGTCGAGCACACTGCTCACAACGATTTCCGACCTGGCTTCTGACAGGGCACCGTGGCGCAGGAGCAGCTCGGCAAGCGTGCTTCCCTCAACCCACGCGCTCACGATTGCCGTCTCGTCTTCGAGCGAGAGCACTTCGCTCACCTGCATGACGTTCTGCTGCTTGACCCCAGCGAGGGCTGCAACCCGATCGGCCGTTTCGTCGGTTGCCTCGGCCAGAACCTTCAGCGCCACCTGCTCGCCGGACTCCAGCGAGGTCGCACGGTAGACGCTGCCAGTGGCGCCGCGTGCCGCGAGGTTGACCAGTTCGTATCCGGCTGCAGCCACGGCCGCTTCGAGCGTCATGGCCACATGTTCGCACCTTCGGCTGGGCTCAAGCGACCCGACGAATCTCCGTGAGATTCGTGAACGGCGATCGCAAGGTGCGCTCCAGCGCCTCGAGCGGCGCGGACGAGGCGAAGAGGTTCCCCTGGCCGGTGCCCACGCCGAGGCTTCGGAGGCAATCGAACTCGGCGGTTTGCATGACGCCCTCGGCAGTGACGGTCAGATCCAGGGCCGATGCCAGGTGGACGATGGCGCTGGTGACTGCCTGTTTGGTGGGGTCGGTCTGGATCTGGGCGACGAAGGACGGGTCGATCTTCAGGCCGCTGATCGGGAGCGTTCGCAGGTAGGTGAGGGACGAATAGCCGACGCCGAAGTCGTCGATCAGGATCCGCGGTCCGGCTGCGCGAATCTGTGCGAGCTCGATGAAGACCTCGCGGGTTTCGTCGATGAGTTCGGCCTCACCGAACTCCAGACCAAGCCGGGAGGGTTTCGGAAGCGTGCGCACAATGCGGTTCACGTCTTCCAGGAGTCCGCGGCCAAGGTGCATCGGCGAAAGGTTGATGTTCACCTCGAGGTGTTTGAGCTCTTCATCTCCCGCCCAGATGCCCAGCAGATCGGCGGCTGCCTGCAGCGCTTGGCGTCCGAGCTCCACTTCAAGTCCCGTATCGCGGACCAGGTGAATGAAGTCCGCCGCATGCAGCGTGGAACCGTCGGCCTGAGGCCAGCGAACCAGCAGCTCGACTCCAGAGGCCCGGTGGGTCTTTGCGTTGATGATCGGCTGACCCCAGAACGTGAACTGCTCGGTCGCCATGGCCTCACGGAAGCGTTGCTCATCGGCCACCCGCTTCATGGAGTCGACGCGCATCTGTTCGTCGAACAAGGTGACATCGAGGCTGTTGCCCTTGCTCCAGTACATGGCGATGTCGGCTTCGTTCAACAGCACATCCAGTTCGTCCCCAGGGCGTGCGACCGTGATGCCAGCGCTGGCTGCGGTCCGCACCGAATGTGTGCCGTGTTCGATCGCCTCGCCCAGCAGAGAAAGCGTCTGCGAGACGCGTGCAACGAGGTGAGCGGTGTCGTTCTCGGATTCCGCCGGCGAGCGGGGAACCCACGCAACGAACTCGTCGCCGCCGAGTCGGGCGATGGTCGAACGCTCGGGAAGACTCGTTCGCAGACGGCTTGCCACGGCCATCAGTACGGCGTCGCCAACACCGTGTCCAAACGTGTCGTTGACCGCCTTGAACTTGTCCAGGTCAAAGGCGACCAAGTGGCCATGGAGGTCGTTGGCAAAGGCGGCGTCCACCGCCTCGACCAGCGCGGTGCGGTTCGCAAGTCCGGTCAGCGTGTCGACGCGTGCCGATCGGCGATGTCCCTCGACGAGGCTCAGTGTCGCAGCCTCGCTGTGGGTGCGCAGAATGTACGCGGGAATCGACGTGCTTGCCCACAACAGCGTCAGCGCAGCCATGGCAGCCTCGTCGGCTGCTGCGAACGCCACGGCATACGACAGCTGGCCGAGGACGAACGGCCCGAGCAGTCGTTGTCGGCGCCCAACGAATTCGAAGTTCACGGCAGTGTGGATCGTCAACGAGAAGAACACGAGCAGGTTGGTGGCATTGCCGAGCGGCGTGCCGAGGCTGAGCCAGGGAATCAGGCTGAACAGCAGGGTCAGGGCATACCGCACGAGGAGCTCGAGTTGGAGCGCGAACTCGTTTCGGCGATACCGGTCGGCCAACAGGGAGCCCAGAAGGCCGGCGGCAGCGAATCCGAAGCAGCTCCCAATGGCCACCAGGAGGCTCCGGTCCGCCCCAGAGTCCCACAGCAGGGTTGGGCCGATGATCGCCGTGGGCAGCAGGAGGAGGACAGCCCCGACACGGGACTGCACGACACGTATCTGCAAAAAGGCAGTACGAGAAAAGGTTGGGGAACCGCCCACGCCAGAGTTGTCGGCATACGAAGAGGCCGAGTGGAGCAGGAATTCGCCGCTCAGGCGAGTGGTGGAAGCGACCCGAAATCGAGTTCGTCCAAGGGTTCCTGTTCCGGGGCTTCCGACACGATCTCGATGTCGGGTCGGGCCTTTTCCGGTTCGATCACGTCGCCGAGTCCGAGCATTGCAGCGGTCACGACGGCACCGGCAACCGTGGTGCCCGCCCGCTGGGCAAGCGTGGGGTCGACAGGTGCTGGCGAGGCTGCGGCTTGCAACGGAACGCCCTCGATCATCACGCGATGCATGACCCGGGTCTGGCCCGGGTAATCGTTGGTCGCAAAGTGCATGACCGACCGATTGTCCCAGATGACCAGTGATCCGGGTTCCCACGAGAAATCGTGGACGAATTCGGGGAGTGTGCAGTGCTCGAACAGCTGGTTCAACAACCCGAGGGCCTCGGTGGGTTCCATGTCGACAATTCCGGTCGTGTACGCCGGGTTCGCATACAGGACGGCCCGACCACTGATCGGGTGTCGGATCACGAGCGGGTGGATCGTGGGCGTGTCGGATGCTGCGCCGGGGAGCGGGCGGTGGAGTCCGCGAAGGCTCTCAAGGGTTCGGCGGGTGCTGCTGTCGAGCGCATCGTAGGCGTCGTACATCGACGCAAACCGGGTGGAACCGCCACCAAACGGCAGCTCGCGTGCGAGGAGCAACGATCCCGTCGGTGGCAGCGGATCGAAGGAACGGTCGGCGTGCCAGAACCCGCCGAGGTTCACGGTCTCCGACGGAGTCTTGCGGACGACACCCATCGTCGGATGCCGTGGATGGGGCGAAACCTCGGGGTCGGCCTGGGGTGTGCCCCATCGCCGTGCGAAGTCCAGGAGCGCCTCGTCGGTGACGAACTGCTCACGCAGGTACAGCAACCCATGGTCCCGGAAGGCGGTCTCCAGCTGTTCAAATGTGGCATTCGACAGCCGGCTGATGTCGTCGCAGCGCACTTCGGCACCAGCACCGTCCACCGCTTCGATCTCGACACCGAACATGGCCCAACCGTAGCCGGACCCGATATCAGTAGTAGATCGACACGCCGATCAGCCAGAGGGCGATGGTCGCGGCCAGCGCACCGAATGCGAAGCCCAGCGAAACAGCTCGGGTCCGAAGCCGGCTCGGCTGTTCGGTGTCTTCGGCGATCGGTGGCGGGGTGAGGGCGACATACTCCGGTGGAATTGGTGGCGCCTGCAGCCTGGTGACCGGTGCGTGGTGGCTGACGCGGGTCTCTCGATCCTCGGCAAAGATGTCGAGCTCGATCCGGGCATTCGTGTCCCGGACATCGAGTGTGGTCGGAATGGCCGGGGGACACAGCGGAGCCGATGCGGTCACGGTCCGGTGCCGATCCCAGCGGGTTCCTGCTGCATTCGGGCGCGGTTTCGTGGCCTTTTCCTCAGCGAGTGAAGCGTGGTCGCGTTGCTCGCCGAACAACATCTGGTACTGGTCGTCGTCCAACCAGGTCGCTGTCTGTTCTGCCCGCTTGCCTGTGTCCTGCATTCGGTCGCCTCCGCTGTCCGACTCCCTCGGGCGGTCATGCCCGTCGGCAGGAATCCAGTCGGACTGGTTCGGCGAGAATTGAGTCGTTCAGCCCGACTGTGCGCTGGGTCGAAGGAATCAGCCGCTGTAGGAGACGCTCAGGGCGCAGTCGACGGCTTCGGTGCGGTTCTGGTACCGGCGACGTTCGCGGCACGAACTGCTGTCTCCCTGGACGGAGACGAGGCGGGTGATGCCACGAGCTGCGAGTTGTCGACCGATGGTGTTGCGGTCGGACGGGGTCTGCAATGGCTCTCGACCGCCTGTGGTCGGGTTGCTCACCGTCACCGACCAACAGTCTTCGAACAGGACTCGGTAGTTGGCCGGATTCGGCGTCCACCACGGCGAGCCAAAGGAATGGAACGGGTCGTGCCACGGCCGAGGTTGATGTCCCCCGATGCTGACCTCGAATCCGTGAGCAGCGTCCTCGAGGAGTTCGTCGTGTGAAGCTTCGCCATCGACTTCAAGGCAGATGGCTCGCAACTCCACGAACTCCGATCCGAATGGTGCGTCGATGTGCAACGGAGCGTCGAGTTCGTAGCGGTTGCCGCGTCGTGTCGCAGTCCGAACCAGGGTGTCGCGGAACTCCGTGCCGTACTTGCCGTCGAGCGAGCTCACGTCCGAAGCGAACACGATGAGGGCCACCCGGTCGGCGACATCACGTCGCCGGTTGTCGTGCCCTCGGTAGCTCCAGCTCTCGAGCCCTTCTCCGAATGTCTCGAACCCATCGATTGTGATCATGTCGCCCCACCGGTTCCTTCCCTCTGAGATCAACGTACGGAAGGCAATGAGTGGGGTCTGGCAACCAAGCGTCATTTCGGGTGAGTTTCCGAGAATCGGGACGCACGCAGATATTGTCGACGCATGAAGCGAGCGGACAAGGCCGACAGAATCGGCGAAATTCTCGAAGACCTGTACCCGAACCCTCCGGTCCCCCTCGACCACACCGACCCGTACACGTTGGTCGTGGCAGTGGCGTTGTCAGCCCAGACCACGGACAAGAAGGTGAACGAGGTGACCAAGAGCCTGTTCGCCGTTGCCGACACACCCGAGAAGATGTCGCAGCTGTCTCCAGAGGAGATCCTCTCGCACATCAAGCAGCTCGGCCTTGCGCCAACCAAAGCCAAGAACCTGTCGAAGATGGCGTTTCAGATCCTCGATGCCGGCGGCGAGATTCTGCCGGACTGGGACTTTCTCGAATCGCTTGCGGGTGTGGGCCACAAGACCGCAAGTGTTGTCATGAGCGGAGCGTTCGGCGTCCCCGCGTTTGCGGTGGATACGCACATTCACCGGCTGGCCAACAGATGGGGCCTGTCCAACGGAACCACGGTCGAACGGACTGAGCGCGACCTGAAGGCCGTCTTCCCCGAGTCGACGTGGGCCGACCGGCATTTGCAGATCATCTTCTTTGGCCGCGAATACTGCCCGGCGCGCAACCACGACCTCGCCAGCTGTCCCATCTGTGGTTGGGCGGCGACGAAGAAGCAGATGACCTTCGAAGCAAAGCGGGACCGGTCGGGTTGATCCGGTCCTGGTTGGCTCGGCTCTGGCCTACAGCCCGGTCCAGTTGGTTTCGACGGTTTCCCGTTCGTTGGCAACGGGCAGATACTGCTCGACCACGCGGTTGAACCGTGCATTTGGGGAGCAGAAGGCCATACGAAGGACCGTTTGGCCATCGTTTGTCTTCTGCACACCCAGAATCTCGACTTCGCAGAATTCGATGCCGAGCTTCAGTCGAGCGCGTGACCCAACCGGGAAGTGATGATTGTTCCGAAGGAGCACGCGGGCTCCGTCACGGGAGAGGTTCTGGGTGACCAGGAACTCCCGGTGATTGGCGACTCGGCCCAGGAGCTTCTTGGTCGCCCACAGGATCTCGCCGTTGGCGCTGACGTTGACCCGTCCAAAGAACCGCCGTTCGAGCGTGGCTGCGTCGGCACTACGCCACAGACGCTGGTAGTTGTCCTGATCATGCTGCGGCGGCATCGGACCACCCCTCGTCGGGCCGTGGGAGGCGAATGGAAACGTCGGCCTGCAGCCGAAGTGCTGCGCTCAGACCGTGGTGCGGGGCAACCACCCGGGTGGAGAGCCCATGCCACCGCGCCGCATGCGCAAGCTCAGCGAATGCATGGTCCCCGGACACGATGCAGAGTTCTGCGAACCGGGAGGCGGCGTGCACGGCATCGATGTGCTCGATGAGTGCAAGGTCGGCGCCGTCGGCACCCTTGCGGGTCAGGAGCTGGGCTCGCGGGAACGCCCGCCGAGCGGCGAACGCCAGTCGTGGGTTGCAGCCAACGACCAGTTGGTCGTCGGTGCGCCGAGCCTCGGCGAGCCGAAGGATGCTCTCGGTCTGTTCGGCAATGACCCGTTCGTCCAGATTCTCGTGCACCCCAAAGAGCACATTCTCGAGGTCGACGACGACGAGTTTGCGATTCGGTGCTCTTTTCTGCTCCACAGGAGAATTTCTCGACCGTTTGAACGGGCGACTTTAGTCAGAGAATCAGACTGGAAATTCCCGTTGATTCGCCACCGCCTGGCAGCACGAACGGATACGGAATCTCGGCAGTGGGATCGGCATGTTCGAGCTGCTCCGCCGTCGTGGCCCAACCTTCGGCTGGCCCCCCGTACCGGTGTGCAAGGTCTCGTATCTGCGGCCCGAGCTCGGTCGCCAGCGGACCCGCATACCGGCCGGGAATGGTGGACGCGCCGCCGCTATTCGGCCGTCCGCTCGGTGGCGTCGGATTGTCGGTGGACACCTGCAGGAAGCCGAGCAGGTCGGTGAGGAGTGCCTCGGGATGCCGGGCGATGTCGTCGAACCACCCCACATACAGGCGTCCCGCTGGAAGGCGTTCGTTCCACCGGTCGAGGTTCTCGGCGTAGCGGGCGTGCCGCCGGCGTCCGCCCTGAAGAACGAGATCGGTGCTGCGGCCGAGCCCTCGACTGCGCATGAGCGCGCCGGACCATTCCCGCTCGATCGGATTGCGAAGCAGGTAGATCACCCGAAGATCAGGGTTGATTGAGAGCGCGGCGTCGATCCCAGCGGGGTCGAGGAGTGCGTACTCGGGGGTGATGTCGCCGCCGAGCCGATCGTCGGGAAACAGCGACGCGTACCAATCGGGGGTTGGCGTTTCGAAGAAGTAGCGGGCAGCCCAGCGCCGGAGTTCCTCAGCGTCGGGTCGGTGCGCCTCGTTGGCCCGTCGGCGGCGCTCGGTTCCGAGCTGGCGGCGCCACCGTTGCGCAATGCCGTCGTCGCCGCGGAAGTTCTCGTACCACGGCCGTTGGGCCACACGCTTCTCGTCGAAGTAGTGCAGTTCCTTGACCGGAGGGAGCCAGATGTCGGGGTGGTGCTCGAGTGCCCGGTAGAGCCAGGTCGTGCCGGCCTTTTGTGCTCCGATGCACACGAAGCCCGGTCCGCTCATGTTGCGGGCTCTCCGTTGAGCGTCGCAGCAGACTGGTCTGCCAACTCGCCGAGTGTCGTCCACATGACCGAGATCTCGGAGGCGAGATCGGCGTCGACCACCCGAACCGGGTCGACGTCCTGCGCGCCGAGTCCGGGGTCGAGCGCGTCGTCCCCACGCTCGGTCAGGCCCAGGTCCCACCGGTCGTTGACTGCTGTGACCGCACGGGAGACCGCCACGCGGTCGCCGAAGTGCACGACGTGGACCCGGGACATGTCCGGCAGCGACCGGAGCAGCGTCTGGTGGTAGTGCAGCCACATGCGTGCGCCCAGGTCGGGGATCTGCCAGAACTCGAGATGCGACTCGGGACGCCCCTTGCCCTCGATCAGCTGACGGCTGTGCCGCATGTGCAACGAACGAATGGCCTCGGCCGGGTTGCGGTAGACGAGAAAGACCTGCGCGTCGGGAACGAGATGGAGCCAGAGGGGCAGGAACAAGCAGACTCGGGGATCCTTGAAGCCCCAGGGCTTGCCCAGGGCATTGCGGGCATCGACGAGCTCCCGCATGCGGGCCCAGGTCTCGTCGGGCACGATGGGGTCGAAGGCGCGGTGGGACTTCCAGTCGGTGCGGTTGACCTCGAGCAGGTCCTGATGGATGTCGATGACATCTTTGTCCTCGAAGTGCCCGTATGGGTTCGAGGGCTCCGATCCGAGCAATTCCTCGCCAAGGAACAGCCCGCCGAGGTGGAAGGAGCGGGCGACGGCCGAGGTCCCGCTGCGGTGAAAGCCGGCGATGATCAGTGCGCTCATGTGGTCGGGCTCCCGGCTGTTGGCGCTCCGCCCAAGGGGCGGACGGACAGCAGGCCACCGACGGTGGGACGGCCGGGCCGGTCCGACAGCGTCCACACGTGCTCGACGACGTGATGGTGCTTCGTGGACTCGTTGAGGAGGTCGAGGAGCTCGGCTGGAGCGGGGCCGGAAGATCCCCGAACGGCGTCCTGATCGAGGACGAACACCAGCAGACCGCCTGGCGTCAGCATGGAGCGAGCTGCAGCGAGCGTTTCTGCGGTCACTGCTCGACCGTGCAGGACGACGACGGCGGCGGACTCGGCAGGAGCGCTGACCGGATCGGTGGTCGGCACGAGCGAATGCGGTCGGGGCAGGAGCGCTTCGGTCCACCGATCGTCGGCGCCAATCTCTGCCACCTGGAGGGGGCGGGCCCCTTCGATTCCGGCAACCGAATACAGCTCGGAGCGAAGAACTGGAGCAAGCGCTTCGCGAACAACGGCGCGGGTGACCTTGCGAGCGGCGAGCTCGGCCAGAAGGTCGTCGGTCTCGCTCGGCATCGGATGCACGAATGCAGCGTCGGGCAACGGAAGGGCCCGGGAAAGGTCGCGTCGCTGTTCCGGCGAAGCTGCGACCCGGTCGTCGGGTGTCAGAACGGGAAGAACCTGTTCGAGAGCGATGAGGTCATCTGCCGTGCACTTGGTGAGGTCGACAAGGAGCGGCTGGCGAAGGTCGTCGTCGCTCATCAGATGCCACGGAAACGAAACGGGGTCCGCAATGACGGTTCCGGCTCCCGTGAACAACGCAGCGATGGTTTCGGGTCCGGGGAGGCGGTCGTCGATGCCCGGCCCTCCGTGGCGCCCGGCGTACCGAGTGGGCGTCATGGCGTGGGCTGGCCCCATTTGGCGTTGAGCTTGTTGAATCCGTCCATGCGCCGGAGCATTGGGGCGATGGGGGAGTTGGACAGACGGTTGAGCGTCCATTGGAAGTCCTGAGCCATCAGGTTCCGCTCGTGGCGAATGGTGTCGCGGTCGCGTGAGGTCTCCAGGAGTGCCTTCTCGAGCTCGGTCACCCGAGATTGCAGATGGGCGGTGGCATACCGAAGGAAGTCGAGTTCAGCGTGCTCCGCATCGGTGATCGCGTCGGCGAGTTCGATGCCGGTGATTGGGTCGTTGGCCATGGTGCTCCTTCGGCGGACAGGCTACCGGGTGCGGGTTCTCAGCTCGTTGACGACGACGGCGAATTCGTCCCGCTCGCGTTCGAGCGTGTGAAGCGCCAGAGTGTCCTTGCTGCCACGGCGCAGTGTTGCAGCGAGGTCTCCGTCGTCCAGGAGCGAGTGGATGGCATCGGCGTGATCTTGCGCATCCTCGAACTCCGGTGCGAGGCAGTTCTCGTTGGCTCGCAGGTAGGCGCGGTTTCCGCCAACCAGTGCGCTCACCACCACGAGGTCCGCAGCCATGGCTTCCAACCCCGGCAGGTAGAAACCTTCCTCGGGGCCCGGGGCAGACAGCCATACATCGCATCGGTGGTACAGCGCTCGGATGTCTTCCCAGGTGGCGGGTCCGCGCAGGGCATCGAACGTGACCCGGTCGTCGCCCTGAAAGCAATCCCGGACACGATCGCCAAGGTCGGACTTCCACGTGGTGTAGCCGACCCGTAGCGGGCCGACACGTTCGGGGTCGTGGGTTGCGCTGAAGTACTCCCACCCGTGCCCCTCGACGATCGTCCAGGACGGCAGGTGGGTGTTCACCACCGGCGCAACAGCATCGGCGACCTCATGGGTCACGTGGATTCGGGTGATGGGTCGGTGGAGGAGCAGGTAGGGAAAGCCGAGATGCCAGTTCGGGTTTGCGTGTCGGGTGTTCTGGACCAGGTGAATGACGCGCGCCGGGTCGGAACCCGAGGGGAGCGCCACTTCGATGTCGGGGTGTTGGGACGGCTCGCTGAACAAAACCCAGGCAGACTCGGGTAGCTCCAGATCCTTCAAGAGGCGGAACTCGATTCGCGGGTCCTCGTGGGCCCGCACCCAGGCGGCGTGGTGCCGAATGGCTGCCTCGGGCCCGGGTAGTGGCGGTCCCCAGGCCACCGCCTTGCCGAAACCGATGTCGAGGGTGTGGTGCAGGTAGTCGAGAATCTTGATGACGCCACCAACCGGTGCCCACAACGGGAACACGATGTGGAACGTCTCATCGGAGGCTGCCATCGGTGTCATTGCGCAGTCACCCTACCCACCGAGCCCCAGGCAGTAGCGTTCATCGGGTGAAGCTGGCCGACCTCATCTCGTCCCATCAGGCCGCCGGGTCACCGGTCCCCGGCGACGCTGGCTGGGGCGCTTGGATGGGGGATCTCGTGGCCGCGGCTCGGACCCTGGCGAAAGCCGGCGACCAGCGAGCTGCCGCTGACCTTCTGCATGCTGCCCGGCGCGAACTGTCCCTGCCCGCCGATGCCGACATCCTTCTTGTGGAAGCGCGCATGATGCTTCGCTCACGTCGGCCCGGCATGTCGCTCGACGCCTTGTCCGAACTGCTGCGTGAAGATCCGGGCCACCTGCAGGCCCTTCGCTTGCGAGCCAGGGTGCTCGCCAGTCAGGGAGACCTCCGCGGCGCCATCGCCGATGGCACGGTCGTTCTCGAACGGGCCGAGCCCGATATGGATCTCCTCCGGTCCACACTCGTTCGCCTGCAGTTGATCGGCGAATGGGATGTTGCCCGAACGCTCATGGAGCAGCACCGGACGGCGCTCCCCGAGTTCGATGCCCACATCACGACGACCCGCGCCACGCTCGAACCCGACGCCACGTCGGCCGAACTGGTGGCCGCCGTCCTGAAACCCGCGCACCGGGACCTCGCCGAGGACGCTGCACCAGATGTGGTTCGTGCTGCGCTGCCGCTCCTGGAAGCCGACGTCTCCGAAGAGCCCGATGCGCCTCGCCCGCTCGAACGTCTCGGCGCGGCCGAGTTGCGACTCGACGAACACGCGCGAGCCATCGTCACCCACGAACGACTCACCGACCTCGATCCGCTCAACGAAGCCGGCTGGTTCGGCCTTGCTGCAGCCCATCGGGGGCGAGGTGCATGGATTCCCGCGATGACGTCGGCGGACCGGGCACTGGCGCTGAACCCCGATTCGCATCGGGCCCGGATGATCCGGGTCGAAGCCGGTCGGGCGCTGGGAGCACATCCCTGGACCGATACCGCCGCCGATGATCAGGCCCGGTTGCTGCTGGAAACGAAGGATCCGGAGATCACCGCCGATCTCGCCGTCTTCTTGGATCGCGACGGCGAGCATCGGGATGCTGCAGCCATGCGAGCGATGGCCGGCCAGGCCCCCGACGCCCAGGCGTTGGCGACGACCGTGGGAGCAATCGACGGCCTCATCGTCTACACGGTGGTCACCGGTGGGTATGAGCAGCCGTCGGACCCCCGGGACGTGCTCGGCCCCGGCGCCGATGTGGCCATTCTGACCGACGACGTCGACGCCCTTCCGGAGTCGATGCGGTCGATTGGACGGCCGCTCGAACTCGATGCGCCCGCCCAGCTGGCAAGCAGGCATCCGAAGATGCTGCCGCACCTGTACTTTCCGGATCACGAACGTTCCATCTACATCGACGCGAACTTCCACCTGCGCACCGACCCGCGTCCACTGGCGCAAGGGTTGAGCCAGGAAACACCCATGACGGTGCTGTTCCACAGCGAGCGCACATCGCCGCTGGCCGAATCGCTCCTGGTCGTTGAGCGGGGGTTCGCGTCGTGGGGAGAGATTCGGGATCATTTCGATCGCCAACGGTCTGCCGGGTTCGATCCCGCATCGTCGCCGCTCTCCTACGGCGGCTTCCTGGCCCGTTTTCACGGTGACGAACGGCTGCACGGCGCCATGGAGACCTGGTGGGACCAATTCAGCTCCGGCGTACGACGGGACCAGCTCAGCCTGGACTTCTCGCTGTGGAACCACGACATCGTCCCTCGGCGCGTGGCAATGAACAACCATCGGAACGATCACTGGGTCAGGATTCCGCATGTCTGAGTCGTTGATCTTCGTGGTGCATTCCGCCCGCCATGGCTCGGCCGTCATGCGGGGCTATCAGCAGGCGCAGTCGATCAACGAAATCGGCGGCAGCGCCCGGGTCCTTGGTGCCCGATCCGACCGGCCCTCCCTGTTTGCCCTGCGCAACCGCACCGTCGTGTTGGTGAAGGACGTCATCATCGACGATGAACTCATTCTGGCGCTCGCGCTCGGTGGAAATCGCCTCGTCTGGGACGCCGTCGACTACTGCGCACACAAGCCGCAGATTTCCCTTCCCGAGTCGCCGGTCCAACACCTGGCAGGCCTTGCCGCAGCGGAACTCGTCACCGATGTTCTGGCGATGACCACGGCAACCAACGCCGTGGTGGAGGCGGCGTTCTCGGGTCTGCGCTCGGTGCATCGTGTGGACCATCAAATCGACCGGCGATTGGATGGAACGGTGCAACAGGAGCCCGCAGACTCCTTCGGTGTCGGGTACTTCGGCGCCCCCGAGAATCTTCCTGCCTGGGCCGATCGGCTCGACGGGCTCGATCGGCTGCTCGTCGACACGGCGAGCTTCGCCGAGCTGGTGCCACGGGCCCGGAACCTCGCCGTGCACGCAGACTTCAGAAACCCACTTCGCGACCGTCGGGATCACAAACCGTGGACGAAGGTGGCGACCACGGTGGCGCTCGGCGCGGTGCCAATCGCCGAAGACACGGCGGCAAACCTCGATGCTCTCGGTCAGGACTATCCGCTGCTGTTCGACGGTTCGTCGATCGGGTTCACGGAAGCCGTGGAAACCGCTGCGCGCTCGTGGGACGAGGACCGACTGTCGTCGCTACGTGATCGACTCGCGCCGCTGCGCCATCGCAGTGATCCATCCGAAGTTGCGCGACGCCTGGTGGAGGCGTTGCAGGCCTGAGCGTCAGCTCATTGGGATGCGAACCAGTCCCAGAACCGGGCCACGCCCTCGGGAACCGACACTGCGGGTGCGAACCCGATGCGTTCCCGAGCCTTGGACGAGTCGGCGAAGGTGGTGAGCAACTCGGTGCCCGGCCGTTCGCGCTGCTCGAGGGCCGGAGCCGAACCCGATGCCCGGGTCATCTCGTCGATGAAGTCGCTGAGTGGTACGGGTTCACCTCGGCCGAGGTTCAGGATCTCGAACCCGAGTGGGTTCTCGGCCGCCTGGATGAGGCCGGCCACGATATCGCCAACGTAGGTCCAGTCTCGGGCGAGGGGCCCCTCGAACAACGGAACCGGGGTGCCGTCGCGACACGACTTGGCGAGCATGTACGGCATCATGTCGGGCCGACCACGGGGGCCGTAGACCGTGAACAGGCGCGTGACCGTGACCTGGAGCCCGTAGAGCGAACAGTAGGTGCCGGCAAGGATCTCGGCGGCGCGCTTCGACGCGGCGTAGGGCTGCAACGGCGCGGCGGCGGGGTCGTCCTCGACGAACGGAATCGCCGACGCCGACCCGTAGACGGATGACGTCGAGGCCATCACGAGGCGTCCGACATCGGTTCGGCGAGCGGCGTCCAACACGCTTTGGGTGCCGTTCACGTTGGTACGCACATATTCGGCTGGGAACTTCTCGGAGTTCCGGACACCGGCCTTCGCGGCGAGGTGAACAACCACATCGGGTTTCACGACATCGAACAGCGACGCAAGCGCTTCATCGTCGCGCACGTCGGCTTCCCGGAAGTGTGCTCCGGCGGCCTCCAACACGCGAACGTTGGTCTGTTTGGTGGCACGGTCGTAGTACGGATCGAAGTTGTCGAGCCCGATGGTGTCGTAGCCAGCGGCGGCAAATGCCTCGCAGGCATGGGAGCCGATGAAGCCCGCTGCGCCGGTGATCAGGACTCGTTGCATGCAGGCAGCCTACGGGAGTCGACGCAGCGCGGCGGCGGCATCGGCGAGCGCAGCCTCAGGATCGAAGCGCTGTTCGGAGAGTCGGAGCGCACCTTCACGCTTTTGACCGAGGATGACTGGATCAGCGGCTTCTTGAAGTGCGGCGGTCCATGCTCCAACGTCGCCGGGCGCGACGACCCAGCCCGCGTCGGCTTCACGAACCATGTCGGCGATCTCCGAGTCGACGCCGTGGATCACCGGCACACCGAACCGCAGGGCGACGGCACTTCGGGTGATCATGGCCATGTGTCGTTCGGCGGTCTGTTCGAACCAGTCGCCAATGACATGCATGGACTGGATCCATCGGGCGAACGCCTGGTAGTCGAGCGGCCCGTCGTGGCTCACCACCCCCTTGGGCAATGGGGGAGGGGCGATGCCCGCTGAGCCGCCCCAGTGCGGCGGTGCCAGGACGTGAAGCTCGTGACCCAGGCTCACCGGCAGTTGCTGGGTGGGTTCGGTGTCAGAGAGGACGCTCCACGCCTGCGCGTAGCCAGCGTTCCCGACCCGGAGATGCGCTTCGGTCGGTGCGTGCGCGGTGGGGGCGATGCCGGTCGGTAGCGGGACCGGCATTTCGACCAGGGAGAGGTGGCGCATGGGGTCGCCGTCGATCAGGGGTTGCAGGCCGTACCGGTCGGTGCGGATTCGTTGGACCGACGGACGTAGCAGCCAGCCGAGCGCGTAGCCCAGCTTTCGGCGACCGTTGACCCACACCTGGTCGGCGAGCGCCATCGCCCGTTCCTTGCGGGCGGCGTCTGCGGCCCAGTCCCGATCCGAACGTCCGCTCGACAGCAGTTCCAGAATCTTCGGGGCGAACATGTCGAAGACAAAGTGCGTGCCAGCGACGGGTCGAAGGTGCGAGATCATGTTGGCGTTGGTGAACACCACGACCCGGAATCCTCGTTCCTCGATGAAGGCTTGCAGGTTCGTGGGGTCGATCACCGTTGTCGCTGATGGCGGCGTCGGCGGCGTGGGTTGCGTCCAGACCCGGTCCAGTACGGGCTTTGGCACCGTGATCTCGACCTCGTGCCCGTGGGCCCGCAGACCCTCGGCCAGTCCGGCCGCCCGAATGCCGGGGGCAGCGACAGGTACCCCGAATCCGGGTATCACGTCGTTGGAGATGACGAGCACGGTCATGGCGGCAATCTAGTGGCGACGCAGTGTGCGAGAATGCACCCCGTGTCCGGACAGCGTCCCAATGTCGTGCTCGTGTTCACCGATTCGCAGACGGTCCTCGGGTATCCGTGTTCTGAACCGGGCTGGTGTCGGTTCGACCGTGTGTATGGACCCTCCCGTGCGACCCAGGTCGTTGGACCGTTGCTCACTGCGCTGCAGCGCCTCCTTCCGGACCACAAACACACCGACCGAGCGGCGTTGGGCGTGGCCGGCGGCCGGGTGCTGGGGCGGGTTCGCAAACGTCGCCCCGCCGAGCCATGGATCCTGGCCGATGAAGAGCTGAGCGTGCTGGAGAAGCTGCCGGCCGATGATCTCATCATTGTGCTCGTCGGTATGCCGTCAGTGGACGGGACGACCGACGCCTTGCATGACCGACGTCGGTCAATCGAACTGCGGGTGCACGTTCCCGGCTCGTTGGCCGACGTGCCATCCCGCATGCGATGGGTCCGGGAACTCGATGATGTTCCCGGCACGATTGCCCGCCTGGTGGAACAGGCGCCGGCCGGCGAACACGACCTGTTCGGCCCGGAACGGCATCGGGAGATCCGGCTGGAGGATGGCAGCGCGCATGCGGTGGTCAACCACCCGCTCAAGACTCGTACGACTGCCGATGGTCAATCCGCCTCCACGGTTGTGGTCTACGACGAGGACGAGCAGTATCCCGTTGCTCCGAAGGTCTCCCGACCTCTCCGAGCAGTCACGGTCGTGGTCGACTTCGACGAGTTCGCCCACAACCTCCAGGCCAGCCCCGATGTGATCGACGGGTCGATCGATCTGGAGGTCATCGACAACCGGGGGAACGCCGCAGGCGGGGGAATCGCCGGGCTCTACGCCGGGTCCCGAACTGCCGGTGCCGATGGCCCGTTGCTGTTCGTGCATCCCGATGTGTTTCTGCCCGCTGGCTGGACCGCACGCGTGTACGCGGCGCTCGCGGAGCTCGACACACTCGACCCTTCGTGGGCCGTCGCCGGAATCGCTGGACGGTTGCAGGGGTCGATCGATGCCGGAGACACGGGCCGCGGCCGATGGTCCGATCCCCATGGCTACCGCACCTTTGGCGACCTTCCGATGGCCGTCGATGTGCTGGACGAGCTGATCCTGATCACACGAGACGGGTCGATCGGCTTCGACCCCGACCAGCCGGGGTTCCATTGTTACGGCACCGACATTGCGGCCACGGCCAAGCAGGCGGGCCGAAGCATCTGGGTGATCGACGCCTGGGCCTGGCACAAGATGCGTCGGTCCGACGGGTCGTTGCTCACCCACGCCGTCCGCAGCGGCAAGATCGCAAACCGGGCCGAAGCCGGGTTCAGCGATGAGTTCACCCTGAGCGCGGCATGGGTGCGAGACAAATGGGCGGGACGCCAGAAGCTCCAGGGAATGACCGAGTACTGGCGGGACTTCTACGGCGAGGGCTGAAAGTCGGCCAGTGGCCGCTCGGTTCGCAACCACGCCATCGAGGCCAGAGCAACTCCCGTGGCCAGTGTGACCACGACGCTGATGCCTGCCGAGACGCCCGCCTGTGAACAGATGGCGCCGGCGATGAACATGCCGATCGCAATGAGGGCGATGCGCACAACGATGGGCGATTCGCCCGGTTCGCTCTGCGCCCGCATCGCCTCGAGCATGCCACCGAGGCCGATGGCCAGAGCGCCGAGGCCGACGCCAAGCGCCGCAAGGTGTTCGCTGTCGAGCAGGTCGAATGGGTCGTCCCGCAATCCCGGGATGAGGCGGTCGTCGATGGCGAAGCGGTAACCGAACCAGGCGGCGATCGAGCCGCCGGTTGCGCCGATGATCATTCGCCACATGCGGGTACTCGACAGCGTTGCCGCCAGCAGGCCGCCGGCAACGAGGGTGAAGCCCATGAGGGCGATCGCACGGTTGGCCACCGGCCCAACGGTCAGAATGCAGAACACGGCCACGAGCCAACCGGCAAACATCATTCGCAGCGGAACGGTGGAGTCACGCCTGATCAGTTGTGGTTGAACCGAAAAGTGCATTCGGATGTGGACCTTGTTCATTCGCCGCCGGCTGGGACGCCACCATAGCCAACCAGCCGCGGATGTCACAGCGGGCTCAGGCCGTGTTGGCCTCGATCTTTTCGACGATGCGTTCGTAGGTGTCGACCGGCTGTGCTCCGGGAATCGGGAAGGTGTCCTGAAAGACCACGGTGGGGACGGCGGTGACGCCGTTGGTGATCGCCGAGTTGTGCTCGTCGATCACGGCTCGAGCGGTCTCGTCGCCGAATTCGAGCGACGCCGCATGGAACCGATCGGCATCGGCCCCAACGCCGACGGCGAGGGCAAGGAGCTCGTTTCCGTCGGAGATGTCGCGGTTCTCCGAGAAGTAGGCACGGAGAAGACGGTCGTGGAAGGCGCCGGCGAGTTCCGGCCATTCCTTCTCGAGGATTCGGTAGGCCACCTGGGCCGGGATGCTGGACGTGGGCTGTGGAGCATCGGTTGCCCAGACGCGGAAGTCGGCTCCGGGCTCCTGTTCCGCAGGGTTGAGCCAGCTCTTGGTGTACTCGACGAACTTGTCCCGATCGCCGGTCTTTGGCTCAGCGCGGAGTAGGAAGGACTTCCATTCGATCGATATGCGATCCCCCAGCCGTTCCTGGAGTTCCTCGAGACGCACGGCCCCGACGTAGCACCACGGTCAAAGAAAGTCGGACCACACGGTCAGTTTCACAGGCTCCATGGCTGCACGTTACCGCACGAGAAATCGGGAACCCGCAAACCTCACAGCGTGGTCGTTTCCGCCGATTGTTTGCGCACAGGGGCGGGATATCGAGGGGTGTGACGTGATGTTGAACTTGCGTGGACGCGCAGCGTTGGCCAGTGTGGCCGTTCTGCTGCTGTTTGTGGGAATGGCTGCGATGCGTTCCGGTGGAGGTGGCCCCGAGGTGTCCACCGCCAACGACGGTCGCGGCGAACCGGCCGAGGTCGAGGTCCTTGCGGGTGGTGAAGCTGCCGAGGACATCGGACGCGACGATGTTCCGGTCGCTGTGGCCCGGGTGGACCAAGATGGGTTCTCCGGCGTTGCCGAGACCGACCTTCCAGCTGCAGACCCGAATGTCGTGATCGTCATGGACAGTGCCGGCGCGCAGGACGGAGCGATTCCACCGCAGGCGCCGCTGAACCCGGACGGTTCCACACCGATCACCGGTTGGGACATCGAGGACGTTCGATTCCGCTACGACCCGACCGCCGATGCCCTGGTGGTCGCCATCAACAGCTACGGCGTGGTCGGCGATCCCGAAGGCAACGGCGACCCAGCACAGTTCAGCGAAGCGTGGGGTGACGCGAACGTTGGCGGTGTGGACAGCCCGGATCTTGGCGCCGAAGAGTCGGTCGCCCTGATGCTCGACCTCGATCAGGACGGAAGCGCCGACGTGCTCGTCGGCGTT
This sequence comes from uncultured Acidimicrobiales bacterium, assembly GCA_964517125.1. Lineage (GTDB taxonomy): Bacteria > Actinomycetota > Acidimicrobiia > Acidimicrobiales > SHLQ01 > SHLQ01. The sequence continues at coordinate 78,410 of CAZFBD010000004.1, forward strand.
CATACCAACATCGACCTGGGCGACATTCAGGTGGCAGCACTGTCCCCGTTTGGTGCACAGATTCCGACGAACGCCACCCTTGCTGCTCAGGCGTTCCTGTGGGGCGAAACGATCCAGTCGATCGACGACGCAACAACTCCAAGCGAAACTGCTCCCGATCTGGTCTTCACCATCCAGGGGTTCTCCAACCTTCCCGGTGCCGACGACGATGCCGACTTCGGCGTGAACCTCGTGATGGGCTCCGGACTCGACGGCAACATCGGTGAGGACACGCTCGCTGCCGCAGCAAGCCTCGTGCCGGTCAACATCTCTGCCGAGCTCGGCGACCGGGTCTTCCAGGACACCAACCGCAACGGCATTCAGGATGACGAAGAAGCCGGTGCCGCCGGAGTGACCGTGAACCTCTTCGATGCCGCTGGCGACGTCATCGACTCCAGCGAGACCGATGCCACCGGCTCCTACCTGTTCACCGTGAACCCCGGCGACTACAGCGTGGAGTTCGTGCCCGGCAACGGACAATCGTTGACCGTCCAGAACGCTGGGGCATCGCCGGAGCTCGACAGCGATGCAGCTCCTGCCACCGGCCGCACGGCGACCGTGACACTCACAGCCGGCCAGTCCGACCTCACGATCGACGCTGGCGTCGTCGCCTTTCAGGCACGGCCCGGGATCGACCTGGAGAAGGCCACCAACGGCCTCGACTCCGACACTGGTCCGGGCGAAGACCTGCTCGTTGGTGACGACGTCACGTTCACCTACGTGGTGCGCAACACCGGCAACGTCGACCTGGTCGGCGTCTCCGTTTCCGACAACATCATCGGCTCGATCGCATGCCCCCAGAACACGCTCGACGTGAACGAATCCATGACGTGCGAGGTGTCCACCACCGTGCTCGAAGGGAACTACGTGAACACCGGCACTGCGTCGGGAACCCCGGTCGACGCCGACGGGCAGGTGCTTGGAGCGCCAGTGACCGACTCCGATCCGTCGCATCACCGTGGCGTGCTTCCGCTCGAAGCCGGAATCAACCTGGAGAAGGACACAAACGGTGAGGACGCCGACGAGCCAACCGGTCCACGTCTCGTCGTGGGTGAGCTCGCAACCTTCACCTACGTCGTCACGAACACCGGCAACATCGAACTCACCGACGTCATCGTCACCGACGACGACGCTGATGTGATTGGTCAGGCTCCCGGGTTCGTGTGTCGGATCGATCTGATCGGGGTCGGCGAAGCCGAGTCGTGCACGGCGACCCGGGTCGTCACCGAGGGTCAGTACGTGAACATCGGGTCGGTCTCGGCGCAGCCGGTTGATCCGCAGGGCGAGAACGTCGGTGGACGCATCACCGACGAGGACCCGTCGCACCACGTTGGCGAGGTCCAGGGGCCGGCATGCACCACGTCGATCCGCGGCATCCGCATGTGGGCCGGTGGCGCAACCGTCGACGACACCGGCTGGAACGCCGCCGCAGGCTCCACCATCCGAATCGTCACCGACGAACCCGGTGGCTCACCCGAACAGCCCAACGAGCAGGTCTACGTGCTCGTGGACGACGTGCTCTACGGGCCGACGCCGGCCGGTCTTGGCGAAGCCGAGTTCCGGGTGAACAACAGCGGACCCGTCGTCATCGTCCACTGGTCCGAGGTGAGCGGAGACACGTCGCTGCCGAACTCGGTCGAGTACGAGTGGTGCGGCACCGGTTTGTCGAAGCCAACCATCCACACCTGCCCGAATGCGGTCACCGGACCACGAATGTTCAAGGGCGACACCGTCTACTGGGACACCGGCCTGGTCGCAGCAGCTGGTTCCACGATCGAGCTCACGACCTCCGAGCCCGGCGGCTCGCCGGGCCAGCCCCATGAGCAGGTGTACGTGACCGTGGGTGAGGAAGTGTTCGGACCGACGCTCAACGAACACGGCACCAACGTGTTCACCGTGGGTGCCGGTGGCCCGATCGTCGTGCAGCACTACAGCGAGTTCCATCAGACCGAGAACCCGAACTCGGTCGAGATGACCCTCTGCGGATCCGACCTGTACGAGGGCTGACGCTGCCCCAAAACCTGCCGAGAGGCTGGCCTCCAAACCCGAAGACGGGGCTGGCTTCCAAACCTGAAGAGGGCACTGCCCTCCAAACCTGAAGAATGGCGCTCTTGAAGAGGGGGCTGCTTGGCTTCCGGCTACTGCTCCACGTAGGTGGACGTGCCGGGGTCGAGCAGCTCCTGCGCCGCGCCCCGAAGCGTTCGCATGGTTGCGCCGTACAGGGCTCCGCCCGTCGACACGCGTCGGACGCCGAGCTCGCCGAGTTCAGGGATGCTGGGGCCGTGTGCTCGGGCCAGCACGTTCACCGGGAGCTCGACCGAGTCGGCAATGATGCCGATCTCGGTGGCATCGGCGGAGCCGGGTGCGTACAGCACGTGCGGGCCTTGGGCCTGGTAGGCGTTCAGGCGAATGATCGTGTCGTCCAGGTCGCCGAGGCCATACAGGTGGTTCTCGGCGCGTGCGGTCAGGACCAGGCCATGGCTCTCGCACGCAGCGGCCGCTTCGGCCACAGCCTCGGCGGCGGCGTTGATCGGGTCGATGGTGCGAGTGGTCGGGTTGTAGTCCTCGATGGAGCAGCCGGAAGCGCCGGCCTCAGCCAGCATTCGGACCGTCTCGGTGATGCCTCCGGACTCTTCGGGATACAGGCGCTCGCTGTCGACGTTCAGCGGGATCCGAAGCTTCGACGTCAGCTGAGCAACGTGCGCCACGAGCTCGTCCCTGGTGACCTCCTGGTCCTCTTTGCCGAGGGTTCCGGCAAACCCGGAGCTGGTGGTGGCGAGCGCCTCGAACCCGAGTTCCTGCATCATCAGTGCCGAGCCGACATCCCACGGATTCGGCATGGTGAAGATGCCAGATTCGTGGAGCGCATGGAACTGCAGTGCATGCGCTGGGCGCACGACAGGTTGAGCTGCGGCAAGTCGGTGCTCCCAACGGTCCTGGCTCTGGCCCGAGCTCCGGCCGATGTTTCGTGTGAGCGGCTCGGAGCGGCCAGCGAGCGACTGCAGGGCAGCTTCGACCTGACCCAGATCGTCGAATCCGTGCATGCGATCGGTGCGGGTCTTCAGTTCGCCCGGAGACTGCGGGCCCCGCAACATCAGTACGGTCAGGACCGCAACTTCGCCTGCCGGGAGCGGCAGCACTTCGGGCAGCACGTGCCGGTGTTTCCATGCCCTCGACCCGCTGGGGCGCAGGCTGCGGGCGAGTCCACGTTCCCGCAGTGAAAGCAGCGCGTTGTCGACGTCACGCTCCGCCAGGTCCATGACCGGGTCCCGGCTCGACTTCTGGTTGCAGGCGTTGACCAAGGCGTTCGTGCTCAGCGGATACTGATCTGGGGTGGTCAGCTCCTTTTCGATGAGGCAGCCGAGTACCCGAAGTTCCGTTGCGTCGAAGTCGAGGTTCATGCCACGACAGTACCCGCCGTTGCTTCGGCAGGTACCGAAGGATCAGCGCAGGCGAAGGTCCACGGCGCGGTCGTGCAGGCGGCCCTGCGACCACCGGGGCCAGACTCCGCCAACAGCCTTTCGGGCCTTCTCGCTCCACTCAATCACCGATGGCTCAGCGATCCGGTGGACCGTCTGCCGTATGGCCTGCGGCGTGACTTCGTAGCCGGCCCACACGCCGGGGTAGTCGCTCGTGGATGCGACCTCAGTGAACACGATGTGTCCGTCGGGGCCGAACCCGTGCCTGCGGTTTCGATGGGTGTGTCCCGAGCTCATGAACAGGTTGGGGTTCGTGGCCGCAAGGCGGTCCAGGACCGGGCCCGAGTCCGACGAGCTGATGCCAGGCGGCCAGAACCACGGCACGGGCAGGTGCTGCAGGTTGTGGTGCATGCCCACGAACACGGGAACGTCGGTGTCGGCAGCGGCGACGAGCTCGTCGGCAACCGGCGAGATGCGCCCGATTCCGCTGCGTCGCACCGATGTCTCGACGAGCACGATTCGGACGCCCGCAAGGTCCAGAACCTGCACCGGGTCGTAGTCGGCGCCGGCGATACGCATGCCCTCGACCGGTTCGACCTCGGCACGTTCGAAGCCGTCGTGGTTTCCTCCGGTGATGAGCACGGGGATGTCGATGGCAGCGAAGAGCTCGCGGGAAAGCTCCCATTCCTCGATCCATCCTGACTCGGTCAGGTCACCCTTGATCAACAGGACCTCGGCTCCCCACTCCTGCAGTTCGTCGACTGCCGCCAGCGCGCAGCGCATCGGGTGTGAGGGGTTGCCTGAATCGGTGATTCGCTTGCCCACGCCGAATCCCCGCAGGCCCAGGTGGACATCGGAGATCGTGGCGAACTTCGTGGTGGCCTCGCCGATCGGGTCGAGGGTCGTGATGTCGATCGTCGACTCGCCGGCCGATGACCGCAACGTGGCGGAGTGGGTCGTGGACGGGTCGAGGCCCGTGATCGTCACGGCACCCGCAGTTTCGTCGAGGGCGATTGTCTGGCCGGCGACGATCAGTTCACCGGTTGTTCCTCGCCACGTGATCTGCGCCGATGTTGCATCGACCGAGAACACGTCGAGATCCCGAAGCCGACTGAACGGCGGGCTCACTGGAGCGTTCACGTTGACGCAAGAACCTCGGGAAGCTGCGTTGCGGCACGGGCGCGGAACGCGGCGTTCACGGCAAGACGCTCGAGGCGCTGGTCGAATGTGATGGGGCCGGCATCTCTGGTGGAGGCGAGCTGCACTCGGAGCTGTTCATTCGCAGCGTCGAGTTCCCACTCGGCCGGCTTCCCATCGATGCGGGCGTCGGACAGATCGAGGTCTTGCGAGTTGCGCACCAGGACGTCGGTCGGCTCCATGATCTTGGCCGTGGCATGCACGCTTCCGCTGAAGGTGTGCGCCTCGAGATCGGGGGAGATCCGGACGTCGTATGTCTGAGGCAGGATCGTGCCCGGCAAACGCTGTTCCATATCGGTACTTCTTCCTCGGATTGGCCGGTCTCCGATGGTACCTTCGAGGATCGTGCGCGAAGAGGCATTGCGTCACGAGGGAGACACACCAATGAGTGGAATCGAAGTTGTCGGCGTCGGAAACGCGATCGTCGACGTGATTGGGCAGGTCGACGAGTCGTTCATCGACGAGTGGAACCTGAACAAGGGATCGATGACGCTCATCGAAGAGCCGCGGGCCGAACAGCTCACCGGTCTCATGCCCGACGGTCTCAAGGAGTCGGGTGGCAGCGCCGCCAACACCATGGTGGGTGTTGCCTCGTTTGGTGTGTCTGCCGCGTACATCGGCAAGGTGCGCAACGATGAGCTCGGTGCTGCCTTTGCCGACGGAATGCGCGAAGCCGGTGTCGCCTACGACGTGACCCCGGCCGATTCGGGTATGGCCACAGCCCGCTGTCTCATCCAGGTCACCCCCGATGGGCAGCGCACCATGAACACGTTTCTTGGAGCGTCCTCGCGCCTCACCACGGCCGACATCGACGAGTCATTGGTCGCCGGTGCCTCGGCCCTGTACTGCGAGGGATACCTGTGGGATCTCGAGGAAGCCAAGGCGGCGATTCGCCACGCCATGGACATCGCCCGGGCCAATGGTGTCGCAGCGTCGTTCACGCTCTCGGATCCGTTCGCCGTCGATCGTCATCGTGACGAGTGGATGAACCTCATCAGTGACCGGGTCGATCTGCTCTTCGGCAACATGGAAGAAGCACAGTCGCTGCTGGGTCTCGAAGACCGCGACGCCATCGTCTCCCGCCTTCGGGACATGTGCGAGACGTCCTCGATCACACTTGGCGATGAAGGGTCGATGGTCATCACCGCCGACGACCTGATCATGGTCCCGGCCAAGCAGGTCGTGAAGCGGGTCGACACCACCGGCGCCGGCGACCTCTACGCCGCTGGCTTCTTGGCCGGAGTGGCAAAGGGAACCGATCTCGGCACCGCCGCCGCCATGGGCAACTGCGCCGCCTCCGAAGTCATCACCCACATCGGTGCTCGCCCCCTGGTCGATCTCGCCACCCACTGCTGATTCCGGCCGCTCGTTGGCGGGAAAGTCGGAGCGCGGCGCTTCAGGCGGCCGAGTTGCGTCGGTCGATTGGGATTTCGTTTGGTGTTGCGGGGCGGGCTCGCCAGATGAGACCTGGTAGTCCCGTGGCAGGGTCGGGCGGACCGAGTTTCCAGTAGAGAGTCAGACGACGATCGTGGATGTCGTGATGGCAGTCGTCGCAAACGAGCGCGAGCTCGTCGATGTTGGTCTTGCCCCGGACCGGCGCATTGACCGGGTTCAGATGGTGAGCCACACACCGCGAGGGGTGCTCGGCGCACACGACACAGCCGCCGTCGCGGGCGATGAGGGCGTTGACCTGGTCGGGGGTGGCATACCGTTTCTCCCGGCCATGCCAGAGCACGAGACCCTTGGTCGAGAACACTGTGCCGGTGACGATGGTGTTGCACATCCAGCGAGCAACAACATGGTCCGGGAGGAGCCCGTCGCCGCCCGCCATGGATGCTCGGATGGCGCCTTCGTCTTCGGGGTCGGCCGTGACACGGACATGGATGACAGGTCGGACGGGGGTCGATGGTGTTGCTGCCCGTTGTTGGATTGCAGGATCATTGTGGACCGCAGGTTCTGGTGGAGTCGACGGCGCACGCGACGTGCCAGCGTCAGGCTCTGCCGAAGTCCAACCCCTTCGTTGTCCGTGATCGGTTGCGGGAGCAGTCGTCTGCTGTTCGGTTGAATCCGCTGCTGCGGGAGCACTCGGTTGCCGTTGGGTTGAATCCGCTGCTGCGGGAGCGGTCGTTTGCTGTTCGGTTGAATCCGCTGCTGCGGGAGCG
>CAZFBD010000004.1:85326-88159 GCA_964517125.1 uncultured Acidimicrobiales bacterium
GCGTTTCGGCCCCCCGGGGCCGAAAGGCCGTAAGTGAGCGGAGCGAACGGCAGGGAGCGGAGCGAACGGCAGGGAGCGGAGCGAACGGCAGGGAGCGGAGCGAACGGAGCGGACAGAAGGGGCGTTTAGGCCCCCTGGGGCCGAAAGGCCGTAAGTGAGCGGAGCGAACGGCAGGGAGCGGAGCGAACGGAGCGGACAGAGGGGGGCGTTTCGGCCCCCCGGGGCCGAAAGGCCGTAAGTGAGCGAAGCGAACGGCGCGAACGGCGGCCTCTTGCCAGATCGGATAATCACCGTTATTCTGAGTCCCGTGACCGGCGACACATCTCTGCATCTCGACCCACTGGGCGTCCGACTGCTCGAAGCCGCGTCCGAGGTGTTCACCGAGTTCGGCTACGACGGAGCCAAGGTCGCCGAGATCTCGCGTCGGGCCGGAGTGACAACCGGAGCCATCTACTCGCGGTACCGGGGAAAGGCCGACCTCATGGCTGCGGCGCTCGAGCACTGCCTGGCCGACGAGATCGAACGCCTGCTACCCGAAGCCCCCGAGGGCGGCGCCGCCCTGCTCAGCTCGTTGGGCACGCACCTCATCGATGACCGGGACAGCTCCGAGTGGCTTCTGCTGGAAGCCATGGTTGCGTCACGCCGTGACCCTGAACTCGCCGAGACCATTCGCGGTCGTTTCAACGAGGACAACCTGCGGATCGGCAAGATCCTCCAGCAGGCCAAGGACGACGGCCACATCGACCGCGACCTCTCGATCGACTCGCTTGCCATCTTCTGTACGGCCCTTGGCCTCGGCATGCGAACACAGCAGCTTCTTCAGCTCACACCTCCAGACGCCGACGGGTGGGAAACGGTCATCGCGCTGTTGCTCGCCGCCGTGCAGCCACCTACACCTCAGACCACCGGAGAAAACCCATGACCATGACGGACCCGAACGCCATCGATGTCAACGACCCAGACCGGATCCTGGACATCGCCCGAGCAAACGTTGACCCCGACGAGGTCGTCCATGCGGTGAAGGACAACGCCGACGCGTTGTTCACGTGGGACTACGGCAAGGGGCAGCGGGCGGCGCTCGACAAGCTGTACGAAAAGGCCAAGCGTTCCCAGTGGAACGGCAGCACCGATCTTCCCTGGGAGACCGAGGTCGACCTCGAGAAGTACGAGCCCACCGTGGATCCGCTGGAGTATGAGTACTTCTACGAGAACCCCGATTCGCCCATTGCGAAGCTGAACGAGAAAGAGCGAAAGCAGCTCGACATCGAGTCCTTCAAGTGGAGCCTCAGCCAGTTCATGCACGGTGAGCAGGGTGCGCTGCTCTGCACGGCAAAGATCGTCGAAACCGTCCCGTGGATCGACGCCAAGTACTACGCGGCAACCCAGGTGGTCGACGAAGCCCGCCACGTCGAGGTCTTCTCCCGCTACATCAATGAGAAGCTCGATGGTCAGTACGCCATCAACCCGCACCTTCGGTTGCTGCTCGACGACATCATCAATGACAGCCGCTGGGACATGACCTACCTGGGCATGCAGATCATGGTCGAGGGCCTTGCGCTTGCCGCCTTCGGTTTCGTGCACGGCACCACCAACGAACCGCTCCTGAAGCAGCTGCTCCGTTACGTGATGGCCGACGAAGCCCGACACGTGGCGTTCGGCGTGCTCAGCCTGCAGGAGGTGTACGAGTCCTTCTCGCACGCCGAGATCCGTGAGCGGCAGGAGTTCGCCTTCGATGCGGCGCTGCGCATGCGTGACCGCTTCCTTCGCCAGGAGGTCTGGGAGCAGTTCGGTGTGGACCCCAAGGAGATGGTGAAGTTCCAGCTGGACATGCCCTGGGAGATGAAGGTCTTCCAGCGTCTGCTGTTCGCCAAGATCGTTCCCAACTGTCGCAAGCTGGGTCTGCTCGATGCCGGCGACGGCTGGCTTCGTGACCGGTTCACCGAAATCGGCGTCATCGAGTTCGAACACTTCGAGGACACCGCAGAGGAGTACGAGAACTTCGACCTCGATGCCGGCGACGAGAACATCATGGTGGGGGCGTAGCCCATCACGTTTGAGGTCCAGGGTCCTTGCTGAAGACGAGCTCGTCTGCGCCGACTCAGGCGCGGTCGGCAAGAAGCTGAGCGATCTCCAGCAGGTCGATGCTGTCGACGCTCGCTGGGTCATCAGAGAAGACGTACAGCCTGATGAGCTTGTCGCTGACCTCGAGCACCACCGTTGGGCTCCCGGTGAGCGGATCGGCTGCGAACTGTCGCGTGTGGGTGGCGTCATCGATCGAGGGGTCGGGCATCGCAACCGTGAGTTCGCTGCATCGTGAAAGGAAGTCCGTTGTTGCAAGGGAGTAGGCCCTGCTTGCGTCGGATCCGACTTCGGCAACGACCCAAACCCTGTCGCCCGAACGGTTGGTGTACTCGGCCGAGAGCTCGTCTTCGAACACGGGCGAGATGATGTCCACCCCGTCGTCATCGCACGTTGCGGCGGTGATCTCTTCGATTGCCGCACGTGAGGGTGGTGAGATTTCCTCGGCTTGGTTGGATCCGCTGTTCCGGTCGAGTCGGTCGGAGATCGGTTCCGCGGAAAAGAACCAGCCGGCCCCGAAGTCACCCGGTTCGGGAAAGAGCGCCCGCGGATCCTCAGGCACGGCGGATGAAGCGCTTTCAGGTGCGTCGGCCGCTTCGGACTCGCCGGAGAACAAACTGCATCCCGAGACGGTCATCGCCAGAATCACTGTCAAGGCCGGCACAGCCGTTCGTTGCATGAGCGGAGAGTACGTGAGGTTCGGCTCGCGTGGGAAGTACTGTCGTGGTGGACCTGAGTGTGGAGTGGGGTTCTC
>CAZFBD010000004.1:88259-118988 GCA_964517125.1 uncultured Acidimicrobiales bacterium
GACCGGAAGCCCGTCGGAGTGGGCCAGAGTGTGGAGTGGGGTTCTCGACCGGAAGCCCGTCGGAGTGGGCCAGAGTGTGGAGTGGGGTTCTCGACCGGAAGTGTCGAGCAAGACAAGGAGGAAAAATGGGTAGTTCGTGTTTCACCGTCACCGAGTCCGAGGGCATTGCACATCTGGTGCTGAGTCGGCCCGAGGCGATGAATTCGATGAACGCCGAATTCTGGCGCGAGCTGCCGCAGCTGGTCGATGAGATCAGCGATCGGGGTGCGTCCCGGGTCATGGTCGTGTCGGCCGAAGGGAAGCACTTCACGGCCGGTATGGACATCAGCGTCTTCACTGGCGGCAACCTGGCCGAGAACGATGGCGTCGAGGTCGGCCGGTCCCGCGCAAACTTCCGGCAGCAGGTGCTGCATTTGCAGGACACGTTCTCGTGTTTCGAGCGGGCCCGCATGCCGGTCATGGCCGCGGTGCACGGTGGAGTCATCGGCGGGGGAGTGGACATGATCACGGCATGCGACATGCGGTACGCAACCGAGGATGCCTTCTTCTCCATCGCTGAAACCAAGATCGGAATGACCGCCGATGTCGGCACGCTGCAACGGCTGCCGAAGCTCATCCCCGAAGGCATCGCCCGGGAAATGGCCTACACGGGCGATCGCATGTCGGCTGCCCGTGCTCGGGAGATCGGCCTCGTGAACGACGTCTATGCCGACCACGAGTCGATGCTCGAAGCGGTCTTTGCGATCGCTGGTCGAATCGCCAAGAACTCTCCGCTTGCGGTGCACGGAACCAAGGAGATGATCAACTACACCCGCGATCACTCCACCGCGGACTCGCTCCACCACATGGCCACCTGGCAGACCGGCATGTTCCAGCCGACAGACATCATGGAGTCCTTCATCGCCCAGGGCGAGAAGCGGGACCCGGTGTACGACGACCTTCCCGAGGTTCGGCGCGGGCTCTGATCGTTTGAGCTCTGGGTCAGCGAGTCAGAGGTCGCTCAGCGACACGAGCGTGCTGCTGATCCATCCGCCGGCAACGGCGAGCAGTTCGTCAAGACGGTTTCCATCGGCGAGCACGTCGATGTGCAACGGCACGGCCCCCGCATAGCTGACCTCGACAGCGGTCTGGCTTTCGAGCAGATCGTTGTCCCAGCTGATCTCCACCGTGGGGCCACCAGCGCGTTCAAGTTCGCCCCCGCCGATGCCCGGAGAAACCTCGGGCAACCGATCGAGGACATCGTTGAGGTCTGGAGGAACGACAAGGCCCTGCAGCCGGAACACCACCTCGAGTTCGATGTCGGGAACGTCGGACAGCTCGCCGGTGAGGTGCCAGCCCCGGTACGCGGTCTGGCTCCAAGTGGGCCACTGCATGGACAGGTCGGCCTGAACCCGTGCCGGAACGGATTCGCCCGGCAGGCTGTAGCTGGTGTCCCACCGGGTGTCACCAATGAGCGCATCGGTGGTGAAGCGTTCCTCGACCGCCTGCCGTTCGAGCATTGCCAGTTCGAGCGCAGCCCGTAGTGCTCCGATTGCGTCGGTGAAGACGTGGTCGAGCATCAGGCGAGGCCGAACTGCCGGTCTCCGGCATCGCCGAGGCCGGGGCGAATGAAGCCGACCTCGTTGAGTGACGCGTCGATGGAGGCGGTCCAACAGTCGACGTCGGGGTGTGCGGTGGCCAGCGTCTCGAGCCCTTCGGGTGCAGCGAGCAGGCAGGCCACGGTCATGGTGCCGGCGTTTGATTCGCGGAGCAGGTTGCAGGTGTGAACCAGGGAACCGCCGGTTGCCAGCATGGGGTCGAGGACCAGACAGTGACGGCCGGCGAGGTCGTCGGGCACCGTGTTGACGTAGGCGTGGGGGAGCAGGGTCTCCTCGTCGCGCTTCAGACCCAGGAACCCAACCCGCGCTTCAGGGAGAAGACGGAGTGCAGCGTCGAGCATGCCGAGGCCGGCCCGCATGACCGGAATGAGGAGCGGTGGCTCAGTGATTGCGACGCCGGTGGTGGGCTCGAGCGGCGTGTCGATGTCGATGGTCGTGGTGGGTATCGAACGCAGCGCCTCGTACACCACGAACTGCGAAAGCTCGTCGAGTGAACGTCGGAAATCGGCGCGCTCCGTGGACTTCATGCGCATGCGCGTGAGGCGCTCGGCTGCAAGCGGATGATCGACAACATGCGTTTCCATGGTGGGAAGCTAGCTCAATTGTCTGAAAGGCCGGACGGGCTTCGTGTCTGCGGTATGAACAAATATTCCCGCGAACGTTCGTGTTCTCCCACATGTGACTATGGTGACACCTGAAAAAGCGGGCAGGTCACAACGGTGTGCCGTGCCCGAAATGATCCACGGAGGGATTAATCAAAATGAAGAACACAAAGTTGTTCCGCCTCTTGGCGGCGCTGCTGGCGATCAGCCTGATTGCTGCGGCATGTGGCAGCGATGCTGCTGACGAAAGCGCAGAAGGCGGCGGCGATGAAGCTGCCGAAACCGACGCAGACACGCTTGAGGACTCATCCGACGATGATGCCGGTTCCGACAGCGACGATGGTGGCGACGATGACGACACCGAAGCCGTTGATCTTGCACAGGGCAGCCTTCTTGACGAGGTCATCGCCCGCGGAACGCTCAACTGTGGCGTGTCCGGCGCAGGTGTCGGCTTCTCGACCACCAACGCTGACGGCCGCATGGTCGGCTTCGACGCCGACTACTGCCGTGCAGTTGCCGCAGCCGTGCTTGGTGACGCAGAGGCAGTCAACTTTGTTGAGCTGACCGCTGCTGAGCGCTTCACCGCCATCCAGACCGGCGACGCCGACGTGCTCATGCGTAACACCACGTGGACGCAGAGCCGTGACACCGACGTAGGCATGGACTTCGGTCCCACCACCTACTTCGACGGACAGCAGCTCATGGCATCCGCCGCAAGCGGCTTCTCTTCGGCATCGACCGTTGCTGACATCGATGGCGCTGTTGTTTGCACCAACGCCGGTACCACCACCGAGAAGAACATCTCCGACGCTGCAGCAGCAGCTGGTGTGACGATCACACTCAACACGTTCGAAGACTTCGACATCGTGACCGACAACTTCATCCAGGGTGCCTGCGACATCATCACCACCGATGGTTCCGCACTCGTCGGTCGTAAGTCCGTCAACGAGCCGAACGACTGGGTCATCTTCCCAGGTCAGCCGATCTCCAAGGAGCCACTCGGCCCGACCTACCGTCAGAACGACTCGGCATGGGCCGACGTCATCAACTGGACCGTCTACGCCACCCTCATCGCTGATGAGAAGGGCGTGAACAGCGGCAACGTCGACGACATGCTTGCCAACGGCGACGCAGAGATCCAGCGTCTCCTCGGCGGCGAGGGTGAACTCCAGACGGTCATGGGCCTCAGCGCCGATGCCTTCTACCAGGTCATCGCTCAGGTCGGAAACTACGGCGAGATCTTCAACGCATCGCTGCCGCCACTCGGCGTCGAGCGCGCTGGAGCGAACACGCAGTGGACCGATGGTGGTCTCCTGTACGCCCCACCAGCACGCTGATGTTGGTCGGCGGCTCGATTCATCGAGCCGCTGAATTGTGAGAATTCTGGAGGGCCGTTGTACGGTCACTCCACGAAGTAGCGACGAGGGTCGGAAACTTCGGTTTCCGGCCCTCGATCGCTTTTCCGCAGATGCACGAAAGGAGTGAGGCCGTGGCGATGACTGAGCCATCAGTGTCACGTATCGAGGTGTCGGGTAAGCCCCCGTTCTATCGCGATGTCACCGTGGTGAAATGGCTGGTGCAGGTCGCCGTTCTCGCTGTTGTCGTGTTCGTCGCCTGGTTCCTCGCCAAAGAGGCAGGCGAGAACATTCGAGCGCGTGGCCTCACGAGCGGCTTCGAGTTCCTCTCCCAGCCCGCCGGATTCCAAGTCTCCGACGGCATCGACGACAATCCCGCCACCGGAGGCCGCGCCCTTTGGGTTGGCATGGTCACCACACTGCGCCTCGCCATTGCCGGCATCTTCAGCGCCACCCTGCTGGGAATCATCGTTGGCCTCGGCCGCCTGTCGAGCAACTGGGTGGTCAACAAGGTCGCCACCGTCTTTGTCGAGACGCTGCGCAACATCCCGCTGCTCGTCCAGATCTTCCTGTACTTCACGATCCTGAGCGGCCTCGGCCGGGTCTCGCTGGAGACCGGCCCGATCAACGGCTGGTTTCACGTATCCAACAAGGGTGTGGCCATTCCGCGAGTGAAGATCGCCGATGGCTTCTACCAATGGCTCGTTGTCATGCTCGTCGGCGCAGTCGCAGCCCGGTTCGTGTATCAGAACCGTCGAGCTGAACAAGAACGCTCTGGGGGCGATGCCTTCGCCTTTCCGATTGCGGCAGGTGTGCTTGCCCTGGTCGCCGTCATTGCCTGGTTCATCCACCCAATCGTGGGGTTCCTCGAGTCTCCACTGCGCTGGATCTCCGATCTTCTCGACGGCATTCCGCAGGTCGCGGTGCAACTTGCACTCGTTGCCATCTTCTTCCTTGCTGCCGCCCGCTTCGTCAAGAACTTCCGAGACTCCCGCCGTACGCCGGCCGGTATGGCGGCCCTCACCGACGACGACTGGTTCCGGCAGATCTTCGCCTTCGTGGCGGCCGCAATGGCGTCGGTATTCGTTCTTGTGGTGTGGCCCGGGTTGTCCGACTGGATCGTGAACTCCTCGAGCGACCTCTTCGGCGTTCTGGCCGACAAGTTCGGGACCAACCCCGAAACCGGCCTCGATCGGTCCGGCGCTCCCTTCGCCGGCGAACGACCCGACATCGTCCAGACCGGCAACTTCCCGAACTACGGCGACAGTGGCCTGCAGATGTCCCAGGCGTGGGCGGCCATCTTCTTCGCTGTCACCTTCTACACCGCAGCCTTCATCGCCGAGATCATTCGTGGCGGCATCCTCGCCGTGGCGAAGGGTCAGTCCGAAGCCGCAGCCGCCCTCGGTCTCAGCCGGATGCAGGCCCTGCGCAAGGTCATCCTGCCGCAGGCGTTCCGCATCGTCCTGCCCCCGATCGGCAACCAGTATCTGAACCTCACGAAGAACACCTCGCTCGCCGTTGCTGTTGGACTCGCTGATGTGGTCCAGGTCGGCGGAACCATCAACTCGCAGTCAGGAAAGGCGCTGTCGGTCTTTGCGATCTGGATGGCCTTCTACCTGGCGTGTTCGCTCACCATCTCGGTGATTGTGAACTTCTTCAATGTCCGACTGAAGATCGTGGAGCGCTAGCGATGGAAAACAGTCAGCCAACGCCGCTCAAGCTCGAGCCAGACGACTTCAACGTCGACTACACCGAAGAAGACTTCGCTGCCCTCCCACCGGAGGAGCCGAGCCTCGCCCCGGCCGAGTGGATCAAGAAGAACCTGTTCTCGTCGGTCGGCTCTGCGATTCTCACGTTCGTCTTTGGCCTCTTTGCACTCTGGGCGCTGCGCGGGCTCTTCGGCTTCACCTTCTCGAATGAACGCCGTTGGGACGCCGTAGCCACAAACGCCCGGCTCATCGCCGTCGAGCGGTATCCGCTGGACCAATTCAATCGCATCTGGGTGTCGCTGGGCTCGCTCCTTGCGCTCACCGGCTTGTCCATGGCCTTCTTCCGTGCGTCAGGCCATTTCACGGTCAAGCGCATCTCCATGTGGCTGATGAACCTTGGTGTTCTGGGCCTGTTGGGCGTGGTGCTCACTCCGGGAGCCACGACCGAAGTCCCCGCCGAGGTCGAAGGTGAGCTGCCGACCTTCATCCAGGACTCGTTCAGCGAAGCCATTGGTGGACGGGTCGTCTGGATCGTCGTTTCGCTCGTCACCCTCGGCATTGGTCTGGCCATCTGGTACGGCCTGGGTGAAGATCGTCGACGCACCATGCGAGTGGCGTCTCGCTGGGTCATCACCGCCGGGTTCGGACTCGCGGTTCTGAGCTTATGGGTGGTTCCCTACGGCCAGTACTTCCTCGAAGACGGCGTTGCGACCAGCGCCCCCGGTCTCGTGGCATCGTCCACCCGCATTCCCTGGACCCTCATGTGGGTGGTCTTCGCCGGCGCACTGGTTCTTGGACTGGCGCTTCGTGATCGGCTTCCTGTTCGCCCACCAAAGATGATCCTGGGCCTTCTCTGGCTCCTGGCGCCCTTCATCCTGAACTGGATCGTGCTGCGGGATCCCGACTTCGACTACGCCCATGTCTTCAGCACCGACATTCCCATGGCGCTGGCGTTCATGGCCCTGGGCGGAGCGCTGCTCTTCTGGCTGTCGAGCGCCACCATCGGCGAGACCGGCAAGATCGTGTCGGTCGTGCTCCTGGCGTTCTCGCTCTTCAACTGGATCGCCGGCTTCTTCGGCATGTACCCCATGCTGCAAAAGGCTCGGTTCAGCTTTCTGTTCCTTGGGTTGTTCGCACTGATTGCCGGGAACTTCTCTCGAGATCGCAGTACCCGGATGTCCTTCGTGTACGCCTGGATGGGCTTCATGGCCATCTTCCACTGGCTGGTCACGGCGGTGAACTCGCCGTCCACATTGGAGATCACCTCCGACACCTACCTGGGTGGCATGACGCTCACCATCTTCGTGGCGTGGCTGACGTTGTTGGTGAGCTTCCCGCTCGGTGTCCTCATGGCCCTTGCCCGTACGTCGAACATGCCGATCTTCCGGCTCCTTTCGACCACCTACATTGAAGCGGTCCGAGGCGTTCCCCTCATCACGATCCTCTTCTTCTTCAGCGTGATCATTCCGCTGTTCCTGCCCGAGGGCATGGAACTGGCAGAGCTCGCTGCCGTGGTCGTCGGGTACGGCCTGTTCTCGGCCGCCTACCTCGCGGAGAACGTCCGAGGCGGGCTGCAGTCGATCCGCCGTGGCCAGTTCGAAGCCGCCGACGCACTCGGGCTGACCACCGGCCAACGGACATCGTTCATCGTCCTCCCGCAGGCACTTCGTGTTTCGATCCCGCCGCTGGTTGGTCAGTCGATTGCCACGTTCAAGGAAACCTCGCTCCTGGCGATCATCGGCCTCAACGACCTTCTGCGGGTTGCCAACAACACGATTCCTTCCCAGACCGACTTCGTTGGTTCGAAGAAGGAAGGACTGTTGGTCGTGTCGGCCCTCTACTTCGTCGTGGCGTTCTCCATGTCGAAGTACAGTCAGCGGTTGGAGAAGCGACTGGGGCTTGGCACCCGATGACCACGAACCACAGAACGACGAAGCGCAGCGAACAAGGAGACCAGGCATGAGCAACATGGGAGCCGCCGGGGTGGAGCTCGGGCGTCCGGACATGATCGTTTCAGATGGTGTCGACAAATGGTACGGAGACTTCCAGGCGCTCAAGGGCGTCAGCGCCACCATCGCGGAGCGCGAGGTGGTTGTTGTCCTCGGCCCGTCCGGTTCGGGGAAGTCCACGTGGATCCGGTGCATCAACCGGCTCGAGGTCCATCAGGGCGGCACGATCGCCGTCGACGGCATCGAACTCACGAACGACACGCGGAACATCGACAAGATTCGCAGTGAAGTCGGCATGGTCTTCCAGCAGTTCAACCTGTTTCCCCATCTGACCGTGCTCGACAACATCACGTTGGCGCCACGTTGGGTCCGCAAGCAGCCCAAGGCCGCAGCCGAGACCAAAGCCATGGAGCTTCTTGAACGAGTCGGCATTCCGGAACAGGCTGCCAAGTTCCCCGGCCAGCTTTCGGGTGGTCAGCAGCAGCGTGTGGCCATCGCCCGCTCGCTCGCGATGGAACCACGCGTCATGCTCTTCGACGAGCCCACCTCGGCACTCGACCCCGAGATGATCTCTGAAGTGCTCGACGTCATGAAGGACCTTGCCCGTGGCGGTATGACCATGATGGTTGTCACCCACGAGATGGGCTTCGCCCGAGAGGTCGCCGATCGAATCATCTTCATGGAGTCCGGCGAGATCGTTGAGGTGGGTACCCCACAGCACTTCTTCGAGAGCCCCTCGGAAGATCGCACCAAGCTCTTCCTCAGCCAGATTCTGTAACTCCCGTCTGGCGTCGCGGTCCGAAAGACCTCGGGAGCCAAACACAGTTCATCGCCGAGCAGTAGAGTCTGGTCATGGTGGCCTTGTATCTGTTTTGTGCGGCTCTCGGTATTCCGTTGTTGGCGCTGTTCGCCTTTGGCGGACAAGATGCCGACGCCGATGCCGGCTTTGACGCTGACGCCGACTTTGGTACCGATATCGACATCGGTGGAGACGGCGACTTCGACCTCGGCGGAGCCGATGGAGGCATCGGCGATCTGAGCGCACTGTTCCGCCGCATTCCGGTGAGCAGCTGGGCCTTTCTCTTGTCGTTCTTTGGTGGTGTGGGCCTGATCGGTACCGCAGTCGGCGGCGGCGTGGTTTCCACCTTTGTCCTGGCCGCTGTTCTGGGTGTTCTCGCCGCAACCATGAACGGTTCAGCCTTTGCCTTTCTGCGCAAGACCGACGCCAGCAAGCACTTCGCCGACCAGAAGCTCGAGGGCCGGTTGGCCACCGTCAGTGTGCCGATCGAGGCTGGAAAGCGCGGCCGGGTCTGGCTCGATACCGGCGAGGAACGTGTGCAGCTGTCGGCTCGTGCAATCGAGGGGCAGCCGGGCGAGCCGTTCATCCGTGGTGAGCGTGTTCTCATCGTCAATGTGCAGGAAGGCGTCGCCGAAATCATGCGCACCGATCCTGAACTCAGCACCTGAACAACCGATCGAATATCTGAATACCTGAAGGAGTAGTGCCGAATGTTTCCACTCATCGCTGGCCTCGCCATCGCGGCAATGATCATCATGGTGATCTTTGTGGTCAAGAGCCTGATCATCATTTGTCCGCCGAACCGTGTTGCGGTCATTTCCGGTCGAAGCCGTCAGACCGCTGACGGTCGCACCGTTGGTTACCGTGCCCTCAAGGGCGGCCGCACACTACGGGTTCCGCTGTTGGAGCAGGTGTCCTGGATGGACCTGAACAACATCCCGCTCGAGGTGTCGGTCACGAACGCCTACTCCAAGGGTGCAATTCCACTGAACGTGCAGGGCATCGCCAACGTCAAGGTGTCGAGCAACGACTCGCTGCTTTCGAACTCGGTCGAGCGATTCCTGAACGTGCCGCACCAGTCCATCGCACAGATCGCCAAGGAGACCCTCGAGGCGAACCTTCGTGGTGTGCTGGCAACGCTGACCCCTGAAGAGGTCAACGAGGACCGGCTCAAGTTCTCGCAGTTCCTCATCGATGAGGCCGACGAAGACATCAAGACGCTCGGCCTCGAACTCGACGTGCTGAAGATCCAGAACGTCACCGACGAGGTCGGCTACCTCGATGCCGTTGGTCGTCGTCGGACCGCCGATGTGCTCAAGGACGCTCGTGTCACCGAAGCACAGAAGCAGGCCGAAGCCGAGGAAGCCGAAGCCCGCTCCCGTCAGAAGGCCGAGATTGCTCAGGCCCAGGCCAACCTGCAGATCGTCGAAGAGCAGAACATGTTGCGAGTTCGCAGTGCCGAACTCGACGGTGTTGCTCGTGCCTCCGAGGAAGAGGCCCGTGTCGCAGGCGAGAAGGCCAAGACCGTGGCCGAGCAGGCGCTCGAAGAGGAGCGCATCGAGCTCGAGAAGCGTCGTCTGCAGGCCGACGTCGTGCTGCCTGCGCAGGCAGCCCTCGAAGCGCAGCAGCTGAAGGCCCGTGCCGACGCCGCCCACATCGTCGAAGAGGGTGCAGCGCAGGTCGACGTCTTCAAGCGTCTGACCGACCAGTACAAGGTTGCCGGGGACGACGCCCACGACATCCTCGTCCTGAACATGCTGCCCGAGTTGATCGAACAGATCGTGTCCACGGTGAACGGCATCGACATCGAGAAGATGACCGTGATCGACAGTGGCGACGGCGGAGCCCTTCCCGGCGTCGTCAAGCAGCTCCCGGCATCGGTGATCTCCATCGCCGAGCAGATCGAGACCGCCACCGGTGTCGACATCATGGGTCCCTTGCGGAACCGCATGATCGCCGACGCAGCTGGCGGCGATTCGGGAGCTCCCGCAATCGCCGCACAGTCAGAATCGTCTGCCGAGCAGATCGACATGCCGCAGGGTGAAGCCGTTCCCCAGGCCGACTGACATTCACGTTCGCTGACCTGACGCCGATTGAATCGGTGTCAGGTCAGCGCGGATAGGTTTTGAACATGACACGAGTTCTCGGGATCGATATTGGCGGATCCGGGATGAAGGCCGCCGAGGTCGACATCTCCACCGGTGAAATCGTCAGCGACAAGCACCGAATCCCAACCCCAAGGCCAGCGACGCCCGAAGCCATGGGCGACGTGGCGGCCCAGTTGGTTGCCCATTTCGACTGGACCGGTCCGGTGGGCGTCGGGTTTCCCGGTGTCATCCAGGATGGGTACGTGCGAACGGCGGCCAACCTGCACAAGTCGTGGGTCGACATCGACGGCGACGCATTGTTCACCAACGTCTGCAAGTGCGACGTGGTCATGGTCAATGACGCCGATGCTGCCGGTCTTGCCGAAGTGCATTTCGGTGCCGGCGAGAACGTTGCAGGCGTGGTCATCATGGTCACGCTCGGCACCGGCATCGGTAGCGGGTTGTTCATCGACGGCAAGCTCGTTCCCAACACCGAATTCGGCCACCTCATGATGGACGGCAAGATCGCCGAAGATCGGGCGTCATCTCGAGCCAAGGAAGACAACGACCTCTCCTATAAGGAGTGGGGCGGCGAGTTGCAGGACTATCTGCTGGAGATGGAGAAGCTGTTCTGGCCGAACCTGTTCATCCTTGGCGGTGGCATCAGCAAGCAGTACCGCAAGTTCGAAGATCACATCTCCAAGGTCCGGACGCCGGTGAAGCCTGCCGAGCGGCTGAATCGGGCCGGCATCGTGGGCGCAGCCTTGGCGGTTGCCCGCTAGTTGCGCTCAGGCGTAGTGGAGGGGGAGTGCCGTCGTGTGCTTCATCTCCTCCATGACGAACGTGGTTCGCACGTCGTACAGATCCACCTTCTCGATGAGACGCCGGTAGAAGGCGTCGTAGGCCGGCATGTCGGGAACGACGACCTTCAGCAGGTAGTCGAGCTCGCCGCTCGTTCGGTATGCCTCGACGACCTCGTCGAAGGTCTCCACACTCTCCAGGAAGCGTTCAGTCCAGCGGGCGTTGTGTTCGTTGGTCTTGATCATGACCAGTGCAGACAGTCCAACGTTGACTTTCACCGGGTCCACCAGCGCGACCCGTCGGGTGATCACGCCTGCGTCCTCCAGGTTCTGGATTCGCCGCCAGCATGGCGTGGCCGTCAGGCCGACCTGCTCGCCGATTTCACGAACGGAGAGGGAGGCGTCTTCTTGCAGAAGGCGAACAATATCCTGATCAATCTTGTCCATGAGAGAACACGAAACCACAGATCAGGGTATATGTAAACAAATCTTCCACAGGACGGTGCAATCTGGCAGAAATTTCGTCACATCTTCCAGCCGACGTTCCGTACTCTGCCGGTATGGACATTCGGGCAAAATTCACGGAACATCCCGCTTCGGTGGACGAGACCTACTTCGAACACATGCAGGTGGCCAGCCACTTTGCCCGGGAACTGTTCGGTGCAGCCATCTGTTGTGCGATCCATGCCGTCTTCCCGTGGCGTCACTGCACCACCGGTTCCAGCAAGGTCAAAGAGCTCCACGCCGAGATGACCGCCGGTGCTCGGGCCGACGTCGCCGCCTGATCTTCCCCCAGTCGTTCAACCTCGCCGACTGCTGATCTGACGCTGCCGTCCAACGGCGAAAGACATCGAGTCATCAGGTCCACTTCAGTTTCCTCTTACACAGGTTCCGCATCGTGGAGGCATGACCAAACGTCGACCTGTCCACGTTGTGCGAACCGCTCTTGCGGGGTGCGGCCTGGCCGTTGCGCTCGCCGCCTGCGGATCAGCCGACCCGCAAGTCGATGCGAGCGAGCCGGCGACCACCGAAGCGCCGACTGAAACAACAACCACCGAGGAACCGTCGAACGACGACGAGGCGGTGGCGGTGGAAGCAATCGACTCGGACGACGATGCATCGTCGGAAGCCGAGGATGTCGCAGCTCCCGCTGATCCTGCCGCATGTGAGGCAACCGCAGCACTCTTCGTCACCCGCGGCTCAGCAAACCCCGATCTCGACGACCCGATTGTCTCAGGCACATGCCTGGGCGAGACGATCGAGGTCTACACCAACGCAATTCCCGACTACACCTACATCGGTACCTCGCCCGGATTCCCCGGAGGTCGAGACTTCACGTACACGATTCCAGCGTCGCCGACGACGGCGGACGAAACCACGGCGATTCCCTACATTGGCGAGCTCGGAGTCACCCTGAGCGGAATTCCGATCTATGGGCCAACCGAAGGAACCGGTGGCGACGTCGACTCGCTGCCGGGCATCGTGTCGGCCTGTGGCAGCCACAACGGCCCTGGCGGCTTTCACACTCACAAGATTCTCGCCAGCGAGGAGACCGACTGCTTCTTCACCCCAGAGGAGGTTGCCGCCGAGCCTCAGCTCGCTGGCTACGCACTCGACGGGTATCCGATCTATACCGGCATCGACCAGTACACGTCCTCGTGGGAGCTCACCGACGAATCCCTGTTTGCGTCGGACACCTGGGCCGCACACACCTACGTGGCAGGCTCCGGCGACCTCGATGAGTGCAACGGGCTCACCGATGCAGACGGGAACTACGCGTACTACACGACTGAAGAGTTCCCCTACGTCCTGGGATGCTTCGCCGGCGAGGTCGAGATCGTGACACCCGAGCCGCCGGCGGATGGGGAAGAGGGTGAGGAGCGTCCGGAGCGCCCCGAGGATGAGGAGCGTCCGGAGCCGCCGGTGGATGGGGAAGAGGGTGAGGAACGGCCCGAGCCTCCCGCCGAGGGCGAGGATGCTCCGTGAGCGACCGTGTGACATCGCGACGAGGTGTTCTCGTTGCGCTGGGCGCCGGCACGGTGGCTGCAGCGGGAGGTCTTGCGATCCGGCCCTCCGGAGCGGCCGAGGCTGCCGCGTACCCGTCGACCGATGACCTTGGCTACTGCGCCCTGAACCTGGACGAGTTGCAGGACGCTGACGCTCTTGCGGTTCGCACCCTGGTGTCCAGCGATGTCGCTCCACCCACGGTGGCCGACGTTGGCTTCTGCACCGACATGACAAGTCACCACGTCCAGGCGCTTGCCATGTGCCAACGAGTATTGGGGCGCAATGTAGGCGACCCAGTCGTCGCTGCGGCCGCCGAGGTTCTGCAGAACCAGGCGATCGAGGTCGGGATGATGCGAGCCTGGCTCACCGACTGGGGACAGTCCACGAGCCCACCGGAGACCGTGATGGCATGGATGGGCATGAACGATGGCGCAGGCATGTCGTTCGAGTCCATGCCGGGCGTGGCCACCGACGAGGAGATGCGGGCGTTGGCCCAGGCAGACGGCGTGGATGGCGGGCGAATGTGGCTGGAACTGATGCGAGCGCACCACGTGGGCGGGGTGCATATGGCCACGGCAGCCATCGGGCTGGCTTCAGCCGAGAAGGTGGTTCGGATCGCACAGGTTCAAGCGAGGGTGCAGGCGTACGAGATCAGCCAGTACGACCTCCTGCTCTCCACCGACTACGCCTGACCGCCTACCTCTGCACGTACGAGTGGTGGTGAGCGGAGGGTCAGCGAAGTAGCCGGCCAACCCACTTCCGGGTGTCTGCGGGGTCGATGACGTCATCGATTTCGAAGTGGCTCGCCACGTTGGTGGCCTTTCCGTGTTCGTACATGGTGTCGACGAGTTGCTCGAACAGCGCTTCCTGCGCCGCTGCGTCGCCGGCTTCGGCGAGCTCTCGCGAGAACCCCAGGCGTACGGCGCCTTCCAGCCCCATCGGTCCGAACTCGCCGGTCGGCCAGGAGATCGCGAACAACGGTTCTTTGAGGCCACCGCCAGCCATGGCCTGGGCGCCAAGCCCGTAGGCCTTGCGCGTGACCACGAGGCCGAAGGGAACCGAAAGGTTGGCGCCGATTCGGAACAGGGCGCCGGCGGAACGGGGCAGCCCCTGTGCATCAGATTCGGGACCGACCATGAATCCGGGTGTGTCGCACAGGAACAGGATGGGGACACCCCACCGGTCGCACAGCTCCATGAAGGCGCCCGCCTTGGTTGCGGCGCCGTGGTCGACGGCACCAGCGAGGTGCATGGGGTTGTTGGCGATGATGCCCACGGGGCGCCCCTCGATGCGGGCGAATGACGTGATGAGGCCCGGGTTCCATTCGGGGCGGAGCTCGAGTGCCGAGTCAACGTCGACGATCGCTTCGATTGCGTCGTGCATGTCGTACACGCGCTTTCGATTGGCTGGTACGGCGTCTCTGGCCGCCTGTGGGTCTGGTGCTGTCCATCCCGAGACGCGGCCCTGGGTGTAGCCGAGCAGCTTCTTGGCCACCGCGGTCGCCTCGGCTTCGTCAGCGACCAGCACGTCGATGCCCCCGTTGGCCACATGCACGTCGGTTGGACCGATCTCCTTCGGGCCGAAGGTTCCGAGGCCGCCACCCTCGATCATCGCCGGTCCGCCCATGCCGACCCAGCTGTCCTCGGTGGAGATGATGATGTCGCACGTGCCGAGCAATGCGGCATTGCCAGCGAAGCAGTAGCCGGCATTGATGCCGATCAATGGGACCGAGCCGGCGAGCCCGCCGAAGAGGGCGAACGCCAGGCAGTCGAGCCAGCTGGCGCCGGGCCAGTCGGTGTCGCCGGGCCGGCCACCGCCGCCTTCGGCAAACAGGATCACGGGTAGCTGCTGCCGCTCGGCGAGCTCGAAGAGACGATCCTTCTTGCGATGGTTCGTCCAGCCCTGCGTACCGGCCAGGACCATGTAGTCGTAGCTGGCCACCACACATTGGGTGTCGTCGTCGCCAAACAGATCTGCGTTCACGGTTGCCACGCCGCCGACGAGGCCGTCGGCGGGTGTTCGCTCGATGAGCTCCTCGATCTCGCGGCGTCGCCGTTGCGCAGCAAGTGCCAGCGGACCGAACTCGATGAAACTGTCGGCGTCGACGAGGTCGGCCAGGTTCTCTCGGGCGGTTCTTCGGCCGGTTCCGTGCCGCTTGGCGACGGCTTCCGGTCGGGCAGCGTCCAGTCCGACAGCATGGCGTTCCACGACCTCGGCCAGGTCGCGGCGCTCACCGACCTCCTCGCCAGCGTCCACGACGGTGGCAACCCCGCCCGCTCCCAAGCTGACGAGTACATCGCCAACAGCCACAGCATCGCCGACACCGACGGCCACGTCTTGCACGACGCCGCCCTCGGCGGCATCGATCGAGTACTCCATTTTCATTGACTCGATCACCGCGACCTCGCCGCCTGCAGGAACCTCTGCTCCCGGCGATGCGACTCGGACGATGGTGCCGACGAGCGGCGAGGTGATCGTTGTCATGCCTCAATCACACCCGATGGGGTTAGCGTCGTCCAACCATGCCATTCCAGATCGCTGCTCTCGGGGCCGCAATGTGCTGGGCCCTCGGAGGCCTGATTGCGGCCGGACCGGCTCGTGAGCTGGGTGGACCGCGGTTCACCCGCCTGAGGATGATCCTGGTTTCGGCCATCCTGGCGCTCATCGCGACCGTGCTTGGGCAGTGGTCCACGCTTCCGTCCGACCAGATGCTTCTGCTCTTCGCTTCCGCCGTCGTGGGTCTCGCGATCGGCGATGCTGCCTTGTTCACGGCCTTTGCCCGGTTCGGTCCCCGCCGCACCGCCGTGGTCTTCACGACGAATGCTCCCATGGCAGCGGTGATTGGTGCAGTGGTGTTCGACGAGCCATGGACGGCCGGCGGAATCCTGGGCACGGTCCTTATCGTTCTGGGCGTGGTTCTGGCCGTGGTCTTTGGCACCCGACCCGGGCAGACCCATCGGTGGGAGGCCATCACCGGCAATGCTGCTGCCGCGTTTGGCTGGGCCCTCCTGGGTGCGCTCGGTCAAGCGATTGGAGCAATCATGGTCAAGCCGGTTTTCGAAGCCGGTGCGGCCACCTGGGCGGTCTCGGCAAGTCGGGTCCTCATCGCCACACCGATTCTCTGGCTCCTTGCTCGGCCGCTCGACGCCGTCACCGGATCCACCGAGTCTGCGCCGCTCACCCCAAAGCTCTGGTGGCAGCTACTCGTCTCGTCCCTGCTCGGCATGGTGATCGGGATGACCTTGTTGCTCGAAGCCATCAATACCGGTGATGTCGGGGTCGCCACGATCCTCTCGTCGACAACACCAATCATGATGTTGCCGCTGCTGTGGATCGCAACCAGGGAACGGCCGGCGGCTGGGGCGTGGGCGGGTGCGGCGCTTGCCGTTGTGGGAACGGCGTTGCTTGTGTAGCCCGGCGGGTTCAGCCAGCTGCGATGAGCTCGGCGTACCGAGGTTTGATCACCGTGTTGATCAGCGCAAGCCGCTCGTCGAATGGCAGGAACGCGCTCTTCATGGCATTCACCGTGAGCCACTGCATGTCGGCCAGGGTCCAGCCGAACGTCTCAACCATGTTCATCATCTCGCTCGACATGGACACATCGCTCATGAGTCGGTTGTCGGTGTTGAGCGTGACTCGGAACCGCAGATCCTTGAACAGCTTGATCGGATGGTCGGCGAGCTGCTCGACCACGCCGGTGTGCAGGTTCGATGACGGGCAGACCTCGAGCGGAATGCGGCGATCACGGATGTAGTGGGCGAGTCTGCCGAGCTGAGCCTCGCCGTCATCATCGATGGTGATGTCGTCGACGATACGCACACCATGTCCGAGTCGTTCGGCCGAGCACCACTGCAGTGCCTTCCAGATGGAGGGCGGACCGTAGGCCTCGCCGGCGTGAATCGTGAAGTGGAAGTTCTCGCGCTGGGCGTACTGGAACGCCAGCATGTGGTCGTCTGGTGGAAAGCCCTTCTCGGGTCCTGCAATGTCGAAGCCCACGACTCCCTGGTCGCGCCAGCGGACGGCAAGCAACGCAACCTCGAGGCTCTTGTCCATGTGGCGCATGGCCGAGCAGAGGGTGCGAATTGTCAGGGGCGTTCCGCGTGAACCGTCGGCGAACCCCGACGTGACTGCCTCCAGGACGTCGTCCATGGACAGGCCCTGGTCCACGTGAAGCTCGGGAGCAAACCGGATCTCGGCGTACACGACGCCGTCGGATGCGAGGTCTTCGGCGCATTCACGGGCCACTCGGTGAAGTGATTCCGGCGTCTGCATGACCCCGACCGTGTGGGCGAACGTCTCGAGATAGAGCACCAGGTCCTTGCGGTCGGCGCCCCGCCGCATCCACGCGGCCAGTTCGCCGGGCTCGGTGGTCGGCAGGCCGTTGTAGCCGGTCTCGTCAGCGAGCTCGATGACCGTTTCGGGGCGAAGCCCGCCGTCGAGATGGTCGTGGAGCAAGACCTTTGGAGCGAGGGTGATCTGGTCCGAGGTGGGAAGTGGGGCCGACATGAATCCACGGTAGCGGCTGTCGGGCCCGAGATGTCACAAGGTTCGGAACCCGCACAGCTCCCAACTGTCGTCGTTGTTGGGATTGATGAACGACAGCTCCACGAGCGTGTCGCCATTGGTGCCGCTCGTATCGGTCAGGTTGGCTTGCATCCAGGCGGTGCTGATGTCCTCGTAGCCGGGAATGACCGAGGTGTCGCTGTCCGCGTTGCTGGCAAACGTGGTGTTGCCATTTCGGGTCACGAACGAGATCCCGTCTTCGGAGATGGTGAGTGGGCCGGTGCCCGGCAGGAACTCATCGATCGTGGGAAACGACTCGCCGGCGAAACAGCTGGCGTCCATCTCGGCTTCTGGAGTTCCGCTGTTCCAAGCATCGACGAACGCTTCACCAGATGTTCGGATTTCGTCGTTCGTGTTGCCGATCTCGTTGACCCCGAACCCAACCAGCGCGAGACAACCGCCGAGCGGTAGACCGCAGAACAGCAGGACGCCCGCGGCGATCCACGGCCAGCGCTTCTTCTTGGCGACCGGCACGCCGGGTGCCATCCCCGTGGGCATGCCCGGGGGCGTCGGAGGAACCGAGCCATACGGCGGAGGTGTCGTGAACGATGGCCCGCCCGGAGGGGCGGTCGGTGGTGGGGCCGGCTGGCCCGGCACGGGCGGTGGCGTGCTCGCTGCGTCGCCCCGGTAGATGAAGTCGTCGCCGTCCTTGATCCACTCGCCGTTTTCGTTCTCAGCCATGGGTGGCGTCCTCTCGTCTGCTCACGGGGGTCTTCTCGACTATCCCACAGACTCCGCGGTTCGCTCCCGAAATGCCGCACACGTCACGCTGCGCCTATCGGTCGGCCGATCGTCGGTGGCCCACGGTGCGGGGCGAGTCGAGAACCGAGGGGACATCGGCGACGGAGTCCACCAGGTGTGTGTGCGGCGCTTCGAGCAGCTGCTCGGTCGTGTGCGCTCCAGTCGTCACGCCGATCACCAGGCCCGAGCCGGCCCGGTTGCCGGCTTCCAGGTCAGCGATGGTGTCGCCAACGACCGCCACCTGTCCGACCGAGTCGATGTGCAGCTCCAGAATCGCTTCGAGGAGTAGGTCGGGGGCAGGGTGACCGCGATGTTGGCCGTGGGCCGAGAGCTGGGCTGCGAATCGGTCCGACCATCCAAGAGCGGTCAGAACCGCCTTGCGTACGTCGGCGGAGAAGCTCGTGGTGACGGCCGCCAGGATGCCGCGGCGCTGCAGCTCCTCGAGCGTCTCGGCTGCACCATCGACCGGCAGGAGTGTGCCGGCTCGTTCGATGACCAGGTCGTCGAAGGCCCACGTGGCTTCTTCGGCCCGCACGGCGTCGCCAAGCACCTCGGTGAGGACATCGAGCGTTGGGCGGCCAAGGAGGGCTCGCACCTCGTTGAGTGCAGTCGCGTGTTCGTCGGATCCGTCGGTGAGGCCGGCTTCAGCAAGCGCTGCGGAATACGCCTCGGTGACCACATCGACGTTCGACACAAGGGTGCCCATCAGGTCGAAGATGACGAGCTGCACAGAGTTGGTCACACCCGACAGAGTGGCACACGTGTTGGTTCAGGCTGCAGCCCGGGTACGTCGCAGAACGGGGTCGGCGGCGGCGAGCGCCTTGTCGGTCAGTGAGAAGACCCGTCCGGCAGCTCCAGGAGTCTGGGAGTCCACCAGGTTGCCCATGACCTGCAGCGTGATCTTGGAGAGTGCTTCGGTCCCGACTGCGAGGCGCAAACCGTTCTTGAGGATCCACGGGTGGCCGATGAGGAAGCTGAAACGACGACCCGTGCTCAGGAAGGCGTCGTACAGATCGCCCACAGCTGCGTCGTAGCGTTCGGGGGCTGTCGCCGGGTCGGTCAGGAAGAAGTCGGCGGCCAACATGCCGCTTTCGAGGCCGTAATCGATGCCCTCGCCGTTCATTGGGTTGATCAGGCCGGCTGCGTCGCCGATGGCGACCCAGCCGTCGCCGTGGCGGCGCTGTGCGCTCATGGGGAGGCGCCAGGCCCGAGGCCGTTCCTGATACGGGCCGAGCCCCCACGATTCCTGGAACATGTCCCGATAGGAATCGAGAAGGTTGTTCAGGTTCAGCTTCTTGAACCCCTTCATCGTGCTCAGCGCGCCGACACCGATGTTCACGGTGCCGTCACCGGCAGGGAACATCCAGCCGTAACCGGGTACGGGAGTGCCGTGTTCGTCCTTGAGCGTGAGGCACGCCTCGAGGTGCTCACTGGCGTGGCGAGGGGACTCGGCGTAGGCCCGGATGGCAAGTCCGAACGGTTCGTCCTGGACCCGATCGGTACCGAGCATCTTGGCGACCGCGCCGGGGGCGCCAGTGGCGATGACCGTCATGGGAGCCGTGTACTTCTCGCCATTGGCTTCGACACCGACGACTCGACCGTTGTCGATCGTGGGCAGCGCCTCGGTCTCCCAGCGAACATCGGCGCCCGCTTCGGTCGCAGCGTCGATCAGTGCAGCGTCGAGCCGTCGGCGTGGCCACACTGCGCCGTGGTCGGGAAAGCGGCCTCCGGAGGGCCAGTCGAGCTCACGGACGGTGGAGTTGGCGATCATTCGGACGCCGGCAATGCGATGGGCCCCATCGAGGGAAATGCCGAGCTCATCCATGGCCCCAACGGCTCGGGGGGTGAGCCCATCACCGCACACCTTGTCGCGCCCGTACGGCGCCTTGTCGAAGACCACGACGTTCGCGCCGCCACGTGCGGCTCGGGTTGCCGCGGCCGCACCGGCCGGGCCGGCACCGATCACGAGGAGGTCAACAGCGGTGGAAGTCATTACGTACAGCGTGCCAGCGTTTGTGTCCGAGCCCCGGCCTGTCCGTCCATTTTTCTGGCGGGATAACGTCTGTCACATGCCCGCTCCTGTGCTCCACGTCGGATGTGCGATGTGGGCGAACCGTCTGTGGACTGGCGTGTACGTGCCCCAGTCGACGCCCACAGGTGGCGAGCTGGAGGCGTATGCGCGAGTGGTGAACGCCGTGGAGGGAAACACCACCTTCTATGCGGCTCCCGATCGGTCGACGGCCGAGAAGTGGGCGGCGTCTGTCCCCGACGACTTCCGGTTCATGTTCAAGCTGCCACGGTCGGTCACCCACGATCGCAAGCTGCGCGACGCCGACGAGCCGCTCCGTGAGTTCCTCGCTGCAATGGAACCGATGGGGGAGCGAATGCGGCCCACCTCGATTCAGCTTCCGGCGGCGTTCAGTCCACGGGATCTGCCCGTTCTCGATCAGTTTCTCGCAGACCACCCGCTTGAGACCGGTTGGGCGGTCGAGGTCCGACATCCGGGGTTCTTTGGGACCGATGACGAACTCCGCCTGAACGATCTGCTGCACGCCAGGGGAGTGGACCGGATCATTCTGGATTCTCGAGCGTTGTTCGCTGGTCCGGCGAAGACCCCGGGAGAGCTCGAAGCCTTCGAGAACAAGCCCCGGCTACCGGTCCGGGCCGTCGCCACCGGGGTCCATCCGATCGTGCGATTCATCGGCCAGACCGATGAGGAGGCAAACCCGGAGTTCTGGAAGCCATGGGTCGAGACCGTGGTCCGATGGCTGGGTGATGGTCGGTCCCCGTTCGTCTTTCTGCACACGCCAGACAACGCCCCGGCGCCGGCGATGGCACGACGGTTTCACGACGAGGTCCGGGCGCTCGTTCCCGAGCTCGTCCCACTGCCGGAGCCGCCACCGGTGTCCAACCCGGGTCTCTTTGACTGATTCACGATCTTCGACTGGGCGACTGGCGGCCCCGGAGAAGCGATCAGGCAAACCCGTGGTTGTCCCCAAGCGGCCCAATGGTTCGGACGTTGCCGGTCTCTGCATCGACCCGAACGAGCGTGCGCTGGCCGGACGGACCTGTGAGGACGGTGATCTCCGATCCATCCGGCGAGAACACCGGTTCGTGGGCGTTGCTCAGCGCGGCCAGCACGGTGCGGTTGCCGGAGAGATCGACGAGCGACAGCTGGTCGCCTTCGGCGACTGCAAGCCGTTCACCGCTTGGGTCCCAGCCGTACCATGTCGCATCGCCTGCCTCGGTCACCGCTCCTGTGATCGGGTCGACGAGGTGGAGTTCCCGAACGTTGACGTCCTGCACCGACCGGGCATGAGCAGCAATGGTGTTCCCGGCAGGAGCCCAATGCGCAGTGTCGGTTCTGCCACCGAGGTCGGTCGTCAACTGCCGGGTGCTTCGACTCGCCACGTCCATGATGTGAACCTCGTGCCCGTCGCCGCGACGTCCACTGACGAAGGCGATCTCCGTTCCATCGGGTGACCAGGTCGGGTAGAAGTCGTAGTGGTCGTCGTCGGTGAGCTGCGTGAGGCCGCTCGTGTCGATTTCAAGCAACCAGAGTTCTGGGTCGAGGAACTCTGCGTCGCCGTCGACGTCTGTGCTGAACACAAAGGTGCGGCCGTCGGGTGACCAATCCCCGCGGTAGTGATTCAGACGCTCCGAATTGAAGTCCGTGACCTGAACAATCTCGGGAGAACCACCCAGATTGGTCGCCAGGTTCAGCTCGTTGAACACGCCGGAGGTGCTCGAGAACAGAATCCGCGTTCCATCCGGTGATGGCCAGGCTTGGTCCACGTCACTTCCGAGCGCCACAAGCTCGTCGGTGCGCTCGTTCCCGATGATCAGATTGCTGTCCTGGTCCTCGACGACAAGCCACGTGTGCGAGGCGCCGACGGTCGGAACGTTCGTTGTGGTGTCGGGACTCGCTGTGGTTGTTGGGGAAGGTGAGGTCGTGGTCGTCTCCGCAACCGTTGGTACGTCGAACTCCTCGGCTTCTGGATCGGATGTGCTGGTCGGTTGTGCCTCGTCGACTTCGAGGGACAGGCCGTCGGTTGCTGCGGGCTCCTCGGCGTCTTCGCCGGCTCCGGCCGTGATCTCGGTGGGGATGTCGCTCGTCGCCGCTCGAACGCCCAGCGCCGCCACGATGACAACGAACGCAGCAAGAGCTGCTGCGGCAACCCATCGCCTTACTGAGGATGACGTCTCTGGTTCAGCTGGTGGGGCAAGGTCGAGCAGGCGTCCCTCAACCGCCAGGGTCGCATCCCGGACATCTTCAGCAGCGTGAGTCAGACCCGCAACGAACCGGAGCTCCTCGTCGAAGACGTTGGGAGAATCCGGCCGCTGTGCAGGATCTTTGGCCATCGCTCGTCCAACGAGATCGGCCAACCGGTCCGGAACACCCACCGTGCGAAGGTCGGGTGGCGGGTCGTTGATCACCCGCATGAGGACGGCCGCGTCGGAGTCGCCTTCGCCAGTGACGAAGGGTGTCTGTCCGGTCACGAGGGACGAGAACGTCGCACCGATCGCGTACACGTCCGACTTGGCGGTGGCCGGGTCCCCTTGGAAGAGCTCGACCGGCATGAATCCGAGGGTTCCTTTGGCTGCTCCGCTGGTCGAGGAGTTGTCGGCGCGCTTCGCAATACCGAAGTCCGCAACATGAGCCACGCCGTTCGAGTCGAGCAGGATGTTGCCCGGTTTGAGGTCGCGGTGCAGCACCTGGGGTTGGTGGTCATGGGCATGTCCGACCGCTGCACACACGTCGGTCATGATTTCGGCTGCACGCTGCCAGCTCAATGGGCCGTCTCGGTCGACCAGGTCCTGCACGCTCTCAGCCATGAGCGGCATGAGAAAGAACGGCTCGTTGTGCCGTGTGAAACCCGAGTCGATCAGGTCAATGATGTGGGGGTGGGCCGACAGTTCCCGCATCGTGTCCTGCTCGCGACGGAAGTTCTTACGATCCCGATCGGAACCCGCGCTCGCCTTCAGGATCTTCACGGCGACCGTTCCGCCATCGGCGCGATCGGCGGCGTACACCGTTGCGTGTCCGCCGCTGCCAATCCATATGAAGTTCGACAGGCCTTCGATTCCGAGATCCATCAACCACCCAAGCACTCGGCAGTGTCGCCGCTTTGAACGTAATCCGGCGGCCGGTTGCAATCCAGCAGGCACTGGGTAGTTTCACTCTGGTTGCAATGACTCAGGATTCTGGGAGGAAGGTCGATGGGTGTGACACGAGGGGATCTCTCCTCATGTCCCCTCTCAAGGAGTCACATTCATGAACCGGACCCGATTCGGCCGAACCTCGCTCGTCTTTGCGCTCGTTCTCCTTCTTGGCAGCTTCCTGTCGGTTGGAGCCGCAGGCGCCCAGAGCGGCGGTTGTACCAACGGACCACACGCTGGAGCCACGGCCACCGATAGCGATGGCGACGGCGCCAGCGACGCTGCAGAGCTCACCGCAGGCACCGACGAGTGCGATCCGAACGACACGCCCAGCTCGGGACCGTGCGACGGAGCAGGCCATGCCGGAGCAACCGACACCGATGGTGACGGCGACGGCGTGAGCGATGCAATCGAGAACCAGACCGGCACCGACGACTGCGACCCGAACGACACGCCCACCAGCGTGTGTGACGAGTACGTGGCCAACTACGACCCGGCCACTTTCGATGCCGACAACGACGGCTTCTCCGACCAGGCAGAGGATGCCGCAAGCACCGACAAGTGCGACCCGGACTCGGTCATCGCTGGCGCAGCAGCAACTCCTCCAGCCGCAGCCACGCCTCCCACCCTTGCCCTCACCGGTCCGAGCACGGCAACGCTGTTCTCGCTGATCGGCCTGGCCATGGTGGCCATTGGTATGGCATCGCTCACGGCGAGCCGCCGCAGCGTCGAGGGCTGAAACCTCGTTCATCCATCGTCATGATGGGATGACAAACGAAACGACGTCACTTCGGGTCTCGGACAGTGTTGTCCGGGGCCCGAGGTCGTTTTGTTCCGCCGTGGGCTGCTACTCGGACATGCTGCTTGCGGCGTGCATGGAGAGGTTGGTGGTGTGGCCAACCGAGAGGCCGACATCCTCGAGGGCCTCCACAAGGGCGGTCAGAAGCATCGATCGGTAGATGGGTTCGAGCGACCGATCCTCGATCCAGGCGTAGGCCCTGAACACCATCGCTTCGCCAGCGACCGTGTCGAAGCACACGAAGGGTTTGCGCTCGGGGGCGCCCCATTCGATCTCGTGGAGGACCTTGTTCATGATGCGGATGGCGAGCTCTCGGTCGGGGTTGTGGTCCAGCGGGATGTCGACGCCGAACCTGTAGCCGCCGAGGCGGGAGTGGTTGAGGGTTTGATGGTCGGAGATGGCGGCATTCGGAATCCAGGCGGTGGTGCCGTCGGGCAGACCCAGCTCGATCCGGAGCAGCGAGCGGGACAGGACCGTTCCGAAGGTTCCCTCGACTTCGATGACATCGCCGACGTCGTAGATGTCGTCCAACGTGGTGACCAGCCCGGCCACGATGTTCTGTCCGAGGGGTGTGAAGACCACCGCTCCCGTGAACCCGACCGTGGTGAGGACGGCCGCCATGCCGGTGACGTCGATGCCCGACACTTCGAGGCCTGCAGCGATCACCAGAACGCGGACGATCTTCGGGGCAAAGAAGTCGAGTTGGCGGCGGGTACGCGGGTCGTCCACGTTGCGCACCGCACGTTTCACGAGACGCGAGGCAATGTACGACAGGAGCGACAAACCGAAGAGCCGCACGATGACGGGGCCGCTCGAATACAGGATTGTGGCGCTGTCGACGTCGAA
Source organism: uncultured Acidimicrobiales bacterium (assembly GCA_964517125.1). Classification (GTDB taxonomy): domain Bacteria; phylum Actinomycetota; class Acidimicrobiia; order Acidimicrobiales; family SHLQ01; genus SHLQ01. The sequence goes on from CAZFBD010000004.1 coordinate 113,275, forward strand.
CCCCAGGCTGTCTTTCAGAAATTGCTCGTTCACGAGTCTTCTGATCCTTCACCGCCCCCGGCTTCGGAATGTTACAAGTCGTAACATAAACGAAATATGACCGCGATGTCACGCATTTCGCAAAAAACTTCGCTCGACAGGCGAAATCTCACGCAGAGGCGGGCAGATCCACCAGGGTCGCAGCCGACAGCCACGGCCGCCATTGGGGGAGAATCCGTGCCCGATCGAGCAGCACCGTCTCGAGCGCCGGCGTGTGCGGCGTGCACTTCAGCGACCAGCCAAGTTCCTCGAGCGTTCGGTCGCTCTTGGCGTTGTTGTGCTCGGCGCACATGAGAACCACGTTCTTCCAGCTGTGGCTTCCGCCGCGTGAACGGGGCACCACGTGGTCCATCGTGGCGCCCTTCCGGTTACAGCCGGTCTTCTGGCACAGGCCCTGATCGCGTGCCACCAAACCGCGGCGGGTGATTGGCGGGCCGTCACGCCGGAACGGGATGACCGCCATCTCGCGAAGCCGCAACACAGCGGGGAAGGGAAACTCGGCGCCGCCACTGGAGCGCAGGACTCGATCCTCGACGGACTCGACCATGTCGGCCCTGTCGGACAGCTGGAGGCAGATGGCGCGTTGCCACGTGATGACGCGAAGCGGCTCGTACGACGCATTCAGCAACAACACAGACACGACCACACAGTAGTCATCGTGTCGAAGACATTTCTGACGGAGTGGCACTTGTGGTCCGAGTCGTAGGCTCGGCGGGTGGCACGGGAACGAACGGAGAGACTCGACTGGGGACTGCGGTCCCTGTTGTTCGCCAACTTCTGCAGCACGTTCGCGTTCATTGGCCTGATCACGTTTGTGGGCGACCAGGTGTTCTCCATCACCGGACGCGAGCTGGACTTGGGCCTGCTTGCCGTGGCGCTCTTCGTTCCGGTCTTCTTCCTTTCACCCATCGGCGGAACGCTGGTGGATCGCTTCGACAAACGGGTCATGTATGCCATCCCCGTCGTCGTGCAAATCTGCATCGCCCTCGGCGTGGCCGCCTACACCCGAAGCGAACCCACGTCGGTGTGGCCGTTCTTCGCGTTCGCCGCTGCCTACGGCGCCTCCCGATCGTTCGCCGCTCCGGCGTCGCGGTCGCTCCCGATCGACCTTGCTCCTCCCCATCTGCTGGATCGGGTCATTGCACTCAAGGCCCTCTCGTTCCAGTCCGGCATCATCGTGGGCCCGGTCGTTGCCGGGTTCGCTGCCGTGGTGTCGCCTGAACTGCCATATCTCATCAGTGCAGGTCTGCTCGTCACTGCGTTGGCGTTGCTGACCCAGGTGCGTAAACCGCAGACCGCCCGTCTGGACAGCCCGGCAGGTGTGCTGCAGGCGTTCTCCGATGCTGTCGATGGCATTCGGTACATCCGTGGGAATCCCATCGTGTTCGGTGCCATCACGCTCGACCTGTTCGCAGTGCTCCTTGGCGGAGCGACCGCACTGCTTCCAGCGATCGCCGAGAAACGGCTGGGTGTTGGTGAGGTGGGTCTCGGCTGGTTGCGTGCCGCCGATGGCATCGGTGCTGCATCCATGAGCCTGTTCCTTGCGTACGTGATCCTTCGACGTCGTATTGGACGGGTGTTGCTGGCAAGCGTTGCCGTCTTTGGTGTTGCGACGATCTTTCTGGGATTCACCACCAACTACGGGGTTGCGTTCGTAGCGATCGTGGTGCTCAGCGCTGCCGACGCAATCAGCGTGTACATCCGTTCCAGCCTGGTTCCGTTGGCCACGCCCGAGGAGATGCGAGGTCGGGTCATTGCGGTCGAGAACGTGTTCATCGGTGGGTCGAACGAGCTCGGCGCTCTCGAATCCGGTGTGGCAGCCCAGTTCCTGGGACTCGTGTGGTCAGTGGTCACCGGCGGCATCGGGACCATCGCCATCGTTGGACTCTGGTGGCGGTATTTCCCGGCTCTGCGCGATGTCGACACGTTCGATGAGGTTCGGGTCGAGACGTCGTCTTCGGTGAAGGACGATCCATGAGTCTGTCGGAGACCTTCACGGATTGCCACGAAGGTGCGGATGCGCCCGAGCTGTTCATCGTGGAAGGCACGTCGGCTGCCAATGCGGTGGAGATTGCTCGCGACCCCACGCGTCAGGCTGTCCTTGCCGTGCGCGGCAAACCCATCAATGTGGAAGCCGCACGCAAGAGCGAGATCGATCGGAACGAGCGGGTTCGAGACGTCGTGTCGGCTGTCCATCTCGGCGCCGAGAGCGAAACCGAGCTGCGATGGAGTGGCGTTCACCTGCTCACCGATGCCGACGTCGACGGTGTGCACACCCGGGCGCTTCTGCTGTTGCTGTTCGACCTGCTGTTGCCGGAGGTCATCGCATCCAGGCGACTGTTCATGGTCCGTGCCCCCATGTACTCGGTCACCTCGACGGAACACCCGCAGCCGGTCTTCGCCGGATCGGCCGAACAGCGTGATTCCGTCGAGCTCCAGATGCGGGATCGGAAGATGACCGGCATCTCCAGCTCGTACTTCAAGGGGGTGGCCAGCATGAACGCCGACGATCTCTGGACGGCATGCCTCAACCCGCAGACTCGAGTCGGCCATGAACTCACGAGCGAGCACGCCGCAGCCGCCCGTCGGGCCTTCTCCTCCATGCGCTCCCGCTAGCGTGCAGAGAGCACACCCGCCCGGGTGGCGAAACTGGCAGACGCGGGGGGCTTAAACCCCCCTGATCCGAAAGGGTCGTGCGGGTTCAAATCCCGCCCCGGGCACTGAGAAATCAACGGTCTCGATGATTTGGCCGGAAGCGAAAAGCGGCCCAAAATCGGAAAAGTGCACGAAAAGTGCACGGATGCTAGAATTTCGCATGGCACGAGGGCGGATTTACAAGCGGCAAGGCGGCTACGCATACCGGGTGGACCTCGGTCCTGACCCGGCAACTGGGAAGCGACGGCAGGCCCAGAGGCAGGGGTTCCGGACCAAGCGGGAAGCCGAAACGGCACTCGACGAACAGCTCGCGTCGATTCGGGCGGGCACCGTGGTCGCCAAGACCTCGTCCAACATCGGATCGTTCCTCGACGACTGGCTCATCAGCCAAACCTCGAGACTCAAACCCTCCACGTGGGAGAGCTACCGCATCGTCGTTGACCGCGTCAGCAAACGGATCGGCAAGGTCAACCTTCAAGCCCTCACCCCACTCGACCTTGAACGCTTCTACGGCGAACTCACCGAAACCGGAGGACGCAACGGTGGACCCCTCTCTGCCAAGACCGTCCGCAACACGCACACCGTCCTGCGCAAAGCACTCTCCGACGCCCACCGACTCGGCCTCATCGTCTCCAACCCCGCAGCCACAGCCCGACCACCAGTCACCGAACCCGTCGACCGGCAAACCTGGTCCTCCGAAACCGTCAAGGACTTCCTGCAAGTCATCGCCAACGATCGGCTCTACAGCGCGTACGTGCTCCTGCTCACGACCGGCATGCGCCGCGGCGAAGTCCTCGGCCTCCGCTGGCGAGACCTCGACCTTGACGGAGCCCAACTCCACATCGTGCAAACACTCGGCTCCGTCCGAAGCCAACTCGTCTTCTCCACCCCGAAGACCAAACGCAGCCGCCGCATGATCTACCTCGACGACAACACCGTCGACACGCTCCGGGCGCACCGAACGGCCCAACGCAGAGAAAAACTCATCGGCGGGCCCGACTGGGACGGCGAACCCGACCTCGTATTCTGCGACGAACTCGGCGGACCCCTCGACCCCGAACGACTCAGCCGGGACTTCCGAATCCACATCGCAGGAACCGAGCTGCCACCCATCAGACTGCACGACCTGCGCCACACCTACGCCACGCTCGCGCTCAAAGCCGGCGTCCACCCCAAAGTCGTCTCCGAACGGCTCGGTCACGCATCCGTCGGCGTCACCCTCGACCTCTACTCCCACGTCACCCCCGCCATCGGCCGAGACGCCGCCGACGTCGTCGCCTCCAGCATCTTCGGCTGACGGCTTCAACGCCTCAATCCGCCAACGCCTCCTCAAGCTCTGGGCCGACAATCGACACCACCGTCGACACTGGAACCACCCATCGACGGCCCAGCCGGATCGCCCTGAGCTCACCCTTCGACACCAGGTCATAGGCCGTCGACCGGCTGATACCGATCAAGTCCGCCGCCTCGGTCACCGTGTACGTCCGGCGCTGATACTTCTGTGTTGTCTTGTCCATGTCAACGAGTGGAATTGGACCTCGCCCAGAGGGGCCCTCATTTCCGACCTCACGAGACAGAACGGCCGGCGAATCAACACTTCTGACCTCATGGAAACCGAAGTCGTGAGGTCGACCAGATGAGGACATGACCTCACGAAACCAGCCGAAGTGACCTCACGAAATCGACGTCCGCAGGACGTCCAGATGTGTCGTCACCCGGATCCACCTCACCAAACGGTGGCCGAGCCCACCTCACTGACGGCCGCGGCGCCTCGCCTCCACCGCCACGAGGACCGAAGGTCGTCGGGCGGAGGAGGTCGGCATTCGGTCCCCGTAACACCAGGGTGCATGAGGGGGGCAACGTAGGATCGCGGACGTGGACGGAGGAACCATCGAGGCGGTCATGGTCATCGCCGTACTCGCCGTAGCCATCGTGGCGGCGGTGGAGGATGTACGAAGCCATCGCCTGCGAAACGTGTGGAGCACCACGATCGTGGTTCTGACGATCATCGGTGTCGGAGTGATCAGCGTTCTCGACGAGACCGGATATCCACTCGGGGCTCTGCTGCTCGGAGCGGCGGCCTACGGCGGAATCCCGCTCGCCACACACCTGCGCGACCCCAACGACATCGGGTTCGGTGACGTCAAGTACTCCGCAGCGCTCGGCATGTTCCTCGGATTCCTGCACGGGCCAGTCACGATCGTCTGGGCGCTCGTCCTCGCCGCGCTGGTCACCCTCATCCTGAGCAAGGTGCTCCGAGACGAGGACGGGAAAGTCCCGTTCGGACCCGGCTTCTACATCGGCGCCCTCGTGCTCGTCATCGCTCTCGCCTGAGATACACGCAACGCCCATTGAGGCGGGCCGAGGTCCCGTTGACGATTGAAGTGCGTTGCCGTTGTCAGATCGTTTGTCGGGTTCATCCGGCGGGCGCGATCTCTGGCTGAGCGACCGTCCACGAACCAACCCCGCACCGCAACCGCGGACATGACCACCGCGTGCGCACCACCCGCAAGGCCACGGTCTGGCCGAACGCGGGGAGAGCAACCAGATCAACCTCACGACGATCCTTCACCCACGCCACCGTCGCGCAGCGGCTACACGATGGCCGGGCCTCACGGGCCTCAACCATCACAATCAGTTCGCCCGGTTCGGGCTGGTCGACACCAATCACGTCGACATCGGGCAACCCGACCAGCAGTTCGCACATGTGCGTAGGATCCAACTCCACAGGGACTCCCTCGAATCGATAGGTTCAGCGACCTCGATTCTTGGAGTCCCTGTCTCGTCCCCGACGGATACCCGGCAACCTCACTCCCCGCTCAAATCCGAAGAGCCCTCAATGGAGATTCGTGGACTCCAGGGAAGGGAATGCCAGAGGGAGTACCCGGGATCACTGCCGAAGAACTCGGCTGCTGCGGCCCATGCTCGCCAAACGATTGAGGGTGCACCAATCCAGCTCGTGGAGCGAGAGCCTTCTTCGATCTAGCATGCCGCGCTCGCCCGGTGCTCGCGCGACTAAG
>CAZFBD010000005.1:0-4780 GCA_964517125.1 uncultured Acidimicrobiales bacterium
GCAAGGCAATCCAGCTTCACCCGCTGGTCTGCACCGCCTTCAACGCTGACTTCGATGGCGATCAGATGGCCGTCCACCTGCCACTGTCGGCAGAGGCACAGGCCGAGGCCCGTGTCCTCATGCTGTCGGCAAACAACGTGCTGAGCCCGGCCAACGGCCGTCCGCTCGTCACGCCAACGCAGGACATGATCATCGGTGCCTTCTACCTGAGCCGCGAGGTGCCCGACGCAAAGGGCGCCGGCCGGGTGTTCCGCAACCTGGACGAGGTCTTCATGGCCTACGAGCTCGGCGATGTCGATCTCCACGCCCCGGTCGAGTTCCGTACCGAACGTCTCCTCGAGACGCCGGCCAACGGTGACGCCGCCGTCTACACCAAGACCACGGTTGGCCGTGTGCTGTTCAACTCGGTGCTTCCCGCCGACTTCGAGTTCGTGAACATCCCGATCGCCAAGGGCGTCATGGGAGACATCGTCGACACGTTGGCCCGGGATTACCCCAAGGCCGTGGTGTCCCGCAGCCTCGATGGCATCAAGAACCTCTGCTACCGCTACGCGACGCAGTCGGGTCTCACGGTGTCCATCGACGATGTGAAGACTCCGGTCACCAAGCGCGCCATCCTCGACTCGCACGAGAAGGACGCAGAGAAGGTCGAGACCCAGTTCCGACGCGGCATCATCACCGATGGTGAGCGTCGTCAGAAAGAGGTCGAGATCTGGTCCGAGGCCACCGAGCAGGTGAAGAACGAGATGGAGGCCGGCCTGAAGGCTGAGCTCTTCAACCCGATCGACATGATGGTGACCTCTGGTGCTCGAGGAAACATGATGCAGGTTCGTCAGATCGCCGGTATGCGCGGTCTTGTTGCGAACCCCCGTGGCGACATGATTCCTCGTCCGATCAAGAGCAACTTCCGTGAAGGCCTCGCCATGCTCGAGTACTTCATTGCTACGCCGGGTGCTCGTAAGGGCCTCGTCGATACGGCACTTCGTACCGCTGACTCCGGGTACCTCACCCGTCGTCTGGTCGACGTTGCGCAGGAACTGATCATCAACACCGAAGACCCGTTCGCTGCTGGCGGAACGGTCCGAGGCATCTGGCTCGAGGACGTGAACCCCGATTCTGCGGGCAAGCGCACCTACCTCGAGACCCGTCTCCTCAGCCGTTCGCTTGCCGACGACGTCACGCTGTCCGATGGCACCGTTCTCGCAGCGGGCACCGAGGTGTCCGAAGAGATGATGGCCGCCATGCGCGACGACACCACGATCGATCGTGTTCGTGTGCTTTCGCCGCTGACCGACGAGTCTGAGCAGGGCGTGTCTGCAGGTTGCTACGGCACCTCGCTTGCCACCGGCCTCACGATCGAACCCGGCGAAGCCGTCGGTGTCATCGCAGCCCAGTCCATCGGCGAGCCCGGAACGCAGCTCACCATGCGTACCTTCCACACCGGTGGTGTGGCCGGTGGTGGCGATATCGCTGGTGGTCTCCCTCGAGTGGTCGAGCTCTTCGAAGCTCGTTCCCCAAAGGGCAAGGCCACCCTTGCGGCAACCAGCGGCATCGTCCGTGTGGGCGAAGACGACGGCAAGGGCCGCACGGTCCTCATCGTCGGTGACGACGGCACCGAAGACGTCTACACGGTGCCTTCCCTGGCTCGTCTCGAGATCAACGACGGTGACGAAATCACCGCCGGTGATGCAATCGTCGAGGGTCCCCGTGATCCCAAGGAGCTCATGGACATCAAGGGTGTCCGCGAGACCCAGCGATACCTCGTGGAAGAAGTCCAGAAGGTGTACCGCGATCAGGGTGTGTCGATTCACGACAAGCACATCGAACTCATCGTGCGTCAGATGACCCGCCGAATCGCGGTGTCTGAGCCCGGCGACTCCGATTTCCTGCCTGGCGAAAGCGTCGACACCAAGATCTACGCCGATGCGAACCGTCAGCTTGTGCAGGAAGGCAAGCGCCCGGCCGAAGGTCGCCCACAACTGATGGGTATCACCAAGGCATCGCTGGCCACCGAGTCCTGGCTCTCGGCCGCATCCTTCCAGGAAACGACTCGTGTCCTCACCGAGGCCGCAATCGAATCCAAGAGCGATGGTCTGCTTGGTCTCAAGGAGAACATCATCATCGGAAAGCTCATCCCGGCTGGAACGGGTATTGGCGAGTACCGCAAGGTCGAGCCACATGCTCCGGACTACACCCCGATGGAGTTCTACTCCAGCGGTGCCGAGGAAGACGCTGGCGATCTCGCCGACTGGCTGGCAAACCGCAGCGATGCCGTTGGCCTTGTTGGCGGCGACTGACCCTGCAGGCCCGATGACCTGAACGCAATGAACCCGGCCCACTCGGGCCGGGTTCATTCGTTTTGTTGACGCCTGGCGTTCTTGACCGATGGAACACTGTGACTTTTGAGGCTTGGATCACCGTGGCCGTTCTGGCTGCCATGATTGCCGCGCTCGTGACGGGCCGCGTCTCACCACCGGTCGGCATCATCGGCGGCACGGCCGTGCTCTACGTCGCCGGAGTCACGTCGGCCGATCAGGCGTTCTCGGGGTTCGCAAACACCGCACCGATCACCGTGGCGGCCCTCTACGTCATTGCCGGTGCGATCGAGAAGACCGGTGCGATCCAACCCGTGGTACGCCTACTGCTTGGAAGCTCCCGCTCCGAACGCCGGGATCTGACGCGCCTCGTGGCACCGTCGGCGGTGTCCAGCGCCTTTCTGGCCAACACACCGATCGTTGCCATGCTGACCCCTGCGGTGACGAAATGGTCCGATGAGTCCGGCCGGTCGGCATCCACGTATCTGATTCCGTTGTCTTACGGCACGATCCTTGGCGGCGCTGTGACGGTCATTGGAACCTCGACGAACCTCGTGGTCTCGGGGCTGCTGGAGGACGCCGGGCAGGAACCGCTGAAACTGTTCGAGCTGGCGCAGATCGGTCTGCCGATCGCCGTGGTTGGTCTCGCCATGATCGTGCTCCTGGCACCTCGGGTGCTGCCGGAACGTCGTCGCCCTCGGGAAACCAACGCTGGCCGCAGCTTCACGGTGTCGATGACCGTTGTCCCTGGAGGACCGGTCGACGGCACCAGCGTTTCTGCAGCAGGGCTTCGAAACCTCTCTGGTGTGTTCCTGGCCGAGATCGACCGAGCGGGCGACGTGATCGCTCCCGTGCATCCCGAGCAGACGTTGCGCGGGGGAGACCGGCTGGTTTTTGTAGGACAGGTCGAGGACGTCGTGGATCTGCAGGGCACTCGGGGCCTGGAGCCCGCAGAGTCGGTGGCGATCGACGTGCTCGGAGCCGGTCGAGACACCGCCTTCTTCGAGGTTGTCCTGGGTGCCAGTTCGCCGCTCGTTGGCCGCACGCCGGCCGAAATGGACTTCCGAGCTCGCTACCAGGCTGCCGTCCTGGCCGTTCACCGCAGCGGCGAGCCGGTGCGCGAGAAGATCGGCAGCGCTCGGCTTCGAGTCGGCGACACGCTGCTCGTCGTCGCCGGCAAGGACTTCCGGGTTCGCTGGCGCGATGCGGGCGACTTCCTGCTGGTCTCACGGCTCGATGCGCCACTCCCGGCGACCACTCGGCAGGCTCCCTGGGCCGTGGCCGCCCTGCTGGTTGTGGTGCTGTTTCCGGTGTTCGAGATTCTGACGGTCACCCGGGCAACGATCTTCGCTGCGATCTGCCTCGTACTGGTGGGCGTCCTCCGGCCCCGGGAAGCACGCGACGCCGTGGACGTGAACGTCGTGCTGATGATCGGCGGCGCGTTTGGTCTGGGTGAAGCCGTGCGAAGCTCGGGACTCGCCGATCTGCTTGCGGACGCCATCTTCGACGGTCTGGGGTGGGCGGGTACCGCTGGTGCTGTGGTCGGTGTGGTCGTCGCCACGATGATCCTGACCGAGCTGATCACGAATGCAGCTGCCGTCGCCCTGGTCTTTCCGATTGCTCTGGGCGTCGCCGAGCAGTCCGATCTGGATCCCCGGCTGCTGATGATCGGCGTGGCCGTAGCCGGCTCGGCCTCGTTCCTGACGCCGATCGGCTACCAGACCAACACGATGGTCTATGGGCCGGGTGGGTATCGGTTCACCGACTATCTGCGATTGGGCGTTCCGTTGTCCATACTCACGGTTGTGGGTGTGACCAGCCTCGTGTTGGCTGGCTGATCAGCGCCGCAGCGTCTCGCAGGTCATCGTCAGCACATCGGTTCCTGCGCCACCGGTGCAGGAGTCGGTGCCGAAGCCGCCGTCGAGGCGATCCTTGCCCCGGTTGCCCAGGAGCGTGTCCGCTCCCGTGTTGCCAGCGAGGCGGTCGGGGCCGCCCTGACCGGCGAGCATGTCGGCGCCCGGGCCACCCTTCAGACGATCTCGGCCGGCGCCACCAAGGAGGGTGTCGCGACCGCGGTCCCCGCTCAGGAGGTCGCGGCCATCGCCACCGATGAGGATGTCGCGGCCGTCGCCACCATGGAGTCGGTCTCGGGCGTCGTTACCGCACAGGATGTCGTTGCCGTCGAGGCCCCAGATGCGGTCGGTGCCGCCGAGGCCGACGATGACGTCGTCACCGTCGGTGCCGATGAGGATGTCGTCGCCCTCGGTGCCGACGAGGGTTGCCCGTACGCCGTTGCAGAACACGGCATCTTCAACAGCACCAGCAACCTCGGGGGTCACTGGAGCGGCCGGTTCTGCTTCGGGAGTGGGCGCAGGATCGTCGTCTGGTGTTGGTGCCGGCTCGGGATCGGGTTCCGGGGTGGGCTCGGGGTCCGGTTCTGGCGTGGGTTCCGGTTCTGGCGTGGG
>CAZFBD010000005.1:4880-49323 GCA_964517125.1 uncultured Acidimicrobiales bacterium
GTTCCGGGGTGGGCTCGGGGTCCGGTTCTGGCGTGGGTTCCGGTTCTGGCGTGGGTTCCGGTTCTGGTGTGGGCTCGGGTTCTGGCGTGGGCTCTGGTTCTGGTGTGGGCTCGGGTTCTGGTGTTGGTTCCGGCTCCGGCGTGGGCTCGGGCTCGGGCTCAGGTGCTGGTTCCGGCTGGGGAGCACGGTTTCCGCCAAGGACGTTGGCCTGGAAGAAGCCATCCTGGGCCAGTCGGCGGGCGGCGTTGAGCGAGTCGGTGCTGGAGTCGAGCCACCAGTTGCAACGGGCGTTGCCGTTGGGAGCGTCGTCATAGTGGAAGTACAGGGCTGCCGCGAAGCGGTCCTTGTATTCGCCGCTCTTGAACAGGCTGCGGGCATCGTCGAACCAGTCGCCCTTCTGCCCGGCGTTTCCTTCGGGGGTGCCGAACTCGGCGACGATGAGTTGCTTTGATGGGTGCTTGCGAGCGAAGCGCATGAAGGGCTCGAGCCCGTCTTCGAGGGATTCCCACGTGTCGTTGTTGTCGCGGCAGGTGGCCCAGTTGTATTCCTGGACGCTGATGTAGTCGACGACATCGTCGCCCGGGTACCAGTTGTCGGCGACGCGGCGGTCATCGGGCCGGATGTCGCCAACCTCGAAGGACCAGGCGGTCATGATCCAGGCGAAGCGAACGTTGTCGACGCCCTGCGACTCGAAGACATCGTGGAGCTTGCGGAAGGCTGCTCGGTAGTCATCGGAGTCGCCGAAGGACAGGTTCTTCTTGTGTTCGGGTTCGTGGTGGAAGCCGAGGATCATCGTGTCGCCGTATCGCTTCACACCATTGGCGAGGTCGAGCATCTCGTCGTGGATCTTGGACCCGGGCTGAGCGTTGGCGATGTCACGCCAGCGAACTTCCTGGCCGTTGTTGCGCTTCGGCTTGACCGATGCCATCAGCTGACGGTCACCGTCGCGGGCCCAGCGGTGCAGGCCCTTGTCCTGGCCAATCCCGTCGTCCCAGTCGCTGAAGGTGCGGACCATGGGCAGGGTCACGCCGAGCTGGTCCTCGAGACGTTCGAATGCGGTCTGGTTGGTGAGGCCGTTGACCGGGGCGGCATATGCACCGAAGGCGACGCCACCACCAAGCGCGTCGGCCCGGTTGTTGGCACCCACCGCCATCGCCACCGCAGCGAGCACCGCCGCAAACAGCACAAACACCATGCGAGAACGATTGTCTCGCAACGTGGTCACTCGTTGCATGTCTGAAACTCCCTGTCACTGTCGCCGGCGCCAGCCTACGACAATGTCACAGGAATGCAATGTCGTGTCGAAATGTCACACGTAGAGCGAATTCACCGACCGAGAGGGTTCAACCACGGATCGTTGCTGATTTCGATCCATGCTTCATAACTCTCCGGAGAGGTGTCCACCCTCCAGTCGTTGTGACCGAACGAGGTGAAGTCCTTGTCGAACCACACGATGGCATCGATCTCGGGGAACGTCTCCTCGAGAATTCTGGGGACCGACCGGATCCAGTCGGCCTTCGCTCCGGGTTCGGCCTCGGGTACGCCGGTTTCTCCGATCATGATCGGGAGACCCTTCGGCTCCGCCCATGCATAGAAGTCGGCGAAGATGTGTTCCAGGTCGACCCACTCCGGCGAGGTGGTGGTGGTCGGCCAGTTGTAGCCATCGGCGCACAACCAATCGACGTTGTCATCCCCCGGATACCACGGCTCGGGGTCGCCGCCATCCCAGAAGAGAAACTCGTTCGGGCACCAAACGAACTCGGCGTTCGTGGCACCGACCTCATCGAAGATGGTCCGAATGTGATTCCATGCAGCAACGTAGTCGGGGCCCGAATACACCCAATCCCGACGGCGGTTGCCGTCCATCTCCCACAGCCAGCGAAACAGCACCCGGCGATCGAGGTCGCGGACCGCTTCGGCCTGCGTCCGAATCCAGTCGTCGTGGTCTCCGGCGGCGATCTGGCGAGTGTCTGTTCCGTTCCACGAGATCATGAGGAGTCGGCCATCGTCGATGTGCATGAGGTCGTCGGCGGTCGGAATGGGCAGGTCCCAGGAGTGGAAGACATGCCCAATGTCGTACGCCCGACCCGCATCGGCCTCGATCTGGCGAAACCGTGGAGCTCGTTCCGCATTGCTCAGACCGGTGGAGAAGCCCAGAAGCGCACCCTCCACGTCCTCGCCCGGAACAGCGAACGACCAGGGGTCATCGGGGTCGCCGAGACTGCGGGCATCGGTTTCGTCGGGCTCGGGTTCGTCGGACGCATCCGTCTCGTCGCTGGTTGCCGGGGGAGCGGTTGCCACGGTTGTGGTGGTCGGCTCTGGATCCGTGGTCGGTTGGATGGTTTCTGCCGTCGATCCACCACTGCATGCAGCGGCGAGAACGCTCAAGGTGAACAGTGCGCAAAGATGCCAGCGGCGGCGCGTCGATGACCAGTAGCCTTGACGCAGCGTCGACAACCGGTCGTGAAATTCCCACATGATGTGCTGCAAGCTCCAGATCGTCGGTAGGCGAGAAGCGTAGAGGCACATCGCCATGTGCGGGCCTCGGGTAACCCTGCTCCATCGGTTCGCCCCGAGACGCCGTGAGGGATGCAGACGTCGGTACCGACACGCACATGCCAACACTTCCGGCAGAAAGCCCTGACATGACCGCCACACTCGACCCAGCACGTGACATTCGGCACCAAGGTGAAACTTCCCGCCTGCGTCATACGTCACTACTGGTGTCACCCTCCGAGGTTCAATGATGCGCAAGAATTGCTGGCTGCGTTTCGGTGGGATCTGCAGGTGATGGCTTCTAAACAGCGCTGTCGAAAGGCCGATTGACCATTCGGCACTGAAGTCTTGACCAAGACAGGAATCCCATGGACAACGAAGAACTCGAACTGGGCCACTACGGCCGCATTTTCCGACGTAGCTGGTGGATGATCGCCCTCGCCGTCGCGGCGTGTGTCCTCCTGGCATGGTTCTTCCTGCCGGCGCCCCGCGACTTCTACCAGTCGAACGTCTCGGTACTGCTTCGTCCCGGACAGGCCGACGTCGGCCGAATCCAGGACCCGATCAGCGAGGAGACCGAGGTCGGCATCGCCATCTCGCCACTCATTGGTTCGCAGGTCATCGAGGCGAGCGAGTGGCCGATCGACGATCCCGCACTCGACACCTGGCTCGAGAACCTTCTCGTGTCGGCATGCCTGGACACAGGCGCACTGATCGTCACCACCGACTGCAACAGCCAGATCCTCGAGTTCTCCTACCGAGCCGACTCGGCCGAGGCTTCCGCTGGACTCGTCCAGCTGTCTGCACAGACCTACCTCGACTTCCGCATCAACCGCGAAGACGTGCTCGTGCAGAGCCAGGTCGACGACCTGTCCACCGTGCTTGCCGACCTCGACCTTCGCATCGACCGTGAAACGCAGGAGTTCGCCGCCGCAGAACCCGATTCCGTTGCAGCCACGCTGTCGGAGCTTCGCCTCCGTCGCCTCGAGAACGAAGCCTTCGATGTTCGCAGCCAGCTGACCGCCATCGAGAGCGTCCGCTCCGACGTTGGTGAACTGCTTGGCGACGCCTCCACCCCAATCGCCGATTCGTCGGGTATCCCGCGGCCCCTCGCACTCATGGCCGGTGCGCTCATTGGTCTGCTCGTCGGCGCATTCGCCGCCACGATGTCGGATCGTCTCGATCGTCGGCTTTCGAACGCCGCCGAAATCGAATCCGATCTGGGCGTTCCCGTGCTCGGCAACATCCCACGCATCACCGAGGACAGCCCGGCGCTGGTCACCGCCGTCAGCTCACACACCCCCGGTGCCGAAGCATTCCGCCGCCTCGCTGCGGCAGCCCTTGCCCCACGCAACGGCTACGTCGTCGACTCCATCACCGTCACGGGTGCAACCGAGAAGGAAGGCCGCACCACGGCCGCCGTCAACATGGCGCTGGCCCTCGCACAGTCGGGTCGCCACGTTCTGCTCGTTGCCGGTGACCGCCGCAACAACGCCATCGACCGGCTGTTTGGCCTCACCAACAACCCGGGTCTCAACGACTTCCTCCGCTCCAGCGGCGACATCGACGCAGCACGCTCCATGCTTGCCCAGTCCGAGGAACGTCTGGGTATTCGTGTCGTGCCAACCGGCACCGGCTCGCCACCCCCACTGTCCAGCAGTGCACTCGCTGCCCTCCTTGCGGCAGCGAACGAGCGCAACATGATGGTCGTCTTCGACTCTCCTCCAGCGCTGACCCACGCCGATGGCCTGCAGCTGTCGTCGATCGCCGACGCCGTCTACATCGTCTCGGCGCTTGGCAAGACCCGCCGCAGCGAGCTCAACGAACTCCGCGTGCAGCTGCTCAACGTGCAGGCCGACCTGGCCGGCGCAATCATCAACCAGAGCAGCCGCCTTTCGCTTCTTCCAGCAGGCGCCGGAGAGATCGGGCCCGGCTCGGTCCTCGTGCCCACCGGCGTTCCCGGAAACTCGCGCAGCCGCGACAACGACAAGGAGTCCGAACGACGCCTTGAGTCCCTGCACCAGATGTCGTCCAACGGCGGCGCCCCAAACTCGCTCGTCAACCGGTCGGCAACACCACCCCAGGCATCCCCGACGTCCACGCTCGACGAAGCGGTTGAGTTTGCCGAAGAGATCCACGACGGCGGGTCAGGAGAGACCCTGTGAGAAAGAAGGAAACACCCAACGAGGTTCTGGGGGCTGACGAACAGCTCACCGTTGGCCTGGTTGGGTCCTCGGGTGGGCACCTCGCCCACCTCCTGATTCTGAAGCCGTGGTGGGAAAACCACGATCGCTTCTGGGTCACGTTCGACATGCCCGACAGTCACGACCTCCTCGAGTCCGAGCGGTGCGACTGGGCTCACTACCCAACGACCCGCAACATCCCGAACCTGCTCCGCAACTTCCGACTCGCACTGCGGGTCCTGCGGCGCGAACGCCCCGACGTGATCATCTCCACGGGCGCAGCGGTTGCGTTTCCCTTCTTCCTCCTCGGACGGATGATGGGCGTCAAAACGGTCTTCATCGAGGTCTACGACCGGATCGACCACGCGTCGCTCACGGCCCGCCTCTGTGCGCCGCTGTCCAGCAGCTTCCTCGTGCAGTGGGAAGACCAGCTCGTCTTCCATCCACGAGCTGAGCTCATTGGAAGGTTGATGTGAACACCCCACCCGACACCACCCCTGTGGCGGCAGCGCCAGGAATCGACCGACTCTTCGTGACCGTCGGAACCGACTACCACCGGTTCGATCGTATGGTCTGGTGGGTCGACGAATGGCTTGCCGGCAAGCCCAAGGTCGGATCCACCATCGTCCAGCGCGGAACGTCGGCCGACTCCGAACACGCCGAGTCCGTCGAGTATCTCCAGCGTTCACAGCTCGTGGAAGAGTTCCAGAACGCCTCGGCCGTCGTCTGCCATGGCGGTCCGGCCACGATCCTCGAATGCCGCTCCAACGGCATCGTCCCCATCGTTGTGCCTCGCGAGGAACGCTTCGACGAGCACGTCAACGACCATCAAGTCGATTTCTGCGAACGACTCGCGACCCACGGCGAAATCCAGCTCGCCCGCACCAAGGACGAGTTCTTCCGATTGTTGGACCTGGCTGTCCAGCGCGGTGCACCCATCGTGGCCGTCGATGACGGTCACGCGGCCGAGTCGCTCGCCAACTTCGAAGAAGAGATGGTCGAATTGCTGGGACGACGTGCCCGCACCCTTCCACTCGAACTCGCCGAGGTCGTTCCGATCAAGGCCGCTCGCGCCAAGGTTCCCGTGCTGTTCGTTGGCTCGGTGCCCCGCTCCGGCAGCACGATCGTCTCCGATCTGCTCAACGAGCACCCGCACATGATCAACATCGGCGAGCTCGTCCACATGTGGGAACGCGGACTCATCGAGAACAACCTCTGCGGTTGCGGCCAGACCTTCTCCGAATGTGAGTTCTGGAGCAAGGTCGGCGAAATCGCCTTCGGCGGCTGGGGACACATCAGCGGCGAGCGCATGCGCACGCTGCAGCGTCGAGCCGACCGAACGCGATACATCCCTGCACTCCTGATGCCTCGCGCCTCACGCGCCATGGCCACGAGCATCGTCCAGTACGGAGCCGTCATCACACGGATTCTGCGTGCCGCGATGGAAGTCAGTGGATCGCCGGTTGTCATCGACACGTCCAAGCACGTCTCGACAGCGCTGCTGCTCCGTCAGCTGCCCGACGTCGACCTCCGCATCCTCCACCTCATTCGTGACCCACGTGGCGTTGCGAACTCGTGGTCGAAGTCCGTGAACCGACCCGAGGTTCAGGGTGAGAACCGCGAGATGGACAAGCTGCACCCGGGCCGAATCGGCCTGCGCTGGCTCTGGTTCAACTTCGCCTTCTCGAACATGGATCGTGTCGGCGTTCCCGTCGTCACCGTCCGGTACGAGGACTTCGTCACCGATCCCGAAGAGACGCTCGATCACATCTTCGAGTTTGCCGATGTCGACCCCAAGGGCGCCGACATCCTGGGCGGCAGTGAACCCCTGATTCTCTCCGAAGGACACTCGGTCGCGGGCAACCCACGTCGCCTGGACCGTCGCCCTGTGGAGATCCGCGCCGACGAAGGCTGGCGCACCACCCTCGATCCGAAGATGAAGGAGCTCGTTGGGCGTATCACGCGGCCCATGCTCTCTCGTTACCAGTACCCAAAGGACTCGTGATGCAACCGACAGTGAGCACCATCGTCGCCACCCGCGATCGTCCTGAACTTCTCCGTGAAACGCTCGCGGCGATCGATGCTCAGGACTACGAGGGTGTCATCACCACGATCGTCGTCTTCGACCAGACCGATCCCGACATGGAACTCGAGGTCAGCGACGGCAACCGCCGGGTCGTGGTCGTCAAGAACGACCGCATCCCCGGTCTCCAGGGCGCCCGGAACACCGGCATCCTCGGCACCGACGGCGATCTCATTGCGTTCTGCGACGACGACGACGTGTGGGAGCCATCCAAGATTCGACGCCAGGTCGACGTGCTGCGCACCAACCCCGATGTCCACTTCGTCGGTTCCGGCGTCACCGTTGCCTACGAAGGCGAGAACGTCGAACGCATCCGTGACGACTCCCGGGTCACCTTCAAGGACCTGCTTCGTTCCCGCGTGTTCGAGGCGCACCCGTCCACCTTTCTGATGCGCCGCGCAGAGCTCGTCGACCAGATCGGACTCGTCGATGAAGACGTGCCCGGTGGCTACGGCGAAGACTACGAATGGCTGCTTCGCGCCACGCGTGTGACCGACATGATTCTGGTTCCGTCGGCGCTCGTCATGGTTCGCTGGCACACCGCGTCGTTCTACGCCGAACGGTGGCAGATGCGAATCGACGGTCTGCAGTACATTCTCGACCGGTACCCCGAATTCTCGACCGAGCCCGTCGGCCTCGGACGAATCAAGGGCCAGATGGCGTACGCCAAGGCATCGCTCGGCGATCGCAAGGGTGCGCTCAAGATGGCGGTCGAAACGCTGCGTCTCAACCCCAAGGAAGGACGCGCTGCGCTCGCACTCCTTGTCGCTGCCGGCGTTCCGTCGCCCAAGGTCGTCTCTGCGCTCCAGAAGCGGGGCAACTCCATCTGATGGCGATTGCCAGCGTCCCCGGACGCGCACCGGCTGCGGAACGCAGGTATGAAACGGATCTGACGGGTTGGCTCAACCCCGGGATTCCGTTCCTGTTCATCGCGGCCATGCCGGTGTTCTGGATGCTTGGCCTCGGCTACTTCACGTTCGTCATTGCCGCCATCCCGATGCTCTTCCAGCTGTTGTTGATGCATCCCATTCGGATTCCGCGTGGGAGCGGCCTCTGGCTGATGTTCATTGGCTGGATGCTGATTTCGGCGGTCACCCTGAGCCCGACCGTGACCCGCTTCTTGTCGTTCGGCATTCGTGCGAGCGCGTACGTGGCGGCCACGATCATCTTCGTCTACATCTACAACATGCCCCAGAAGTACCTGCCCACGGGTCGGATCCTCGGGGTCGTTGCCGGCGTCTTCATCTTCACGGCGATCGTCGGCGGATATCTCGGGCTCATCCTGGGCGAGGTGCGCTTCCCGACACCGCTTTCGGCAGTGCTCCCGCGGAGCCTGTTGTCGAACTCGTTCGTCAAGAACATCGTGAACCCTCCCTTTGCCCAGCAGCAGGACTTTCTCGGCTTCCCGATCAACCGACCCGCAATGCCGTTCTCCTTCACGAACGACTGGGGTGCAACCCTCGTCCCCGCCACGTTCATGTCCATCGCCGCTGCCGGTCGACTCACACGTGGTCGCCGACTCGTTCCGCTGGTGGCGTTTCTGGCCGTTGTGCCCATGGTCGTCTCGGCAAATCGCGGACTCTGGATCGCACTCATCGTCGGCGTCGTCTACGTCACGTTGCGTCGAGCATCATCTGGACAGCTCATCATGGCCATCCGGCTCGTCCTCGTCCTCACGTTCTGCGCAGCGATTCTGCTCGTCTCGCCGCTCGGAGAACTGGTCGGCGGTCGCGCCACGAGCGAACACTCCATCGATGCTCGCGGCGACATCTACAGCGATGTCATTGAAGCTGTCCCCGAGTCGCCCATCCTTGGGTTCGGTGCACCACTGGCCAACCCGAACCCGAACCGGCCAGCCATTGGCACCCACGGAATGTTCTGGACGGCGCTGTTCTCCCAGGGCGTGCCGGGCATGATCTTCTACGCCGGGTTCTGGGTGGGCATGACGATTCGGACCGGACGAAACATCAGAAATCAGGAGCAACTCTGGCTGCACCTGGCGGTGGCCTCGGCGTTGCCAACGATGTTGTACTACGACCACCTTCCCGCCGCCCTTCCGCTCATGATGATCGCCGCGGCGACCATCCTGCGCGACCAGAAGGTCGCCGATCACGAGCGGCGACGAGCGCTGCAGTCTGATCTCGTCGGCGCACGGTGACGGACCAGAACGGCTGGTGGACGAAGGTTCTCCTCGCCGGAAACGGGCACCTGAGCGCCAAAGGTGAAGGAACGGAGCGCTACGTTCTGCTCCCGAAGGCAAGCGACCCTCGAGTCGTCGTCGACGCATCCTCGACGCCTGCGCTGCGCGAAGCGCTGCGTCGGTTTGCTCTCGCTCGCTCGCTGCCCAATCAGGTGGGTCAGGCCGCTGCGCTGCTTTCGCCGATGGCCCGAACGGTGGCCCCAGCATGGCGCGTCACCCCGGCCGCCGGTCACCCGACACTTCGCGAACACCTGGCCAACGCGCTCGATGCCGATGTCCGGCTCTCCATCGCCGTTGGCCCACCACGTCCGAACCGCAAGCCCGTCGTTCGATGTTTCGATGGTGCACGCCTGGTGGCAGTGGCAAAGCTTGGCCCGGACCCCCACACCGCCGCAATGGTGCGCAACGAAGCCGAGTGGCTCGGTCACCTTGCCGCCAACCCAATCGCTGGCGTCATCACGCCCGACCTCCTGCACCATGGACAGTTCGGCGACAGCGAACTTCTCGTCATGTCGGTGCTCCCGCTCGTGAGCGATGCGGGCGTGCCCTTCGACGAGGTCCCCAACGATCGACTCGACGTGTTCATCGAACGCGGCTGCGAGGGCAAGGCTGGTTTGGAAGCCTCCACCTGGTGGGACAAGCTTCAGCAGCGCCTCTCCACGCTCGACGACGCCGTCGTCAAGAGTGCAATCGGCCGAGTGACTGCCGACACCGCAGGCGACGCCTTGGCGCTGGGCGCCTTCCACGGCGACTGGTCACCCTGGAATGTGGGGCGCTCCACCGACGGACGTTGGTGCATCTGGGACTGGGAGCGGACCACGACTGGCGTCCCGATCGGGCTCGATCAGTTGCACCTGCATCATCAATACGGCGAGGGTCTGGCAGGTGCCGGCGCGGCACTTGAGCTTCTCGGGGTCACCGAGGAACAGGTGCCACTGCTGCATCGGCTGTACCTGTTGGAACTCGTTGCTCGCCACGCCGAGTCCGACTCGCTGAAATCCGATCGTCATGCAACCGTTCTTCAGCTGCTGGCCGCCGAGGTCGAAGGACGTGGAGACGCTGCGTCAGGAGCACAAGGAGCATCATGATTGGCAGAAAGGCGCTCGGGAAAAAGAGTGCGCTTCCCCAGCCCGTCCGCGATGTCTATGTCTGGCTCAACCGCAACGTTGGCCGCATCGACCCACGACCACGGGTGCTCCCAAACTTTCTCGTCACGGGAACGCAGCGTGGTGGCACCACGTCGCTCTTCATCTACCTGCTCGCACATGATCAGGTGGTCGGGCCGCGCCGGGCGAAGGGCGTGCACTATTTCGACACCAACTTCCACGAGTCGAACGACTGGTACCGGTCAAACTTTCCTCTGAAGTCGAGCATCGATGCCATGGCGGCCGAGTCCGGCACGCAGCCCGCAGTGGGCGAGGGTGCTCCCTACTACATGTTCAACCCCGCCATTCCCGGTCGCATCCACGCGCTGATGCCCGACTGTCGAATTCTCATGGTCCTTCGTGAGCCTCTGGATCGAGCGATGTCGCATCACAATCACGAGGTCAAGCGCGGGTTCGAGACGCTGTCGATGACCGACGCCTTCGATGCCGAGGAAGGCCGTCTGGCCGGGGAGGTCGACAAGATTCTCGCCGATCCCACCTACATCTCGAAGCCCCACATCCATCACGCCTACCTGGCACGAGGCCAGTACGCCGACCAGGTGGAGCGCTATTTCGGACTCTTTGGCCGCGACCAGGTCCTGGTGCTGGATTCGGCCAATCTGAAGTCGGACCCAAAGGGTACGGTTCGCCGGGCCACGGACTTCCTTGGGCTCAAGCCCATGTCGGGCGTCGACTACCCGCTGTACAACCAGCGGGATCGCGATCCGGTGAGCCCCGAACTTCGTGAGCGGTACGGGCACGTGTTCGAGGAGAGCAATGCTCGCCTGGCCAAGCTGCTTCCGGGCGAGTTCAGCTGGCTCTGAGCTGCTTGTCGTTCGTCCTGGTTGACGCACGGCCTGACGCTCGAACCTCAAGCCGGTTCCAGGGGTCAGACCCCGCAACCACGGTTGCATCAAACGAAACGCCGGCCGGGTCTAAAACGACAAGTTCCGGCCCAAGGGCCGGAACTCGCACTGTCGTAGCTGATGAGGACGTCTCGGCCCTGGTCCAAGATGGAGAGCGTTTCGGTCCCCGGGCCGAAAGGTCAGGAACCCGTAGGGTTCCCAGTGAGGAGGCCCTCCGGGCCGACGAACGTCAGCCGGCTTCGGAGTGGGTGACGGGCTGTTCGCCCATCCATTCGCGGAGCGTGTTCTTCAGCTTGGTCTGCTGGATGAAGATGTCGTGCTCGGGTCCGGCGGGGCCGGCCTGCGGTGCCTTGAAGTAGAAGCTCAGCCATTCCTGAATGCCGGATTCTCCGGCGCGGTGGGCGAGGTCCATGAACAGGGCGAGGTCGAGAACGATCGGTGCAGCAAGGATGGAATCGCGGCACAGGAAGTTGATCTTGATCTGCATCGGGTAGCCGAGCCAACCGAAGATGTCGATGTTGTCCCAGCCCTCTTTGTCGTCGCCGCGGGGCGGGTAGTAGTCGATGCGAACCTTGTGCTCGATGTTGCCGTAGAGGCTGGGGTAGGTCTCGGGCTGGAGGATCGTGTCGAGCACGCCGAGCTTCGAGGTCTCCTTGGTGAGGAAGTTCTCCGGTGCGTCGAGCACCTCGCCGTCGCGGTTGCCGAGAATGTTGGTGGAGTACCAACCGCGGACACCGAGCATGCGGGACTTGAGGCCTGGGCTGATGAGCGTCTTCATGAGCGTCTGGCCGGTCTTGAAGTCCTTGCCTGCAATCGGAACACCTTCACGCTCGGCCAGCTCCTCGATGCAGGGGAGGTCGACGGTGAGGTTGGGGGCACCGTTGGCGAACGGCACGCCGCTCATGAGTGCGGCGTAGGCGTAGATCTGGCTGGGGGAGATGTTGGTGTCGTTGTCCTTGAGGCCGGCTTCGAAGGAGTCGATGCTGCGGTGGACGTCGGAGGCTTCCTGGTAGGCCTCGGTGGATGCGCACCAGACCATGACGAGACGGTCGCACTGGTTCTCTTCGCGGAAGCGTTCGATGTCGGCCATGAGCGCTTCGGCCTGCTCGAACTTGTTGGTCTCTTCTTTTACTCGCACGCCGTCGATGCGGGACACCCAGCGCTGTTCGAAGACGGCGTCCATCGCGACGACGCTCTCGAGCTCGCCCGAGAGGGGAGCGAGATCGGCGTCGTTCATCACGCCAGACGTGCGGGCGGCTTCGAGTGCGTTGGGGGAGAGAGGGTCCCAGCCACCGAAGACAAGGTCGTTCAGATCGGCGAGGGGAACGAACTCGCGGATGAGTGGGCTGCGGTTCTCTTCGCGCTTGCCGAGGCGGATGTGCGCCATCTGGCTCACGGAGCCGATGGGGTCGGTGCCTTCGGAGCGGGCCTTCATCACGCCGGCGATGAGCGTGGAGGCGACGGCGCCAAGGCCGGGCATGAGAATGCCGAGGCGGCCGGAGGCAGGAGCGATGTTGCGTGCGTCAGTCATGGACTGGACGATACGGAACTCCTTCACGAAAGTCCCGTACAATGAAGCAATGCTTCATTCAGGATGGATCCTGTGAAACTGGCGAACGTCTCGGTTTCGCAGCTGGAGTACCTCGTCGCGGCGATCGAGGCACCCACCTGGAAAGAAGCCGCGGCCGAGGTCGGCGTGAGCGCATCAGCCTTTTCGCAGGGAATCGCTGAGCTCGAACGTCGGCTCGGTGTGCCGCTCTTCGATCGGCAGGGCCGCCAGCGCGTACCCCGACCCGAAGCGACGGTGGCTGCGGAACATGGCATCCGGATCCTGGCCGAGCTGCGGAGTCTGACCCGCTGGGCCGACGAGCTCCGGGAGGGCGGCGTTGGCCAGCTGACCATCGGCATGATCGATACGGCCGCCGTCCATCACTTCGGCGACGCACTCATGTCCTTTCGGCAATCGCACCCGGACGTGACCCTTCGCCTTCTCGTGCAGCCATCGGCATCGCTGCTTGATGCTCTTCGCGCCGGCGAGGTCGATGCCATCGTCTGTGTTCGGCCAGAACCCGACGACGAACTTTCCATCACGCCGCTTCTGGCCGAATCACTGCACGTCTACGCCCCGCCGGGTATCTCCATCGGTCCGCCGGAATCCTGGGGGCCGTGGGTCTCCTTCCCGGCGGACTCACGTACACGAGCGCTCGTGGGTCGTGCACTCCGCCCTCGCGGCATCACCTTCAACGTCGTGGCGGAGAGTTCGCAACCGGCGGTGTTGCGCGAGATGGTTCAACTCGGCATGGGGTGGACCGCGCTTGCTGCGGTCGACGCCGAGCGGGAACCGCATGCGCTTCGTCGGGCTGTCGAGGCACCGGTGGCCGAGCGAGTCCTTGCGCTGTGTCGACGAGCCGACCGTGAGCCGTCGGCTGCACTGCAGCGTCTGGTCGAGGTGCTGGTTCCCTCCGGGTCGGCGGGTATGGTCGAAGCGTGACCGGCACCGAGATCGTCATCGTGCTGGTGGCGGCGGTGTTCTCTTCGCTGGTCAAGAGCGTCACTGGCACGGGCTATCCACTCGTACTCATTCCGGTGCTTGCACTCTTCGGTGATGTGGCCGACGCCGTCGTCCTCGTCGCTCTGCCGAATCTCTGGATGAACCTCTCGCTGATCTGGCAGGCGAGGCATTCGATCTCCGAGACCGTCGATCTCCATAGGTTTCTTGCCGCGTCGATCGTCGGCGGAGCCACCGGCGCGCTGTTGCTCCCGATTCTCCCGGATCGGATCCTGCGCCTCACACTTGTTCTTGTGATCGTGCTCTTTGTGGTGAACCGTGTGCGTTCTCCGCAATGGACGATCGGTCCGGCCGCGGTGCGGCGCTGGGGACCTGCAGTGGGAGCGGTCTCGGGTGTCTTCCAGGGTGCTGCCGGAATCTCGGGCCCGCTGGTGATTCCCTGGTTTCTTGCCCAACGGTCTGCCCGCGAGGTCTACCTTGTGTCGGTTGGTGCGACCTTTGCGCTCTCGGGGGCGGCCCAGATTGCGGTGCTCGGGGTACAAGGCCGGTTCACTGCAGACACGCTCATACTCGCCGCAGTTCTCATTCTCCTGGTGGTGGTGCTCTTTCCCGTCGGGGTTCGTCTGCGGGAGCGACTCGACGTGGAGACCTTCGAGCGGGTGGTGATTGGCTTGCTGATTCTGTCTGCGATCTCGCTACTCGTTCGAGCGATCTGACACCAGGACTAGAGTCCGGGCATGGCTCCAACAATGCTCATCACTGGTGGTTCCCGAGGGATTGGCGCTGCCACAGCGGTGCTTGCGGCCAAGGCGGGGTACAACCTGTGTCTCTCCTACCAGTCCAATGTCGGAGCGGCGGATCTGGTCAAGGCACGGTGTGAGTCGCACGGGTCCAAGGTTCTCACGGTCCGAGCGGATGTTGCGAACGAGAAGGACGTGTTGCACCTCTTCGAGCGTTGCGATGCCGCGGTTGGCGTCCCCAAGGTTCTGGTCAACAACGCCGGGATCCTGTCGACCCAGGGAACGCTTGTGGAGTTCTCGGCAGAACGTATTCAACGGATCATGGATGTGAACGTGGTGGGTGCGGTCCTGTGTGCCCGCGAAGCCGCACGACGCATGAGCACCGCTCGAGGAGGTTCGGGCGGGTCCATCGTCAACGTGTCCTCACTGGCTTCCAAGCTCGGCAGCCCGTTCGAGTACGTCGACTACGCGGCCTCGAAAGGCGCCGTCGATTCGCTCACGATCGGCCTCGCCAAGGAACTTGGCGCCGAGGGCGTCAGGGTCAACGCCGTGCGGCCCGGCCTCATCAAGACCGACATCCATGCATCGGGAGGCGACCCCGGTCGGGTCGAGCGGCTCAAGGGCAACATCCCCCAGAACCGCGGCGGCACGGCCGACGAAGTGGCAGAGCTCATCATGTGGCTGGCGTCCGACAAGGCCAGCTACGTCAACGGCGCACTGGTCGATGTCGGCGGCGGCCGCTGACCCACCGCACCGTCTCCCTCGCTTCGGAATCTGTGGACGCTGGTGACCGGATAGCGACCACCACGGTCCACAGAACGGCGAGTACAGAATCTGTGGACGCTGGTGACCGCAGGGCGACCACCTCTGACCACAGATTTTGAAGTCGAGGGTTCTGTGTGAGGCGGAGGCTCAGGGGGTGAGCAGGATCTTGCCGGTGCTGCGCCGCTCTTCGAGATGACGGTGGGCCTCGTCGGCGTCGTCGAGTCCGTACATGGTGTCGATCCGAACCTCGATCGAACCGTCGGCGACCATGCCCAGTACCGCTCCTGCACGGGCGAGGAGTTCCTCACGAGTGCTCACGTAGTGGAAGAGTGTCGGGCGAGTGAGGAACAACGAACCGCCGGCGCTGAGTGCCAACGGAGAGACTGGCGCCACCGGCCCAGACGCGTTGCCGAATGTGGCCATCAGCCCCCGAAGCCGCAAGAGGCCCAGGCTGTCATGGAACACGGCTGCGCCGACGCCGTCGTAGACGACATCGAGGGGCTTCTCGACTCGGCTGATCCGCCGGATCTCGTCGGCGAAGTCCACCTCGCGGTACAAGATGGTGTGGTCAGCGCCGGCGGAGCGGGCGAGCTCTGCCTTCTCCTCGTTGCCGACCGTGCCCCATACGGTTGCGCCGGCGTTCTTTGCCATCTGTACGAGCAGTCGTCCGGTGCCGCCCGCGGCTGCGTGAATGAGGCACTGGTCGCCGGGGCCGAGCGGGTAGGTGTCGTGGGCGAGGTAGTGCGCAGTCATGCCCTGCAGCAGCACGGCAGCCGCAGTCTCGAGTGTCACGTCATCGGGAACCGGGATGGCAACCCGTTCGGAGACGATCCGGAACTCGGCGTAGCTGCCGCCTCCCTCGCTTGCGGCCACTCGGTCGCCGACGGCGAACTCGGTGACGCCGGCCCCGACCTCGACGACCGTGCCGGCGCACTCGAGGCCGGGGGTGAATGGCATGTCCATGGGATAGAGGCCGCCGCGCTGGTACGTGTCGATGAAGTTCACACCTGCAGCTGCGACCTGCACCAGCATCTCGCCGTCTGAGGGCGACGGCCGTTCGATGTCGGACAGGGTGAGGACCTCGGGCCCTCCGGTGCTGGTGATGTGTATTGCGCGCATGACCGAAGTCTTGCCGTCAGGGAGTTGTCGTGCCACCCGTCCGGCGCCGCGCTTGCCGACAGGGGTGCGCCGTTCGTCCGCCCTTTGTCGCAGCTCACGACGACGACTCAGCCGGTTGGGTTAGGTTGCCGATTGGAATGGAATCGTCGGGGGGATGTCGACGATGCAGGAGGACGGCATGCAGAAGGTACTGGTAGCGAACCGCGGCGAGATTGCGATTCGGGCGTTTCGGGCGGCCACACAGCTCGGCATTCAGACCGTCGCAATCCATACCTGGGAGGACCAGGCCGCACTGCATCGCATCAAGGCCGACGAGTCTTACGAGATCGGTGAGCGCGGCCACCCCGTGCGGGCCTACCTGGACCATGACCTCATCGTTGCCACCGCACTGCGGGCCGGCGCCGACGCCATCTACCCCGGCTACGGCTTCCTCTCTGAAAGTCCCGACCTGGCCGAGGCGTGTGCTGCGGCCGGCATCACCTTCGTTGGCCCCAGCGCCAACGTGCTCGAACTGACCGGCAACAAGATGCGGGCGCGAGCCGCCGCCGAAGCAGCGAATCTTCCCGTGCTCCAACAGTCGCCGCCGATCGAAGACCCCAACGACGCCGTCGCGTTTGCCGACGACATCGGCTTCCCCATCTTTGTGAAGGCCGCAGCCGGTGGTGGCGGTCGTGGCCTCCGCCGCATCGGGGACCCCGCCGACCTGGTCGAAGCGGTGGATGCCGCTCGCCGCGAGGGTGAGAGCGCGTTCGGCGACCCGACCGTGTTCCTCGAGGAGGCGATGACCGACGTTCGCCACATCGAAGCCCAGGTGTTGGCCGACGCTGCCGGCAACGTCGTGCACCTCTTCGAACGAGACTGCTCTGTGCAGCGTCGATTCCAGAAGGTGGTCGAGCTGGCTCCGGCACCGAACCTGGACGCCGACCTGCGCGACGAGCTGCTCGACGATGCGGTCCGGTTCGCCCAGTCGATCGACTACTGCAATGCGGGCACCGTCGAGTTCCTCGTCGATGCAAAGGGTCGCCACGTCTTCATCGAGATGAACCCACGCATCCAGGTGGAACACACCGTGACCGAGGAGGTCACCGACATCGACCTGGTCGAGTCGCAGCTGCGCATCGCGGGGGGCGCCACCCTTCCGGAGCTCGGCATCGAGCAGGACACGATCCGGCTGCGCGGCTTCGCCATGCAATGCCGGGTCACCGCGGAGGACCCGGCCAACGACTTCCGCCCCGATACGGGCCGCATCGTTGCGTACCGCCCAGCTGGTGGCGCTGGCGTTCGCCTGGACGGTGGCGGCGGCTATCAGGGCGCAGAGATCACCCCGTTCTTCGACTCGCTGATCGAAAAGGTCACGTGCCGGGGCAACGACTTCGAGACCGTGATCCGCCGAGCGCAGCGGGCGTTGGCCGAATTCCGCATCCGCGGCGTGTCGACCAACCTTCCGTTCCTGCGAGCCATCCTGCAGGACGAGCAGTTCATCTCCGGTTCGGTCACCACGAACTTCATCGACGAACGCCCCGAGCTCACCTCGGCCGCCGTTGGCGCCGACCGCGCGACCCGTCTTCTGCGCTACCTGGCCGACGTCACGGTCAACCAGCCGCACGGTGTGGCCCCCACCCGAGTGGATCCATCCACCAAGCTCGACCCCCGGCCCGAGGTGGAACCGCCCGCCGGATCGCGGCAGCGACTTCTCGAGCTCGGTCCGGAGAAGTTTGCCGCAGAGCTGCGGGCCTCCAACACCGTCGGAGTCACCGACACGACGCTGCGCGATGCCCACCAGTCCATCCTTGCGACACGGGTGCGCACGATCGACCTCGTCGCCGGTGCCCGCCAGATCGCCCACACCATGCCCGAGCTGCTGAGCCTGGAGTGCTGGGGTGGAGCAACGTTCGACGTGGCGCTGCGGTTCCTGCACGAGGATCCGTGGGAACGACTGGAACGCCTCCGGGAAGCGGCGCCCAACGTGTGCACCCAGATGCTCCTGCGTGGCCGGAACACGGTTGGCTACTCGCCCTACCCCGACACGGTGGCCAAGTCCTTCGTGGCCGAAGCGGCCGAGTCCGGCATGGACATCTTCCGCGTGTTCGATGCGTTCAATGACATCGACCAGATGCGACCTGCCATCGAGGCCGTCCTCGAAGCTGGCGCCGTTGCCGAAGGAACCATCTGCTACTCGGGCAACCTGGCCGACCCGAACGAGTCGCTGTACACGCTCGACTACTACCTCGGTGTTGCCGAGACGTTGGTCGACGCCGGCGTGCACATCCTGTGCATCAAAGACATGGCCGGACTGCTCCGAGCGAGTGTCGCCCGCACGCTCGTGACCGCGCTCCGGGAACGGTTCGACCAGCCGGTGCAGTTGCACACGCACGACACGTCCGGCGGCCAGCTGGCCACCTACGTCGCTGCCATCGGTGCCGGGGTCGACGCGGTCGATGCCGCCGCACCACCCCTGTCGGGCATGACCTCGCAGCCGTCCATCGCCGCTGTGGTGTCCATGACCGACGACAGCGAGCGGGAGACCGGTTTGAGCCTGGACGCCATCGGCGATCTGGAGCCGTACTGGGAAGCGGTCCGTCGTGTCTACAAGCCGTTCGAGGCCGGTCTGCAGTCGCCCACGGGCACCGTCTACCGCCACGAGATTCCCGGCGGGCAGCTGTCCAACCTGCGTTCACAGGCCACTGCGCTCGGCCTGGGAGATCGATTCGAAGAGGTCGAGAACCTGTACGCGGCCTGCAACCAGCTCCTGGGCCGCCCGATCAAGGTGACGCCGTCGTCGAAGGTGGTCGGCGACCTCGCCCTGCACCTCGTCGCTTCGGGCGTGACCCCGGACCAGTTGCTGAACGATCCGGCCAGCGTCGATCTGCCGGACAGTGTTGTTGGCTTCCTGCATGGCGAGCTCGGCACCCCACCCGGCGGCTTCCCCGAACCCTTCCGGTCGAAGGCGGTCGAGGGTCGGGCCTGGGAACCCCACACCGAGGACCTTGCTCCAGCGGACGAGGCCGGTCTTGAAGAAGATCGCAGAGCCACGCTGAACCGGCTGCTCTTCCCGATCCCTTCGGCTGCGCGGTTGGAGCAGCGGGACCGCCATGGCGACCTCTCCGTTCTTCCATCGACGCTCTTCTGGTACGGCGTGGACCCCCGCGATGACGATGCCTCGATCGGCCTTGGCCGAGGCGTGCGCCTGCTCGTGGGTGTGGAGGCCATCGGTGAGGCCGACGACGAAGGCATGCGTTCGGTCATGTTCCGGGTCAATGGACAGGGCCGCCCCATCGAGACCCGTGATCGTTCGGTGGCCAGCGACCGGCCCGAGGCCGAACGTGTCGATCCGACCCGACCCGGCCACGTCGGTGCACCGTTCCGCGGTGTGGTCAACGTGTCGGTTGCAGTCGGCGACGAGATTGCCGCCGGCGACACAGTGGCCATCATCGAGGCCATGAAAATGGAGTCGTCGATCTCGGCGCCCATCGACGGCACGGTCGAGCGCATCGCCAGCGTCGCCGGAGCGTCACTCGAAGGCGGCGACCTGATCCTGGAGATTCGCCCCAGCGGATTGTCCGGCAGCCCCGAAACCGATATCGGCAACTGACCACAGATTTCGTGTTGTGGGGGAGTGCGCAATACTCGGGGAATGTTTGACGATCTGGAAACCAGCGTCCTGGCGAAGAAGTTGAGCGTGAAGTGGTCGCGGGACCCCGACGACGTGCTGGCCGCATGGGTGGCCGACATGGACTTCCCGATTGCGCCGCCGATCAAGCGGGCGATGCAGAACGTGCTCGACATCGACGATCTCGGCTACCCCGGGTATGACCTGCGCGATGCGGTTCGGCAGGCATTCGTCGACCGCATGGCGGCCAGGTTCGACTGGCACATCGACCTCGAAGACACCTGGTTGCTCACGACCGTGGTGCAGGGACTGCACTTCGCACTGACGATCGGCTCGAAGCCAGGCGACGGTGTGGTGGTGCAGATGCCGATCTACACCCCGTTCCTGAAGGCGATCGATCAGTTGGGTCGGCGTCGCATCGAGGCACCGCTTGGTCGGGATGGTGATCGGTATGTCGTCGACGCAGAGATCCTCGAGGCCGCGATCGATGAGACGACCACCGTGCTCATGCTCTGCAACCCGCACAACCCGACCGGTCGGGTCTTCACCATCGACGAACTCACCGCAATTGCCGACGTCGCTGAGCGCCACAACCTGTTGGTGATCGCCGACGAGATTCATCAGGACCTTCTGCACGACGGAAACGTGCACGAGGTGTTCGCTCGGGTTGCGCCGAACGTCGCCGCCCGAACCATCACGCTCACTGCGGCCAGCAAATCCTTCAACCTGGCGGGCAACCGATGTGCGCTGGTGCACTTCGGCTCGCCGGAACTGCGGGGGAAGCTCGAAACGATGACGCACCGGATGGTGGGGGAGGTGTCGATCATGGGTCACCTGGCGACGCTCGCTGCCTGGACCGACCCGGAGAGCCAGGTGTGGTTCGACGAGATGCTTGCGTACGTGGACGGCAACCGTCGGTTCTTCGCTGAGGCGCTTGCGGAACAGATTCCCCAGAGCCGCCACGCCATGCCGGAGGCGACCTACCTGTCCTGGGTGGATCTGTCCGCCTGCGGGCTGGGGGACAACCCGGCCGAAGTACTGCTGGAACGTGGACGGCTCGCCCTCGGTATTGGACCGGAGTACGGGGATCAGGGCACGGGGTTCGTCCGCATGAACCTGGCCACGTCCCGCCACATCGTGGCGGAGGCGGTCGATCGTATTGCGGGATGTATCGACACCTGAGCCCCGCCTGCTCGACCAGGTGAATGGCTCCGCTGAACGTGGGCTGGACGGCCCGGTTGACAAGCGTTGAGCAAGTGCTTAAATTGAGCATATGCTCAACACAATGGATTCCGCACCCGTAACGATCGCCACACCGCCGGGGCCAACCGCTGGTGCCGGGGCAGCTGCCGGCGCCAGAGCGGTCGCGCTTGTCGCAGCCGCCCTCAGTGCCCTCGCCATGCTCGTCATGAGCGGGTTTGTACTGTCCGCTGGCGAGGCGGCTGCAAGCCTGATCCTGCCGTTCTACATCGGGATTGTCGCATTTGCGGTTCTGCTCGTTGCGTTGCCGGTTGCCTCGGTGCTCGGCGCAGTCCTGGCCCGATGCAACGCGGTTGCCGCAGCACTTGTGGTTGCGCCGCTCGCAGGATTCCTCGTGCCGTTCGGGTTGTTCCAGGACCCTGCATTTGCCGTCGGGTGCGGGGCGATCTCGGTACTCGTCGGCATCATCTTCGCGACCGACGGCTGCTTCTGATCTTGAGAGTGCCCGCAGTTCTTGGGGCCGCCGTGCACGCAGAAACGCCCGGCCATCACAGCCGGGCGTTTCGTCGATTCGTCTCGTTGCTGTGGCCCGAAGGCCCAGGCGCTAGTCCCGGCTCATCACCAGGCGAAGCACGTACCAGAACATGGTCATCAGCGAGCTGAAGAGCGCAATGGCAGCGGACACGTGAGCCTGCACCGGGTAGCGGCGCACGACGCTCTGCGTCTGGTAGAGGATCGAGGCGCCGGAAACACCGATCATGGCGACCGAGAACCAGGTGCCGAGACCGAAGCCGAAGATCACGCCGCCGACGATGGCGAGGAGGGCGAGGCCCATACCCCACATGATCAGCGGGCGCAGGAACGAGAGGTCCTTGCGGGTGAACAGGCCAATGCCGGTGAGAATGGCGAAGCCGATTCCGGTGATGACCGCAGCCTCAACCACGGTTGCGCCACCGCCACCACGGTTGAAGACCAGGGACAGGAACGGCGCAAAGATGAGCGCCTGACCGAAGGCCGAACCAAACAGGCCGATGTATTGGCGGGGTGGGTTGACGAGGTCTGCGGCTGCGTTTGCCGAGAACATCTGAATGACCATGACGCCGCCCATGAGGAGCAGCCAGGTGGCACCGGAGCTCCCTCCGAAGAAGAACTCTTCCATTCGCCCGGCAATGCCGGTGGCGAACAGCAGGACTTCGAAGGCGAAGAACGCAGCGAGTGCTGCGGCGACGTGCTTGTAGACGTTGACGACGAACGTTGCTCGATCGACCTCGGGGAGGTTGATGACCGGCGTGTTCAAGGTCTCATATGAACTCACGATGTGGTTCCTTTCTGGCGGACACCCCAATGCTATCGCATGGGTTTGCGTTGCTTCTTCCCTGAATGAACGCCGATTCGGTCAGATTTCATCCAGACTTGAAGGAATGTCCACTTCTCCGGCTCCGCTGCACGTCGTTCTCACCCGCGACGTCGTCGAAAGCGTGCACCTCGTCGATGCCGTTGTGGCCACCACCGACGGACCCACACAGGTGTGGGGCGACGTCGATGCGCCCATCATTCCCCGCTCTGCGATCAAGCCCATTCAGGTGATTCCCCTCGTTCGCACCGGCGCGGCAGCCGCCTACGGCGTGAGCGACGTCGAGGTGTCGCTTGGGGCAGCCAGTCACAGCGGCGAGCCCGATCACATCGTCGCCGTTGGTCAGTGGCTCGAGCGCATCGGCTGCAGCACCGATGATCTGGAATGCGGACCCGATCGTCCAATCAGCGTTCCAGCCGCCGACGCGCTCCTTTCGCAAGGTGAACCGTTCGGCCAGATCCACAACTGCTGTTCGGGCAAACACGCGGGCTTTCTCACAACCGCTCGGCACCTGGGGTTCGATACGGCCGGCTACATCGATCGAGAGCATCCGGTCCAGCAACTTGTGACCGAAGCGATCGAGGAGTTCACCGGCGCCAGTCTTTCCGACGCCACCAATGGCGCCGACGGGTGTGGCATCCCGACGTTCACGTTCCCCGCCCAGCAACTGGCCCACGCAATGGCCCGCCTCGTGACCCCAACAGCCATGGACGCCGAAACCGCAGCCGCCGCGGAACGGGTCGTTGCATCCATGAGCGAGAACATCTGGTGGATGTCGGGGACCGGCCGGGCCGAACATGACCTCGGCCAGCAAGCGAGCGAACGCATTGTGTTGAAGGGCGGTGCCGAAGGCGTGTTCATGGCGGCACTTCCAGACCGTGGACTGGGCATTGCGCTGAAGGCGCGCGACGGGGCACACCGGGCGGTGGATTCGGCGATGGCGTTTGTGCTCGCCCACCTGGGGGTCGTCCCCGAAGCAGCGACACGTGCACAGATCACGAACAAGGCCGGACGTGTCGTCGGAGAGATGCGGACGGAACCGTCGTGACAACGTCTGGTGCGTTCGACGCCGCCGAGGTCACCGTCTTCACCGCAGGCGACGACCGTCAGTCGGTTGCCTCTTCGGCGCGGGAAGCCTGGAAGTACCGGTCCTTCATCGCGTATCTGACGAAGCGGGACCTTCGAACCACCTACCTGCGCAGCTACCTGGGCTGGGTGTGGTCGCTGCTCAACCCCATCGCCGAGATCGCCATCTACAGTCTCGTCTTCGGCGTGATTCTGGCCGTGAACCGGTCGCTCCCGGATGCGCCCGGAGGCTTCGAGTCCTTCCCGCACTACCTGATTTCGGGAATGGTGATCTGGAACTTCTACCGGGCGAGTTCGTCCAAGGTGCTGAACAGCTTCACGTCCACAGTGAAGCTTCGCCGGAAGCTGTACTTTCCACCGGTGGCGCCGGCGATTGCGCAGGCGCTCACGGTGATCGTGCAGAACTCGCTCGAGATCGGCGCCCTGATCCTGTTCTATGTGGCGTGGGGGCACACGTCGTTCAAGATGATCGTGCTGGTGCCTACCGCCATGTTCGCCACGATGGCAGGCCTCGGCGTCGGGCTGCTGCTGTCGGTGGCCAACAGTCGGTACCGCGACGTTGGCTACCTGTACAGCATCTTCCTTCGGCTGTTCTTCTACCTGATCCCCATCATCTGGTCGATCGATCTGGTCGAGCAACGCATTGGCCTGAGCTGGCTGGTCCCACTCGTGCGGTGGAACCCGTTCGCCAAGATGATCGAAGTCAGCCGCGACGGAACGTACCTGCATGAGTGGCCACCACTCACCGACTGGCTGTGGATCGGTGGCTGGTCGGTTGGGCTTCTGCTCCTTGGCTGGTCGGTCTTCGCCCGCTCGTCGGCAGACGTGGCCGAGGGGGTCTGATGACCGATCTGAAACCGGCCGAATCCGGTGCAGCATCCACACCCGACGCCGACGCCGACGACATCGCCATCGACGCCACCAACGTCTCGAAGATGTTCGTCCTTGGCGGCCGAAGCCGGAGTCTGCGCGATCGGCTGACCGCGTCCGAGGCCGACTTGCAGCGCGAATTCTGGGCGGTGCGCAACGTGAGCGTGCAGGTGCCCAAGGGGTCGATGCTCGGCGTCATTGGCCGCAACGGCTCGGGCAAGTCCACGTTCCTGCGAACCCTGTGTGGCATCTACCGGCCGTCCACGGGCACCGTGCAGACCCGTGGTCGGGTCACGGCACTCCTGGAACTTGGCGCCGGATTCCACGCCGAGCTCAGCGGTCGCGAAAACGTCTACATGAACGGTGCGGTCGTGGGGCTGCCCCGCGAGTACATGGACGGGGTCATGGACGAGATCATCGACATCGCCGACATTGGCTCGTTCATCGACGCTCCCATCGACACCTACAGCAGCGGCATGCGGGCCCGGTTGGGGTTCGCCGTGACCATTCAGCTGCGCCCCGAAATCCTGCTCGCCGACGAGATCACCGCCGTGGGCGACATCACCTTCAAAGAGCATGGCGCACGACGTATGCAACGGCTTCGTGAACACGGCGCCACGATCGTGCAGGTGTCGCACAACCTCTCCATGCTGCGCGACACGTGCGACCAGATCCTGTGGTTGCACAAGGGCGAGATGATGGCGCTCGGCGACCCGATCGATGTCGTCGATGCGTACATCGCCCACGCTGAATCCGAGAGCAGTCTGCAACCCGACACCTCCGATGAAGCGCTGAACCCCGATTGGGTCACCCGAGTCGATGTGGCGCCCGAATCCGGGCGGGTCAACCCATCGCCCAGCCGTCCGTTGCATCTGACGATCGGTCTGGACCTGAAGGAATCGGTGGCGAACGCCGGGCTCCGGGTTCGGTTCTCCCGGCCCACCGGCGTGCCGCTGGGACTGGGAACATCGAAGGTTGATCTGGGCACGAACGTGGCCGGCCCGCTGGCTGTGGGCTGTGTCATTCCGAAGCTCCCACTGCTCAACGGTCGCTACCGGATGGTCGTCGAGATTCTGGACGGCGAACGGCCGGTGTCGGTTCGCCGTATTCCACTGGAAGTGTTCAAACCAGCTCTCGACGGACCGCGGGATCTGGTCGAGGTCGACGCCGAATGGCAGCTCGGCTGAGGATCCCCGTCGGCTCAGGCCGCGGCGATAGCATCGACGGGTGCACATACTTGTCCTCAACGGGCCCAACCTGAACCTGTTGGGTACGCGCGAACCCGAAATCTACGGAACCACGACCCTGGCCGACATCGTGAACCGAATCACGACCGTCGCCGGCGAGTCCGGTCACCAGGTCACGGCGGTGCAGTCCAACAGCGAGGGTGAGCTCGTGGACGCACTGCACGACGCAGCCGCCTGGGCCGACGGAGCGCTGTTCAACCCCGGTGGTTACACGCATACGTCGGTTGCGCTTCGGGACGCGATCTCTTCTGTGGCGTTCCCGGTGGTCGAAGTGCATCTGTCGAATCCGGCGGCACGCGAGTCGTTCCGCCACAACTCGTATGTGGCTGCCGTGTGTCTGGGGGCCGTCGCCGGACTCGGCGCCGCCGGCTACGAGGCCGCGCTGCTCGGGTTGCTCAATCATCTGAACTCGGAGGCATGACGTGGCCACAGTGGGAATTGCCGGCGCAGGGCTCGCCGGGTTGGCAGCGGCGGTCACGCTCGTCGATCGCGGCCACGATGTTGTGGTCTTCGAGGCTTCCGACGGTGTGGGCGGCCGGGTCCGTACCGACGCCGTCGATGGCTACCTGCTCGACCGTGGCTTTCAGATTCTGCTGACCGCGTACCCCGTGGCCCAGCGCATTCTCGACATGCCGGGGCTCGACCTGCGCCGCTTCCAGGCAGGCTCGCTCGTGCAGATCGGAAACGAGCGAGTGGTCGTCGGCGATCCCATTCGTCGTCCCGGTGATCTGCTGGAGACCGTGAAGGCACCAATTGGCTCGCCGATCGACAAGGCTCGACTGCTCAACTGGCGCCGCACCGTCATGTCGGGCACGGTCGACGAGTTGTGGGCCAAGGGCGAATGCACCACGGCCGCTCGGTTCTCCGACCTGAAGTTCTCCGACACGTTCGTCGAAACGTTCCTTCGGCCGCTGTTCGCCGGGATCACCCTGGACCCGAAGCTCGAGGTCACCAGCCGGTTCACGGACTTCGTGTTCCGCATGCTCGCCGAAGGGTATGGCGCCGTGCCCTCGCACGGCATGGGTCAGCTCGGTGCGCAGCTGGCTGCTCGGCTTCCCGAGGGGAGCCTGCGCCTGTCCACCCCCGTCACCGAGGTGTCGCCGACCCACATTGGCCTCGATGGTGAGCGAGTCGATGTCGACGCCGTCATCGTTGCCACCGACATGTCGGCCGCCGCACAGTTGGTGGACACTCCCGACCTTGGCTGGAACTCGGTCACCACCCGCTGGTTCTCGGCCGATGCTGCCCCCTACACCGAACCGCTGCTGTTGCTCAACGGCACTGGCGGGGGGCCAATCAACAACGTTGCGGTCATGTCCAGCGTTTCGCCGCACTACGCGCCTGCCGGCAAGCATCTGATTGGTGTGTCGGCGCCGGGTTCGGATTCGGACTCGGCCAACGAGGACCTGGTGCGCACGCAGTTGGGTCAGTGGTTCGGATCCGAGGTGCAGGACTGGGATCTGCTCCGGACCGATGTCATTCGTCAGGCCCAGCCGCGGCAGCTTCCAGGCGAGGCGCTGCCCGCAAAATCACGGCTCGACTCCGAAGTCTTCGTGGCCGGAGATCACCGCCAGAATCCGTCGATCAACGGTGCCTTGCAGTCCGGAAGACGTACTGCACGCTCTGTGATGGAGTTCGTAAAGTCCTCGTAAGTTCCCCCTGTTGCCACTGTTGTTCGTGTGGTTCACGAGGCCTGTGATGCTGATGTGGATGCAGTCGACCGCTGTGTGTTGGGAATTGGTGTGACCAACACCACACATGGCGCTGTAATGAAATCGTAACACTCACACAGAGTGGGCGGATCACCCCGGGCATCATGAGTTCATTGACGCGATCGGTCCATGACCCAAACGCGAAGGGCGGTTGCGGAAAATGTGTTCACAGCAAAGCTTGAAGGCTGTAATTACATCCTTGTAACCTCGTCCTTCCCACCCCATGACGAACCGAAGGGGCGACCGTGAACATCAGGTCGCAGGCACTCGTCACGAGGTGGAACCGACCCCAGGCTCGATCTGGCTGGACAGGCACGCAGGTGGCGCAAACATGACATTGACAGATGACCGCGGAGCGACGCTCCTCGCAGCAACGGACACAATCTCGGTCGACGAGGACGTCGCAACCGGCATGCGGGTTCGCAAACGCAACGGCACGCTCGAACCGGTCGATCTCAACAAGATCGTCAACGCCATCGCCCGATGTGCAGAGGGTCTCATGAATGTCGACGCCATGCGCGTCGCCACCCGCACCATCTCGGCTCTGGCCGACGGTGCCACCACCCGGGAGCTCGACGAACTGTCCATCCGCACCGCTGCCGGATTCATCGTCGAAGAGCCCAACTACTCCAAGCTCGCCGCCCGACAGCTGGCGCTGTACGTCGACAAAGAGGTCCGCAACCAGAACATCCCCTGGTTCTCCGAGTCCATCCGTGCCGGCCACGCCCTCGGCCTCGTCGGTGAGGACGTCGCCGAATTCGTCGAAGCCAACTCGCCCACGCTGAACGCCGCAATCAACACCGACCGCGATCGCAAGTTCGAATTCTTCGGGCTGCGCACCGTGTACGACCGGTACCTGCTTCGTCACCCCGAGACCCGCGAAGTCACCGAGACGCCGCAGTACTTCTTCCTGCGTGTCGCCTGCGGCCTGTCGAGCACCGCCGAAGAAGCCGTTCGCTTCTACGACCTCATGTCCTCGCTGGCCTACCTGCCGTCCAGCCCCACACTCTTCAACTCGGGCACCCGTCACGCCCAGATGTCGTCGTGCTACCTGCTCGACTCGCCCGAGGACAGCCTCGAAGGCATCTACAAGCGCTACACCGACATCGCCCGTCTCTCGAAGTTCGCCGGTGGCATCGGCGTTGCCTGGCACCGGGTGCGGGCAAAGGGCTCCCTCATCCAGGGAACCAACGGTCTGTCCAACGGCATCGTGCCGTGGCTCAAGACCCTCGA
The DNA here is from genome assembly GCA_964517125.1 of uncultured Acidimicrobiales bacterium. Classification (GTDB taxonomy): domain Bacteria; phylum Actinomycetota; class Acidimicrobiia; order Acidimicrobiales; family SHLQ01; genus SHLQ01. The sequence goes on from CAZFBD010000005.1 coordinate 33,299, forward strand.
CTCCTCCGTCGCCGCCGTCAACCAGGGTGGCCGGCGCAAGGGTGCAGCATGCATCTACCTCGAGTCCTGGCACGCCGACATCGAGGAATTCCTCGACCTCAAGGAGAACACCGGCGACCACATGCGCCGTGCGCACTCGCTGAACCTCGCCAACTGGGTACCCGACCTCTTCATGGAGCGGGTCGACAAGGATTGGCAGTGGTCGCTGTTCGATCCCAAGAAGGTTCCGCACCTCACCGACCTCTACGGCGACGAGTTCCGTGCCGCCTACGAAGAGGCCGAGTCCCAGGGCCTCTACGAGCGTCAGATCAAGGCTCGCGACCTCTACAGCCGCATGATGCGCTCCCTCGCCCAGACCGGCAACGGCTGGATGACCTTCAAGGACTCCTCCAACGAGAAGTGCAACCAGACCGGGCAGCCGTCCGAAGATGGCACCGCGCACGTCGTGCACCTGTCCAACCTGTGCACCGAAATCATCGAGGTCACCAACCAGGACGAGACCGCAGTCTGCAACCTCGGCTCGCTCAACCTTGGCGAATTCGTCGACGCCGACACCAAGGAATTCGACTTCGAGCGTCTGGCCGACACCGTCCAGCACGTCGTTCCCTTCCTGGACCGGGTCATCGACATCAACTTCTACCCAACCGACGAAGCCGGCCACTCCAACAGCAAGTGGCGTCCGGTTGGCCTCGGTCTCATGGGATTGCAGGACGTCTTCTTCAAAAAGGGCATCCCGTTCGATTCCCCCGAAGCTCGTGAGCTTTCGGCCCGGGTTTCTGAAGAGATCTACTTCAACGCACTGTTGGCCTCCACCAAGCTCGCCGAAGAGTTCGGTCCCCACGAGACCTTCTCCCGCACCCGTGCCGCCGCCGGCGACCTGCAGTTTGACCTGTGGGACGTCACCCCGACCGACACCGATCGCTGGCAGACCGTGCGCGAACGCGTTGCCAAGCATGGCCTGCGCAACTCGCTCATGATCGCCATCGCTCCCACAGCCACCATTGCGTCCATCTCCGGCTGCTACGAATGCATCGAGCCGCAGGTGTCCAACCTGTTCAAGCGCGAAACGCTCTCGGGCGAATTCCTGCAGATCAACCGCTACCTCGTCAAGGAACTCCAGGAACGCAACCTCTGGGATGCCGAGATGATCAACGACCTCAAGTCCTCCGAAGGTTCGGTGCAGCACATCGAACGCATTCCCGAGGATCTTCGCGAGATCTACCGCACCGCCTGGGAAGTTCCGGGTCGGTCACTCATCGACATGGCCGCCGATCGCGGCGCCTTCATCGATCAGAGTCAGTCGCTCAACCTGTTCATGGAATCGCCGAGCATCGGCAAGCTGTCCTCCATGTACATGTACGCCTGGAAGAAGGGTCTCAAGACCACCTACTACCTGCGTTCACGTCCAGCGACTCGCATCAACAAGACCACAACGACAACGACGTCGGCGCCGACTCCTCCCCCCACCACGGGTGGCGAGCCGGCGTTCAGCGAGGCAGAGGCTCTGGCGTGTTCGCTTGAGAACCCTGAATCCTGCGAAGCCTGTAACTAGGCCAAGCACACCACGACACCAAACACCAACCTCTCGTAAGAAGAACGGAACTTCCCCTCCATGGCACTCGTTGACAACTCCCTGTCCGCGTTCGAAGAACCATCCGAACCACAGGGTCTCGCCCTTCCCGACGCCCGCCCCAAGAACATTCTCGACCCGGGCTTCGACCTCACGTTGCGCCCCATGCGCTACCCGGTCTTCTACGGGATGTACCAGGACGCCATCAAGAACACCTGGACCGTCGACGAGATCGACTTCTCCGACGACCTGGTCGACCTTGAGCGCAAGCTCATGCCGGCCGAGCGTCACCTCATCGAGCGGCTCGTGGCCTTCTTCGCCACCGGTGACTCCATCGTGGCCAACAACCTGGTGCTCAACCTGTACCAGCACATCAATGCACCCGAAGCACGCATGTACCTGTCGCGCCAGCTCTACGAAGAGGCGCTGCACGTGCAGTTCTACCTGACACTGCTCGACAACTACATCCCCGATCACGACCAGCGTGCCGAAGCCTTCGCCGCCGTGGAGAACATCCCCTCCATCCGCAAGAAGGCCGAGTTCTGCTTCAAGTGGATCGACTCGCTCGGCGACATCGACCGCATCGAAACCCCCGAGCAGCGCAAGCAGTTCCTGCTCAACCTCATCTGCTTCGCCGCCTGCATCGAAGGCCTGTTCTTTTTCGCCGCCTTCGCCTACGTCTACTTCCTTCGCTCCAAGGGCCTCCTCAACGGCCTCGCCGCCGGCACCAACTGGGTGTTCCGCGACGAGAGCTGCCACATGAACTTCGCCCTCGAGGTCGTCAACACCGTTCGGGCCGAAGAGCCCGAACTGTTCGACGCCGAGCTCGAAGCCCAGATCAAGGAAATGATCGACGAAGCCGTCGAGTGCGAATACCAGTTCGCCGCCGACGTGCTCTCCGAAGGTGTGCAGGGCATGAGCCTCGCCGACACCAAGGTCTACCTGCAGTTCGTCGCCGACCAGCGTCTCGCGCAGCTCGGCATCACCCCGGTCTACGGCGTGAAGAACCCGTTCGACTTCATGGAACTCCAGGACGTCCAGGAGCTCACCAACTTCTTCGAGCGCACCGTCTCGGCCTACCAGGTCGGTGTCGAAGGCGAAGTCGGCTTCGACGAAGAGTTCTAAGTCCCGGAGCTTCACAACCCGAAGGGTTGCCCTCCTCCAGCGGTCGCAATCCGTTGGCCCGGGCCCCGATCTCGCCGTTGTGAACCCTGCGGGTTCGTAACTGCTGGCCCGAGGCCCCTTCCGTTCGAGCCGGCTTCGCAGCCTCGAACTCGCTGGGTTCGCACCTCGGTTTTCGAGCCTTCTTTTAGCCAATAGAGCTTTCCAAGACGAAGAGCCTGTCGATCAAGACGTCCAGTTCGACATCGGAGCGCTCCCGAAGCGCATGTCGGTCGGCTGAGGCGACCGACTCTGGTGCGATCACAGTGCAGATCGATTCCAGCTCAGATGCCTCCTCTTCCGTGATCAACGGGCCCGACCAACCGTCAAAGTGGCCGGTCCGGCGTCGTCGCAAATCAACTCGGTGAAGCTCTTCGTCGTACGCGTCGGCGATTCGTTGGGGCAGCGGTCCGGGCGCCGCCGCGAGAAGATGCAGGGCGCCGCTGAGTTTGTCGCGCGTGTAGCTCACGCTTGGTCGGGCGGAGAAGGTGTCCATGTTGGATCTCCTTGGAAGTACGCTCCGGTCTTTCCGGGAACAACCCCAGCTTTGACGTCAGAAGTGGGGGCGTAAATCAATGCCAAGCAGATTTCTTCGATGTGCGATTTGGAGCGTTGACTGACGGTCTCTGTGGTGCGCAGAGCGGTGGGACCGCGGGCATGTCGGGGCGGTCTTGACGGCTACGGTCGTGGCTGATGGTGCATTCTTCGGCGGCTGATGGGTATGACACGTCGGCGGTCTCGTCGTATGTGTCGGCGCGGCCCTCGTATCACCCCGATGCCGTGGCACGGTTGGCGGCATTGCTCGATGGCTGTGAACGGGTCATCGACCTGGGAGCGGGTACTGGCATCCTGACCGCGGCGCTTGCGGACGCCGGTGTTCCGGTGACTGGTGTTGAGCCGCTGGAAGCAATGCGGGAACAGTTCGCCCAGCAGCACCCGAGTCTTGATTGCGTGGACGGCACAGCCGAACGCATCCCGTTCGCTGATGGGAGCGTCGATGCTGTTGTCGTCGGCCAGGCGTTCCACTGGTTCGACCACGGGCCGGCCTTGGATGAGCTCGCTCGTGTGCTTCGGCCGGGTGGTGTCCTGGCCCTTGTCTGGAACGTGCGCGATCAGGCGGTCGATTGGGTGCGGGAGTGGACCAACGTCGTCGCCGACCCGACCGGCACGACACCCCGACATCACAAGATGCTCTGGCGCTACGCCATCGACACCGATCTACGATGGACGCCGTTCGACGACTGGAGCATCGCCAACCCATGGCCAACCCCTCGGCAGGGTGTCGTCGATCGGGCACTGTCGGTCAGCTATGTCGGAGCGATGGCCGATCCCGAACGGGCGGCGATCGCCCAAGCGATCGCTGAGCTCGTCGATGACTTCGAGGAGCCCTTCGACTATCCGTACAACACCGAGCTCAACGTCGTCCGCCATCAACCTGGTGCCTTCCCAGGCGCGGGCATCGCATTGGGGGAGCGGCTGCACGGCGGGCACCAGTCGGTGGTCCATCGAGCGAATCGTGGCGGCGAGGACATCGTGGTCAAGTCTGAGCTCAGGCCGGACCCTTGGCTCGAGCAGCGTATGGACGTGGTTGCTGCGGCGGCGGAAGCGAATCCCGAGGTTGTTCCGCCGCTCCGGACCGAAGGCGAGCTCGTCGTCGGTGTGGGCGGACGTCGCTGTGTTTTGCATCCCTTCATCAAGGGCACGCCTGCAGACCTGGGCAGTCCTGACACCGCCGAGTCGATGGGCAGGGTCCTTGCCCGTCTGCACGACACCCTGCGCTCGATCGACGGTGCTGGCCTTCCCGACGTGGCTGCGCTTCGAGCCTGCAAGCGTCCGGGCGACCCGGAGCCTGCCGGCCGTCGCCAGCTCATTCATGGTTACTTCGCCACCTCCAATCTGATCGAGACCGGTCAGGGGTTGCGCGTCATCGACTTCGGTGAGCTCGGAGTCGGAACCTGTGCGTTCGACATCGCCAACACGCTCTTCATGGAGCGTTTCAGTGCAACACTTGCTGGTAGGGGTGAGGGCTTCGATCGCTTCGCAGCAGTGTTCGTGGCGGCCTACGTTGACGAATCTGGCGTACACATTCCCGACGATGTGATCGAGGCTGGAGTGGCCATTCGCCGGATGGCCCTTGGCCGATGGCTCCAGGATCTGGAACACGCTCCAGCCGGAATCGCCCGGTCTTCGGGGAGTTGGCGCAACACGCTTCGCCGATTCGCCGAGACGCACCATCACGACTGGGTGAACCTCGTCTGAGAAGCCGTGGCCAAGGCGTGTTTGGCGCAGCCGACCAGGCATACAGGACGTAGTGTCACGGTGGTGGAACGGCCATTGCTGACCTGTTCAGGTGGCGGGGAGTTCCGAGGTGTACCAAAGGGAGCCGAGCCGACCATGCAGCAGCGACATGTGGACGACCGTGGTGAGCGACCCTTCGTGCTGGGTGGCGTCGGCGGTGATGTGGACGATGCCCGCCCGAAGTCGCAGGCGACCCAGCTGAACCGAGGTGAGCACCAGGCTGGTCCCACTTGCATCGGCGTGCGTTGCGAAGGTCATCGACACTGGTCCCAGCTTCTCGACAAGAACATGCGAGCCGTCCGGCCGGACCTTCCACGTCGGAGTTGCCTGCCGTCGTCCCGGCTTGAGGTGCCGGGTCCAGCGCTCTCCGGCGAGTCCTTCTCGAAGTTCCAGATGGCTTGCAATGGTGCCTGATCGGGGAAGCCCGGACGTGGCCGCAAGAAACCAGCCCATCAACCCTGCGGTCTGAACGATCACGGTGCCATTCATGGTGTCCGGAACAACCGGATGTGCTCGGTGTTTCATGCGGGGAGGCGGACGTCGAAGGTGTCCAGTTCGGCGAAGACCGGTTCCAGATCGTCCAGCAGTCTGCGGAGCCGGGGAACGGGCACGTGCGGGTAGGCGTGGTGTTCCAGGTGCAGGTCGTGGCTGAACAGAAAGACCCGGCCGACACGGGTGTGCACTCGGATGAGCGGGCTGGGCACGGGTCGGCCGTAGTTGGTCTGCGGGCCCTTCGATGCAAGCACCGCGAAGACGTAGGACGAGACGTGCATGAGGGTGAGGTACACCCACAGAATCGGTGAGACCGGGAGCAGGGCGAGGCTGAGCAGGTGGAGGGCGGCGTGCACGGCCATCTCGAGACGGATCACTCGCTTGCGGCGGGCATGGGCGAGACCCCAGAACGCCAGACGGTAGCGAAACGTGAGGGCGTCGAGCGGAAGGCGAGCCCAGCTCGAGTACTCGATCGAGGTTTCGGGATCGGGGACGGAAAGATCAGCACGGTGATGGTGCCCGTGGGTGACCTGCAATGCGTGCCCACTCTCGGCAACCACACAGCCAAGCAAGCCGAGCCAGAGATGACGCATGCGGGGCGAAAGGCCGAGGCTGCCGTGGATGAGGTGATGTGTGGCGGTCAGGCACGAGCCGTAGACGAGGAACGATGCGGGAACTGCCACAAGCCACCACCCCTGCATGGCCGCCAGAACGAAGACTGCGAGACCGACGAGCGGGCGCCCGATGAGCACGAGCATGAGCGGACGGATGTTGTCCAGGATGTCCGGAGCGATGTCGGCCAGACGGGGAACCGCCATGCGGGGGATGGCCCGGTCGCCTCGGCTGGCCCAGTCGGTTGTCGTGGTTGCGGTGTGGTGCGTCATGGGATCTCCGTCATTTGAAACGTTCGTTTCGTTTGATGTCTTGCAACGTACGGGGGAATCGATTCAAATGCAACGATTGTTTCGAGCGATCGTTTAAAATGGGTCGCATGGACCACGATCCGCCACCGAGCGCCGCAGGGCCCAGCGCGCCGACACCGAAGAAGGACGGCGCTCCCAGCAAGGGAGAACCCCGGAAGCGGGGTCGAGGCGCCGACCCGGAGCAGACCCGCCTCATGCTGGTCACCGCCGCCTTCGAAAGCCTGCGCCACGACGGGTTCCGAGGAACGACCGCTCGGGCGATCGCCGCTCGTGCCCAAGCGAACCAGGCCGCGATCTACTATCACTTCGGCGGCATCGATGAGCTGCTCCTCGAGGCACTACGACAGAGCAGCGAGCGCCGCCTCGATCGTTACGAGGAGACGCTTGGTGAATTCACAGATCTCGCCACGCTCATCGACACGTTGGAGATGCTCTACGTCGAGGACGTCGAGTCTGGGCACATGGCAGTCCTGGCCGAACTGATGGGTGGCGTCACCGCCAACGTCAACCTCCGTTCCGGGCTGGAGGAAACCACCCAGCCGTGGCTCGATTTCGTCGAACAACGAATCTCCGACGTCGCCGGCCAGCACCCCATGGGAGCCCTCGTGCCCGCACGTGATCTGGCCGATCTGCTGTTCTCGATCGTGACCGGGCTCGAACTGCGGAACAACCTCGACGGGAATGTCGAGCGGGCCCCGCGGCTCTTCCGTTTGGCACGGCTGCTCCTTCCGCTTGTGGCCACGCCGCCAACCACGTGAACGCTGGGGCCGGTAGCGGCCAGGTGCCGTTCAGAGCTGCGGAGCGGTCCGGTCCAACGACAGTGTGGCGACGAGCGAACGGTGATCGGAACCACCACCGCCGCCCAATGTGTAGTCGTGCACGATGAACTCGGGTGAGGCAAAGACATGGTCGATGGCGATTCCCGCCGATCGGGCCCAGCCCTGGGCGGGGAAGGTTGGGGTGATACCGATCGCGCGTCGTGGATCCTGCCACTGCAAGGAGTCGAGGAACCGGCCGTAGTCCGGGGACGTTGGGGCGATGTTCAGATCGGCGATGATCATGGCCGGCCCATCGTGGTGAGCGACCGTTCGGGCCACTGCCGCCAACTTGTCCTCGCGCTGGGCCACAAGCCAGTCGTTCGTCCGGGCCGGACTCGGGTGCAGGGCCACCACGAGGACGTCTTCGCCCTGCAGCTCGGTTGTGACGGCAAGCGGCGGCAATGGGAACGACGACTCCACCGGGACGGGAGCGATGGGTGTGCGTGAGAGCACCGCCTTGCCACCACCGTTGGAGCCGGGGCCGGGGAGGTACACGGGGTCGGCGAGCGCGTAGGGATACTCGTCTCGCAATGCTGGCTCCAGGACCTCCCACTGCTCGGTCGTCAGTTCGTGAAGCCCGACGAGATCAGCGTTGGCCGCACGAATCTCCGCAAGAATCGCGTCGTGGTCTGTGTTCGAATAGAGCACGTTGTACTGCAGCACGCGCACCGCAGCTCGCGACGCAGGCACCGGTTCCGATCCGCCCGTCAGGTACGGGGCGACCGGTACGCCGAGCAACAGCAGCGGCAGCAGTCCGACCGCCAGATCGCGTCGTGTGCCGAGGATGGCGACGACCACGACGACTGGCAGTGCCACCAGCAGCAGGTGGGGGCGGAAGTTCGTGGGTGTCTCCAACACGGTCGACCACCGAGCGAACAGCATCGCCACGGCGAGCACAACAAGAATGCCGAGCGCCGACCGAGCCGCCATGAGTGAGAAACGCTTCATTGATCTGCACGGTATGTGCGTGCCGCGAAAGCTCAGGTAAGCGAACGCGTTCCGTGCCCGCGATCAGGATGCGAACTCAGGGCGCCGGGGTCGCGCGCGAGCTCAGGGCACGAGCTCGTGCACGATGGTGATGGCGGGGCCGGCCACCAGATCGCTCGAGAGGACCGAGGTTCCAGATTCGGCGCGGTACGCCTTGTACGCGGCGTAGGCGTCCATGGACTCCCACAGCTCGACCAGGAGGAACTCGTCCGGAGATTCGGCTTGGCGGACGAAGTCGATGCGCTCGCATCCGGCGAACGCCGTGGTGGTCGGAATCGCAGCCGACATTGCGTCGGCCAGGGCATCGCTCTGCCCCTCGGCGGCGGTGAACTGAATGGTCAACATCACGGTCATGTCTGGGTCCTTGTGATCGGCAGGATGGAAAGCGGCTGGCGTCTCGGAAGCGTCGGAGCGGACATGTGCGGGATCACAGCCGGGGAAACCGGTGGACGACGTCGGCAGCTGACGGAATGGAATCGATGCCGTCAACGCCCTCTCCAGCCCAGACCACGCGGACCGACATGTCGGCTTCGGTCGTCGCCCGTCGGTGGTCGGCGATGAGCGGCTCCACGACCGGGCGAAGCTCGTCTTCTCGACCCGCCCACGTGTCCGTGATCGTGGTCCGAAGCGAACGGCCCGAATATCCGGCGGGCCATTCGGGTCCCCGAATCAGGTCGTAGACCACGCTGTGCACGGTGTCGTCCCCGGACGCATCGACCAGACGCTGCTTGGCTTCGGGCACATCGTTCGATTCGGCGGTCGCATACAAGGCCGTCCCCAATGCAACCCCCGAAGCACCCAGCGCCACTGCAGCCCGGTATGCCGGCTCGTGCGTGATGCCTCCGGCGGCAAGGAGCGGTACCCCGGGGCACGCCGCCGAAATGGCGGGAAGAAGTCCGAACAGGGTCCGGCCGGTGCGCCCATGTCCGCCCGCTTCGCTGCCCTGCGCAACGATCGCGTCGGCACCGGCTGCGACGGCATCGACGGCCTCCTGCGTCGTGCCCACCTGGCACACCGCCCTGGCGCCAGCCTCATGAATCTCGGCAATGTGGGGGCACGGGTCTCCGAAGGACAGCCAGATGGCTGCTGGCTCATGGGCGAGTGCGGTTGTGACCGCGCCGTCAGCCATGTTCCAGGTGATCAGGCCGATGCCCACTGGCGTATCGCCCACGAGCTCCATCTGGTCGGAAATCCATCCGGCGTCGCCGTACCCTCCGCCCAGGAATCCCATGCCGCCTGCCTCGCTCACCGCCCGAGCCAGCTTCCCGCCAGCGATCTTGGCCATGGGAGCGAGCGCAACGGGGCGCTGCATTCCAAAGACGGTTCGCAACACGTGGGGATCGGTGGTGGTCGGTTCGCTCGCTTCGGGCATCCACGGATCGTAGCGACCGACGCCGATCGGCGGTGGCCTACCGTGGTGGCATGTACTCGCTCGTTCTGCGTGCCCAGCTTGGAGACGGTCCGATCCGAACATCAGCCGGAGATCCCGTCACCGCGGAACAGTTGGAGCTCTCCGAGCGGTTGCGGGTGGCGCTCGCCGACTGGTCCGAGTTCTTCCAGGAGGTCGACGGCGTACTCGACACCCCGGACATCGCCGACGCATTCGTGAGTCAGGCATACAAATTGGCAACCGCCCTGCGTCGCGAACTGAAGGGAAGTGACGTCTGGTTGTGGCATCCCGTGGCCGAGGAGCTGATCGAAGTGGAACTTCGTCGACCCCGCTGAAGGTTTTTCACTCCGGTGGCCACTGCGGGCGCGTCACGACCTACCATTCACCCATGAGCCATACGACTCAGGAACTGGCGGGTCCTGCCGATGGTCGCTCCATGGTGAGCCTCGATTCGGCACAGGCGATGGAACGACTGCGGCGCGAGCTCAGCGCGGTCCGAGTCGCCCGCGATGAAGCCGAAGTTCGGGCACGCCGTGCCGCCGAAGCCGCCGATGGCGATACGCCCGGTCAGCGGCTGGAGCGGGCATCAAAGCTCGTCCGGCTCCGTGCCGCCTCCGAGCAACGGTTGGCCGAGATCACCCGGCACCGCAACGCGGCAGAGCGGGCGCTCGTGGCGGCCAATGTCGCTGCTGCCGGTATTCGTGCCCGAGCCGCAGAGAGCGTCGTTCAGGCACGGCGCGAAGCGAAGTCCATTGTGGAAATGGCCCGCAACGTTGCTGACGAGATGGAACGTCGAGCCCTCGACGACGCCCGCTCCATGCACGCCAACGCCGAGGTGCACGTCGCCACCTTGCGCGCCGCAGCCGTGACCGAAGCTGCCGAAGCCCGCCGGCTTCGTGACGAAGCCCAGGAACTGCACGACGACGCTCAGAAGCGCTGGCTTGCCGCCAACCAGGCCATGCATCAGGCCGCTGAACGCGCGCCCGAACCGCAACCGGCTGTGTCGGTTCCCGAGGGCGAGATGATCTGGCTCACCGAAGATGCGGTCGAGGAACTCGACGATCGTTTCGAGAAGTACTTCGCGCTCGAGCTGAACGACGACTCTGCTCGCGACTGGATGCTGGGGCGCCGCGGCGCCTGATCCCGCCGAAAGACGTGATCACGCGCTGTCGGCGACCTCGCTCAACGGCCGTGGTGGGGTGGCCAGAAGCCAAAAGACGTTGCCGAAGAGCGCGAGCGCAGCGATGATCGTGAAACCGAGCTGGTAGTCGCCGGTGCTGTCGGCGAGCATCCCGGCGAGGAGCGGTCCGGCAACCGTGCCCAGCGTGACGATGATCGCGGACCAGCCCATGATCTCGGCGAAATGGGTCGAACCGAAGTAGTCGGCACGGATCGCCTGCATGAGCGGACCACGAGATCCCCAGGCCAGACCGTGCAGGACAACGAACACCCCGATCGCAACCGGACCGTTCACCCAGGTCATGGTGAGCAGCCCAAGCGCATGGGCACACATGGCCACGGCCACGATGAGTCGCTTGTTCACCCGGTCACCCAGATACCCGCCAAGCGCGGTGCCCATGAACTGGAAGATCGGGATCAGTCCAGCGATGAGGGCGGCGCGCTGTGCCGTGTACCCGCGGTCTTCGGTCAGGTAGAGGGCGATGTGGGCAATCGTGGCACTGACCACGATGAGCGCCGAACCGTGACCCAACGAGATCATCCAGAACGATCTGGTTCGCATGGCTCGCCGGGCCGTGAAGTGGTCGTCGGAGACACCCTCGGCTCGTGGAGTGTCGGCGACCAGATCCTCGGGGATGCCGTCGACGGGTTCGCCCGTTTCCTCACGTGTCCGGCTGATGATTCGGGAAGCCAGCACGATCGCCACGGTCACCACGACACCGGCACCAACCATGCTCGCCCGCCAGCCGAACCAGCCGAAACAGACCACAAGGATGGGACCCGCAAATCCGCCGAGTGCAAAGCCCATCGTCTGGATTGACAGGGCGCGGGCGCGCTTGCGTTCGAACCATGGAACGAGCGCTGACGTGATCGTGAGGAAGCCGGCCAAGGCCATGCCGAATGCGGCGACGAACATGGCGACGAAGAACTGTGGTTTGGTCTCCACCAGCGCCAATCCGATATACCCACCGAGCACAAACACCGATCCGAACCGCATGATTCGTTTCGTCCCCCACCGGCGCAGGGCAGAACCCTGGGCCGGACTGATGAGGGCACTACCGGCTCGGGTGGCCACGAACGCGACCGAGAAGAGGGTCTTGGACCACCCGAATTCGCTCCGCAGCTCCACCGCCAGGTTGCCGAATCCCTGCATCCACAACATGGACTGCAATGCCCACAACGACGCGCTCGCCGCGACCACCTTCCAACCCGTGAAGACCCTGCGTCCCCACACCATGCCGCTCTCGCCGTAGGCGACCTGGTTGCTCACGAACGTCTTCGTGTCTCGTACGCGATCAACGACGCGGCCACCGCGGCATTGAGCGACTCCACGCCGTTGTCGAGCGGAATGGACACCGTGCCGACAGAGGCGTCGGCTGCGGCGGTGCTGAGTCCGTCGCTCTCATTGCCGATGACATACGCGGCTCGCTCGGGAAGGTCAGCGCTGAAGAGATCCTGTCCTCCCATGTCGACGCCCACCACGTCGAAGCGATGCTCCTGCAGGATCGCGACGGCCTCTTCGATGGTCTCGGTCCGCAGAATCGGCGCTCGAAAGGCAACCCCGGCCGACGCCTTGATTGCGACCGGTCCGATGTCGGCTGTGCCCCGATGCGGCACCACGACGCCGTCCACACCGGCCGCTGTGGCCGAGCGGAGGATCATGCCAACGTTGGCCGGGTTGTGGACATGGTCGAGCACCAGAATCGTGCACGCCCAGTCCTTGCCTCGGCGGCGCTGCTCGCAGAACTCGCCCAGATGCTGCATGGCTGGCGCCACCACATCGGCGACCACGCCCTGGTGGTGCCGGCTGGAACGGGCGACGGCGGTGACCTTCTGCTCCGACACCTTCTCCACGGTGACGCGACGACTGGCCGCCATGCCGTTGATGGTGTCGATCTCGGGCCCGCGGGCCTTCGAGGACAACAGGATCTTGTCGAACTGCAGCGTGTCGTCGTGCAGCGCCTCGATGATGGGCTTGCGGCCCATCACGGTGAGAAAGGAGTCGCGTGGCGACACGCCGCTCAGCTCGCCACGGCGAAGCTGAGCGTTCCGGTTCCGGCTGCGTCGTGTCCGCCGTCGACCGTCCCGTAAGTGATGGTGGTGGCGAGGGTCTGTTCGCCCACCCACGCTTCCATCGCCTGCACCGCCGCGGCGGCTTCTGGGGTCAGGTCCAGGGTGAGCGCAATCCGGTCGGTGACGACGAGGTCCTCGGTTTTGCGTGCTTCCTGCACCGCTCGGACGATGTCCCGTGCGACACCCTCGGCCTCGAGCTCTGGTGTGAGCTCGGTGTCGAGGACCACGACCGCGTCGTTGCTGGGCAGTGCTGCTGCCGTGACGCCGTCGGCCGGCTTCACGTTGAGGTCGTACTCCTCTTCGGTGAGTGTGTGCCCGGCGATGTCGATGCTGCCGTCGTCATTCTGCGTCCAGGCGCCCTGCTTCGCTGCACCGAAGACCTTCTGCACATCGCCGCCCAGGCGTGGTCCGAGGACCTTGCCGTTGGGCTGGAGCGAGAACTCGGCAAACGACGACAGGTCATCGGAGAACTCGACGGACTTCACGTTGACCTCGTCGGCGATGAGGTGCTGCAACGCGGCGACACCATCGGCGCTCGCCCCAGCCAGTGTGAGCGACTGCAACGGCAGACGGACGCGCAGGCCATTGTCCTCGCGCAGGCGGAGGGCAGCCGACACGACCGTTCGCACACGGTCCATGCCCGCGACAAGCTCCGGGTCGGAGGGGAAGTCTTCTGGGTTTGGCCAATCGCCAAGGTGGACCGAGTCTTCGCCGGTGAGTGCGGAGTGGATCTCTTCGGTGACCATTGGCAGGAAGGGCGCAGCAAGCTTGAGGAACGTCACGAGCACCGAGTACATGGTGTCGTACGCGTTCGCTTTGTCGTCGGTCATCTCCGGACCCCAGAAGCGGTTCCGGGAGCGGCGGATGTACCAGTTGTTCAACGCGTCGATGAACGAGGCGATCTCCACCGTTGCACCAGCGAGGTCGTATTCCTCCATGCGATCGGTGGTCGCTTCAATCACCGCGCGCAGCTTGGCCAGGATGTAGCGGTCGAGCTCGTCGGTGGAGTCGGTGCGGAACTTGGCCGTGTATCCGTCGATGTTCGCGTAGAGCGTGAAGAACGAATACGCGTTCCAGATGGGAAGCAGGACCTGTCGGGTGACCTCGGCGATGCCATGGTCGGAGATGCGGGCGTCGCCGCCACGAACGATGTTCGAGCTCATGAAGTACCAACGGAGCGCGTCGGAACCCTGCTTGTCGAAGATCTCGTTCGGCTCCGTGTAGTTGCGCAGCTTCTTCGACAGCTTGGCGCCATCGTCGGCAAGGAGGATGCCGTGGCAGATCACGTTCTGGAACGACGGCTTGTCGAACAGCGCGCCCGCCAGCACATGCAGCGTGTAGAACCAGCCGCGGGTCTGGTTGATGTACTCGACGATGAAGTCGGCCGGGTAGTGCTCTTCGAACCACTCCTTGTTCTCGAAGGGGTAGTGCACCTGAGCGAACGGCATCGAGCCGCTCTCGAACCAGCAGTCGAAGACCTCGGGCACACGGCGCATCATCGACTCACCGGTCGGGTCGTCCGGGTTGGGGCGCACGAGCTCATCGATGAATGGGCGATGCAGGTTGTCGGGACGCACACCGAAGTCGGCCTCGAGTTCGTCGAGGCTGCCGTACACGTCGATGCGTGGGTAGTCGGGGTTGTCGCTGCGCCAGACCGGGATGGGGGAACCCCAGAACCGGTTGCGGCTGATGGACCAGTCCCGGGCGCCTTCGAGCCACTTACCGAAGCGGCCGTTCTGGACATTGTCGGGAACCCAGTTGATCTCCTGGTTCAGCTCGACGAGACGGTCACGGAAGTCGGTGACCTTCACGTACCAGCTGGGGAGGGCACGGTAGATGATTGGCGTGTCGGTGCGCCAGCAATGGGGATAGTTGTGCTCGTAGCTGTCGTGACGGACGAGCCGGCCCATCTCCTTCACGTGGCGGATGACCTCGGGGTTCGCATCGAACACGTTCATGTCGGCGAAGTCGGTGACCTCTGCTGTGAATCGGCCCTGGTCGTTGACCGGCACGACCATGCCCATGCCGTTCTCTTCAGCGATGCGCTGATCGTCCTCGCCGAACCCGGGTGCCGTATGAACAACGCCGGTGCCCTCTTCGGTCTCGACGAAGTCGCCGGCCATCACGCGGAATGCATTGAGGTCGTCTCGGGCGGCGAAGTAGGGGAACAGGGGCTCGTAGGTCCGGCCGACGAGATCGCTTCCCTTCACGACCGAGTGCTCGGTCGCGCCCTCGAGCTGCTTCGCGTAGTTACCAACCGTGGCCGCGCCAAGGATCAGGAACTCGCCATCGAGTTCCATCACGGCGTAGTCCAGATCGGGGCCGACGATCAGGCCGAGGTTCGATGGCAGGGTCCACGGCGTGGTGGTCCAGGCCAGCAGCTTCATCGGGCCGGGATCGCCCGGGTTCTCGGTGAAGCTGAACGCGACCGTGACGGCCGGGTCCTGACGCGGGCGGGTGGCGTCGTCCAGGCGGATTTCGAAGTTGGACAGCGGCGTTTCCGCGCCCCAGCTGTACGGCATGACGCGGTTGGCCTCGTAGATGAGGCCCTTGTCCCACAGCTGCTTGAACGCCCAGATCACCGACTCCATGTAGTCGACGTCCATCGTCTTGTAGTCGTTCTCGAAGTCGACCCAGCGGGCCTGACGAGTGACTGTCTCTTCCCACTCGGCCGTGTACTTCATGACCGAGTTGCGACAGGCATCGTTGAATTCCTCGATGCCGAATTCGGTGATGGCCACACGGCCGGAGACGCCGAGCTGCTTCTCGGTTTCCATCTCGGCCGGAAGTCCATGGCAGTCCCAGCCGAAGCGTCGATCGACCTTCTTGCCGCGCATGGTCTGATACCGGGGAACGACGTCCTTGACGTAGCCGGTCAGCAGGTGGCCATGGTGGGGGAGTCCGTTGGCGAACGGTGGTCCGTCATAGAAGACGAACTCGTTGTCATCGGACCGCTCGTCGATCGACTGTTGAAAGGTCCCGGCCTCGTTCCAGCGCGCCAAAATTCGCTGCTCGATAGCCGGAAAGTCCGGCTTGTCGACCGCGGGATAGGGCTGATCTGGACCTGTACTCATGAACCAAATCTACTGTGCTTTCCCAGGCGTTCGGTCTGTCCAGGCCGGCGTCGGGGCCAG
>CAZFBD010000005.1:49423-106457 GCA_964517125.1 uncultured Acidimicrobiales bacterium
TCGTGTGCGGCTGGGCTGTGCTTTCCCAGGCGTTCGGTCTGTCCAGGCCGGCGTCGGGGCCAGTCGTGTGCGGCTGGGCTGTGCTTTCCCAGGCGTTCGGTCTGTCCAGGCCGGCGTCAGGGCCAGTCCCGTGCGGCTGGGGGGTATCCAGTCAGCTTTCAGGTAGGGCTTGTCCCCGGGGCGTTTCGGCCCCCAGGGCCGAAAGGCCGGAAGTGACGAGGCCGCTAGGCCGAGGAACATCAGCCGCCGTGTTTTGCGGCGAAGGCTCCGATTCTTGGCATGGCGTTCACAACCTGGTCCTTGGCGCCTTTGCGGAGCTTGTTGTACACGCCGACGGCTGCCTTGTTGTTGGCTTCGGCGGCGCGGGCGTCGGTGACCGACAGCAGGTCCTCGGCAATGGTGTCTGCGTTGGCGACGAAGTGTGCGGGTACATCACCAGCGGCCTTGCCGGCCTCGTAGTGCGGGTCGATGGCTGGCGCCATGCGTGGCAGCAACTTGTGGAGGTTTGAACTGACCATGTCGGGTCGGATCTTGTTGAGAGCCCCGTACCCGGTCTGGATCGCCTTGCCCTTCAGGCCCGAAAGGTCGTCGACTTCGGCGTCAACCTCGGCGATGGCATCGGTAACGATCGTTGCCCTGCGGTCGTCATCGGCAAGCTGTTCAGAAAGTGACATGAAACTTCTCCAGTGGTGATCTAGCGAGATCGGCAACCCAACAAGAATCTGTAGCAAACCCAGAACGCAAAAAGCCCAAAGGTGACAACCGAGACCCGACCCCAGTTGTCACGCGAAGGGTGACAACCGAGACGCGACCCCAGGTGTCACGCTCACAGGTGTCACTGGAGCGAGAGCTCTCGGGCAGCTGAAGGAGGGGCGTTTCGGCCCCCCGGGGCCGAAAGGCCGTAAGTGAGGAGGCCGCTAGGCCGACGAACGGCAACCTCAAGTGGGCGGCTCCGCCCAGAGCCACCCACTTGCGTTTGTGTTGTGATCGCAACTCCGCCGCTGCGATGAACCCACCGTAGGAGACGTGACATCGGGCACGCATGAGTCATTGGGATCACCGTTGGTGGGTGAGATCACACGGTGCGCGAATGGCGGAGAAAAAATCCGTCAATTTCGCAGAGAGTAGGTGCATATTCCTCTTCCGTGTGGTCTATGTGACCGATAGTGTTCTTAGGCGGACTAGAAGGGTTTGGTGGTTTTCCATGGGGTCGAACACTCGTCACCTCAATACATCTCACACATTGATCGTGCTCGCCACGGCAGCAGCGCTGCTTGTTGTGGCCGCAATCGTGACCATGACGGGTTCACAGCGTGCCGATGCCGCCGTGAACCACGGCCAGGTCGTCCCAGAGACCGTCCGGCGCGATGTTCCGGTCGTTCTCGACGGCAGGGTGTTCGCACATGCGCAGGTGGGCAACCGGATCTTCGTCGGAGGCGACTTCCAGCAGGTCGAGCTTCCCGACGGCTCCGTGGTGACCCAGCCGTACATCTTTGCGTACGACATCAACACGGGTGCATTCGATACCGCGTTCCGGCCAGTGCTGAACAAGCTGGTTCGTGATCTGCAGCCAACGGCCGCCGGCGATGGCCTGTATGCAGCTGGTCTGTTCACCAACTGGGATGCCGACTTCCCGCTTCGGCTCGCCAAGCTCGATGCACAGGGCAACCTCGACACGAACTTCGTGGCCAACGCATCCGCCCGTGTCCTGTCGGTCGCCGTTCGCTCCGACAAGGTGTTCCTGGCCGGCGATTTCGTGAACATCAACGGCACCAGCCGCATCGGCTTCGCCGCCGTCGATGCCAACACCGGAGCCGTCGACCCCGGCTTTGTGATGGACATCACCACTCCCACCGCCGCCCCCTCCTACGCCCGCACCGTCGTGCTCACGAGCGACGGCAATTCGCTGTTCGGTCTGTACTACGGACGTGCCGTCAACAACCAGGTTCGCGAAGCCGTGGTGAAGATCGACGTCAGCGGCGCAACCGCAGCGCTCACGCCATGGAACATCGACTGGAACGGCCAGCAGGGCAACCGGGAGTGTCTCAACGCGCTACGTGATCTGGCCATCTCGCCCGACGACAGTTTCATCGTGATCGGCGGCCAGGGCGCCGACAACCCGCCGAACTGTGACTCTGTCCTGAACTACCCGGTCGCCGGCAACGGCACCGTTGGGTACAACTGGGTTGCTCGCATGTACTCCAGCGTGTTCTCGCTCGCTGTGTCCGATGTGGCCGTCTACGCCGGTGGCCATTTCTGTGGCGCTCCGAAGAACCCGATTCCCGCTGGCGGAATCAGCTCCACCTGGACCGGCGCTGCCAACGGCTGCGACGTCAACGATCCGCTGTCGGCAGTGAACCCCAGCGTCCGAGACCCAAACAATGCGGTCTTCCGCAAGCAGATGGCTGCCCTTGACCCCGCGACCGGGCAGGCTCTGGCCTGGGACCCGGGCAGCAACAACCTCGTTGCCGTCTATGACCTCACGTTGATCGACCGGGGACTTCTGGCCGGTCACGACCGCGACCGCTTCAACGACGTTCTCACGGGTCGCTCGGGCTTCTTTGACTTCGGTGGCGCCGACGACAACATCGCTCCCACCGTGGGTGTGACCTCGCCGGCCGACGGCGCAGTGCTGGGCAACCCGACCGAGCTTGCCGGAACGGCGAACGACAACCAGAACGTCACCGGCGTCACGGTGCGGTTGAAGAACATCACCACCGATCAGTTCCTGCAGTCGAACGGTACCTTCGCCACCGCGCAGGCCGATCTGAACGACACGTTCACCGTGGTCGGGCTCGGAAGCGCAACGTGGTCGGTCCCCGTCGCGAACCTGCCAGTGGGCGAGTACGAGATTCGTGTCTTCGCAACCGACGAGTCCGGCAACACGTCTCCAGGACTCGTGTCCACCTTTGAGATTCCGGGAGCCACCTCCTGCACGGTTGCCCTCGACGCAAACGACGATCCCGTGGTCACCTGGTCCGGATTCACCGACGGAGCGGTCGACAACGTCTTCGTGCGTCGCGACGGCAAGTGGGCCCACACCGGAGCTTCTGGGTCCGGCAGCTGGACCGACACCACGGCGCAGCCCGGCGACCACACGTACCTGGTTCGCTGGCGTCCCGGTGGCACCACGGTCAACGTGACGTGTTCACCGTCGCCCATCACCGTGCCGACACCCGGCGTTGGTGGCGATGCCTGTACCGCAACACTGAATGCGGCTGGCCATGTCGTGCTCGACTGGGTCGAAGTCGCGGGCGCATCCACGTACTTCGTTCGTGACGACGACGGCTGGGTTGCAACGGTCAACAACTCCACGAACCACACCGACACCGCTCCGGTCGAGGGCGATCGCAGCTACTACATCCGCCACTACGTTGGTGGCCGGACCGACATCCCCTGTGCTCCGACGCCGATCACGGTCGGTGGAGGCGGTGGCGGTGGCGCAGACTGCACCGTGTCGCTGACCGCCAATGGCGACGTCAACGTTTCCTGGACAGAAGTGGATGGCGTGTCGACCTACTTCGTCCGTGATGACCTCGGTTGGGTCGCAACGGTTGCCAACGACACCGACACCGTCGACACGAGCCCCACCAGTGGCGCACGGTCGTACGTGATCCGGCATTGGAGTGGTGGCAACCGCATCGATCGGGCGTGTACCCCCGATCCGCTCAACGTTCCGTAGGACGGTTCGGTCACAGCTCCCGGAGCGGGGCTGCGCAAAGACAAACGTGTGGGTTCCGGGTCGGCGTCAGTCGGCTCGGAACGTGTGCGTTGTGGACCAGTTGGTCGTGATCAGATGCCGTCGAGCGCCAGGTTGAGATCGGCGAGCAGATCATCAGCGGTCTCGATGCCCACCGACAGGCGCACGAGATCGTCGGGAACCTCGAGCGGTGAACCGGCCGCCGACGCATGGGTCATCACGCCGGGGTGTTCGATCAGCGACTCGATTCCGCCCAACGATTCGGCCAGGGTGAACAGCCGGGTCTTCGTGGTGACAGCTTTCGCCG
Source organism: uncultured Acidimicrobiales bacterium (assembly GCA_964517125.1). GTDB lineage: Bacteria > Actinomycetota > Acidimicrobiia > Acidimicrobiales > SHLQ01 > SHLQ01. The sequence continues at coordinate 53,431 of CAZFBD010000005.1, forward strand.
CCTCGATGCCGCCCGTGACCTGGAACGAGATCATTCCACCGCCGGCCTTCATCTGTTCCTTCACCACAGCCGCAGCGGGATGCGTGTCGAGCCCCGGGTAGAGGACCGTGTGCACCTTGGGGTGCGCAAGCAGCATCTCGACGATGCGCTCAGCGTTCTCGGTGTGGCGATCCATGCGGACACCCAGCGTCTTCAGGCCGCGAAGCGTGAGGAAGCAATCCTGGGGGCCGGGTACTGCGCCCACAGCGTTCTGCAAGTATTTGATGTCGGCGGCCCATTCCTCGTCGTTCGTCGCGGCAAACCCGCCGACAACGTCACTGTGACCACCGATGTACTTGGTGGTCGAGTGGATGACGAGGTCGGCACCGTGGGCGATGGGCTGCTGCAGGTAGGGCGAGGCGAAGGTGTTGTCGACCACGAGCTTTGCGCCGTGCTTGTGGGTGACCTCCGCGATTTCGCGGATGCTGAAGACCGTGAGCAACGGATTCGTGGGTGTCTCCATCCACACGATCTTGGTCGCCGGATTCCAGTTGGCATCGAGCGCGGCCGGGTCGGTCAGATCAGCGGCCGACCAGGTGATTCCTGCTCGGGTGACGACCTGGCTGATCAGACGGAACGTGCCGCCGTAGGCATCGTTGCCGAGCACCACGTGGTCGCCGGCCCGCAGGATACGCAGCACGGTGTCCTCCGCCGCAAGGCCGCTGGAGAAGGCGAAGCCGTGTTCCGCGCCCTCGAGGTTGGAGAGCGCCGACTGGAGAGCCGTGCGGGTGGGGTTGTCGGTACGCGAGTACTCGTAGCCGGTGTGATCGCCCGGTGACGGCTGCGCGTAGGTGGAGGTCTGGAAGATCGGGGTGATGACGGCGCCGGTGATGGGCTCCGGGTCCTGTCCTTCGTGAATGGCTCGGGTCTCGAACCCGTCAATTGGCTGCTCGGACATGTCAGGCCTCCTCGGAAGGCGAAAGGAACTCAAGGACGTCGGTGTGGCTGATGACGGTACGCGGGCGGCCACCGTCGATGACCAGCAGGGCATTGTTGTGCTCGAACAGTTCGACCGCGTTGTGCACGCTCTGTCCAATACCGATCGTGCCGAGTGGAGCAGCCATGACGGCTTCCACCGGCTTGTCGAGGACACTCTCGTCGGCGAACGTCGCGTTCATGAGTTGCAGCTCCGACACCGAGCCGGCGATTTCGGCCACGGCAAACGGCGGCTCATTCTTGGCAACCGGAACCTGGCTCACACCGTTCTGCCGCATGATCTCGACCGCGTCGCGGACCGGGGTCTCAGGGTTCACGTAGATCAGTTCGGTATCGTTCTGACCCTTGGCTTCGACCACGGCCGATACGCAGGGCGTTCCGCCAGATTCGATGAATCCGAGTTCGGCCAGGTAGTCGTCGTTGAACACCTTCGAGAGGTAGCCGCGGCCAGAGTCGGGGGTGAAGACCACCATGAGGTCGTCGGGGCCGAGAGTCTCGGCAACCCGAAGGCCGGCAGCAACTGCCGTGCCACAGGAACCGCCGAGGAGCAGGCCTTCCTCGCGGGCGATTGTGCGGGCCATGAGAAAGCTGTCGTGGTCCGAAACGGCGATGACATCGTCGATGAGGTCTGGGTGGTACGTGGTGGGCCAGAAGTCCTCGCCCACACCCTCGACAAGGTACGGTCGACCCGAACCACCGGAGTACACCGAACCGGCCGGATCAGCGGCGATGATCTTGATGTCGGGGTTCTGTTCCTTCAGGTACCGGGCCACACCCGAAATGGTGCCACCCGTGCCGGCGCCAGCCACGAAGTGGGTGATCTTGCCATCGGTCTGACGCCAGATCTCGGGGCCGGTGGTGTCGTAGTGCGACTGGACGTTCACCTGGTTGGAGTACTGGTCGGGGCGGTAGGCCCCGGGGATTTCGTCGACGAGACGGGCGGCCGTGGAGTAGTACGACTGCGGATCCTCGGGCGGAACGGCGACCGGGCACACAACAACCTCGGCACCGTATGCACGGAGGAGGTCGACCTTCTCCGGAGCAACCTTGTCGGTCATCACGAACACGCATCGGTAGCCGCGCTGGTTGGCGACGATCGCCAGACCCACCCCGGTGTTACCCGATGTTGGCTCCACGATGGTGCCCCCGGGCTTGAGCTCTCCGGACGCTTCAGCGGCGTTGATCATGGCGAGTGCGGGACGGTCCTTGGAGGAACCGCCGGGGTTCGTCAACTCCAACTTGAGCACGAACTCGCACGGGATGTCGGCAGCAATCTTCGGGACCCGAACGAGCGGGGTGTTCCCGATCAGTTCGATGACGGAATCGGCGATTTCCATTCGATGCTCCTTGTGGACGAACACACAGTCTCTCGGTCGACCCCGGAAATTCCCACAGAGCGGCGGGGAATTCAGATCCGGCCCATTTCCGAGGGGCTTCGTGTATCCCATAACCTAGGTCACCTGCGCCCCTGTTGGGCGTGGCCAGGGAGGGGACACATGGAATTCGAGACGATTCAGTTGAACGAGACCGAAGGGGGCGTCTGGGAGCTGGTCCTGGCTCGGCCTCCGGCCAATGCGCTGAGCAAAGTGATGGCCCACGAGCTGCGCGTCGCAGCAAGTTCACTCGTCTCGAACCGCAACGTACGGGCGCTGGTGTTTCGAGCCGAAGGAAAGGTGTTCTTCGGCGGAGGCGACCTCATCGAGTTCCAGGAGGGAGGAGAGCAGACTCCGGCAAACCTCCACGAAATGACGATCGATTTCCACGCGGCCCTGCACCGGTTCTCGGCGATGAACGCACCGGTCGTTGGTGTCGTCAACGGAACTGCCGGCGGGGCTGGGCTCAGCCTGGTGGCGTCGCTCGACCTCGTTCTGGCCAGCGAGTCGGCCAGGTTCGTGATGGCCTACACCGCAGCGGGTCTCACCCCCGATGGCACGTCGTCGTTCTTCTTGTCGCGCGTCGTGGGGCTCCGGCGTGCAACCGAGTTGGCGCTGACCAACCGCATGCTCAGCGCCGAGGAGGCGCTCGATTGGGGACTGGTCAACCAGGTCCATCCCGACGATGAGGTCCTCGATGCCGGGCGTGCGCTCGCCGCCCGATTGGCTGCGGGACCCACAAACGCGTTCGGCGGCGCCAAACGACTCCTCTTGGCCGGAGCTTCATCGGCGCTGGGAGAGGCAATGGAGCGCGAAGCATTCACGATCGCACAACACTCTCTCCACCCCGAAGCGGTCGAGGGAATCGATGCGTTCCTCAACAAGCGAACCCCAAACTTCCGCGGCGACTGACCCCCAGCCAGCGCCAGCCCGACCCCGGTGGTCACGCTTAGGGATCGCGTTTCTGATGCGCTCCTGTTGGCTGTGGCCGTTTGGCCGCTTTGGCTGTTGCCGTTTGGGTGTTAGCTGCTGGCGGAGGCTCGGTCGGCCATGGCCTTCATGACGGCGAGGGCCAGTGATGGATCGTTCTGGACGAGCGAACGGAACGCTGGCCGACCAAGGGCAAACAGCTCCGTCTTGGTGGTTGCCGTGGCGCTTGCCGTACGGGCGCCACCGGACAGCAGCGCCGTCTCACCAAAGAAGTCGCCTTCACGCAACCGGGCAACCGGCGTACCGGACTTGTCGATCTGTACCGAACCATCGAGGATCAGGAAGAACGCTGCGGCCTTCGACCCCTCTTCGACGCCCTTCTTGCCCTCGGCCCACGTGAGGAGCTTTCCGGCCTTGGCGAGCGCCTTGCGCTGCTTCGGCGTGGTCTGCCCGAACAGTGGAGTTCCGGCGAGCGTTGCTTCGAGTTCCTTGTTGCCAGCGGCCACGATGTTCCCTTCGATTCGCCTCCCACCTTGGGCGACATGACCCGCACCTTACTCAGCTGTGTTCTCAGCGGGCCAGCTGGCGCATTCGCCACGTGGAAAGTGCATCGACGGCGCCATGCATCGCCTCGGTCGGGCCGGCGAAACTGAACCGCATCCAGCGGTGGCCGTCGGTGGGGTGGAAGTCGATGCCGGGCGTGGCAGCGACCCCGAAGTCCCGAAGCCATTCGGCAGACAGGTGCTGGGAGTCGGCGGCGAGGTGATCGGTTCGCGCCCACAGGTAGAAGGCGCCGTCGGCTGGAGCGAAGTTCGTGATTCCGGCACGCGGAAGTCCCTCGAGCAGGACCTGCCGGTTCGTGGCGTACCTGTGCACGTGGGCGTCGAGCTCCTCGCTGCAGTCCAAGGCAGCGAGCGCCACGTGCTGCGATGGCGTCGGCGGACAGATCACCAGGTTCTGGGCGAGCCGGTCGACGGGCACGAGCAGTTCTTCGGGCAGAACCATCCAGCCCATTCGCCAACCCGTCATGGAGAAGTACTTGGAGAAGCTGTTGATGACGATCGCCTTGTCGGACACCGCCGTGGCGGTTGTGGTCACGGCCCCGTCGTAGGTCAGGCCGTGGTAGATCTCGTCGCTGATGAATCGAACGCCATTCGCGTCGCACCACCCGATGATGGTCTCGAGTTCCCCGGGACTCATGACCGTTCCCGTGGGGTTCGACGGGCTCGCCACGATCACACCGTCGAGCGGACCGACGGCTTCGAGATCGGCGATGTTGAGCGAAAAGTCGTCGTCGGCAGAGAGCGCAACCGTGACCGGTTCCATATGAAGCGCGCGGAGCATGTTGCGATAGCAGGGGTACCCGGGCGCGGTGACCCCCACGCGGGCTCCGGGTTGGAAGGCAGCAAGCAACGCCAGGACGAACGCCCCGGACGCACCCTGGGTGATCGCGATGCGGGCCGGATCCACCTCGAGCCCGTAGCTGCGGGCGATGTGGTCTGCGATCGCCGGTGGCAACTCGGGGATGCCACGACTCGTGGTGTATCCCAGCGTGTCGGTCGTGGCGAGCGTCGCAAGAGCGGCGATCGCCGAAGACGGCGCACCGGTGGACGGCTGGCCAACTTCCAGATGGAAGACGCGTTGGCCCGACTGCTCGCGAGCCTGCGCGGCGGCAACCACTTCCATGACGTGAAACGGATCGATGTCTGACACGTCGGCGAGGCTAGCGGTGATGACCCCGGTGGTTGTGAGCGACACCCACGAGGGTCAGTTGGCGACGACCTCGAGCTGCTTGTTCAGACGTCGGGTGAGCATGCCAACCGTGGTTTCGATCACGGATCGGACGGAATCGTCGGCGGGGAGATCGGTGTAGTCGCGTACGCCGACTGCGTCGATTCGCAGCGATGCCCGGTCGACCTCGATGTGGACGTCGGCCGGACCCGAGGTCACGAACATGACGCGCCCGGTCGACTCGCGAAGCATGGTGGTCTTCACCAACGCCTCGAGGTCATCGCTGGAATCTGCCGATTCCAACCGGATAACGAGAACGGATCTACCGTCCACTGTGATCATGTCGCGCCTTCTCTCGCCTGAACTCCGCCGCAAGCCGAGGGTAGACAGTACCGCACCGGGGGGCAAGTACAGGTAAAGCCGCGAATCGCTCAGCCGCCCGAGGTGTAGGCGGCTGCTGCAGCTCCCGGAGGCGTGGGGTCGTCGCGGTTCTGGAGCCATCCGTGGGGAAGCACGACCTTCTTGGGGCCATGGCTGTGCCCACGGGTGAGCCGGGCGGCTTCGGGGGGAAACGCTTCGTCGGGAAAGCGGTCGAGCAGCCCGAGGAGTTGGCTTCGGTCGGTGAGCTGTCCGAGCTCGTGACGCAGCGCCGGGCCGACCGGGAACCCCTTCAGGTACCAGCTCGTGTGCTTGCGGAAGTCCCGGATTCCACGATCGTCGCCGAGCCATGCGGCCAGTAGATCGGCGTGCTCGACCATGATTGCCACGACCTGGTGCAGCGACGGCGCAGTGGAGATCGGCTGGCCGGTGAGGCCTTCGGTGAGCTCGCGGAAGAGCCACGGGCGGCCAAGGCAACCTCGCCCGACCACGACGCCGTCGCAACCGGTCTGTTGCATCATGGCGATGGCGTCCGATGCTTCCCAGATGTCGCCGTTGCCCAACACCGGAATGCTGGTGACGTGCTGCTTGAGTTCGCCAATTGCGTCCCAGCGTGCGGTGCCGGAGTACGCCTGGTGTGCGGTCCGGGCGTGCAGGGCGACCGCCGCCGCTCCTTCGTCCTCGGCGATACGTCCGGTGTCGAGCATGGTGACATGGTCGTCGTCGATGCCGATGCGGAACTTCAGCGTGACCGGGATGTCCTCGGCGTTCGAGACCATCGCTCGCACGATGTCGCGCAGCAGGTGGTGATGCCACGGAAGTGCGCTGCCGCCACCGTGACGGGTGATCTTGGGAGCGGGACAGCCGAGATTCATGTCGATGTGGTCGACGCTGCCTTCGCCAACAAGCTTCTTGACCGCCTCGCCGATCCAGTACGGGTCGGTGCCGTAGAGCTGGATGCTCCGAGGGGTCTCACCCTCGGCGAACTCGGCCGAGTGGAGCATCTTTTGATGTCCCTCGATGAGGGCGCGGGCAGTGATCATCTGGTTGACGTACAGGCCACCCGAGGCGGTGACTGCATCACCTGGCGACGGGGTGGCGTCGTCAAACTTCTGGCCGGCGCCGAAACGTCGGCACAACGTGCGGTACGGAGCGGTGGTGACCCCGGCCATGGGCGCAAGGACGACCGGTGGCGAGACTGTGAGACGGCCGATCTTCAGCTGCGTGGGCAGCGAGTCGACACCGGTGGTGCCTGGTGCATGCAGCGTGTCGGTCATGTCCCCAGTGTGCCGGACCATTTTCCGTTTCGCAGGTTCACCCCGAGCGAGGAGAGGAGGAACGACAGCTGCCGCCGGGGAAGCCCGATCACGTTGTCGTAGGAGCCGTCGATCGAGGTGACGAACAGGCCGCCACGGCCCTGCATGGCGTAGCTGCCTGCCTTGTCATCGGCTTCGCCGGTGGCCAGGTACCAGTCGATCTCGTGGTCGGTGAGTGCTGCGAACCGAACCGTGGTCACTTCGACGTGGCCGACCGAGACACCGTCGACGGCCACGGCGACACCGGTCATGACCTGATGGGTCGTGTCCGACAACTGGCGGAGGTGGCGGGCGGCGTGCGCTCGATCGGTGGGCTTTCCCAGAATCTGCCCATCGATGCTGACGATCGTGTCCGCAGCAACGACGACGACCGGGTCGGCGGCGTTGGATGAGGACTTTTGTGCATCGGCGACGACCCGACACTTCGCCAGCGCCAGGCGCTCGACATGCGCGTGGGGTGTTTCGGCGGGCAGGGGCGTCTCGTCGATGTCGGGCGGCACGACGACCGGTTCGATGTCGAGTTCACGCAGCAGCTGCAGTCGGCGAGGCGAACCGGAAGCAAGGATGAATGGCACCAGCAGAGAGTACTCAGGCACAGGCGTGGTGAACCGATAAGAATGGGAGCTGCGTCAGGGCCCTGCGGCGGGAACATCACCCCGTCCATCGGTGCCACGACGATTCTGAGAGGACCGCACAGTGACACTTTCTGCGACGAACGACGCACCCGAGACCGTTCTGGTCACAGGTGGTGCCGGCTACATCGGCAGCCACACGGCAATCGCCCTGATCACGGCAGGCCACAAGGTCGTCGTCATCGACAACTTCGTCAACTCCAAGCCCGACGCTCTCGCTGTCGTCGAGGAACTGACGGGAGCCGAGATCGCCATCGTCGAGGGTGACGTGCGGGACCGCGCGCTGGTGGAACAGGTCATTGTCGAACATGGCGTCACCGCAGTCATCCACATGGCTGCGCTCAAGGCTGTTGGCGAGTCGGTCGAGATGCCGCTCGAGTACTACGGCAACAATCTCGAGAGTGCCATTGCGGTGCTCGACGCCATGAAGGCTGCCAACTGCTGGAAGTTCGTCTTCTCCTCCTCGGCAACCGTGTACGGCGATCCCGAATCGAACCCGATCCCCGAGACCGCATCCATCGGCGCCACCAACCCGTACGGCATGACGAAGGAGATGATCGAGGTCATCCTTCGCGATGTCGCGGCATCGGACGAGCGGTGGAAGATCACTGCACTGCGGTACTTCAACCCGGTTGGCGCCCACGAGAGTGGCCGTATCGCCGAAGCCCCCGTCGGTCGTCCGAACAACCTCATGCCCATGGTCATGGAGGTTGCCACCGGCAAGCGCGACAAGGTCATGGTGTTCGGCAACGACTACCCCACCGTCGATGGAACCGGCGTCCGCGATTACATCCATGTGATGGATCTCGTCGAGGGCCACGTGGCCGCACTTGAACACATGTCCGAGCAGGACGGCTACGAGGTCTACAACCTCGGCCAGGGAACCGGTGCAAGCGTTCTTGAACTCATCGCCGGTGTCGAGGACGCCACGGGGATGTCGATCGCTTACGAAGTGACCGACCGACGTGCCGGAGACATTGCCGAGTGTGTGGCTGACCCGAGCCGAGCCAATGACGAACTCGGTTGGAAGACCACCCGAAGTGTTGCCCAAGCGTGCGTCGACTCCTGGAAGAGCCAGGCGCACTGAACCCGTAAGGACCTGCCCTCCGTGAGTCGACGTGAGGCGTCAGCCCTCGGAATGTTCCGCCTGTAGCCGGGTGATCCGGCGCTGCAGTCGCTCGATCCGCAATTCGAACCGGGTGATGCCCGTTTGCAGTTCGGCTCGTTCGCTTTCGTCGACCCGAGCCAGCTCGTTCGTGAGTTCCTCGAGGCTCTCACGAGCTTCGGTGAGTTCGTCGCGGCTCGTTTCGAGGCGAGCTGCAAGCTCTGCCTTGTCGAAGACCCGATCTTCGGCAGTTCGCCGCCACGCTGCGGTGGCCGGCTGACCGGCATCGTGGGGAAGTAGCGCCTCGTTGCTTGCCGAGCGCCGGGCAATGTACATCGGCGACATGATCTCGATGCCTGCGGCGGACAGCGTGTCGAGAATTGCGGCTCGGAGCTTTGAGCGTGCGGCCAGCAGGCCGCGGGGATCGTCGAGGAAGCCGGCGATGCGGTAATTCACCGAGTAGTCGCCAAGCTCGAGCACCTGCACGAATGGATCGATCAGGCCCGAGCTCTTCGCGGCCTCGATGAACAACCCCTCGAGCTGGTGACGGGAGACGTCGTAACCGATGGATGCAGTGGCCGACACGATCGTCCCGGAACTGCGCACGACCCGGACCGGTTGGTTCACCATCAGCGAATTCGGGAGGGTGATCAGGTCCCGGTCGGCGGTCTGGATCTCGGTGTGGAACAGACCGAGTTCGCTGACGCGTCCCATGTGGTCGCCAACCTCGATGAAGTCGCCGGGTTTGAAGCTGGAGACCGAACGCAACATGAGTCCGGCCATGGCGTTGGCGATGATCGATTGTGACGAGATGGCGAGCGCGCCGGTGACGATCAGTCCGACGACGCTGAAGGCCAGGTCGCTGTCGGATCCTTCGGGAAGCAGGAAGATGACGGCGAGCAGCCCCAACAGGCAGAGGCCGATCGTGGCAACCTGCGATCGGAAGTCGCGTTCGGCGTCGTCGTCGGTCTGGCGACGTCGCAGGAGCCAACGAACACCGACGACGAGCGCCACGGTGACAACGAGGGCGGTCGCCGCCGGGAACCACGGCTCCCACCACGACTCGTCCGCCTGTTGCGCAAGGATCATCGGGGTGACCCTACAAAATTCGCCGATCAGCTGCCCAACGGGTCAGCTCGTTGCGGTTCGAGAGTTGCAGTTTGCGGAGCACGGCCCCCGCGTGGGACTCGACGGTCTTGATCGAGATGGTCAACCGGCGAGCGATCTCCTTGTAGGCGTAGCCGCGGGCAAGTAACCGCATGACTTCCTGTTCCCGGTTCGTCAGCCGATCGAGCTCGGGGTCGGAGGAACTCTCGGGAAGGTCGGTGGCGAAGGCGTCCAGAACGAAGCCCGCCAGGCGAGGGGAGAACACGGCGTCGCCGCCGGAGACCCGGGAGACCGCGTCGATCAGTCCGGGTCCGTCGGTGGCTTTGGTGATGTAGCCGCGAGCCCCGGCGCGAATGACCTCGATGACGTCTTCGGCGGCATCCGAAACGGAGAGTGCAAGGAAGACGGAGTTGACGCCCCGGTCGACGCAACCAGCGATGACGTTGGCCGCGGTTCCGTCGGGGAGGTGCACATCGCACACGACGACATCGGGCTTCTCTCGGGCGATCAGCGTGACGGCTTCGGCAACGGATCCGGCCTCGCCGACGATGGTGAAGGCGTCCTCGAGTTCGGCCCGAACCCCTGCTCGGACAAGTGCGTGGTCGTCGACGAGCACGATTCGGGTCATGTTGGTTCTCCTGTGGGAAACGGTTTCGCCGCGGCAAGTACTCGGATCGACAGCTCGACCTCGGTGCCTTCGCCCGGGGTGCTGTGGATGTGGGCCGAGCCGCCAGCCCGTCGCATTCGGGCATGGATGGATTCGGCGACGCCCTTGCGGTCGGTTGCGACGGTGGTGGTGTCGAACCCGACGCCGGTGTCGCGGATGAAGACCTCGATCGTGTCACCGCGGCGTTCGGCGAACACGTCGACGCGATCGACCCCCGAATGAACCGCAGCATTGGTCATGGCTTCGCCTGCCGCGGCGAGGAGCGGTGCGAGAACCCCAGGCTCATGGTCGTCGGTGTCGCCGACAGCGACGACATCGATCTGCACACCCTGAGCTCGTTCGACTCTGGTGGCGACGTCCTCGAGTGCCGGGCCGAGGCGAACAGCATGGGGGTTGTCGGGGGAGGTGCCGTACAGCCAGTTCCGCAGTTCACGCTCCTGTTGGCGGGCCAGTTGCACGGTGCGGGCGGAGTCGTCGGCGTTCTTCTGAATGAGGCTGAGGGTCTGGAGCACCGAGTCGTGCAGGTGGGCGGAGATTCGGGCTCGCTCGTCGGACCGGATGCGTTCCAGGCGTTCGCCGTCGAGGTCCTGCGCCATCCGGACGACCGATGGTGCCGCTACGACGGAGATGCCGGCCACGACGGCCACGCCGAACACCAGTGCAATCAGCGTGTCGAGCAGGTTGAACTGCAGTGCGGCGAAGGCAATGAGGCCGCCGACCGCAACCACGACGCCGGCCACGACTCGAACGACGATGGACAGTCCCTCTTGTTCCCGCTGGCCTCGGGACCACGCAATGAGCGCTCCGGTGAGGACGAAGCCGACGGGCCAGACGAGGCTGCGGAAGAACTCCGAGGTGAAGGGGAGCAGGCCCAGAACGAGGCCGAGCACCACCATGGCGACGGCCACGTGCCGGTGCGTTGAGGACGCACCCTTGGGAACGGGGGAGTAGGGGCTGATGGGTCCCGGAGTGCCGATCGCCAGCGTGGCCCATGCGATGGCGTAGAGAACGAGGCCCCAACCTCCGACGGTGGTCAGCACCACGAACGAGACCCGGATGACGATTGGCTGCACCCCGATCTCGACGGCGATCGCTGCGGCAACTCCGCCAATCCACCGGTTCCGGCGGTCGAGGCGGGGCAGCTGCCATCGCGAGGTGTGGAGAGCTCCGGTCATCAACTCATCTTCGCAGCTCAGGGGGTGAATGACATCAGGGTCCGACCCTGAGATGACCCTGAGGCGCGGATCAGAGTTCCGGGTCCGATCCGGGCTTCACCCAATGGGCATGGCGGCAACGGTCCTCGAACATGAGAACATGGACGACAACACAACTCCCGAAGACCTGCCCGAAGATGCTGCCGAAGACATGGCGGCCGAGACTGGCGAACACATGCCTGACGACATGGACATCACCGAACCCAACCCCGACCCGGATTCCGAAGATCTCGGATCCGACGGTGGCGAAGCCGATGATGCTCCGATGGACGGCATGCAGGATGCGTTCGCCGACGACGAGAACGATGCGTCTCCCGCAGACGCTGCCCCCGAGGCAGACGCTGACACAGATGCCATCGCCGCAGTCGAGGCTGAAGTTCGCAGCGCCGAGTCCGTCTGGAAGCAGGACAAGATCCTCGGTGGAGCAGCAGCCGATGAACCTGCAGCGACCATCCCGCCACCGCAGCCGGCACCGCCGTACGCCGGAGAGGTCGACCGGCTCGTTCGCGATCCACACGCCACACTCGGCGGCGTCGGATCCGGTATTGCCCACCGCTTCGGGTTCGACGTTGCGCTGACTCGACTGGCGCTCCTGATCGTGATCCTGTTCTCCGGCGGCACGGCGTTCCTCGCCTACCTGCTCGCCTGGCTGATCATTCCTCGGGCGACCTATTGGCCCCCAACGCCCAGTCAGCGATCGGGTCGGTTCTCCAGCCGCGAGCTCGGCATTGGTCTCACCGGCCTGGGCGCACTCCTGGCCCTGGCGATCGGTGGCGGCACGGCCGGCTCGGTGCTGATTCCGTTGGCGCTTGTTGGTGGTGGCGTCTGGATGCTCGTTCAGGAACCAAAGCCCATGGCCGCGGTCGCCGGTGGCGGTTTCGCCTCACCGCCACAGCCTCCTGGTCCGGCAGCCGCAGCACCCATGCAGCCAATGCCAGCTCCAGCCCCGGCCCCAGTTCAGCCACGGTCGAAGCGTCGCCGCTTCGGACTGTTCGCCCTGATTGCCGGCGCCTTCGTTGCGCTCCTTGCCGTGATTGCGATCCCGATCGGCCTCATCATTGCGTTCAGCAGCGGCAATATCGATATCGATACCGACCGAAACGTCATTTCCATGCCGCTGTCCGTCGGTGCCATTCCGACCGAGATCATCGAGGAAGAAGCCTCCATCACCCTGGATCTCACCGAGCTCGATGCGGCGGACTTCGCAAGCATGGATGAACCACTCGAAGTCCTGATCGACCTGGACTTCGGTGAAGTCGAAGTTCTGGTTCCCGAAGGTGTCACGGTCGATGTCGATGCCTCCAGCGGAGTCGGCGATGTTGATGTGTTCGGCGTCTCTGACGACGGCATTCTCCCGGAGCGGCTCTTCAGCGTCGACGATCCCGACATTGAACTCACGATCAAGGTGAAGGCGGGTGCAGTTGATGTTCGCCGTTCTTGATCTCACCATCGGACTTGTGGTGCTGTGCCTTGCAGCCACGGTGTTCATCGATGGATAGGTGCCGGAAACTACGCTGACTGCGTGCGCCTGATCCACACCGTTCTGATTCTCGGTCTGTTGGCCGCATCCTGTTCCTCCGGAACAACGGATGCGGCCTCGACCGCGTCCGGGGCCGGCGCCACGACGGTCGCGGCCGACACGGATTCCGTGCCCGAGGAGACCACCTCGACCGAATCCGCACCGACGTCCTCGGAAGCGCCGGCGACAACCGAGGAGCAGCCGACGACGACATCTCCGCCGGTCGAGTCACTGCCCGACGCGTGTGTGGAGGACCGGGCCGCGCAGGTCGGGCTGCAAACCGAAGCCCTCGAGTCCGGGGGCAACGAGTACCGATACCAGTTCACCGTGCCATCGACCTACGACGGCACGCCGCTTCCGGTCGTGCTCGACTTCCACCCGATCGGTTTCACCGGCCCGGTGCAAGCCCAGATCAGCGGCTTCGCCGACCTCGCCGAGACCGAGGGGTTCCTGGCGGTGCAACCCACGGGGCCGGTCGGCTCCAACGACGACCGCAACGTCTGGGAGCTGGCCCAGTTCGACGAAGCCGGGCGCGACGATGTGGCCTTCGTCGGTGACCTGCTCGACCAGCTCGGCGCCGACGTGTGTCTCGACCGGGACCGCGTGTACGCCATTGGCATGTCCAGCGGTGCGCTGTTCACCTCGAACCTTGTGTGTCGGTTCAGTGAGCACCTCGCCGCAGCCGTTTCCGTCGCCGGGGTCACCCACGACGACGCGTGTAGCCCCGAGCGGTCCATTCCGTACATGGCCTTCCACGGAACGGCCGACACCACGATCCCGTTCGATGGCTCGGGTCAGTCCACGCTCGATGGCGCCGAACTCCTTGGCGACTTCTTCACCCAGGTGATGCCCGAGGAGTTCGATGAGTTCGCGGTCGACGCAGGGTGCACCGAGTCGGTCGACACGCCGGTGAGCGAGAAGGTGAACGTGCGCACCTGGCCCGAGTGTCCGGTCGAGCTGGCGTTCTACACCATCTCCGACGGCGGCCACACCTGGCCCGGCTCCGAGCTCTTCATCTCGATCGATCCCGAGAACACCAACGTCGATATCGACGCAACCGCTCTCGCCTGGGAGTTCTTCGAGCGCCACAGCCGCTGAACGGACCCGCACGTTGCGGACCCATGCTGTGACCGACAACCCCGCGGTGTGACCAGAAACTCCACGCGTTCTCAACGCCGTCCCGCGCATGCCGACATGATGGAGTCATGGGTACATTCGAAAACCTCCTGGCGGAACGGTCCACCCTTCTCATCGACGGAGCCATGGGCACCGAGCTGTTCGCCCGCGGTCTGACCGCCGGTGACCCACCCGAGATGTGGAACATCGACATGCCCGATTCCATCGTGGAGGTCCACCGCGGCTACATCGATGCCGGATCAGACATCATCCTCACGAACTCCTTTGGCGGCAGCTCCTTTCGCCTGAAACTGCACAACCTCCAGGACCGAGCCCGCGAGCTGAACGCTGCCGCAGCAACCTGCGGTCGGCAAGCGGCAGACTCGGTCGACCGGACCGTGGTGGTTGCCGGTTCCATGGGGCCATCGGGCGAACTCATGGAGCCCATGGGTGAGCTCACACCCGAATCGTGTGCTGCAGCGTTTGCTGAACAGGCGGCCGGCCTGGCCGACGGTGGCGCCGATCTGCTGTGGATCGAGACCATGTCCAGCCTCGACGAGGTCAAAGCCGTTGTGGACGGCGCACGACGCACGACCGATCTCCCGATCGCGGCGACCATGAGTTTCGACACGGTTGGCCGAACCATGATGGGCGTCAGCGGACGCGATGCTGCCGAACAGCTTGGCGAACTCGGGCTCGTTGCCATCGGCGCCAACTGTGGCAACAACATCGTCGAAACCGAACAGGCCGTCACCGAGATCAAGCTCGGAGCCGGGGACCTCCCAGTCATCGTCAAGGCGAACGCCGGCATCCCGGAGTTCCGCGGCGACGAGCTGACCTACACCGGATCTCCCGAGGTCATGGGCTCGCACCTGCAGCGCATGAGAGACGTTGGAATCGCCGTCATCGGTGGGTGCTGTGGCACCTCCACCGGGCACATCGCCTACATGCGTCAGGTGCTCGACGGTGAAATCGAGGCGCCAGATATTGCGGCCCCGGGCCCGACCCGTCCCGACGATGATCCCGGCGGGGCCGCTGGCCGCTCGGGCCGTCAGCGCCGCCGGCGCCGCGCCGCCTGATCAGGCGACGGCAGACAGCCTGGCGATCGCCTCCTGCAGAACATCGTCCTTCTTGCAGAAGGCGAATCTCACAAGATGCCGGCCAGCTTCCTTGGTCTCGTAGAAGACCTCGCTGGGAACGGCAACGACACCTGCGGCTTCGGGTAGGGCAAGGCAGAACTCGATGCTGGTTTCGGGGAGCCCGTGGCGTTGGGCGAAGCCTCGAATATCGACCGTCAGGAAGTACGTGCCCTGGGTCGGGATGACATCGAATCCCGCACGTTCCAACCCGTCGGCGAGCAGGTCACGTTTGGCAAGCAGGTCGTCGCGCATGCCGTCGTAGTAGTCGTCGCCCAACCGCAGACCGATCTCGACAGCGGGCTGCAGCGGTGCGGCGTTCACGAAGGTCAGGAACTGCTTGGCGACCATGACCGCGTTGCGGAGCGGTTCGGGTGCTGTGAGCCAGCCGACCTTCCATCCGGTGAACGAGAACGATTTTCCGGCAGAGCCAATGCTGATGGTGCGCTCCCGCATACCGGGCAGGCTGGCGATCGGGACGTGAGCTCCGTCGAAGACCATGTGCTCATAGACCTCGTCGGCGACGACGACGAGATCATGCTTCACGGCAAGTGCCGCAATCACCTCGAGTTCCGCTGGTGTGAAGACCTTGCCCGTGGGGTTGTGCGGGGTGTTCAGCAGAATCACCCGCGTCCGTTCGTTGATGGCCGAGGTGAACGCTTCGACGTTCAGGGCGTGGTCGGGCGCCTCCAACAGCACGGTTCGTTTGATCGCTCCGGCCATGGCGATCGTTGCGCTGTAGGAGTCGTAGCTGGGTTCGAAGACGACGACTTCGTCGCCGTGGTCGCACAAGCCAAACATGGCGCCAGCGATCGCCTCGGTCGCTCCTGCGGTGATCAGCACCTCGGTGTCGGGGTCGTAGCGCAGCCCGTAGAACCGCTCTTGGTGTTCGGCGACCGCGGCTCGAATGCCCGGCTGCCCGGGGAGAGGCGGGTACTGGTTGGGCCCGTCGAGCACAGCCCGTGCGGCCGCTTCGGCGACTTCCCGGGGACCGTCGGTGTCGGGGAAACCCTGCCCCAGGTTCACCGCTGCTGTCTTCGCCGCCAGCGCACTCATCTGAGCAAAGATGGTTGTTCCGTATCCGTGCAGGCGAGGGTTGCGCAAAGCTTCGACCATGGGGCTCAAGTCTGGCACGCTGGTGCGCTGTGACCACAAGCCCTTCCCTTCTCCTCGGTGTGGATACCGGCGGCACCTACACCGACGCTGTCCTCCTCGACGCCGAAACCCGACTGGTCCGTGCGTCGGCAAAGGCGCTCACCACACGTGGCGACCTGGCGATTGGTGTGTCGAACGCACTCGCTGCGATCAGTGACGGACTCGACCCGGCGGCGGTGCGCCTCGTGTCGGTCTCGACCACGCTGGCCACGAACGCGGTGGTCGAGGGCCACGGAAGTCCGGTGCTTGCGATCCTCGTTGGCTTCGACGATGCCATGGTGGAGCGGTCGGGGATCGGTTCTGCCTTTGGTGATGTCATCATCGCCCGGGTGTCCGGTGGACATGATCACCACGGGATGGAGCGTGAGCCACTCGACACCGAGGCGATCGACGAGCTGTTGGCCAAACATGCGGGTTCGGTCCGGGCGGTGGCCGTTGCCTCGGCATTCGCCGTGCGCAACACCGCTCATGAGGATCACGTGTGTGCCGCAGTCAGCGACGGTACCGATCTGCCAATCACGGCGTCGAGTGCCCTCTCGGAATCGCTCGACGCGCCGCGTCGAGCGCTCACCACGGTGCTCAACGCACGGTTGCTGTCTCGTATCGCCGATCTCGTGGCGGCGGTCGGCCGTTCGCTCGATCAGCTCGGGATCGATGCGCCGATGACCGTGGCAAAAGGCGACGGGTCGCTCGCCGTGGCCGATGCTGTCGCTCGCCGGCCGATCGAGACGATCCTCTCGGGGCCGGCGGCGTCCATGGTCGGCGCAGGTGTGCTGTCGGGTCGAGCCACCTTCCTCCTTTCGGACATCGGCGGCACCACAACCGACGTGGGCCGTCTCAGCAACGGTCGTCCGCACCTCGCACCCGACGGGGCCAAGGTGGGTGGCTGGCGAACCATGGTTCGTGCGATCGATGTGCGAACGACGGGACTTGGAGGCGACAGCGAGGTCGTCACCGATCGGACCGACATCACGGTGGGCCCGCAGCGTCGTGTGCCGGTCTCACTGGTGGGGTCGGCCTTCCCGAGCGTGCTCACGTCACTTGCCCGAGACCTCGACGACCCATCCTCGCGGGAAACTGCGGCGCAGTTTGTCGTGCTGCCCGAAGGTGCATCCCTTCCGACCGGCGAGCTCAGCAGGGTCGAAACCCGTGTCCTCGAGCGCCTCGGGTCCGAGCCGGCGTCCGTTCGCGACGTTGCGCCCGGGGCCGTGGATCGCCGCACGTTGCACACCATGGCCGAGCGGGGCTGGGTGCAGTTGGTTGGGTTCACCCCATCGGATGCCGCCCACGTTTTGGGCCTGCAGGAGAACTGGTCCCGCTCCACTGCCGAAGCCGGAGCCCGGCTGATGGCCTGGTACACGGGTGAGGATCCCGTGGAGTTCTGTCGACGGGTGTGGTCCGAGACGGTTCGGCGCAGCGCTGCCGCAGTGCTCGAAGTTGCGTTCGACGACCGCCTTGGTGACCCGGCCGTCAACCAGTTGGCGAGTGCGGCCATCGACGGTGTCGGCCAACTCGGCGGGGTGTCTGTGGCACTGTCGCCAATGGACCCGATCGTTGCGGTCGGCGGCCCGGCCGGCGTGTACTACGACGAGGTCGCCAGTCGGCTGTCCGCAGAGCTCATCCTTCCCGAACGGTTCGAGGTCGCAAACGCCGTGGGCGCAGCCGCTGGCGAACTGATCGTCTCTGGAACCGCCGAGGTGCACACCGACGGACCCGGACTCTTCCGAATCATCAGCTCCACGGGCACCGAGACATCGGCCGACGGGTCGGACGCGCTCCGGGTCGCCACCGAACGGGCCACGACACTCGCCGAGGCTGCCCTGGCCGAAGCGGCCACCGGCTTGTCGCCTTCTTCGGAGGCCACGGTCACCGTCGACGTCGAGCGCCATGACGCGCCCGACGCGCTCGGCGACACCGGCCTCTACTTTGCGCGGGTGACCGCTGAGGCACGTTCGCTCCCGTACTGACCGCTAGGGTCACAGCCATGAAGCCCGGAGATCGAGTTGCGGACTTTTCCGCACAGAACGAAGAAGGGGTCACCGTTCGTCTGAGCGAGTTGCTGCAGGACGGGCCGGTCGTGCTCTTCTTCTACCCCAAAGCCAAGACGCCCCTTTGAACGAAGGAAAGCTGTCATTTCCGTGACCTGGGCCCCAAGTTCGAAGAACTTGGCGCTCAGCGAGTGGGAATCAGCGCAGATCCGGTGGATCTGCAGCAGGAATTCAAGCTCGAGAACGCACTGGACTATCCGCTGTTGTCCGACCGCGACGGGTCGATCCACAAGCAGTTCGGCACGCACCGGTTCGGTCCGCTGCCCGGGAAGCGGGCCACCTTCGTCATCGACACGGACTCGATGTTGCGTGCGGTGATCAAGTCGGAGACCAGCGCAAACGCGCACGCCGACGGCGCGTTGGAAGCCCTTCAGGAAACCGCGTAACTCAGCACGCTTGCGGCGATCCGTCGTTCTGTCGCGACCGGTTGATCAACCAGATCGGGGCGGGGTCCGGGGTGCTTCGGACGAGGCGATGGGTGATGTCCCACAGTGTGCAGGTTTCGCCCGGAAGCCGTCCGAACTCGCCGTCCTGCGTGCTCCGGAATGTGATGCGTACGTCGCGCGTGTCGGGGTCGATCTCGACCACATCATGGATCGTGAACTCGTGCAGCAGCGACGTCTCTTGGCCGCTCGCCCACGCCGCCGGGGTGTTGTCGCGGGTGATGGCCGGGCCGAGCGTCTCGAATGCAAGCGCCGCCGTTCCGGCGTTGATGGGGCCGACGAATCGCTCATAGGTATCGGCAATGACACCGGCGTCGGGGTGGGTGGCCTCGATCGTGACCAGCGGGATCGTGGTGGTTGTCGTTGTTGTGGTGCTGGTACTGGTGCTGGTGGAGCTCGACGACGCAGGAGCCACGGTTGCCGGTGTGGAAGACGCGGCGGTTGTGGTGGTGGTTGTTGTCGTGGTCGACGTGGCGGTCTCGGTGCTGTCCCCGCTGCTGCCGATGAGGTAGCCAAGTCCGGCCGCCACCAGCACCGCCACGAAGACGCCGACTGCGGCGATCCACATGGACTGCTGGGGGCCCCGCTGCGACTCGGTCACGAGTCGTCAGTCGGAAGTTCCAGCACGAACGTTTCGCCGCCCCAGCCATTCACGAGGTCGCGGCCCTCGACGGTGACGGTTCGCACGTCCGAGGGAATCTGGATCCCGTTCTGCGATCGGGTGAACGGCTGCTCGGATGCGTGATCGTGGGTGAGGATCCGGATGCCGAGTTCGGCGCCGTCGGGTCCCAGGACTCGCCAGGCGTCGGCGTATCGGCTTGGCGAGTCATAGGGAGAAGAGATCGTGACATCGAACCGCCAGGCTCCGTCGCCCTCGGCGGTCGCGACGGCCCCGATCACCGATGGGAAGGTGTCGTCGGCAGATGCACCAGGGGCGGTGGTTTCGGTGTCGGCGGCAACATCCTCGGTCGTCGGCGTTGCCACGGTGGTCGACGTGGCTGCGGTGGTGGCCGGAGCGGCGGTGTCCCCGGAGTCGCTTGCGCATGCGCCGAGTAGCAGGAGCGCCGTTGCCGTGGCGGCGAGTCTGCGTTGTGTCATCCGACCGCGAGCAGATCGTCGTCGGAGGAGGTCTCTGAGCGTCGGCGTCGGCGAGGCGGATGATCCTCGAGCACGATGGCTGCGCTGATGAGCGCCAGGGCGACCACGATCGCCGAGCCCACGGCGTCGCTCGGCCAGTGATGGCCGCCAATGATTCGTCCCATGGCGGTCAACAACACGGCAACGATCGTGAGCTCCAGCACGATCTGCCACAGGAGCCGTGGGGTCCGGAACCACCAGACCATCAGTGTGACCAGGCCCCAGAAGATGCCGGCCTGCACCACGAACAACGAGGGGAACGACGAGCTGGTGACCCCATCGAGCACCTCGGGGCGTGGCCGACCAACGATGTTCTTGGTGACCAGCGCGGTGACGACACCGAACAGCATGGTGAGAAGAATGGTTGCGGCGACCGCTCGGCTGAACCAGAAGGCGATCACTGCGAGCACAACAACCCCGGGGTAGACCAACCACGGATCGCCGAAGAAATCGACGCGCGCCCAACCGCTCGTGTCGGTTCCGTCCAGGAGCCAGTCCATGACGGGTTCCTCGGCCTGGATCAGCCAATCGTGTCGGGAGCGGGCGACTGCAGACGCTCCGACGAGGACGATGAACGTCGCCAGCCATGCTCGGGTCCACGTGTTGCGCACGAGGCGACTCTAGTTCTTCACGGTGGTCCAGAGTTGTTGGCTCGTCGGGCGGCGCTCGACGGCCCGTGGCCGGTCGCCGGTTGGGCTCCACTAGCCTCGCCAGTCGTGCGCGTGTTCGTGAACCGTCTTCGACAATGTGTTTCGGTGCTGATCGTGTTTGCAGCGCTGGTCGCCGGGTGTAGCGCAGGGAACGACACCGTCGCAGTGTCGCCAACGGCCATCGCTCCGTCGCTCGATGCAGCAAGCACATCGATTGTGCGAATCGTTGCGTTCGGCTGCGGTGCGCCCGCATTGGGGTCCGGGTTTGCCGTTGCCTCCGACCTGATCGTGACGAGTGGTCATCTGATCACCGGGCGAACCCCAGAGGAAACGCGGGTCGTGCGACCAGACGGACGCGAGTACCCGGCCGACCTCGTTGCCTTCGATGCCGATCTGGATCTTGCGTTGCTGCGGGTCGGCGAGCCGGTGTTCGAGCCCGTCACCTTGTTGCGCGACGTCGCAGCAGGTGTCGACGGGGTTGCGTTCGCTGTTCGGGGTGCCGACGATGTCGACGAGATCACCTTCGAGGTCGATGCGCCGGTGATCGTGAACTGGGATGGCGTGTTTCGGGACACCGAGTCGACCTTCCACGGTGTGCGACTCAACGCCGAGATCGAACGTGGCGACAGCGGCAGCGGTCTGTTCATTGGCCAGAACGAGGTCGTGGGACTGGTGCACTCGACGAACCGGAGCGGTCTCCCACGCGGGTACGCCGTGAGCGCGCGCCAGATCGATGACTGGCTCGACAGGGTGCCAACGGAGAACGCCGTCGTCGCTCCCCGCTGCACCTGAGGCGTTCGCACGGCCGAAGGCCCGCACGATTTCGCGTGTCGTCCGTCACCCTGCGACACTTGGGGCATGAGCCTTGCCCCCATTTACAACCAGATGTTGTCGGTCCTGACCGGCCCCGGAACCCCCTTCACCGTCGGTGACGCAACGGTCAACGGTCGTGAACACAAGGTGTATGAGAACGGGCCTCCGCAGGTTCGCCTGCTCTGGCTCTTCAGCGAGGCTCCAGCCGAACAGGCCTACCTCGTCTTCGAAGACGAGCGCATGACGTGGGGAGAGGCCCGCGAGCGTGTGCTCGAGATCGCCAACGGCCTGATCAACGACCACGGCGTGCAGCCCGGCGAGAGCGTTGGCATCGCCATGCGCAACTACCCCGAATGGGTTCTCGCCTGGTGGGCGATCCAGATGGCTGGCGCAGTCGCCGTCGAACACAACTCGTTCTGGAACGGCGAAGAACTCACGTACGGCGTCACCGACTCCGGCTCCCGCGTGATGATCGTCGACCAGGAGCGCCACGACGTACTGCTGCCGCACGCCGAGGGCATTCGTGCCGGCGGGCTCGACCTCGAATTCATCGTCGCCCGCGCCAGCGGTGACCTCAGCGAGCGGGCCGTGCATTGGGCCGACGTGAACGGTGGAACCGACGTCCCCGACCTGCCCGAAGAGGTGTGTGGCCACGAATCGCGCTCGGCCATGGTGTACACCTCCGGCACCACCGCATTCCCCAAGGGTGTTGTCCACACGCAGCGCAACGTCGTCACGAACCTGCTCAACATGCTGTCCATGACCATCGCACTCGGGATGACCGAAACGGCCGCCGCTGGCGGAGATCCGGCAGCTGCAGCTGCCGGCGATGACGACTCCGGTGGTCCCGTCATGCTCGTGGCCGTTCCGCTCTTCCACGTCACCGGCTCGCACTGCGTGATGATGCCGATCACGGCAGCCAAGGGAACGCTGGTCCTCATGCGCAAGTGGGATGCGGGCCTGGCCCTCGAACTCATCGAACGCGAGAAGATCACCAACTTCACCGGTGTCCCCACGATGACCATGGACATCCTCGCCCACCCGGACTTCGAGTCGACCGACACCACCACCCTCGTGAGCCTCGGCTCCGGCGGCGCACCGAACCCACCGCACATGGTCGAAAAGGTCACGTCCACGACCGAGAACGCCTCGCCCACGCAGGGCTACGGTCTCAGCGAGGTCAGCGGAATCGCCACAGCGAACGGCGGCAAGATGTACCTGTCGAAGCCGGGCAGCTGTGGTCTCAAGGCGCCAGTCACCGAGATGAAGGTCATCGACGAGGACGGAAACGCGCTTCCTGCCGGCGAGCGGGGCGAGCTGTGCATCTACGGCCCGAACGTCTTCGCCGAGTACCACAACAAGCCGGAAGCGACCGCCGAGGCAATCGACCCCGAGGGCTGGTTCCACACCGGCGACGTCGCCATCATCGACGAAGAGGGCTACGTGTTCATCGTCGACCGGGCCAAGGACGTCGTCATCCGCGGCGGCGAGAACATTGGCTCGGCCGAGGTCGAAGCTGCCATTGCCCAACATCCGCTCGTGCACGAGTGCGCCGTGTTCGGCGTGCCCAACGAGCGACTCGGCGAAGAGGTTGGCGTTGCCATCTACCCGCTGGCCGGAGAGACGGTCGACCCGAAGGACATACAGACCTTCGCTGGAGAGCGTTTGGCCTCATTCAAGGTGCCCGCCCACGTGTTCATGTACGACGAGCCGCTCCCCAAGAACGCCAACGGCAAGATCCTGAAGCGTCAGCTGCGAGACGACGCAGCTTCATAACGTCTCAGGAACTCGACCGACGGGTCTGCCAGGCAACCCCGGCTCGATCTAGTCTGTTTTCATGTTCTTCAAGCGACCCGACCCCGTGATGGTCAGTGCCGCCGACGCCCTGCCCGGGCGCTCGACGGCACTGGCGGTTGCCGACGCCCACCTGGTGCTCGGCACGCCCATGACCCCGCCGTTCCCCGATCACCTGGACACACTCGTTGTGGGCATGGGCTGTTTCTGGGGTGCTGAACGGTTCTTTTGGCAGCTCGAAGGCGTGTACACCACTGCGGTTGGGTACGCGGGCGGGTTCACGCCCAACCCGACATATGAGGAGACGTGCACCGGCCGCACCGGGCACACCGAAGCCGTACTTGTCGTGTTCGACCCGTCGGTGGTGAGCATCGACACGTTGCTCGGGGTGTTCTGGGAGAACCATGACCCCACGACGGCCAACCGCCAGGGCAATGACGTCGGGACCCAGTACCGGAGCGCCATCTACACGAACAGCCCGGAACAGGAGGCTGCCGTTGCGGCATCGGTGGCCCAGTACGCCGCACGACTCTCCAAGGCCGGATTCGGCGAGATCTCGACCGAGGTCGCTCCTGCAGGCGAGTTCTTCTACGCGGAGGACTATCACCAGCAGTACCTGCAGAAGAACCCGAACGGCTATTGCAACCACGGGTTCTGCCAGATCTCCTACGCAGACTGAATTTGCAGACGAACGGAGCGAAAACCCGCTTGACGCGGGAGCTTGCACAGTAGACTTCGCCGGAGTTTCACGCGCTGGAAGAGGTATGCGTCAATGTTCGATGATGAAGAAGAAGACCAGGGGTTCATGCTGCTGGTGATGGGTGTGCTTGCCGCCATCCTCCTGATTGTGACCGTTGTTGCCCGTAGCGGCGACGATCTGCCGGCCGCCACGGTGACAGGTCCAGCAGTCGAAACCACGACCGCTGCGCCCGCGACCACCGAAGCGCCCGCAACCACCGAAGCTGCAGCGCCGGCAACCACCGAGGCGCCCGAGACCACCACCACGACCGAGGCTCCGGCCGCAGTCACGGTTTGGGACGTGCTCGTGGGCAACGGCGAAACCGGACAGCTCGCAGCGCTCGGCGGAGCCGATCTCGAGGGTTTCCTCAGCGATCCCGCCAACGAGGTGACCTTGTTCGCACCATCCGACGCTGCGCTCGGCAACCTCGATCAAGCAACGATCACTGCAGTTCTCGCTGACCCCGAGGGTGCTGCTGCGCTGTTGAACTACCACGTCGTTGGTGGTTCGGTGACTGCAGCCGACGTTGTCGCTGCCGATG
The DNA here is from genome assembly GCA_964517125.1 of uncultured Acidimicrobiales bacterium. Taxonomy (GTDB): domain Bacteria; phylum Actinomycetota; class Acidimicrobiia; order Acidimicrobiales; family SHLQ01; genus SHLQ01. Next base: position 77,950 of record CAZFBD010000005.1, read on the forward strand.
GCGCTGCACTGCAGTCGCTCACCGGCCTTCCCATCAATGTCACGCTCGACGACAGCGGTGCTCCGCTGTTGAACGGCGTCAGCATCGTCACGACCGCCGATCTCCCCGCCGACAACGGCGTGATCCACGTCATCGACACCGTGCTCACTCCGCCGACCGTCAACCAGGTCATCGGCCTTGAGAACATCGAGTTCGAAGTGAGCTCGGCAGTCATCACCGCCGAGGGTCAGACCGAACTGCAGAAGGCGGTTGCGTTCTTCACCGAGAACGACGGTGTGACCGCTCGCATCGAGGGACACACCGACACCGACGGCGGCGAAGAGGGCAACCTTGCCCTCTCGCAGGCACGTGCCGAATCGGTCCTGGCCTTCCTGGCAGAGAACGGCATCGACGCCGAACGCCTCACGGCAATTGGCTTCGGCGAGACCAACCCCATCCTCGAAGATGGTGTTGAGAACAAGGCGGCAAGCCGCCGAATCGAGTTCGTTGTTCGATAACGCCTGAGAGACAGGTAAGTCTTTCGCAAAGGTTGGGCCGGGGTCGCTGCGTGCGGCCCCGGCCTCCTTTACTTTTGAAGCATGCAACAGTCGACGCCCCTGATCTCTCTCCTGCTCGCCGAGGACGATCAGAGTGTCCGCGAGTCTCTGGAGCGGGCGCTGCGCTTTGAGGGCTACGACGTGCACGCCGTCACCGACGGCGCCCAGGCCCTCGAGGCGCTCATCACGATGGAGCCCGAGGTGATCGTGCTCGACGTGATGATGCCGGGCGTCGATGGGCTCGCTGCGTGCCGTCGAATCCGGGACAAGGGAATCCGGACGCCGGTTCTGATGCTCACCGCCCGTCACGATGTCGCCGACCGGGTGGCCGGACTCGACGCCGGTGCCGACGACTACCTGGTCAAGCCCTTCGATCTGGAGGAGCTGCTGGCCCGGCTGCGGGCGCTCGTTCGGCGCGGAACGGTCGTCGAAGCCGACACGCAGGTCCTCACGGTTGGCGACATGACCCTCGACCTCGATCGCCGGGAAGTCCGCCGTGGTGATGTTGCAATCGATCTGACGAAGACCGAGTTCGAGCTGCTTGCGTTGCTCATGCACAACTCGGGCATCGTGTTGACCCGCGACGTGATCTACGAGCGCATCTGGGGCTACGACTTCGAAACGAACTCCAAGTCGCTCGATGTCTACATTGGCTATCTGCGCCGCAAGACCGAGGACGACGGTCGCTCCAGGCTCATCCACACCGTTCGCGGTGTCGGGTACACGGCTCGGGATCAATGAGTCTCCGATGGCGGCTGACCGCCGTCATCGGTGGCGTGGTTGCGGTGATGGTGGCCGGCGCCAGCCTGCTCGCCTACATCTCGGCCGATCGCGAACTGAACCGGCAGGTCGATGAGTTTCTGGTGAGCCGGTCCCGCGAAGCCGAAGCGGGCCTGCAGGAGACCAATCTGAGCCGCCTGAACGTGCAACAGGCGTTCCAGCTGGGGGCGCTCACACGGCCCGACGCTGGCGTCATGGTGCTCTTCCCGCAGGGGCAGAGCCTGGTGATCTCGACCCCCGGCATGCCTCCGACCGAGCAGGACATCGACATTGCGCAGCGGGAGGGCAAGGGGGCAAAGGTCTACGCACTCCAGGACCGGATCGTCGACGGTGAGCAGTACCGAGTCCTCACGACCTCCATCGATGAGGGGGCGTTGATCATCGGCCGGTCGGTCGGCGATGTGGACAAGACACTCGACGGTTTGCGCGGCTGGTTGATCGTGATCAGCCTCATGGGCTCGCTGGCCGCAGGCATCATCGGCTGGCTCGTGGCCGATCGGGTTCTTCGACCCGTGGCGCGGCTGGCTGCCGCCACGCAGCAGGTTGCCGAGACCCGCCGGTTCGACGCCGACCTGCGCGTGGAGGGCAGCGACGAACTGGGCGCGCTTGCGACAAGCTTCAACTCCATGCTGTCGGCGCTTCGTGCGTCGAAGGAGCAACAGCAGCGTCTTGTCCGCGACGCGAACCACGAATTGCGTACGCCGCTGACGAGCCTGCGAACGAACGTGGATGTTCTTCGACGCAGAGGCGAGATGCTCGATCCCGAGGAACGCGGCGCAGTCATGGCCGAGATGGACGCCGAGGTTCGGGAACTGACCGGGTTGGTCAGCGAACTGGTGGACTTCGCGACCGATGCGTCGTCGCTTGACCCCGCAGACTTCGTGGAGGTCGACCTCGTCGAGGCGGCGCAGAAGGTCGCCGATCGAACCGCGAAACGAACCGGCCGGTCCGTGGAGGTCCGCGGCGAACCCCGGGCGTTGGTGATGGCCGACCCAACAGGTCTGGAACGGGCGTTGGGAAACCTGTTGGGCAACGCGGTGAAGTTCAGCCCTGCCTCCACCGCAATCGACGTCATGGTCGATCACGACCGCGTGGCGGTGTGTGACCGCGGCCCCGGCATTCCGCCGGGGGACCACGAGCGGATCTTCGATCGGTTCTACCGTTCGGATCAGACCCGAACACTGCCGGGGTCGGGCCTTGGCCTGGGAATCGTGGCCGACGTTGCGACCGCCCATGGGGGCACCACGTTTGCCCAGGACCGACCCGGCGGCGGAGCCGTTGTCGGGTTCACCGTTGCAGTGGATCCCGCATAGTTCAACCACGCCAGCACGCACTGTGACGGACTTGCCACCATGGGCGGGGAATCGCCGCTCACCGTGTATTCCTTGGGCTGAATCGCTGCACGTGGGTTGCGGAACGACATAGGATCGTCATATTTCCGCTCAAGAAAAGCGCAGAAACGATCGATACGCAGCAAATGGTGGTCAGGCAGGAGACAACAACATGAGCATTGGTAGGCCAGCGGCGGCCCACCTGTTGCGTCGCGCCGCGTTTGGGGGAACACTCAAGCAGATTCGCGACTATTCGAAGCTCACTCGGGAAGAAGCGGTCGACGCACTTCTCGACACATCGAGCACCCCGGGGGTTCCCGGCTGGGGTCAGTTCTCGAGCTACGAGAACTGGCAGGCCCAGGAAGCCATGATCGAGTGGTGGGTGGATCGCATGATCCAATCCGAACCCACCATCGAGGAAAAGCTCACGCTGTTCTGGCACGACCATTTCGCCACAGGCCGCGACAAGGTCGGAGAATCGGAACTCATGTGGGAGCAGCATCAGGTGCTCCGCAGCATGGGGCAGGGCAGCTTCCGGGCGCTCCTCGAAGCGGTCTCGCTGGGCTCCGCAATGCTCATCTATCTCGACAACGAGACCAACGTCGCCGGTGCCGAACAGGAGAACTTCGCCCGCGAGCTCATGGAGTTGCACACCGTTGGTAATGGCAGGTTCAGCGAGGACGACGTCATCGCCATGGCTCGTGCCTGGACCGGACACAACACCGTTGGTCGGACCCGGGAGAACAACTGGCAGTACGACCCGTCCTACATCTTCCGCACGGACGAACACGACCACGGCCAGAAGACCCTCTTCGGAATCACCAAACGCTGGAACGCACTGCAGACGCTCGACGAGCTGTGTACCGGCGTGAAGGCGACCGCCACCAGCGACTACATCGCCCGGAAGATGTTCCAGTTCTTCGTGCACGCAAACCCCTCGCAGGCCGTGGTCGATGGACTCGCCGCCGACTGGCGGGCAAGCGGGCTCAACATCCGTTCGCTCGTCCGCAATGTGCTTCTGCACGACGAGTTCTGGTTGGAGAGCACGCACTACGCACTCGTGAAGAGCCCGGTCGAGTTCATGGTCGACACCATGCGCCGCTGCGGCATGACCACGAATGACGAGAACGTGCGCTGGCGCATGGAAGGCATGGGAATGGTCCTGTTCGACCCGCCGAACGTCGCTGGCTGGGGCCACAACGCGTTCTGGCTCAGTACGGCTACCGCCTGGTCGAAGTCCCGGTGGATCAACAACCTCAAGTGGGGGTCCGATGACCGGAACGTTCTACAGGGGCTCGAAGACATGCCACTCGAGGACGCGGTCGATGCCGTCGTCAACTTCTTCGGGATCTACGGCATCTCCACCCGGACCCGCGATCAGGTGCGGGAGCTCATCACGCTCACCATCGATGAACATCCGTGGGCGATGAAATACGAACCCTTTGCCGTGGGCATGTTCATGCCGGAGGTGCAGTGCGCATGAAACCAACAGTTGTCGAACGAAGGAAGTTTCTCCAGGGTGCTGCCGTCGCCGGCGGTGCTGCGCTTGCGCTCCCGTCGGTGTTTGCCGAAGAGGTTGCGGCTGCAGCGGCAGCGGACTCCACCAACATTCTGCTCACTGTCACGCTGGCTGGTGGCAACGATGGTCTGAACTCGATTGGACCATTCACCGATGGTCGGTACCGCGATCTTCGCGGATCGCTGGCGATCGATCCCGGATCTGCCCACGTGGCTCGCGACGGTCAGTACTTCCACCCGAGTCTGCGCCGCCTGGCCACCCGCTTTCGGCGGGGCGAGGTCGCCGTCGTCCAAGGTGTTGGCGAACCGCTGAAGGACCGCAGCCACTTCAGCAACCTTGCTCGCTGGCAAAGTGGCATGCCGGGTGGAGGTATTCACCGAACCGGGTGGCTCGGACGCTGGCTCGATGCCGGAAACGGCGGTGGCTTCACCGCACTCACCGTTGGCGGGTCGGGTGTGCCGCTGCATCTTCGTGGTCTGAGCTCGACCGTGACCGACCTGCCACGTGGTGGCGGAGGTCTGTACGGCGCCGATACCAGCGAGCGCCGGGACCGGATCATGTACACGCGCATCAGCCGCATGGCTCGGGCCTCATCGAGTCGGCCCTGGGTCGACCGCGTCGCCGACGTGAATGATCAGGCCATCGATGCCGCCCAAGCGGTGTCTCCTGCGTACAACACCGAACTGCCCGAGGATCGTTTCCACTCCGACATGCTGTTGAGCGCCCGGCTGTTGAACCTGAACCTGGGTACCCGGGTCATGAACGTCTGGCACGACGGGTACGACACACACGACAACCAGGTCGGCGGCAATTCGGGTGTTGGTGACCATGCCGACCTTCTCGATGAGCTCGATCGTGGACTCGACACGTTCTTCAACACGCTGAGCCCGGTCATGGCGTCGAGGGTCACCGTGGTCGTGTACAGCGAGTTTGGACGTCGGGTTGAATCCAATGGCTCACGGGGCACCGATCATGGTGCTGGTTCGACGCTCTTCGTGATTGGTCGCGGTGTGGCGGGCGGTCTGTATGGCACACCTCCCAACGTCCGGGACCTGGATGATCGTGGCGACCTCAAGGTGACGCTCGATTTCCGCCGGGTCTACGCATCGCTGGTCGAGGACTGGCTGGGCGGAGATCCCGATCAGGTGCTCGGCACCTCGTTCTCGCCGCTCGATGTGTTCGCCAGTACTCCCGCACAAGCCGGTCCGCCTCCGGCCCTCGATGACCTGCAGGGTCGGGCCGAAGCAATCCGCTCGCGGCAATCGAACCGGCGATCGGACTATCTGCGGTATCATTCGCCGAGTTTCTGACAGACGGAGGTTCGAAATTCGAACTGCGTGAACGGAATGTCACTATCTGTGAGGGATTGTGGATGGTTTCGCGCCCATTTGCTATGGTGGCCCTTGGTCGTATAGCCAAAGGACGCAGTCATGGTGAGTCACTCCACCAACGCTGCGGTTGCGCGGGGCGAAACAGAATCACGAAATCCAGCTCCTGTTCCGCACGCCGCGTTGTTCCAACCCCAACGTCTCGATGTCATGGTGCACCTGCGTGCGCTGATCGAACTCAGCGGCGAGGCTTGGCCCGTCACCGGACACACCGACACCGGATGGTTGGCACACTCCGATCGGCTTGCCGACATCGACGCGGAACCATCGGTGGTCTCCATGGGTGTCGACGCCGATCTCGACCGCGATGCACTTCCCCGAGTGGCCTTTGCCGCCGGGGGAGCCATGGTTCGGGGAGCCACTGCGGTGGCCGCGGCCTTGCACACCGATGCCGACCTCTTCCGGGAGGATTCCAGCGGATCCGCCGTCGACCGCTCTCAGGAGAAGCTCGGTTCGCTGGGCTTCACACGGGACCAGCTTCGATCCCTTGCTGCGGTATGGCTGCACGCTGACCGCCGTTCGGCCCTGGCGGTCGTGCATCTCGATCATCCGAAGGCCGATGACGCACTCCACGAGCTGCGGTGTCGATTCGCCGAGTTCCACACCGAGCTCGACCACCTGTCGGCTTCCGACGCCACTCGCCTGGGTGTCGACGCAACGGGATCGATCCAGATCGTGGCTGTCACCGGGGTGAGCATGGGATTCGACTCGGTGGTCGAACGATCACCGGCGATCGTGGCCGCCGGTCAGGGCCCCGCCGCCCTCACACTCACCGGCGTGTTGTTCGACCCCGCACGGGAGCACTCGACCTCGACGGCCCACGATCAGCGCGTGCGGCGCATTCGGCGCAAACACCGAACCGATCAGCTGTTGGAGCGAGTGCTCGGTCGTTGAGCTTTGCGCTCCAGGCTCTGGATCCGTCCGAACCGCCGGGTGACCACGAACAGCAACGAGATCAGCGCCACGAGCACGAAGGCTGCTGAGGTGATTCCGAGCAGTCCCAGGACCGCCAGGTTGCCAACGAAGCGGCCCACATCGGCGGGCTCGGAGCAGGGTGCCTGCATCAGGTCCTGATTGAACTGCGACCGGCCGACCCCGTCGAACAGCAGCCCCTGTGCAAGGTCGGGGATGGCGAAATCGACCCGCTGCTCGTCGGGTTCGGTGACGACCGTGTAGCGGATGTCGGACCGAAGCCCTTCGCTGAGCGGTTGGGTCTCAATCCAGCCGTCTGGGGGCTGTCCAACGACGACCTCCAGCAGACCAGCAACAACAGACGTGTCCGTGTCTGGGGCCGACGTGTCGGTGGCGACGGTGTCGGTGCCTTCCTCGGGGTTCGCGTCCGAATCGGTCTCGGTCGTTGCCTCGGTTGGCGCCTCGGCCTCCCAGATGATCTCGTCCCTGACGAGCAGGGTCACGGCCGATGGGCCGGGACAGTTGTCGACGATGACCCGAACGCCGGGATCAGCTGTGGGGGTCGGAGCCAGGCGAATGGGTTTGCGTTCCACGGTGGCGCAGGCGCTCAGTGTCACCACGAGAACGACGAGGGCTCCAGCAAGGCGCAGAGCAGTCGACGACGGGGAACGATCGGTTCCGTGGGGATTCACCGCCTTGACGATACCGACGATGTTGCCACGGGTGCGGTCATTGCCGGATCTGTGCCACCCACCTGGTCTGTTGGGCGTGCGACCCCAATGATTGCTAGTTTGCCACCGGTGAGCCATGAGTTGTTCCTGAATCGGCTGTCCGAAGCCGACCGCTCGTTGGTCGAGTCGCTGTGTGTACGGCGCAGTTACCGCAAGGGCGCCGTGCTCTTTCTCGACGGCGACGATGCCGGCGATGTGCTGCTCATCCAGTCGGGCCAGATCAAGCTGACCGTCGGATCCCAGGACGGGCGAGAAGTCCTTCTTGGCGTACGCGGCGCCGGCGAGATCATCGGCGAAATGGCACTCATCGATTCCTCACCCCGATCCGCCAGCGCCTTTGCGCTGACCACGCCAACGGAAGTGCTCGTCATCACCGTTCGTGATTTCCGGCGCCTGGTCGACACCGAGTTCGGCTTCACCCGCGGCCTCCTCGACGAAATGGTTCGTAAGGTCCGGGACTCGACCATGCATCAGCTGGAGCTCGGCCTCGATGATGTGGCAGGCCGGGTCGCCCGACGCCTCAACGAACTGGGCCGGCGCTTCGGCATTGAGCAGGGCGACGGCAGCATTGCGTTCAAGTCGCCCATCACCCAACAGGAACTCGCCGATTGGTCCGGAGTGTCCCGGCAGGCGGTCGTGAAGGAACTTGCCCGCCTCCGTGAGAAGGGGTGGCTCGAGACCAAGGGTTCGCTCATGCACATCCACAACCCCAGCGGTATCGCCGAGCGGGCATCGCAACTTTCGGGTCTCGTCTGACACCTGCCTGCGACGCACTCCCATCGATCTCGTACACTGAGAAGGAACTCTCGGAAAGGGGAGCACGATGGCAAAGCGCAAGAGGAAAAGAAACGCCCCGGCGATGCCACCACCCGGCGACCCGATTCGCCCGGGCATGATCGGTCTGAGCCGACAGGTTCCAGCCAACATTCCGCGGCCGCCGTACGCCGAAACCGGCGATCCCGGCCCCTCGATCTCGTCGCTCACCCGTACCCCGGCCGAGCTCGACGCCATGCGTCGCGCCGGCGCCGCCGCGGCCGAAGTCCTCATTCATGTGGGCAAGTTCGTGGAACCCGGAATCACCACGGACAAGCTCGACGAGATCGTGCACAACGAGACCATCCGCCGCGGTGCGTACCCCTCGCCGTTGAACTACCGGGGGTTCCGCAAGTCGGTCTGTACCTCGGTCAACGAAGTCATCTGCCACGGAATCCCTGACAGTCGCCAGCTGGTCGACGGTGACATCATCAACATCGATGTCACCGTGTACCTCGACGGTGTGCACGGAGACAACTCCTGCACGTTCCTCGTTGGTGATGTGGACGACGCGTCCCGCACGCTCGTCGCCGAGACCTACGTGTCCATGATGGAAGGCATCAAGACCGTCCGTCCGGGCTCCAAGGTGCACGACATCGGTCGTGCCATCGAGCGTCATGCGCGCCAGCACAACCTTGGCGTTGTCCGCGAGTTCATTGGTCACGGGGTCGGAACCGAGTTCCACTCCGATCTCCAGATCCCGCACTACTACGACCCTCGCGCCAAGACACAGTTGCAGGAAGGGATGACGTTCACCGTCGAGCCGATGCTGACCATTGGTGACCCGTCGCTGTACTTGTGGGAAGACGAGTGGACGGCACTCACCCAGGACGGTCACCGAAGCGCACAGTTCGAGCACACCCTCGTCGTGACCGAGTCGGGCTTCGAGCTTCTCACCGTTGCCTCCGACGGCACCACGGCGGCCGAGCTCTACGCTCCTTCCACCCAGGCTGTCTGACTCGCCGGGGTCAGCCCCCGGTCAGTTCGAATCGCACCCGGCGCTTGGCCACATCGGCCTCGGTCAACCGGACATGAGCGACGTCACCGAGCTCGCCAACCCCGTCGGCGTAGGCGACGACGGCCGGATCCTTCAGCTGCACGCGAACTCGGTTCTTGTCATCGTCCACGTTGGTGATGAGGCCCTGAAAGGTCCGGCCCACGCTGTTTGAGAGCAGCGCGGCTTCGACGAGGTCGACGATCGAGCGTTCGAGCGCACCTTCTTTGTTCCGCGCCCGGCCCAGCATTGAGGGAAGCTCCGGGAGCGCTTCGAGGACCCACTCGGGTGGGCGGGTTCCGGCCGAGATCGCCAGGACACACTCGTTCGCGTACCGGTCGCCCAGGCGGCGAAGTGGAGCGGTGACGTGGGCGTAGTTGGCAGCGATGGCGGAGTGTTCCGTGAGTTCAGGGATTTCGCCATCGAACGCCACATACCCGGCGCCGCGTAGTCCGCGGGCCGACTGTGCGATCAGCGCGGCCTGCTGCGGATCGTTGGGATCGAGGTTGCGGACGATGTCGGCGTAGCTGGCCGAGTCGGGCCAGTCGACGTCGAGGGCACGGGCCACCACCTGGAGCTCCCGGATGGTGCGCTTGCGTGGGCGGGGAAGTGTGCGAAGCAAGCCAACGCCGCCCTCGAGCATGATCGACGCTGCGGCGATACCGGTGAGGAGGCTGATCTGTGCGTTCCATCCCTCGACCGGGAGTGACTCGTCGTACACAAGATCAAAGCCGGCCTCGGTGGTGACGACCTCCTGGCTGGCGAGGTTGAGCGACACAGCGCCCCGCTCGACTTCGAGCGCCTCCCGTCGGAGGCCGATTTCCCGAAGACTGTTGAGCACCGGATTGTCGCCGCGTTCGATGCCCGCGGAGGCCTCTCGGTACGTGAGCTTGGCACGCGATCGGACGACGGCTCGTTCCAGCTGCGCCTGCGTGATTTCGCCCGAGTCGTCCAGGTCGATCGTCCACAGGAGTGCTTGTCGGTCTGCATCGGGCAGCAGGCTTGCTGCGGCCTCGCTCAATTCGGCCGGGTGCAGGGGCGCCCGGGTGTCGGGGCTGTACATGGTGAAGCCACGGGCTTGGGACTCGGCATCGATGAGGCTGCCGGGAGCGACCCACGCCGCAACGTCGGCGATGGCGTAGTACACGCGCCAACCGTTGGTGGTCTGCTCGCCGGCGTAGGCCTGGTCGAGGTCCATTGACCCCGGCGGGTCGATGGTGACGAAGTCCAGATCGGTCCGATCGACCACGGTGGCGCCACCACTTCCGGGCGGAATCTGGGGGCCTGCTTGCGCCGAGGACCTTGCTTCGGCGACCACAGCGTCAGAGAAGTGGGCGCGGATCTCGAGTTCGTCTCGAATCTGAGCCATGCCCTCGCACAGTTCGTGTTGATCGGGTGAACAGACGAAAGGGACTCGGGTCATCGGAACACAGTACCGGCGTCGGCACGACCCATCGGGTCAGCGAACGCTCGCTGATCCGGGTTCAGGAATTTCCACCCAGATTCGTCCGGGCAGAAGTTCGATGACATCGCCGTTCGTATCCCGGTACACGGTGACTGCACGGGCACGGGGCTTCTCCCAAGTGCCACGAATGAGCACACCTTCGGTGAAGATCCAGGCAGCTCCTGAGCCGACGGCCACCGCCTCGGGGGAGTTCGCATCGGCCGGGCTCACGCCGTAGGCGGTGAACTGCACGATCACGGTCTCGGGGGCGACTCGGACACCAGCGGCGTCGTTGAAGGCTGCGCCGTCCTGCGACCGCTGCCAGCCCGTGCCGTTCCATGAGTAGACGACGTTGGTGCTCGGGTAGTTGACGTTCACGCCGTCGGCAGCCTCGGAGGGGTTTGCGAGCGCGGTTCCCGGACGACGGATGGTGAAGATTTCGGGGGGAGCGCCGCCGCGGGTTCCGGCCTGGCCGCGCAGGGCACCGGTGGACGTGAAGAGATTGTGTGGAGCAGTGCGGCTGTTGTTGCGGTAGTAGGCCCCGCCAGCACCTGTTGCGTGTCCGATGTTGATGAGCGGTGACTGGTTCACGATCTGGGTGGTGCGTGCATTGCCGCCCGAATTCGCAAAGAGGGGCTGATTGAGCATCTGCAGAATCTTCACGTCGGTGGTGCGCATGGACCGAACCGGCCCCACGGTTCCGACCTCTTCGGAGTGATACACGGCGGCCAGGCGAGTGGCGCCGCCCTCGACGAGTTCGACGAACACGAGATCGGCGTCGTTCACGCCCGCCTGCGGTCGGGCTCGGGGGACGTTGTCGATCTTGATCACCAGCGCCGGCCGGTTGTTGCCGTTCGGGTTGTCCCGGCCGGTGATCGGGGAGCGGCCGTCGGTGGAGCGGTACCACTCCAGGTCGAGGCTGACGGCTTCGAGGTTGTTCCGGGCCTCATCGAGCTCGAACCGAAGCTCCAACATGGCGGCATCGGCTGCCGTGAGCTGGTCGACGGCCTCGGTCAGATCGGCTCGAAGTGTCGGGACGTCGGCAGCGAGCAGGGTGATCTGTGCATCGAGTGCCACAAGCTCGTCCTGGGCAGCCCGGCCAACCTCGTTCAGTACCTGTTGTTGCTGGAGCGGGCCGTCGTCACGATCGAGGGCCTGCAATTCACGGGCGAAGGCCTCGGCGGCGGGGTCGCCATTGATGAAGCGTTCCAACGCGAGGGCGATCCGCTGCCGGGCTGGAGCCCGCCGAGCCAGAGCAAGCTCTTCGAGCGCATCTGCCGACCCTTCGATTGCCGCGGCAAGCGTCTCGATCTCGACCGTGAGTTGGGATTGTTCGAATTCGAGGTCCTCGATGCTGGTGACGAGCTCACCAATTCGGGACTGGAGCGCTGCTTCCTGCGCCTCGAGCTGCTGCTCGTCGTTCCCGGCCTGAGCGCCGACGGGATTGAGCGTGGCGCTGAATGCCCCGAGTGCGACGAAGAGTGCGATCAGGAGTCGGATTCGGGGCGTTTGTGTGCGGTTGTCAACCATCGATGTCGAGTATCTCACCTGCTGCGTTCGGGTCGACCAATTGGGGACGTTCTGCGTTCCACGGCTGTGTGATCGCAAGTCCTATCGCCAACAAGAGCACCAATGTGAGAACGGCGGTGAGCCACTTGGCTCGGCGTTCCTCGCGTTCGGGAAGCGCCGGGAAGCCCGATGGCAGCCAGGGGTAGCCGAGGACTGCCGGCTTGAGTTCCTTCTTGCTGTACGCCTCGACCGATCGTGGGAGCTGCCGGGTGCGCGGTGGCGTGGCGCTGGCGAGCATGGCCGGAGGCATGGAGCTGTCGCGGGCGAACTCTTCGCGAGCCTTGACGAACAAGCGGGCAAGACGTCGGGGTCGCATGTCGAGCGCCATGGTGATGACTGATGGGGGTGTGTTGTACCGGTACCGAAGGATCATTGCGAGCTTGTGGTCGGCGCGCATCTCGGCGAGGGTGTCGGCCAGGAACAGCGCCTCGCGCTCGGATCCTGTTGGCATGAGCGCGGAACTCAGCCGGCGAGTTGGGCTTTCCTCGAGGTAGCGGTGCGCCTCGTTGGTGGCGATGACACCGAGCCAGGCGGTGTAGGCCGACGGCGCTGGCAGATCGTAGAGCCGGCTGAGCGCGACCCGAAAGGTGATGACGGTGATCTCGGCGGCGGCCGCAACGTCCTTCACCAGGAACCATGAAATGTCGTAGACCATCTGGGCTGCGTCGGGGTTGATCGGCGTGGGCTGCCCGAGGAACATGTTGCGCCAATCGTCGCCCGTGACGGGCGGAAACGTGCCCAGCCGTTCAAGTGCGGCGGATTGTGGTGCTGTCATTCGGGAGCCTCCTTCCCTTGATCGATTGCGACCGGAAATCGCATGCTAGTCCGGGCGTTCGCGGGGCAGTTAACCACGGAGACAGATCTCACGCAGACGGCTCAATGGCGCTGGCAAACTGCGCAGAACGTGCTCGTTCGAGCGTCGATCGTGCGTGAGCTGAGCGGAGTGCCACATTCGACGCACGGCTCGCCGCCGCGGCCGTAGGCCAGGAGCGAATGTTGGTTGCGTCCTTCGTCGCCATCGGCATCCACATAGTCGCGGAGGGTGGTTCCCCCGTTCTCGACTCCGGTCCGCAGCACGTCGGTGATGGCCTGCGCGAGCAGCTCGCAACGTTGCGGGCCCACCCGCCGACTCTGCGGATGGATCCGGGCGATGAACAACGCCTCATCGGCATAGATGTTGCCCACACCGGCCACAGGTCGTTGCGACAGGAGCTGGGTCTTCACGGAGCGTCGGCTCTTCTTGAGGTGGGCATGCAACGACCGTCCGGTGAATGCCGGATCGAAGGGTTCTGGGCCCATGTCTCGCAGTGTCGGGATGTCGTCGTATCGGCCGGCCTCGACCACACGGAGCCGACCGAACCGACGAATGTCGCGGAAGACCAGGTCGTTCCCATCGTCCATTCGCCAGACCGCCCGAACCCAGGAATCGTGCTGGCCACACTCGGGGTCGGTGCCTTTGGCGGGGGTGATCAGGAACGAGCCCGTCATGCCCAGATGTGCAACGAGTTCTTCGTCGCCGTCAAGGTCGAAGAGCAGGTACTTGCCGCGTCGGCGAACCGCGGTGATCGTTGCACCGACGGCATCGAGGGCCGGAGCGAACTTCGCGCTTGGGTGCGCGTCGCCGCCGATGAGCGTTCGCTGTTCCAGACGCGGAGCGAGCTGGCGTCGGATCGTCTCGACTTCGGGTAGCTCGGGCATGTGGTCACGGTAGCCTCGCCCTTCGTGGACCGGATGCTCACTCGATACGTCGCCGAACTCCTGGAGAACGCTCACGTTCCCGAGGGGCTGGACGAGGCCGCCCAAGCCGAGGCGTGGGCGTCGGGAGCGGTGGCCGAGTGGGTCGACCTCGGCGGCGACTGGACGGGTCTTGCGGGGCACGTGTCTTCGGCCCCGTTGGCCGCAGCACTCATCGACTGGATCGCTGGCGGTCCTGTTCCAACGGCGGGTCCGGACTGGATTGGCGATGTCGGTCGCCACGAGCCGGTCTCGGCGGTTGAGTTGACCGACGACGCTGGGGTGGCCGAGATCGCACTCATCGTGGGCTTCGAGGCACCTTCGGGGGCCGTGCACGACATGTCCATCACCCTGCTCGATGATGCCGTGGTGGACTTTGCCATCGGCCCGGCCGGGCTGGCCGAGGCTGCGTCCGACGACGAAACCTCCTCCCTTCTCGTGAGCGAGCGGCCGATCGACGGGGTCATCGACCAGATCGCCGCAGGGTTTCGCAGCATCGAGCGTGAACGCCTCGAGGTCAATGCGCTGCTCAACCTGCCGCTCTTCCTCCACCGATTCGACGTGTCTCCCCAGGAGCTTCCGCAGGACGAGGACTCTGCTTCCGGCGAGCAGGTTCCGGTGGCATCCGAACGGGATCCCGAAGACGATGCCTACGCGGCCGGGCTCCTCCGTTCGACGCTGCGCCTGCACGACTTCGCCGTCGCCGACGATTGGGATTCCTTCGACGCTCCTGACGAGGTCCATGCCGCCTTCGGACAGCTTCGTGATCTGGTGGCCGCCGAAGACCCCGATGCACTCACCGTTCTCGACGTGGCTGGTGTGAGCTCGCTGGCCTCACCGGCCGACGCCCTCCGCTCAGTCGCCGCATATCTGGCACCCGTCGACCTGTCAGCCCACACGGGACCCACCCGCGCCGCACTGCTCGAGCTGGAGTGGGCCGACTGGCTTGGGGCGGTTCTGGGGCTCTCCCGCTCTGCCCCCGGCACCGACGTCGACGGCGACGTGCTGGTCACCCTCATCAACCGGTGTCCGGAAATCACGACGACGATTCCGCGCGCCGATGCGCCACGGATCGCCTGGGCCTTCGAGCAGACGTTGTTTGCATGGGCCGTGACGGGCGTCCTCGACGCACAAGGCCACCTGACAGCGGCCGGCCGATGGTTGCTCCCACGAGCCGCCATTGCGGCCTGGTGCTGACCGAACGCCGGGCGGCGATCAGTCGGTCTTGTTGAGAATGGCCCGCCGCGTGGCGAGTGCCGCCGTGCGAATGAGGTCGCCGGACGAGATCGCAAGGCCCAGGCGCAGCATTCGCCGTTCGTCGCGGAGCACGGCCAGAACCGCCGACCGGTTGTCGAGCTCGAGTGTTCGAATCTCATCGAACTCGTAGTCGGGGGCGATCGCGTCGATGACGGCGCGGGCCACGGCTTCGTCGGGGTTGGCCGCGGTGGACGAACCAACAAACTCGACACCATCGGTGACGATGGTGGCCTCGACCCGCATGGCGGTGTCGACGGCTTCGACCGAGATGAGCGGCGCTTCATGGACGACGTCGGGGTCGTCGTCGAGATGAAACTGATGCAGTACATGGGAGAACGCCCGAGCGACCGAGGTGATGCGGCGTGCGACCTCGGTTCGTTGGATTCCGCCGAACACGAAGAGGCCATCGGAGTGTGCGCCCGTGGTCCGGACGTAGTGGCCGTCCAGGTCACCGTGGCGGAATGCGGCAACCGGCTTGCGGCCGTTCGAGAGCATGGTGACCGTATGCATGAGACGGAACGTCTCGGTGGGGGACCGCAGGCCCAGATCGGGGCGTCGAATGAAGAACTGTGGCTGGTCATCGTGCGGCGCGTGCAGGTAGACGGCCAGCGACAATTCTCCGAGTTCGTCGAGCAGGTCGAAGGCCGCCTCGACGATGGTGGAAAACAAGCTGTTGATGGCCGGGATTGGCGGCGGAACCACCTGCTGGGAGGCGGCGATGACCGGAGCCAGATTCTGCAATCGCTCGTGCGACGCGGCGCGTTCGGTCGAGGCCATAGAAGGTGACGATACCAACCCACCCGGACACTGTCGGTAGCGGGCCGGACGATCCTTGGCAGAAATCAGGACGCAGGGGCGAGAAATTGCAGCGCAGGCGCCGAGGAGCGCATTCTGCCCGATGCACTCCGGAGCTCGACTTCGGCGAGTCCTTCAGGACATTCACCCGCATACGGGCACCAACCACACAGTGGACCCGGGGACGGCACGAAGATGTCGGCGGCAACGCTGGTGCCCATGTCGGCCCAGGTTTCGGCGAGGGCGTCGACGGAGGCCGAGACGAGCTCTTCGGTGACCTCGGTCTCGATGACGCGCTGACCCAGATAGAGCAGGCGGGCGGCCTTGGGCCGTTCGCCGGTGCTTGCCTCGACTGCGGCCGCATACAGCAGCACCTGATCCAGGCGTCCCTGCTGGAACTTCTCTGACGGTGCCCGCCCGGACTTGTAGTCGCTCACGATGAGCGGGGCATCGGTGCCGGCACCATCGCGGTCCAACCGATCGACCACGCCTCGGAAGGGGACACCGGCGAGGGTGGTGTCCATCTTTTGTTCGGTGGCCACCACATTGACGGCGCCGGGATCCTCGAGGTGCCAGAGGCCCTCGATCGCGGTCCAGGAGAGCCACCGGAACCGACGTTGTTCGGTGGTGTCGAGCTCGAGGGCGGCAAAGTCGGGATCCTCGGCGGTTTCCGGCCAGACCTCGCGTGCCAGCTCGCGGGCGCGGTCCAGGGTTCGGGTATCGGGTCCTTCCTGGAGGAGCAGCTCCAGGACCCGATGTGCAAAGGTGCCGGCCAGGGCGGCTTCGCCGGCGGGATCGGGGCGGCGGTCGATGTACCGGAACTTCCACCGCCGGGCGCAGGAGCGGAAGGTGCTGGCGCTGGACGGGCTCAGGTAGGGGGGCGGCCCATCGGGGCGGACACGAAGCGATGATTCGAGACGCGTATCGGCAGCATCGTGGGGGCGCTCGCCGTCCACGTCGTACAGCCGCTCGCTCGTATCGAGACCCTCGTCAAGTTCCATCCATGTAGTTCTACCAGCCGAGTGTGACATCGGTTCGACGGAGTCTCTATTGTTGTCGGTCACCAATGGGGGGTGGACATGAGTGGACCCGACATCCTGCTTGCAGCCGTGTATTTCGTCTACATCGTGTCGCCGCTCGTGTCCGATGAGCTCTGGTTGCGGCTGACGCTTTTCGCCGTCAGCTTCGGCTTCATCGCGTGGGGAATCGCCATCGACAACCCCATCACCGTCGGGGCCAACGTGCTGTTCGCCCTGCTCAGCCTGGTGCAGATCGTGAAGCAGGTACGCGAGCGAATGCCGCTGGAGCTGGAGCCCGATCAGCAACTGGTGCACGAGACGCTCTTTCCGTCCATGACGGCCCGCGAATTCCTGCTCTTTTGGCATCTGGGGCGCGAGGTCGTCACCGACTCCACGATCATCGTCGAAGGCGAAATGGTGGAGCAGATCAGCGTGCTGGTCGACGGTCGGTTCCGCGTGGAGACCAGCGGTGGACCCGTGTTCCTCGAAGCGCCGGTACTCGTGGGCGAGATGAGCTATGTCCGGGGCGAGAACATTCCGGCATCCGCGTCGGTCTTCACCGAGGGTGAGGCAACGATTCGTCAGTGGGAGAAGTCCACGCTTCGGTCCATGCGGATCACCCACCCCAAGCTCACGGTGCCGTTTCTCCGTGATCTCGGCGCCGGCCTCGCCGAGAAGGTCTCCAACTGACCTTCCGGGCATGACAAATCTCATGGTGAAGTCGTGAGGAACCGCTCTGTGCGTGTGACGGGTTCTTCCGCATGGTTGAGGTATGACAACGACACGCGACACCACAAGCATCCGCCTTCGGGGCGTTCGTCGGTCCTTCGCCAGCGGTGATCCCGCGGTCGGGGACGTTCTGGCGGTCGACGGGATCGATCTGGACGTCCGTCCCGGCGAGATCGTCGCTCTGCTCGGTCCAAACGGCGCCGGAAAGACGACCACACTCGACATGGTCCTTGGGTTCACCCAACCGAGCGACGGCGAGATCGCCGTGCTCGGCCAGGATCCGCACGAGGCGGTGCTCTCGGGTCGGGTGGCTGCGGTACTCCAGACCGGCGGCCTGCTCCGTGATCTGACCGTCCGCGAGTCGGTCGAGCTGATTGCCTCCACCCACCCCGACCCCCGTTCGGTGGACGATGTGCTCGATCAGGCTGGGCTGCAGGCGATCGAGGGTCAGCGGGTGCAGTCCTGTTCGGGCGGTGAACAGCAGCGGCTGCGTTTCGCTCTCGCACTTCTCGGAAACCCGGACCTGCTCGGTTGGACCCGCCAGTTGGGCCTCACCCCGATGCGGCCCGTCGAATTCGTGGCCGTCAAGGCAGCAACGGCCATGACGATTGCCGCCGCACCCATTGCCATCGTGTTCGGCATCGGCGCACTGACCGGTGCCTCTGCCCCCTTGCACGTGTGGGCATTCTCGGCCCTCGTCCTGATCGTGGGCGCCATGACCTTCGCGCTGTACGGACTGGGATTCGGCCTGGCCTTTCGTTCCGAAGCTGCCGTGAGTGCTGCCGGCGGTGCACTCGTGGTGATGTCGTTCTTCGGCAACATCTTCGTGCCGCTCACCGGCTGGCAGCTGACCGTGGCCAAGTTCACGCCGCTCTACGGATACGTTTCACTGGCACGTCGCTCACTGACGGGAGGCCACACGATCGATCCGGACACGAACGAGCTGATTCCCGAGCCGCTGTGGCAGGTGCTGTTGAACGTCGGCTTCTGGGCTGCCGCATTCGCACTCTTGACCATCACGATGGTCGGACGCAGCCGGGGCCGGCAGTGACCGCAGACGTGCACACCGCTCGACCATTCGAGTCGTCGTTCTGGCAGCCCGGCTGGTGGATGGCCAACATCTGGCTGCTGTTCCTGCTCTTCCCGATCGTTTCGGTACTCACCGACTCTGAGTTGTCGAGCGGACGCAAGGGTGCGGCGGTCGCCGTGCTCATGGCCTTCGCCGTTGTGCATGCGCTCGGATATCGGGCACTGATCGAGCGAATGCTCGCAGCGTGGGAGCCCACGCCGGCACCCGGCCTGGCCGGTGTGTTCGACCCGAAGGGTCGCGTCCTCTGGTTGCTGCTGCTCATCGTGTTGCAGGCCGTTGCCTTCGTGCTCGGCGGGTGGGGAGTCCTTGGGGCCATGCCGTTCATTGTTTCGTTCGGTGTCTTCAACTTCAGCTGGCGCATCGCCGGGTTGATCGGCGCCGGTGCGGTCGCCGTTGTGGTCGTGGGGCCACTGCTCGCCGGGCGGTTCGAGGAGCTGTGGTTCTTCACGGCGATTGTGGTGAGTGCTGGGGCACAGCCTCACGGCCATCGTGTTGAAGACGCAGGTGACCGACCGCATGCTGGCTGCGATCGACGACCCGTCCGACGAGGTCGTGCACGCCCGGGCGCAGCTGGCCGAAACTCAGGACGTGAGCCGTCGGGCTCTCGCAGAGATCCGTGCGACCGTGACCGGCCTCCGATCGGTCGAGCTGAGCGACGAGCTCGCCGCCGCCCGATCCGTGCTCGCCGATGCCGGGGTGGAGCTGACGGTCAGCGGCGATGTTGCTTCCGTGGCATCTGAACACCGCCCCTTGCTCGCATGGGTGGTTCGCGAGGGAGTGACCAACATCGTTCGGCACGCGCGTGCCACCGCCTGCACCATTGAGTTCGGTGGCGACGATCGACTTCTGGTCGTCCGCGACGATGGCATCGGCGCGGCCCGTGCTCGTGAGGGGAATGGCCTGACCGGCCTCCGGCAGCGTCTCGATGCTGGTGGGCTCGCGTTGCATATCGAGGCGGAGTCCGGAACCACTCTGGTTGTTTCTGTTGCGAAGGACCGCGGATGAGTGAGCCCATTCGCCTGCTCCTCGCCGACGACCAGGCGCTGGTCCGCGGAGCGCTGTCGGCGTTGCTGGGCTTGGAACGCGACCTGGAAGTTGTGGCCGAGGTCGACCGCGGTGACCGTGTGCTCGACGCCATTCGCTCGAATCCTGTCGATGTCGCGCTGCTCGATGGAACGAACCCGCTCACCGACCGGGAGCAGGAAGCCCTTCGGTTGGCCGTTGATGGCCGGCCAATCGCCGACATCGCCCGCGCACTGTCGCTGTCCACGGGGACGGTCCGGAACCACCTGTCGAACGCGGCCGTCAAGACCGGCGCGGCATCGAGCGTGCAGGCCGCCGTGCTCGCCCGCGATCGGGGCTGGCTCTGAGAGCTCAGGCTTCCCAGGGCTGGTAGTAGTTGGCGGGACCCATGGCTCGCACGTCCTGCAGCCACTCGCCGTCGTAGGGCCAGTCGGCTTCCTGACCTTCCAGGGGGCCCTGCCAGAACCGGTTCAACGGGCCGTCGACGCTGGGCTCCAAAGACCATGCCTGTCGGCGGTACGAGAAGTTGTCGGGGACGAGCTCGTGTGCGGCCCGAAAGTGCTCGATGGCCGCTTCGTGCTCACCCTGTTGTTCCAGGTAGGTGGCAATCTCGAAATGTGCTGCGCCTCGGGCCGAGTCGGCCGATCGGGGGCGGGACCGTTCGATGACCTGGTCTGGGGACATGGCGTAGTCGCTGTCGGGGCCGTGTTCGATCCAGTCGAGAAGCGCGGCCTCGTAGGCCCCGGGGGAGGATCGGATCTGCATGGCTTCGCCCATGATCTCCTGCATGCGCTCGGGAACGTCGGTGAGATCGGCGAAGATGTTCGACGACAGATGCTTGAGCGATGGTGGCGCCGGCGCCGCCTCGGCCGGCCGCACGATCATGCCGTCTTCATCGATCCACACGGCGTTGGGGATGTTGACCACACCGAAGAGCTCGGCGACTCGGTGGTGTTCGTCGATGAGCGATGGATGCTCGGGTTCGGCCATCTCGATGAAGCGCCGGCACGCTTCGGGTCCGGCGGTGTCGAGACCCACGGTGACCACTTCGAAGCCGTCGGCGTGATGTGCGTTTCGGAAGGCCTGCCACACGGGCAGGTCAGCGGAACAGCCTCAATAGGGTGCCCAGGCAACGAGAAGCACCTTCTTGCCTCGGAGTGACGACAGACGAAACTCCTCGCCGTCGAGGGTTGGCAGGGTGAGCTCGGGGGCCTCGGCCGACGTGAGGGTGCGGCCTCCGACCGACTCGGGTCCGATCGCCCAAACCCCGTGTTCGGCATCGTGCAGGAGCGGCAGCTGCATGGCGGCGGCCATGGTGGCCAGATCGACGGTGTCGCCCGGTGCCTCGGCGAGAGGGATGCAGACATCGCCTTTGCACGCACCTTCGGGTTTGAATGTCCACCCCGTGCGTTGCTCGAAGTCGGCGGTTGCCACGGAGGGTTCGGTGGAGAGCATGCGAAACCCTAACAGGCAGGGGAACGGCGGATAGCCTGCGGAGCGGAGAGGTCGGGCCTGGCCCTGGCCCCTGTTGGAGCCGTTGGATGCCATTCAATTCGCTGACGTTCGCGGTGTTCTTCGTCATCGTGCTTGCGCTCCATTGGAGCGTTCGGGGTCGGCTGCGAAACGTGGTTCTGGTCGCCGCGTCCTACGTCTTCTACGGCTGGTGGGACTGGCGATTCCTGTCTCTGCTGATGTTCTCCACCGCGGTCGACTTCACGGTCGGCTCGCGAATGGGAGCGACCGAAGACCCCGTGATGCGTCGACGTCTGCTGGTGGTGAGCGCCGTTGCGAATCTGGGGGTCCTCGCCGCCTTCAAGTACCTCAACTTCTTCGCCGACAGCCTCACACGACTGTTCGACACTGTCGGCCTGGAAGCCGACCCGTTCACCCTGAACGTGGTGCTCCCGGTGGGGATCAGCTTCTACACGTTCCAAACGCTCTCCTACACGTTCGACATTCACCGGGGCCGCATCGAACCCACTCGGGATCTGGTGGGTTTCGCCACGTACGTGGCCTACTTTCCGCAGCTCGTGGCGGGGCCCATCGAGCGAGCTCGGGTGCTTCTCCCCGCAATCCTCGACAGCGACCGCTCGTTCCCGTCCGGAACGCAACGCGCCGATGCCGTGCGGCTCATCGTCGTTGGTCTGGCCAAGAAGGTTGTGCTGGCCGACGGTGTGGCGAGCATCGTCAACAGCTCGTTCGATAATGCTGCGAACGCGGGCTGGGTGACGCTGTCGATTGGTGTGATCGGCTTCGCCATTCAGATCTACGGGGACTTCAGCGGATACACCGACATTGCTCGTGGCGTGTCCCGGTTCTTTGGCATCGAGCTGTCCATCAACTTCACGCAGCCGTACCTGTCGAGGAACATCACCGAGTTCTGGCGACGCTGGCACATCTCGTTGTCGAACTGGCTGCGTGACTATCTGTACATCGCGCTTGGTGGCAACCGGCATGGAGTGCGCAAGACCTACCGGAACCTCATGTTGACCATGCTTCTCGGAGGTCTGTGGCATGGTGCGTCGTGGACCTTTGTGGTGTGGGGTGGTCTGCATGGGCTGTATCTGGTCGTCCACAAACTGCTGACCGGTGGCGCCGTTCCTGCAGCGCAGCCGACCATGCGCGATGTGCCAAACATCGTCCTCACGAACATCGCCGTGCTCGTGGCGTGGGTGTTCTTTCGCGCCGATGGCTTTGGTCAGGCATGGGATGTGCTCGCTGGAATTGCCACGTTCCGCCCGGGCCCCGTGTTGGCGGCCGACGTGGCCATGATCGGCCTGTTCGTCGTACTCCTGGTGGTCAGCGACCTCCGGCAGCGGCGCCATCATGAAGGATCGACCTCCGACGAGCCTGCTGCGCAACACCCACTGCTGCTTGGCGCAAGCCTCGGCTCGGTTCTCGTGGCGATCGTCCTGTTCAGCGGCGGTACACCCGTCCCCTTCATCTACTTCCAGTTCTGACATGACGGGTCTTCGCCGAGGGTTCGTGATGGTTGTCGGGGTGTTGTTCGCCATGGTGGCGGGCGAGCTGCTGGCGCGTGCAGTCATGTCGCAGACAACCGAAGCCATCCGCTGGTACGACGCCACCACCCAACTCAAGGTCGAGCAGATGGATGCGCTGGACGGTGCCGACGTGGTGTTCGCTGGTACGTCCATGGCGCAGCAGGGCTTTGTGCCGGGCGTGTTCGACGACGTACTCGGCGGAACCAGCTGGAACGCCGGTCTGGCTGGTGGCACACCTGACGTGATGGCTCCGTGGCTACTCGACGAAGTCATTCCACGCCTGGATCCGGAGCTTGTGGTGTGGGGGCTGTCGAGCTTCGATGTTGCGCCGGCGTATGGAGAGCAGCAGGCAGCGGTCTACAGCGAGGCGCTCGAGACCCGTTCGGGATGGCTCGCAAATGCCGACAGCATCGTGTCGGAGCGTTCCGTTCTTGTCCGGAATCGAACGGTGTTGCGCTCGCTCGATGCACTGGCTGGCGTGGCTGCAGAGGAACGCAGTGCTGCGCACACGCTGGCTCAGGAGATCACGGCGCCCACAGGTGAACGGGTGGAACAGACGGTCGACGTCTCGCAGGACCGCGGCCGCATCGTGCAGGCGCGCTTGCAACGCTTCACTCCCGACCCGTCTGACGTGGCCCTCATCGAACGGACGGTTCTGGACCTTCTGGACCGCGGCGTCGAGGTCGTGTTGGTGGAGCTTCCGGTCCCCGATCGATTCCGGGACGCCCACCCGAATGGGGCTGCCGACCATGCGCTGGTTGGACCGGCGTTGGCCGGCATCGCTGAACGCTCGGGTGTTCGGTTCCTCAGGCTGCTCGATGGACCGACCGGACCTGACTTCGTCGACTTCACGCATCTGGATGCCGCGGCGGCTGCCGAGTTCAGCCGGGTCGCTGCAGCTGCCGTGGCCGGCGACCGCGACGACACCATGTCAACCCTGGAGCAGGCGGAGCTCCTGGGAATCGAGTCGGTTCCGGCCGAACCGGATGCAGCAACGACGGCCGAGGTTGTGGTGGCCGATGTCGATGACTGTGAGCCCGAGATCGTGGTCGACGACTACGGGTTCGAGATCGACGTGGCCAACTGCGGCTTGACCGTGCCCCGGCTCACCGATCTCGACGCTGCGTCGACCCGCGACGTCCTTGCCGACGCGTTCGTGTTTGCCCGTAACTGCGAAGCCCGCGGTGATCCGTCGCTCATCGGCGAGTCGGTCAACCGCCGTGTCGCTCTCGAACTCACCCGCGCCATCGAACAACGCAACGCTGCTGCGGCCGAGTGTGCATCGGACGACTTTCCGTTGCTGCTGTCCTCGGCAGTGTCCTCACTTGAGGCGGCAGCGGACTTCTCTCGGCCGATCATCGACCCGGAGGACCCGCTGGAGACAACGAGTCGAATCCTGGCGGCGATCGATCACATGAAGCTGGACGACACACCCGAAGACGGCGCCGACAACCCGCCACGCAGTCCGTGGCACAGCAACGAGGAACTCCGAAGCCTGGCCGAGGTTCGGCGCCTCGACGAGGCCGGAACCCCGGTGGGCACCGTGATCCTGGGTTCGTCGATCGGTCTGCAGATCCTCGATCAGAACGTGCTCGCCGAACACTTCGGAGAGCCTGTCCTGAACATGTCACGTCCCGGCGTCGACCCGGAAAGTTGGCTGCAGATCTACGATCGGCAATTCGAAGAACGGGATGTGCCGTCGCGTGTTGTGTGGGCGCTCACGACCCATCGGCTGATGGCCACCCATCCGACCCCGTGTGGTGAGCCGGCGGCCAGCCTGAACGTCCAGCGATCTGAGTGGTTCCGGGAGAACATGTTCCCCGACCTGCGGGCCGAGCACACCACGAACGAGCTCGTCTTCGGTTCCGACCTGTCGACATCTCCAATTCAGGAGACTCGTGTTTTCATGCGGCTGCCGAATGGCTACACCGAGCCCGGGATGCGGATCCTGCGGGAGGATCCGCTTGACGAGATTCCCATTGCCTTTCGTCGTCGCTACCACGACGGTGCCGAGTTCTGTCAGTCGCAGATCGATGATGCCGCCGAGCTCGTGGCGAAGATGACCGCGCAGGGCACCGAAGTCACCGTGGTTATGGTGCCCGTGCACTTCACCCTGTACGAGATCTCTCCCGACGCTCACGAACGAACGCGCGCTGCGCTTGCGGCTGCGGTCACCTCGGCCGGTGCCGATTTCCTTCTCGTCGAGGAGCAGCTGTCGGACGTGGAGACCCACGACGGATGGCACGCGACGACGCTGGGGCGCGACCGGGTCACGGCCGATCTGGTCGAGCTTCTGGGAGCGGCGGAGTAGCTGCCCTAGAAGACGATGACGCCGCGCACGTTCTCGCCGGCGTGCATGGCTGCGTAGCCCTCGTTGATCTGGTCGAGCGTGTAGCGGGCGGTGATGAGCTCATCGAGCCGGAGCTGTCCGGCCTCGTACTGACGGAGGAGCTTGGGGATGTCGACCCGCGGGTTGCATCCGCCGAACACGTTGCCCTTCAGCGCCTTCTGGCTCATCGTCATGTCGAACGTGTTCATGCTGATGTTGTTCTGGTTGACGTTCGACAGGCTGGTGAGCACCAGTTCGCCGCCCTTGCCGACCATGGCCATCGCTGGAGCGAAGAGATCGCTGGTTGCGTCGCCGACCGTGAGGATGACGGTGTTGGCGTTGCGGCCCCACGAAAGGTCGTTCACGAGCGGTGTGGCTTCTTCGATGGACGCAGCGGTGTGTGTCGCCCCAACCGTCTGCGCGAACTCCCGCTTCATCTCCACGGGATCCACGGCGATGATCTGGGCTGCTCCGGCGGCTTTGGCTCCCTGCACGGCGTTCATGCCAATGCCACCCACGCCAACGATGACCACGGTGTCGCCCGGCCGGATGTCGGCGACGTTGACGGCCGAGCCGTAGCCGGTGGCCACGCCACAGCTCACGAGTGTGACGGCGTCGAGCGGGTACCACTCGCCCACCTTCACGAGTGAGTCCTGGTCCACGACCATGTGCTCACCGAACGTTCCGAGACCAGCCATGCTTCGGACCTCGGTGCCGTTCGCTGCGGTGATGCGAGGTTCCGCCTGGAGTGTCTCTGCGCCGCGGTCGCACAGGTTCTGGCGCCCGCTCGAGCACGGTGGGCACATGCCACAGGCGGGGATGAAGGACGCGGCGACGTGGTCGCCAACGGCAACCTTGGTCACACCCTCGCCGATGGCCTCAACAACACCGGCACCTTCGTGGCCTCCGACCATGGGGGTCGGGCTGAGAAGGTAGCCGCCCTCTTCGTCGGGGATGGACAGGTCGCCCATTCGCACATGTTCGTCAGAGTGGCAGAGCCCGGCGAAGGCGAGCTTCACCAAGACCTCGCCCGCTTCGGGCTCCCGGAGTTTCACTTCTTCAACGGACCAATCGGTGTTCTCTGCCCAGCAGATGGCGACGCGGGTTTTCATGGTGGCTCTCCAGGTATTTCGGGTCGTTCCCGAAGGTAGTTCACGTTGCCGACTCATCCTCACCCGGATCGTGCGGTGGCTCGACGAGATTCTCATCTGGCCAGCGGCCACAGGAACCTGACTCGGCAGGTCGAACGTCGATCAGGCTGATCTGTGTCTGCGGTGGTGGCAGGGGGCGCAGCGGAGCGTGAGTTCTTCGACGATGGTGTGGTTGGTGATGGCGTAGTCGGGGGTGTGGTCGTATTCAAGGAGGTCGCTGCTGCCGCAGTCGACGCAGTGGTGGTCTCGTTCTTTGACGACGCGCTTCTGCCGTGCCGTCGGATGCCGCTGTTTTGATGATGCGTTGATCGGTTTGCCATCAGCGTCGTGCACAAGGGCTCGAATGAAGGCATGGGGGGCGATACGCTCGACGTCGGTCTGTGTGAGGGGCGTGCCATCGTCGAGACTGCAACCATCTCCACGGACGTGGATGATCACTTCGGGGGCGATCGGTGTGGCGTTCGGCTGCTTGGTGCCGGATTCCACGAGCTCCGCAAGTTCGATGAGCGCATCGGCCCGCTGTTGGGCAAGGGATGGCCATGACTTCACCAGCTCGGACGCACCCGCGGACGCGTTTCGCGCACCCTCGGTGATGCCGGTTCTCACGGAGCGCGAGGCCCGCATGACAAGGGCATCGAGCATGGCGATGAGAAAGGCTGCGAGCAATGGCGGCAATCGGAAATGGCCGTGGATCATGCCGTCGGCATCGGTCCAGATCTTCAGCGAGCGTGCGTCGTGCAGCCGTTCGTCTCGCTCGTCCTCCTGCTCGTTTCGCTTCAGGTAGATGGCGAGCTCAACGCCGAGCCGGCTGGCCGGTGTGCGGTGAGCAATGTCAATCAGGTCGGCTTCGTTGTCCGGCGTGGCGACCCGGCTGACAGCCCGAACCTTCGAGTAGGACAGTTTCTGGCCGGCAAAGGCAGCGTCGAGCAGTGGAAGCGTGCGGAGCTTGGTGCCGATCCGTACCCACTCCCGAGCGGTTCCAATCGCGATGTCGAGTGCCTCAGCGATCCAGTGTGCCGCCGTGTTCGCTTCGAGCAGCCACTCGTTCGATTCATCGAGCGCTGCGGCCAAGGTGACCATGTCGTACTGGGCTTGATACAGTCCCCGCCCTGCGCTGATGATGCGTTCCCCAATGGTCGGGAACTGATGAATGGTCGCCGTTGTGCTCATGTCGCCTCCGCTTGCCGGGAACCCTCGGCTAGGGCCCCGGGTTCCTTCGAGTTCGGCTTCGCCGAACATCGGCGGGAGCTCATGTGCCGGTTGAGCTCCGCTCAACTGAGCTTACGAAGGGGGTATGACACGAAGCAGACCTCGCGGAGAGACGCGATCTGATCGCTGTTAGTGCACAAAACGCGTCCGCGGGTGTGTTTCGGCCGGTTAGACGGACTGGATCTGCAACGTGATCCCGAGCGCATTCCTGAGCTGCACGAGGTCGCCTTCATCGCTTGTGACGACGATGTCTCCTCGAGCGGACCCACCTACCACGACGCTGGCGTCGACAACATCACTCGTACCTGCGATTGCGCAGGCCGAACCTGCGGAACGCGCCCGTGGTTCCGTCATTTCCTCGACTCGACATCCAGCGAGCAAACGAGACAGCTGAGCTTGAGGGCCGCCTCGCCACGCCTGGGCTAGCACTCCAGCAGGGACAGTCGGGAGCAGGTGTCGGTTCAACGCCTGTCTGTGGAGTGCCCAGACACGTCGGTCATCGCGCTCGGCCGCGATGAGAGCGCCAGCATCGTACGTGAGATTCTGGGCATCACTCGCCATTGCGGCCGTCCAGCACACTGTCAGCCCAGGCAAGCTCCGCGTCGGTGAGCTCGCCGTTTTCGGTTTCCCACTCGGCAACAGCGGCGAGTCCGTTCTCGACCAGAAGCGCCCGCTCGGCCGCGGCGTTCAACCACGCGCTCAGGCTGATCCCCGTACGCGCTGCAGCACTCGCCGCACCGCTGGCAACGGATTCATTGAGTGCAATCGACAGCTTCTTGACGGCCATGAGTGTCATGGTAGCACCGTCTTCCTACCGGGGATCCGGCGCTCGGATGAAGGTGGCCGCATGCGGCTACGAGAATTGCCTGAATCCTAAGGCAGCCATGTGACGTCGATCAGATGTCGAGGGTGTCGCTGTCGTAGAGGGCGGAGTGCTTGACGATGTAGTCGCGGCGGACGGCGACGTCGCTTCCCATGAGGACCTCGAACATCTTCTCGGCCCGCTTCGCCTCGCTGGCGGCCTCGTCGATGGTGAGGCGACGCAGGATGCGGCTGTCGGGTGACAGCGCTGCGTGCTCGAGCTCGTCTACGTTCATCTCGCCGAGGCCCTTGAACCGCTGCCAGTGGATGTTCTCGGCCTTGCGGTTGCCCT
>CAZFBD010000006.1:0-103589 GCA_964517125.1 uncultured Acidimicrobiales bacterium
TGATGCGGGCGACGACTCGACGAGCTTCCTCTAGTCTCATAAACGGGAGTATACCTTAACCGGCCGAAGCGAAGCCATTGGGTAAAGCGCAAGCCCACACGGCCCTATACCCGCAATACCCGGAACCCCTAACTTCTCTGGAGGCTTGTCAAGGACTTAACCTCCTGGCATAATCCCCACAGCGCCCGCTCCCTAGGTCCCCCAACTAGGAAAGCGGCATAGCGAACCGGAAGCCCGAGCGGGACCGAAGTAGCAAGACGTGAATACCAACCGTCTAACTACTACTTCGGAGAACCCAAGCCAATGGCTACCGATGAAACCCCAAACGAAGAAAGCTCTAACGAAGAGACCGAACTCACCGCTGCAGAGATGAACGCAGCAGAGATTGCCGCTCTCACCGAAGAGGTAAGCGATCTTGCCGATAGCGACCTCAAGGCCCGCTACGACGCCCTCAATGCCGAGTTCGCCTACCTCAAGACCCAGCCCAACACCCCAAGCGTCGGCGCTCGTAAGGAGCATCTCGCCGAGCTTATGGGCGTTGTCTCTACCGCCTACCAGGCCGCAACCGCTTCTACCGAGGCTCCCTCTCTCGAAGGCACCCCCGAAACCCCCGTGGCTTCGGACCCCGAGACCGCTCCGGAGACCGAAAGCGAAAGCACCGAAGAGACTCCGGCCGAGACCACCGAAGAGACTCCGGCAGAAAGCGTGAGCGAAGATGCCCCGGCTGGCGTCCCAACCGCTTCGGCTCCCGAGATCTCCACTCCCTCCGGCCAGGCTCAGACTCCGGCCGGTATGGATACCGGAGCCTCAGATCCTGCAACCTCCCTCCCCGGCTCAACGGCTACGAAGCTTGAGCCGTTCGCAATGGCCGCTCCGGGCGGCGAGATGATTACCGATCTCGAAAGCTTCGGTCTGGCCCTCCAGCAAGCAGCCTCAACCGGCCGCCACACCAAGATCGGAACCTTCTCCCCGTACGGGAATAAGAGCGTCTTCAACAAAGACAAGCTCCTCACCCGGTCACCGGAGGAGAACTACCGGACCATGTTCGGTGCTACCCGCGAAGACCGGACCGCCCGAGTCGCTTCGGTGCGAGGCGAGGCCGAAGTCTCGAAGACCGGTAACGGCTTCACCGCTGCGCTCAACTGCGCCGGTCCGGCTCAGGTCGTCCAGGAGATCCCCTTCTGCTTCACCGAAGGTCGTCCCCTCTTCGACTCCGGTCTCGTTGGAGCCTTCCCGGCCGTCAACGGCCAGATCCAGCTCTACGACTGCCATACGCTCCCGGAGTTCCCGGAGGGCATCCTTGAGCCGGTCGAAGGTTGCGAGGATTGCGCTACTTGCCCCGAGGTAACGTGCGCCGTCCATACCTGCATCGAGCCGGGCGAGCCGATGAAGCCGGAGCGCTACCTCAGCTGCATGTGCCTCCCCGAAGAACTCCAGTTCGCAAACGAACTCGTTCTTGAGCAGACCATGCGGGACTTCGCGGTAGCGACCGACCGGGCCTACGAACTCTTCTGGATGAGCCAGATCCGAGATCAGTCCCTCATCCGCTCGGTAGCCGGAGCCGCTCCCCACGGAGCGGACGCAACGGTCCGTCGGGCTATGTATGCGGTCAAGTCCCGTCTCGCCCTCAACCCTCGCGAGAACTGCGGCGGCCTCAACGACTACACCGCTTTCATCCCTGGTGGCGAAGCGATGTTCTGCGCAACGATGGCCGACAAGGCTTCCCGGATCCTCGGTTGCGAGTGCCCCGGCGAAGACCTTCTGGAGATGATCGACGGTATGACCGGAGGCGATATCGTCTTCGGCCTCGACCAGGATCCCGACGGTCCACAGGCTGCGGCTTACCCGGACGTTTGGGACTCCGAAGAGGTCGGCGTCGCTGCTCCTCTCGAAGGCATCGTAGATGCGGGCTCCCTCGCCCTCATCCCCCGAGATACCTTCATCACAGCCTCACCGCTCGTTACCGAGATCGGCCTCGACTTCGAGGATCGCTGCTCCCACGCTTCCGGTTGCATGAAGATGCAGCGGGCAGAGTGGTGGTTCCCGATTACCGCCGTTGGTTGCCGCAAGCCGGTTTGGTTGGAGATTACCGACCTCGATACCTGCGGCACCGGTCCGGCTCTCACGGACTGCTAGTCGATGTCGAGACCTTTCTACCTAGGTCCCAACGGCGGGAAGAGCGCTAGTAGCTCTACCGCCGAAGAGACCGAGAAGCCAAAGACCGAAGAGGCCAAGGTCGAAGAGACCAAGGCAAAGGTCGAGGCCGACAAGCCCGAGCCAAAGGCGGAGGCTGCGAAGCCCGAGCCCGAGGCGAAGGCCGAAGTCCCAACCGACGACGACGGCGGCGACGCCGCGGAAGAGGACTAGAGCGACGCCCGAGTGGGAGCACAATCTTCCTTCATAGCAACCGCTTCGCTATGGACTCTCACTCGGGCTCGTTTCGTCTTCTGATATTGCGGAGATAAGACGTGGCACTATGGACGGGCTTCGAGCCTCAAACCCCAACCGGATCGACCCTCTCCCAGTGGATTCGTCTCACCCCTGATTTCTTCGACGCCGACGGCAATATCGTCGAGTGGTGGACCGGCCCGAATTGCGGGCTCACCTCGATGCCGATCAATTGCAACGGCTCAGCGGTGCACGAGTTCTCTTGCTCGTGCTCCCCGGCTTGCGAAGATTGCGACGCTTGCCCGGACGTCCCTCCCCTTCCGGACTTCCCGTGCGAGTCGACCTTCGATCCGTTCTGGATCGAGCATTGCTACGACGTGTGCGAGCTTGTCGAAGCCGAGCGGCCCGTTCGCCCTCGGATCGAAAGCGAGATGAGCCGAGTAGGGCTCTGGCACGGAATCGCTAGAGGGCTCTGGAAAGCTCTCGGTTCCCAGGTCGACGAATGCGAAGAGCTAGTAGCTACTGCGCTCGGCGACGATACAGCGACCTGCGTCGAGCAGGCGCTAGGTATCCTCTCTCACGCCCGAGCCGACGTAGGCTCCGGCATACTCCTCGCTCCCGGCTATCTCGCGGGAGCCTTCAAAGGTGTAGCTACCCGGAATAGCTCGGGCCAGCTAACCGCTGCGAACATCCCTCTCATCATTGATGCTTCCTTCGACGGCTCCGGCCCGACGGGAACTACCTACGACGCTCCGACTTCCGGTTGGGTCTATCACATCGACCAGCTCCCGGTAGCCGCCGTTCGGCCTCCGGTCTTCTCCCGGATCGACGGGACTAACGGTTGTACGTCCGGTTGTTGCGTCCTCGACCGGATGCGCCAACAAGCGATCGTCGCTTTCAATACGTGTCGCGTCTACGCGATCAAAGTAGAGACGTGCTGTTCATGCTGCTAAACCTCCCGAGCCCGAGAAGGAGCCACGATGGCCGGTAACGATTGGGAACCCCTAGACCCGGTACCGTGCATCCCTGACGACAACGGCGGCGAACCGACTCCCGTATGCGTCGAGAATTGCGTCGACGACAACGGCGACCCGATCCCTCTCGTCGTAACCCTCGACATCGGCGATCCGGACGGCGACGGGATTATCAACGTAGAGATCGACGGCGACGTAATAGTCCCGAAGTTCGCTACCTTCTCCGGCGAAGTCTGCACCGACGCCGGGAAGGTAACGGTCGTCTTCTGCACCGACCAAGGCGTTACCACGATCGTCGGCTACATCGGACCCGACGGCGTTCTAGTCGAGGGCGAGGCCCCGACCGGAATCGTCCCTTGCACCGATGAGGTAACTACGGCTCTCGATTGCGCCGTAGGTACCGGCGACCCTTGCGCCGAAGAGACCGAATCCCCCGAGTGCTTCGTCGCTACGAGAGACGAATGTGTAGCCGAGAAGCTCGACGCCCTCCTAGAAGTATTGGGCGGTGATTGCGCCAACGGAGGTGAGCCAGGCGTGTGTAACTGCGAAGTCGTCTACGTTGACTACGACCCCGATGTCCACGAGCCCGGCTTGGTCGCCGGAGACGGGACCGAGGCGTCTCCGTTCCAGGTCCCGATCATCGTTCCCGGTAGCGATTGCTGCGTCTACCAATTCGACGCTGACTATTCCCCGGCCGACGGCGACGCGCCGAGCGGTTCGGGTACCGCTGACGATCCCTTCCTTCTTCCGCTTCCACCGGACCCTCCTTCGTTCATCCTGGTCGACCAGGGCGACGAAGCGGCCGGAGACGGGCTCGGTGGTTCCGGTACCGCCGACGATCCGTGGCAAGTCCCGATCTGTTGCCCCGTAGTTACCTACGTTCCCTACGATCCCGACGTCCACGACGCTGGCGATGTTGAGGGCTCGGGTACCGAAGACGATCCGTGGCAGATTCCCCTTCCGCCCGAAGACGAGTGCTGCGTCTATCAATTCGACGCCGACTACAACCCGGCCGACGGCGATACCCCTTCGGGCTCCGGTACATCGGATGACCCGTTCCTTCTCCCGCTACCGGGAGATCCGGACGGAGCCTTCTTCGTCTATGTCCCCTACGACCCGGACGTCCACGAGGACGGATCTATCGTCGGAGCCGGGACCGAAACCGATCCGATCCAGATCCCTCTCCCGCCTGAAGAAGAGGATTGCCCTCCCGCTGACCTTTCCGCCGCGTATACGCCGGGCGTTCCCGGTAGCGGTTCCTCCGGAGGCTCAGCTGATTGCTGCTGTGCTTTCGATGAGGCCGCTATCGCTTGCGCCCCAGGGCTCTCGGTTCTGGTTTCGGACGGAGCCTCTTGCGGCCCGACCGATCTCGGCGATATCACCCCGAGCCATGCCTTCGCCGCTTGTTCAAGTCCAGGCGAGACGATCGACGCCGTAGGCGCTGGCGATCCCCCGATTACCGGAGTCACCTCGACCGAGCTAGACCGAGGTCAAGTAGGTGCTCTGGTCTACAACACGAATCCGTTTGTGTGGCCGGTTATCCCGGTCGGGACCTTCCCGATGTCGATTCCGGTTCCGCCCTCGGATCCCGATTGCATCTTGGCTCTGCACGTAGCCTTCGGCCACGAGAATACGACGACCTTCTCTAACGAGCTAAGCGGTCCGTCTCTCGACGGCTCCGGCGCTGCTGACCTCACAAACCAAGCAACGGCGGTAGATACGGCTCCGGGCGCTTCGATGTCCGGCCAGGCCGTCTATGTCTTCGATCCCTCAACGGGAGCCGGAGGCGGGACCGTCGATCTCGACTTCGCTATCAAAGGGGCCGAAGGCGACGGCGGTTCGGTCCAGTGGTACTGGGATGAGATCTGTGCTGCTTCCGGTCCGATCGAAGTAGCGGACCTCGACCTCGGTAACGTCGTCTCCTCGGTTATCGCTGGCCAGCCAGCTTCCGACGGCGTAGGCACCTCAAGCCCGATCGATACCGGAGGGTGCGACGCGATCGTCTTCGCAACCGCAAGGCACGTAACCTCGCCCTCCAACTCCAACGCCCTTCACGTCGACTCGGATTGGTTCGGCATCTCCGCTGGCTCGGAGATCTACGACACCGCTTCAACGGACTGCGACTTTACTTCCGGGGCCGACCCGGACGGTTGCTGCCAGCACGGCTCCGCTCACGCCGTAGTCCCCGCTGGTTCCGGCGCTTGGACCTGGACCTATACCACCAACGCTCAATGGCAGAACGGAATCGCCGACTCGGCGAAGCTCTCCGCCATCCCGATCGTTTGCGAGTCCGACGGCGGAGGCGGCTCGGTCGACTCCACGAGCCAATGCTCGGTCGAGATCTCCAACCCGAATTGCGCCGTAGACGGCGTGGTCCGCTGCTCGATGCGAGGCTCAGCGAAGATCTGCATCCCGGACGGCGAGACGGCCGACATCTCGGTAGTACCCGTCCTCGACGGCGTAGAGCTAGCCGACCAGGCCCTAGGTCTCGAAGCGACTGGCGCTATGTGTACCACGATCCCGGTCGCCTTCTCGGTAACCGACCTCGCTTCTCCGCTCGCCCCAGGAGCTTCGACTACGAAGACCTTCGGCTGGCGGGTAGCCGGAGGAGTCGGAACCGTCGAGCTATCCGATTGGGTCTCCGAATGTGAGGTAATCCACCTATGAGGTTCGACACCGTAGAAGAGGCCGTTAAGGCGATAGAGGGAGCGGAGATCCGTACCGGAGTGGAACGGTCCGCGCTTCTGGTCGCCGCCAACGCAAAGCCCCGGAAGCGCCCTCCCTTCAAGTCTCAGCGCTTCGTTACCGTCTTGCTCGAATCGGGCAACCGGGCGGTAAGCCAAGTCCAAACCAACTACGACGGAAACCCGGTCTTCGACTTCAACGAGGCTCACGTCGACGATTCCCGATGGATCTACCCGGAGCTAGAGACCGTCGTCCTCCACGGTCCGGATCCGGCCACTTCGATCTCTCAAGCGGAATGGTCCAAGATCTCGGGCCGGATCGGCGTGCCGCGCTGGGAAGCCGAGCTTCCTAGGGATACGGCGACCAAGAGCGAGAAGGGCTAAGAGTCATGTCATGTGATGCCGCAATCATCAAATGTGCTCCGGACGGAACCGAGGTCTTCGTTACCCTCTCCGCCGACGGTACTTCCCAAGCCTTCATAGCCGGGACTACCGACCCGTATACCGGAGACATCGCCGAGCTTGGCTGGTGCTGCTGCGCCGAGACCGAGATCCTGGTCAACGACGGCGGAGTAGGCGACTCAAAGACCTACGAGGACGAAGTACTACTCCACGACGGCAACGTTGACGACGCCGACGCTTTCGCCGCCGATAACCCCGATTGCGATATCACGACCGCGCCGAAGGTCTACAAGCGAGCAGACGGCCAGCTCGTCGTCCCTTGCGGCGGAGAAGACCCTTCCGAGCTTTGCGACCCGGTAACCGTCGAGGTCTGCACGCCAGGAGCGGGAGCGGCCGGAGCTTTCGACGACGCCGAGCTAGGCAATGCGGCTCCGTCGGGATGCTGCCCGAGTCCGGGATCCTCTTTCCTTGAGATGACCTCCGGCAACGGAACGGTTAACCAGCCCTTTACTCCGCTCCCTCAAACCCTCTCGACGACCGTCGTAGGCGACATGGCGTTTATCACGCTGCACGTAGCCTTCTCCGCAGAGGGTGGCGTCAACTTCAATCCGGGCGAGCTAACGATTACCAACCTCACGGGAGCTACCAACCTCATGCTCCTTTCCGACGTAGGCGGTTGGGATGTCGTAGGCCAGACGTGGGACGGAACCCACCAAGTCGTCTATGCGGTCGATATCGCCGGAGGCGGCGGACCGATCTCCTTCGACTTCGAATACTCCGGAACCGAGACGACCGGCGTCATGGCTGTCACCGTTGATGGTGTCGTGGGTTGCGATACTTCCTCGATCACCGGCTCGGATTACGTGAACTCCCCGGCCGAGACAATCTCCCTCGCCAACCCGCATCCCGCCGATCCCTACACGACTCCCGATGGCTCAGCGGTCGTCCAGTATCAATCGATCTCGAACAACATGGGCGGCGGAGTCCAAGTCGAGAACCATTCGACTCTCCACGCCATCGGCTTCGCGGGAGGCGATTGCCAGTACTACGTAGCTACCGGCCGTCACGTCGATTGGCGAACCGGCGATTGGTTCGGAGTAACCGACACCGACGGCCTTACGTGGACCGAACAGCAGGACTGGGCTTCGGACGATCGTCCCGGTGCTTGCCAGCTCGGAGCCGCTTCGGGCTTCCTGATCGACGACGACTTCGTAGGCGGAACCGGCGAGCCGATCCTCCTAGCTTGCGATCCGGTCGATATCACCAACCCGAACGATTGCGATCAGGAACTCACCTGCAACTACTCGATGAGCTTCGATTGGACGCTCGTCGCCGGTTCGGTACTAGAGGTAACCCCGATCGTGGACGGAGTAGACCAGCCGGTCATTACCCTCTCCGGCGCTGGAGCGGGAACCGAGAACTTCTCCTTCTCGCAAAGCGGAGGAACGCTCGCTTCGGGCGACTCGGATCAGTGCTCGCTCGGCTTCAAGATCGAACAAATCTCGTGGGTATCGGACCCAACTAACTCACTCACTCCGGGTGAGTGCTGCGTGGAGGCAACCCTGACATGAGCGAACCAATCCCAGTCGAGAAGCTTCCCGAGCTAAAGGGTCGAGTCCTCTCCGAGCTAGAAGGCCTGACGCCCGAGGAAGCATCGCCGACCAAGCGCGTCGTCCAGAAGGTTCGATACGACATCTCGACCGGAGCCCGGTACAACGTCGCTTTCGTCCAAGAGCTAAGCCAAGTAGTTCAGGTCACCTTCCCCGAGCACGCCAATGACAACGGCCCGGACCGGATCGTCCTTTCGGAGACGCCGGTAGGGACCGAGTTCAAAGGCGAGCGAGGATCGATGTCCGACTATCGCTTGAAGAAGGCGGCCAACAAACTGGCAGCCCGTCAATCGTTCCAGCGCTTCGCCGCATCCCAGGCCAAAGCCAACGGATCTGAGGCGGTCCTAGTTCCGCTGGTCAAGACCACCACCAAGAAGGAAACGGCTACGGCCGTCAAGAAGGGCTAGTTCGTGTCGATCCTCTGCACGCTTAACGACATCTTGGCTCAGCTCACCGCTGGGCTAACGATCAACAACGATTGCGAGGCCCCGCTCCCGGTCGCCTCTTGCCCGGATAATCCGCTAGAGGTAACGATCGTCGACGACCCGTCCGACGTCGTCTCGGTTCAAGCCGAGTACGTCTGCAACGCCGATACCGGCGTCTACGACCTAATCACCATCACGATCACCAATGGTGTAGCTGGCGAGCCGGTCGTTACTCCGACCGAGATCTCTTGCGAAGACCCGGCGACTCCGGTCGTTACCGTCGATCTCGAATTCGTCTGCAACGCCGATACCGGCCTCTTTGATCTCGTATCGGTTACGACTACCGACGGCGTATCGGCCGAGCCAGTCATCACCCCTACCGCTATCTCTTGCGTCGCTCCGGTCGTCACCGTCGATACCGAGCTTGTGTGCAACGAAGATACCGAGGTCTACGATCTCGTATCGATCACAACCACCGACGGCGTAGCGGCGGCCCCGGTCGTCACCCCTACGACCTTCCCGTGTGCTCAGCCGCCCGTCGTAGAGATCGACGTCGAGTACGTCTGTAACGAAGATACCGACGTCTACGATTCGGTCACCACGACCACCACTGATGGCGTAGCTGCTCCTCCGGTAATCGTCCCGACGACGATCCCTTGCGACGAAGAGCCCGACGTAGTCACCGTCGACGTTGAGCTTGTATGCAACGCCGATACCGAGGTCTATGACCAGGTCGTAACCACTACGACCAACGGCGTCCCGGCCGAGCCGGTAATCACGCCGACCACGATCTCTTGCGCCGAGCCTCCTTCGATCGAGATCGAGACCGAGTACGTCTGCAATACCGAGACGGGCTTCTACGACGAGATCACCATCACCACCACCGATGGCGTGGCGGGAGACCCGGTCGTAGTAGCGACGACTATCGAGTGTGTCGCGCCGACCGTTGAGATCGACCTCGAATACGAGTGCAACGACGAGACCGGCTTCTTCGACCAGATCTCCACGACCATCACCGATGGTGTAGCGGCCGAGCCAGTTATCACGACTACGACGCTCCCTTGCGTTGCCGCTCCTCCCGACTTCGAGATCATCTCGGAATGCCGACCGGACACCAACACGATTTGGGTCGTTACCTACTCGATCGACGCCGACGGCGTTCAGACCGAGATCAACGCAGCCGATACCGGCCAGGTTTGCCCGTCCCCTCAAACCGAATGCGTTAAGTGGTCCTCGACCGTCGTCTTCTTCGACAATACGGGTACCCGCTTTACCGAGTCCCACGAGATCACGGTCACCAACGTTGACGGGACCGAGACGGTTATCAACGCCGCGCCGACTACCGGTTGGACCCAACAGCTTCAGGAATGGCAAGCCCAATTCCAGGCGGCCTACCCCGAAGCAATCGTAGAGGTTCGATGCAATATCCCCGGAGGTTGCGGCGGCCTCCTGGCTCCTCCGTCCGACGCTCAGCCGAGCGATGCGATCCAGTGGCGCTACCTCTCGATGATCCATTGCCCGACCGATCAGAAGATCCCGGTCAAAGCAGAGATCACCGATTCCTCCAACCCGGCCCGTATCGGCCGAGTACTCGTTTACGATTCGGTCCAGACGCCCGAGAAGCGTGGCTACCGATGCGTCGATTGCGAGACCGGCTACGGAAACCTCAAGAACGAAGACGGGACCGAAGTCCCCGAATCCGATCTCCCGGTATGCGTCTTCTCTTGCGCCGAGACCATCCCCCAGAGCCCGGAATCCGCTTGCACCTTTGATGCTCTCGAAGGCGGTTGTGACGACGTCAACTCCGACGACGAAACGCTATGGGTCCCGACGACTCGAATCGTCTCGATCTGCGACGGCGTTATCTCCGCCGACTACTACACCGAAGATCCCGACGGCGGCCTCGAAGACTATGAGCTGATCGGCAACTTCGTCGAGTGCGACTCCGGGACCGTCGTCCCTGATCCCGAGCCCGTACCTTGCGAGCGGGCGGACATCATCCGATGCGACGGCGAGCCAGCCCTCTGCGCCCACGCGATCGGCGGCCTCGCCAACGGCGGAAGCTTCGATATCTCCGAGGGCGGTATCGAGTGGACGATTTGCGGAACGGCTTACCCGATCGGTCAAGGCACCTACTCATGGCAAGAGATGGCCGATGCGGTTGCGGCCGCTTCCGGGGTCTCGACCGAAGTAGTCGACGCTGCCGACGGATCTCAGTCCATCGTCGTCCGAGTTACGTGCTGCGAAGCCGGAGACGTTCAATTCCAAATCGGAGAGGACGAGCCAGTCTTGCTCGCTCTCGTCCCCGAGCTAAACACCGAAGCCGGAGAAGAGAGTTGCGCCGAGCTTACGGTCGGCTGCAACGACGATCGCCGAGACGATCTACTCTCCGATCTCATCGACGTTCTCCCGGTCGGACCGAGCGAATGCTCGACGGGCGGCGGAGCGAACGAAGGCAATTGCGACTGCCCGATCACCTCCGCTCAATACGACCCGGACCAGGGCTCCCAGTGGGGCGCCTTTAGCGTCTCGGGCTCAACGGCAACGATCGAGGCCGGTCCTAACGGTACGGGCTCGTGGCATGAGCAGATGAACGGGACCAACCCGCAATGCTCCGGCGATATGTGGATCGCCCGTATGGGCGGCTACGACGGACCTCCGGGAACCGGGACGCTCATCGCTGAGGGCTACCTGCTCGGTTCGGTCCTCAACGCTTCGGGCGTTACCAACTACGCCCTAGGCGCTCCTATCCGGCCCTCGACTTGCTCGGCGGCTTCCCTCGAAACGGCTCTCGTCGATGCTGGCTTCACGGCAGCCGAAGCGGCTTCTCTCGTAGCGAACGGCTACGCGACGGTCGACGTCTTCGGGACTCCCGGCGTAACCCATATCAACGGCGTATTCGACGGCGGCGCTCCAACTCCGTTCGGGGTCTGCCTCTCCTTCGATACCGACGCTTGCGAGGATGCTCCGACCGAAGAGGGCGACGACGTTCTCTTTACCGAAGACGCTTGCGCTAACGAAACGCTCGGCGAGATCCTCGCTGAACTCCAGTGCGCTAAGCCGGTCGGCTCGAAGCTTTGCTACGGCGGAGACGAAGGCGGAGAGACCGAGACGACGGAGTACGTCAACTCGGATAACACGACCGAGCTATCGGCGAGCCAGAACGACACCACGATCAAATGGCAGCTCAGTCCCGGCCAAGAGCAAGACGCCGACGACTTCTCCGAAGCGATCGAGGCGTGCATCGCTTCCGGCGAGATCGCCAATATCACTTGGACCGATCAAGACGGGACAACCGTTGCCTTCGCCGCCGATACCTCGATCGGTGCGGCTCCCAACTACGCCTTCACCGGCACCTCTTCGGGCTCTTGGTCCGGGAAGGTCAACCGAGCGACTCTGGTTTGCGGAGAAGGCGCTACGGCCTCAGGCGGTACCGCTCAGATGTGGGTCGGCGGTTGCGAGACCGATCCCGTTTGGAAGGACTGCGAGACCGGAGCCGAACTCACCGCCGAAGAGGTAGCGACTCTCGCCGAGTGCGCTCCGACCGGATGCGTTGAGGTTTGCCCCGATTGCCCGAACGAGACGGTTCAGGTCATCGTCTGCGCCGACGAAGATGCCGAGGGCGTAACGGCCGGAGACCAGATTCTCCTCGCCGCCGTCCGCGATTGCGAAGGCGTCCTCCAATCCTCGATCGGCTACAACCTCTCCGAAGGCAACGCCGAAGTAGCGGTTCCCTCGACGAGCGCTTGCGATCCCGAGCCCGAAGTCGAAGAGGTGCGAGAGTGCTTGGTCGACTCGGCTGGCGTTCAGTGGACTCAGCTCGTAATCGTCCAGGCCGACCTATCTCAGTCCGATCCGATCTTCATCAACAGCGATACTCTCGCTATCGGCACTCCAGCCGGAGAGCCGGAGAAGTGGACGGCTTGCGAGGTCCCCGGCAATACCCACCTCATCGAAGGTTGCGTCGACGACGGCGAAGGCAATGCCATCGAAGGATTCACCATCGTTGACGACAACGGCGATCCTCTCTTCCCGCCTAAGTCCAAGGTCTCCCTTGGCTTTATGGAGTGTCCGAACCTAGTAGCCGAACTCATCGGTGATGGCGACGAATGTCCGTGCGAAGACGATTGCGCTACGACCTACGCCGATTGCGCCACAACGGATTGCCGACTCCTCCGAGTAGACGCCGATGGCTCTAGCTTCTCACAAGCCACGCTCGACGGTTACCGCCTGCAGGTAGCTTTCGGAGTCGGTGGAGCCGAAGGAACTTGCCCCGGCATCGACGTGAGCGTTGGCGAAGAAACCGGAGCGCTAGTAGTTGTCGACGCTGACGGCCACCCCGAGGTAGAGAACTTCGCCACGGCTATCAACTCAGCGCTCGGCAGTTACGGCTTCTCGGCGGTCATCTGCCCCGGAGCTAGCTCGGGAGGTACCGGAGGAAGCGACACCATGCTCGCTATCACCGGCCCGGCGTGCGCTGACACTCCGTGGGAGATCAAGTTCGATTCCAACGGAACCGGCGACGACTACGCCCTCGGTTGGACCGGGACCGAGTGGTATACCCGAGAGTTCGTAAACGGATCCGAACTCACGAACCCGACCAACGACTACAACTCGCTAGGCGCTTGGGACGCTCGACCATGCACCAACTGCTAGATCGGATCGAGCGAGACGAGACCCTAGAGGCGGAATACGCGGCGGCGAAAGCCCAGCGCGCTATCACCGACCTAGGGGACCTCTCGGCATGGCCCGACGGGCTGGCCGAGCGGTTTACTCGACGACTC
Source organism: uncultured Acidimicrobiales bacterium (assembly GCA_964517125.1). Lineage (GTDB taxonomy): Bacteria > Actinomycetota > Acidimicrobiia > Acidimicrobiales > SHLQ01 > SHLQ01. The sequence goes on from CAZFBD010000006.1 coordinate 13,268, forward strand.
GATTTGATCCGGTCTTGGTCGGCTTGCGATTCGTCGGGCCTATGGGGAGGGTTCAAGCTCCGGCTCGTTTCCTCTTGGGTCGACGGCTCAGGGGTCGACGAGTTAACCGAGAAAGAAGAGCCCGAGTTCTGGCAGCTCAAGATGGCTCACAAGACTTGGGGCGGCCGCTTCTCGTCGAAGATGAAGCTAAGCGACTTCGACCTAAACCTCTTCACGGTCCTAGGCGCTCCCGTAGCGACTACCGGCCTTTGGGATCTCGATGACAACGGGATCCGGGTAAGGGTCGATATGTACCCCTTCAAAGGCGAGCGAGGTATCGACCTATGGCAATGACCCTCTCCGCTCTTACGGATTGCTACTGCAAGCTCCGAGACGCCCTCGCCAAGATCGAGCTAACGCCCGGCCCTCCGGGGCCTCAAGGCGATCCTGGCCCGATGGGCGTCCCCGGCCTCGACGGCGACAACTGGACCTCCGGTTCCGGAGCGCCTACTACTCCCGGCGTAAACGACGGAGACCACTACCTCGATCTTGCGACGGGCAACGTCTACGAATGGGACGACGCTCTAGGAACGTGGACCCTCGAAGGTTCTATCCAAGGACCCCAAGGCCCTCAAGGCATCCAAGGCATCCAAGGCATCCCCGGTGCAGACGGAGCCGATGGCGCTGACGGTCAAGACGGAGCGGACGGGGCCGACGGGGCTGATGGCGCGGACGGAGCGGACGGAGCCGACGGAGCGGACGGGGCCGACGGTCAAGACGGAGCCGACGGAGCACAAGGACCTCCCGGACCTCCCGGCGCTGACGGTCAAGACGGAGCCGACGGCGTCTCTCCGATCGTCTCGGTTCAGACCACGGAGATCTGCCCGGTAGTCGGTTGGGTCAACGTGAACCAAGTCGGCCAGATAGTCGATTCGTGCGGAGCCGGTATCGCCGTCTCCCGGCCGCAAACCGGCGTCTTCAACCTCACCCCTCCCGCTGGAGCCCGGTCGGTTCAGTTGACCGTTCAAGAAGATGTCGGACCTAGGGACTCGATCGAGATCCATCCCGTCGATTACCTCGGAACCCAGATCCATATCTCCGAGGGCGACAACGGCGGAGCGGCCAACACGTTGAGGAATCGAAACTTCCAGGCCGTTTGGTACGGCGACGCTATCACGGTTGTGACGGGAGTAACGGTAACGCCATGAGTGAAGACATTAGAGGATCGATAGCGGGCCGGATGCTCGGTCTCGGCTTTACCCGGCCGGAGATTGAGTTCTTCCTAGGTGACTTCAACGACATCGTCGAGAACGGCGGACCAGACCTCAAAGCCGTTGAGCCGATCGAGTTCGAGGGCGAGGCTCCTCGCGGGCCGGTTATCTCGATCAAGCTCGATCCGGCCGATAGCGATTACGTGCTCATCACTTCCGACACCCAATTCAAGACCGAGGGTGGAGGCGATATCCGAGACGGGACGATTCAGCTCCGAGTCGGCGAGATCAGGCGAAAGCTCCAGAAGAACAACCGGGAAGGTTACGTCTCCATAGGAGAGGACAGGTACAGCTATGAGTAGCGCCGAGATAGTCGACGGGAGGCTCGTCCTAGACGGACCAGGCACCTTCGAGGTATCCGAGCCCGTCGGGCAAACGATCGAAGTCAAGGAAGGCAAGACCCGGAGCCGTAAGGTTCCCGAAGGTGTCGTCATCACCGAGCTAGTAGGCGACGGCAAAGAGGCCGAGACGATCTACGTATCTCTCGGCGAAGAGGGCGAAGAGGCTCCCGCTCAAGACAAAGACGTAGAGGTCGAGGCGGACGTAGAGCCGAGCAGCGACGAAGAGGAAGCTCCGGAGGAAGAGCCCGAGGCCGTTAAGCCCGACGCTCTACAGCGAGACGAGAAGGGCTCCCTGGTCCTCTCGAAGCCGGGGACCTACTTCTTCCCGGACGGGACTTCGGTCCTGGTCCAGAGGCGGACGACCAAGACGATCGCTTACGAAGGCGAAGAGGTCTCGGCTACCGAATACCGGCCGCATCTATTTGCGGTTGAGGTAGACGGCGTATCGCCCGAACCTCCAGCGAAGCAAGCGGTATACCGACGGACGAAGATGGGCGGACGGGTAATCCAGCGGGATCCCGGCTTGGTCTTCTTCGGAGACGGCGACGACGCGGACTTTATGGGCGTCGGCTCCCCTAGCGAGATTAAGGAAGTCGGCTGATGCCTACTTGCCCCGAGACAATCAACCTCCCTCAGTTCTGCGTAGGCGGCCAATTCTCCCCTACGGCTTGCGACCCGGTAGGCGATAGCCCGGACATCCGAGTTCAGCTTCGGCTAGTCGACGGCGCGGGCGCTCCGGCTACCGGAGTAACCGACCCGAACTCTTGCGCCGAGATCATCCCGGTAGTTACCGAGGAGATCCATACCGCTAGCTCGGGTTGCTGGTGTATCTGCATCCCGTTCGCCAACTACTCCTCGGTCGACGCTATGAACGCCGTCAGCCCGACGAATACCCAATGGGAGGTTCGCTTCTGGGCTGGCAACGCAGCTCTCGACGAGTGGACCGCTCTCGGGCTTCCGAGGACCTTCCGGATCGACGCCGATCACGATTATGCGGCGAGTTGCGCTTGCACCCCGTATACGACGATTTGCGGCTCGTGCATCGGTATCAACTGCCTACTCGACCCGATCGGGAATCCTCCGCAAGAACTCTCCAACGAGTTCTGCGATCTCGTGGTGGGCTGCATGGCCGATACGATCGCCGACCTCCAAGCTCAGATCGACGGCATCGTGGGTACCGATACCTTCGTTACCTTCGGTACCGATGCCGACGGCAACGTAACCACGACCAACGCCGACGGCTCGGCTGGTCCGCTCCTTTGCGCTGCTCCGTGTGAAGACACCGATACGACAAACGACACGATCGCTCTCGCCGCTTCGGACGACGGCAGCTCTCTGGAAATCACCATCACCGACTCCGATGGGAATCCGGTAACGGGCTCGATCGCTTGTGCTGATCTAGCGGCGATCCTCACCCCTTGTCTGCCGACGGCGACCGACACCGATACTTTCGTGACCTTCGGTACCGACGCCGATGGGAATATCACAACGACCAACGCCGACGGTTCGGCCGGTCCGACGATGTGCGCTGCTCCGTGCGACGGAGGCCCGGATACCGACACCTTCGTTACGTTTGGGACCGATGCGGACGGCAACATTACGACTACGAACGCTGACGGGACGGCCGGTCCAGTTCTCTGTCCGGCTCCGTGCGGCGACGGCGATCCAATCGCTTTCGAGTACGTCGACTTCGATGGCACGGTTCATACGACCGGGACCTTCGCCGGAGCCGGTACTCCCGCCGATCCGTACCAAATCCCTCTCCCGACGTCGGCCGATGACCTTTGCGACCAGCTCGCGACGGTAACCGAATCGACCGACCCGATAGCGACCACGGACAAGCTTCTGGTCCTCCAGGACGATGACTCATGCGCTCTCAAGACTTTGTGCTCCGAGACGGTCTCTTCGGGCGGTACGGACTTCACCGGCCAGCGAGCCGGATTCTTCATCATGGGATGCGAGAGCGTCCCGATGCCGACCCAAGCTAACCCGGCCGGAGGCACCGATTGGCATCCCGAGATCAGCTTCCCAGCGGCCGACTTCCCGATTGGTTGGCAACAGCAATTCGAGGACGGCTTCTCCGGGTGGGAGACGTGGATGGTTCAAACCCAACTAGACGGATCGACCCATCTTTGGGTCCAGGTCACGGCGTAGGAGTTTAGAGATATGCCAGCAGCAGTTTCCTCAAGAGGTCATGCGACCCTAGACGCCGGTCACGCCGGAGCTACCGGAGACGGAGTAACCGACGACGGGCCAGCGATTAACGAAGCGCTCCAACGTCTTGCCGCTCACGAAGGCGGAACGCTCCATCTCCCGGCCGGTCACTACCTGACTAACGAGCCGATCCTTGTGGATACGAACTCGGTCGGTATCCAGGGCGACGGTTGGTACGACATCTCGTCTCCGGCCGGAACGGTTATCTCGGCTGGCCCCGGCTTCGCCGATCCCGGCGTCATCGGCTTTCAACCCGGCGTAGTCAAGCTCGTGAATAAGAACGGCGACGGTCGACCCTTGCTCGGCTCCTTCCTCCGAGACTTCCGAGTCGGAGCTATCGGCGGAGGCAACGGCCCGGCCGGAGTCCACGGGATCTACGCCCGGTCGGCTCGTGGCGAATTCGAGCGACTCCTCACCGATCACAACGGCGGTTCCGGGATCTACGTCGAGGGCGCTCGCAACGGCGTGGACGGGGCCTCGGTCAACTGGGATACCTACGACACGATCTTCTCGCGAGTCCAATCCGGTTGGAACGGCGAGCACGGGATGCACTGCGACGATACGGGCGTAGCCGATCTCCACGCGACCAACTGCATCCTCTTCAACAACGTCCAAGACGGCGCTTTCATGCGAGGAGCTAGCTCTCAGTTCACGGCGTGCCACTTCTACGACAACGATCGCTATAACGTCAACCTTCGCCAGATTCGTCAGTGGCTCATCGGCTGCAAGATCGAAGGCGCTGGCCAGCACGGCGTCTTCGCCGAAGCGGTCGGAGCGAGCAACGAGTTCTACGGCCAATTCATCATGGTCGGAAACGGCTTCAAAGGTAACGGCATGGATGCCGCGAATACCTACGACTCGCTCCACGTCGTTGGCGATGTGAACGACGGCGGCTTCGTCCTTACCGGCAACCGCTTCTCCCGGTACGAGAGCCAACCTCGCTTCGCTCTCCACTTCGCTTCGGGCGGCATTACTCAAGGCATCGTCTCGGGCAATGGCTTTATGGAGATCGATGGAGCCTGGGGTACCGGACCTCTCGGTACGGGCGGCTCGGCGGCTCAAGGCTTCAAGATCGAGTTCGGCTACAACGGCGGACTCAACGTCCACCAGACCGGCCTCGAAACGATCTCCGCTTCCCAGACCGTGGTTCCTCACGGCCAGCACGTCCAGCCCGATCCGGGCGAGATCTTCGCGACGTTCAACTCTTGGCCCGCTGGAATCACGGAGCTGTACATCGACCAGATCACGGCGACCGACTTCCGGATCAACGCCTTCCCGACTCCGACTCAACCCGTGGATGTCGCCTGGCATATCCACTCTCAAGGACCGGAAGGACCGAGCGGTACGTGATGGATCTAAGAACGACGGCGAGTTTCTCGTCATCGCAATGGGCCTACGCCCGATCAACAGCTAGCCCAAGTCGGGCGACGGCTCACGAAATGAAAGGTTAGAAAGATGGCTCTTTGCTATTCACCAATTGACGTCTGCGGCCTTCAAGCCAACCGGCTTGACTGCGACGGCAATATCTTGGAAGGCGAGACGGACGTCGTTGTCTCTTGCGCCGTCGTCGACGTAACGGTTACTCCGGTACAGGGCGACGACGAAGAGCAGCGAGACCCGAACGGCCAAGGCGGCTTCTGCGCCAAGCGCGAATCCCGAGGAACGATCGAGGGTATGGAAGTCGAGTTGACGCTCTGCTCCAAGACCGACATCGAGTTGATGGAGCTTCTCGGGATCTGGGATCTCGTCTACGACGCTGCAGGCGAATGCATCGGTATCAAGGCGAAGTGCTGCTCCTCGGAGGTTTGCGCTTGCGATCCCGGCGACGAGCCTTGCTCGAATCCGGGCGTTGCCTTCCACCTCTGGCATCTGGCATGGTGCGGCGATGCGGCTCATCCCGATTACAAGTGGGCCGTCCAGCACTTCCCGAAGCTCGTCTTCGATCCGGCCTCGGTCGTTGTCCAGCGCAATAGCGAGTTCAACACCTATACGGTTACCGCCAACGCCAAGTGCAACGACAACTACGCAACCGGACCGGGCGCTATCTACCCGGACCCAGCCGGTATCGATACGTGCTGGGCCGAGACCCTCACGAACGAAGGCCCGGAGTCGCTTTGCAACTGCGACCGTTGCGGCTACTCAACCGAAGGCGTCCTCGCCGGGGTTGCTGTAATCGAAGGCCCGTAATCGGGCGGAAGTAAATCGAGCGGGCGCTACGGTGCTCGCCAGTCAGTCGAGAGTCGGACGGACTACCTAATGGACGAAAGGTCGCTAGCCATTCGCTTTAGGTCCGTCCGTCTCTCGGCGCTCTAGGTAGAGAGAGGACGACGTGGGTATCAAGGTCGGTTGCCCGGACCAGATATGTGAGCCTTGGGTCTACCCCGAGGATTGCTGCAACGCGTGCGTCGACCCCGAAGATTGGGAGCTATTCGATCAATGGTGGAAAGCGATAACCGAGTGGCTCTTCTACGAGACGGGGAATCGGTTCCCCGGAAAGTGCGACGTCGAGAGCGAGCCCTGTCCTCCGTGCGGGTGTCGATGCGTCGACTATTGTGGCTGTGGGCCTTGGGACACGATCGACCTTGGTGAGGCGTTCTGCCAACCGGTATGCGCTCCCAACGGTGACCCTTGCCTAGAGTTTGTCTTTCCTAACGAGGACGGAACCGAGACCATCTACGATTCGGACTCGGGCCTTTGGAAGCTCCGACCCGACCTCCGTACCGTCGAGTGGTGTCAACCGTTCACGATGAGTTGCGGCTCGATGTGGCCCGAGCAAGACCACTGCGATAAGCCGTGGACCGTCCGCGCTACGGTCGGTTGCCCTCCACCGGATCTCTTGCTCCTCGGAGCCGCTCGCTTCATCTGCGAGATCATCAAGGACTGCAAAGGTGAGGACTCTTGCCTTCCCGACGGAGTCCGCTCGATAACCCGGCGCGGGATTACCGCCGACATCGGTCCGGGCTTCGAGGAGACCATCAACTTCGATACGAGCGGAACCGGGATCCCTCTCCTCGATACCGCCCTCCGGACTTGGAACCGAAGGCAGAACCAGCCGACGACGTTCTTCGTCGACCCGATCAAGCGCCTAGAGAAGAACCGGAACCACAGGGGCAAGGGTTGCGAAGACAACTGGACTTGGTGGGGAGTACTTAAGCCGATGCCCGTAGGAAGCTGCGGCGAGTGACCATAGACAACCTTCGGCGAGAGGCGAATACTCGACTCCGAACGGCCTTCCTTTCCGCCGTCAGAGAGACCGAGACCACCCTTCGTCAACGGCCCTCGATTCCCCTCGATACGTCCGCTCTCCAACAAGGGATCGAGCGCAACGGAAACACCTTCGTAACCGGAGCTATCAAGAAAGCGACGATCTCCTCGACGGCCACGAATAGCGGCTTCGACTATCCGGCTCACCTCAACTCCCGTACCCGTCGATACCTCAATGCGAATACGGTCGGCGGCTCAACGGCTACCCATCTCCAGTGGTGGGAGCGGGCTCTCGGCGTAGCGGGCGGCGAAGATATCTGGGGTCCGATTATCGAGAAGCACGTCGACGACGCGCTAGGTCGGATCTGATGGCTGTGGCGGATAAATACGACGACCTCTACCTAATCGCTTGCTGCATCGAGCGCGAGCTTCTCGACCTGATCGAGGAAGACCCGATCCTCGAAGTCCCGAAGTACGGCGGTATTACTCACGCCGGAGAAGGCTTCTGCTGCGACTCGCTTTGGATCATGCTCCAGCCTCTCGCTATCGCCGGAGACTTCGTTCCCGGCCAAGACAAATGCGCCTCTTCGGTAACCGAGCGCTTCGATATCGTCTGGGGAATCCCGGCTTGCTCGGAGGGCGCGTTCTTCACCGATTGCGATCAGTCGCTAGAGCGTTGCTACGACGACGAAACCGAGGGATGCCCCGAGCCAGACCACGCTATCGGAGACGGGCAATGCGGCGAGGGCGAGCGACCCTCCGTCCTCCAGGAGACGGCGTATATCTGGAGGGCTCGCTCTCTCCTCCGGCGCGAGTTGGCTTGCCGAGTTCAGTGCTGCGCTAGCGGCGACGGCGGTTGCGTCTCGGTCCGATGTCAATCGATTCGAGCGACGGCTATCAACGAAGTAACCGAAGGCGGTTGCTCCTACCTAACCCTCACCCTTGAGGTCAAGCTATGAGCGATACGCTAGTCGCCGATGGCCAACGAACGATTTACTTCCTCAAGGGAAACGATGAGCGACGAAGAACTAGAAGCGGCGACGGCGACGAGCGATCCCACGGCGGAAGCACCGATCGAGCCGGTATCGGACGATCCACCGGTAGCGAGGCGAGTAGTAGTAGCCGACGAGGACGGGACGAATGCCCGACCGGTACTAGCGAGTGGACCGACCCTCTCGGAGCTTCGGGCTCAATCGGCGCTCGATGCCGCCGAAGAGATCAAGTCGAAAGCTCCGGCTGCTCAACCCGAGCAGCTTCGTCAGGCTCAACCGGTACCGGATCCGGCGACGCTAGCGCTAGAGGAAGCGGCGGGAAAGGCCCCAGAACCTCCGGCTCTCGTAGTAGGCGGGCACCGCTTCTATTGTCGAGCGAAAGCGCCGGGAGCTTTAGTAGCGAAGATCTCTTCTTTCACGGCGGAGTTCGCCAAGGTCGCCGCTTCGAAAGCGATCAAGGCAGACGGGACGGTCGACGAATCGAAGATCAAGCCGGAGGATCTCATCAAGCTTTCTATGGCTCCTTCGGACCTCTTCGACGTAGCGATGGCTCTGGTCCTGCCCGAGCACCGAGAGGATCTTACGGCTCGCTGGGAAGGCTCTTGGACGGATCCGAACTCGGGCGAGGTCCACTTCCTCCCGGACGAAGACGTAATCGAAGCGGGCGACGTGCTCCCGGCCTTGATGGATCTTCTCCCGAACTACACGGCGGCTTCCTCCCCAAAAGCCTAAGCGTCTACGCCTACGTCCGGGATCAGTGGCCGACGGTCGTCGGTAAGTTCCGGGCGATCGGCGTCGAGAATCCCTACGAGCTACCGGCCGCCGACTTTCATCACATCGTCGTTGGGTGGATGCTCGAAGACCGTCCGGCCGAGTCACGCCGAGACGACGACGGAAAGATAGAGGTCCTCGGTCGAGAGGATCTCCTGGCGATGCTCGAAGGCGACTTCTCGCCCGATGGCGATACCTTCTCCAACGACGCTATTGCCGAAGCCTACGCTTCTGGTCACGACCCGATGGCCCGCGAAGGCGAGAGCAACCCTCTCCGCATCCGGATGCTCGAAGAGCTACGCAAGGCCGGTAGGGACGCTCAGAAGAAAGCGGCCATCATCACGAAGTACGACAAGATGGCTCGCGAGGCGAAGCGAGAGGCGGCGGATAGCTAATGGCTACTCAGCTAGACGCAACCCTTGTCCTCGACTCCTCGCAATTCGATCGCTCCCTTCGAGCCCTCCAGCGTCAATACGACACCTTCATTCGCCAGCTAGGCAACGCCAGGCTCGACGTCGACACGGGCCGAGCCGGAGCGGAGCTTAAGTCGCTCGGCGCTCAGGTTCGCTCGCTCTCGGGTCAATCGATCGATCTAACCGCCAACGTCGACGACGCGTCGCTAGAAGATCTCGTCTCTCTCGCTAACACGGTTGATGATTCCGTGATTGAGATGATCGCTCAAATAGCGGACTCGGATCTAGAGGATCTCGAAGCCTCGGTCGCCGCCGTCGACGGAACGATATTGGAGCTAGTCGCCGCCGTCGAAGAAGGAGACCTCGAAGCCGTCGAGCAGCTCGCCAACCAACTCGACGGCCAAGTCTTAGAGCTAAGCGTCCTCGCCGATGAAGCCGACCTCGCCGACGTCGAGCAACTCGTATCTCAACTCCAGGGCGAAGTCCTCGACATAATCGTCCAGGCCGATGACGGCGATCTTGAGACGATCGAGGCGAACCTCTCAGCGCTTGAGGGAACAGTCATCGACATAACGGCGGAAGTCGCTAATGCCGATGTGGCGGCTCTCGACGAGCTTCTCGATTCCCTAGAGGGAACGATCATCGACATAACGGCTCAGGTCGAGTCCGGAGACATCGATAGCCTCGCCGCCGAAGTCGCCGCCGTCCAGGGGACCGTCCTTGAGATCTTCGCTCAAGTCGAGTCCGGAGACCTCGAAGGATTCACCGACCGACTTTCCGGCATCCAGGGCTCGGTTGTAGACCTAGTCGGCCAGATCGACGAAGCCGACCTCAATGCCTTTCAAGATCAGGTCGCCTCTCTTCAAGGCACGGTCATCGACCTAACGACCAACGTCGACGGCGGAGGAGTTCAAGAGCTTAACGAGGGTCTAGCTTCGAGCGAGGCGGGAGCCCTCGCGGCGGGAGCAGCGCTTAAGGGTCTCATCGCTCCGGCCGCCCTTACCGCTGGCATCGGGGCGGTCGTCGATAACGTCATCGACCTCGATACCGGACTTCGAGAGGTAGCCACCCTTCTCCCCGGTCTAAGCGATTCGGGCTTCGAGCAGCTTCGAGAGGACGCTCTCGCTACCGCTGACGAAGTAAATCGGATGCCCGATGAAATCCTCCCGGCCCTCTACAACGCCCTCTCCGCTGGTGTCCCGAGAGGGAACGTCTTCGACTTCTTAGAGGTCTCAAACCAAGCCGCCGTTGGTGGTGTCTCGGATCTCAACACGGCGGTCAACGGCCTAACGACCGTTGTCAACGGCTACTCCTTCGAGTCCCTTTCGGCCGAGCGAGCCAGCGACGCCCTCTTTACTACCGTCCGTCTCGGCAAGACGACCTTCGGCGAGCTATCTCGATCTCTTGGTGACGTAGTCCCTTCGGCCAACGCCGCGAATGTCGGTATCGAAGACGTGGGCGGAGCGCTCGCCCTCTTGACGGCGGCCGGTCTAAATACCCCGAAGGCGACGACAGCTCTCAACTCAGCCCTTAACGAACTCCTCCGCCCAACCTCGAAGCTATCGCTCGCCTTCCAAGAGGTAAGCGGCCAGAGCTTCCCGGAGTTCACGGCCGCTGGAGGCGACCTCTCCGGAGCCCTAGCGATCCTTACCCAGGTAGCCAACGAGACCGAGGGTGGATTCGCCGCCCTGGCTTCGAGCGAAGCCTCCAAGGCCCTCAACGTCCTAACCGCCGACGCCGAGAAGACAAACTCGGTGCTCGACGAAATGCAGAACTCAGCCGGAGCTACTACGGCCGCCTTCGACGTGATGAACGCCGGAGCCCAGCAGGCCGCCGACGCGCTCTTCTCGAAGCTCGGTCAATCGGTCCTCAACCTCACCGCTTCGCTTGCTCCCCTTATTACCGACATCTTCGTAGTCGTCGAGTCCTTTATCCAATTCCTTGATGCGGCCGGTCTCCTTGAGCCGATTCTCCTCGGCATCTCCGCCGTACTCGCTGGCGTCGCCCTCGCCCTAACGGCGGTAGCCATAGCCTCGCTTCCGATCACCGGAACGATGGTCGCTATCGGAGCGGCCGTAGCTGCACTCGTTACCGGGCTGGCCTTCCTTCAACAGCAATTCGACATCGTCGGGAAGGCGGCCACCCTATTCGTCGGAGGCTTTACCGGGATCAACCAAATCGATCGACAATTCGCTCGCGCTCGATCGGCCGTGATTACCTTCCTGGACGCCTTTCGTTCTGGGGTCGTGAGCGATACCTTGACCGGTCCGCTCAAGGCCCTGCAAGTAGCAGGCGTCTCAATCCGGGATTCCCTCGATCGGATAATCGAGACCGGTCGCCGCTTGGTCGGAGCCTTCGACTTCTCAGCCTTGACCGAATTCGCTCAGCTACTTAGCGGCCCGGTCGCCAACGCTACGAAGAACTTCGACGTAGCCAACGTAATCCAAAGGGTCGGTCAGCTCGCCGCTATCTTCTTCGAGGTCTCGGCGGTTATCTTCGATGCCTTCGTTACCGTGGCGATTCCCGCTATCCAGGAATTCGCAGCCATCGCTGGCCCGGTCCTAATCGGCTTCGCTGAAATAATCGGCGAGGTAATCGGGATCATAAATGACCTCTTCGCCGGGGACTTCTCGGGAGCCTTCGAGGGAGCAACCGAGATCGTATCGATATTCGTCGATCTCGTAGTCGAGCTATTCGAGAATCTTGGCTCCCTTATCGGTAGGGCTCTATCGGGTCTCGGCTCTATCCTCCTTCGAGCAATCCGAGGAGCCTTCTCCGGTCTCGGTAGTCTCATCTCCAGTCAGCTACGGTCGGCGGCTGGGGGAGCCTCTAGCTTCGGGCCTTCGCTGATATCGAGGATCACCGGAGGACTCGCGGCGCTACCGGGGGCCGTCGGCAGGGCGCTGGGCTCTCTAGTCCGGACGATTATCGTCAACCTGGCGCTAAGCGTTGCCGCAGCGGCTTCTTTCGGAGCGGACTTCATCGCCGCCGTTATCGGAGGGCTCGCTGCCCTACCCGCTCAAATCGGCGGAATCCTATCGAGCGCCATCCCCGCGATTATCGGCTTCATCGGTAGAGCCGTCGGAGCAGCGGCCTCCTTCGGCGTCGACTTCATCTCCGCCGTGGTTGGAGGGCTCGCCGCTCTACCGGCTCAAATCGGTAGCGCTCTATCGGCGGCTCTTGGGGCCGTGACGAGCTTCATCTCGACCTTCGTCTCTACGGCGGCCGGAGGAGCGGCGGACTTCGTGGACGGCTTCCTCTCCGGTCTCCTGGGCTTCGAGGTCGGCATCGCTAACTCTCTTCTCGGAGCGCTAACCGCAATCACGAATTGGATCGCTCAAGCAATCGGGGCCGTGGTCAACTTCGGCGTTACCTTTACCCAGGCGATCGTTGGCGGACTTGTAGGTCTACCGGTCCAATTCGGCCTAGCCCTCGCGGGAGTGACGGCGGCTATCGGCGTTTGGGTGACCCAAGCAATCGGGGCCGTGGTTACCTTCGGTGTCGAATTCACGGCGGCTATCGTCGGCGGACTCGTAGGTCTCAATGCGGCCTTCGGCGCTCTCCTCCAAACCATCATCGGGACAATCACGGCTTGGGTTGCTCAAGCCGTCGGGGCCGTCGTTAACTTCGGCGTCGAATTCACAGCTCCAATAATCGGAGGACTCGCCGGTCTAGCCGCAGCAATTCTTGTCCCACTCGGAGAAGCAGCGGCCGGAATCGCTACTTGGGTCGCCGCTCAGCTTGCCGCCGTCGTTACCTTTGGCGTTGACTTCGTCGCCTCAATCGTCGGAGGTCTGGCCGGACTCGCCGTCGGATTCGCTACCGCTCTTGCGGAGGCAGCTACGGCCGTGGCTACTTGGGCCGCCGAGCTAATCGCTTCGGTCGCTACTACCGGCGTCGACTTCGTGGCTTCGCTTATCGGGGGACTCGCCTCGATCGCCGCAGAAGTCGCCGGAGTTCTAGCGGGAGCAGTCGCCGAAGCTGTCACCTTCGCCGTCAACTTCGTAGCTTCAGTTGCTTCAACCGGAGCGGACTTCGTAGCTTCAATCGTCGGCGGTCTTGCTTCAATCGCCGGGGAGGTCGCCGGTCTCTTCGCCGGAGCCGTGGCCGAAGCCGTTAGCTTCGCCGCTAACTTCCTCGCCTCGGTAGCGTCCCTAGGGGCCGACGTCATCGCTTCCATCGTTGGTGGGCTGGCCGGGCTCGCTGGCCAGCTAGCAGGCCCCTTCTCCGCAGCCCTTGCGACCGTGACCGGCTTCGCTGGAGACGCCCTAGCGGCGGTCGTCTCGCTCGGCGCGGACATCATCTCCTCCATCGTTGGTGGACTCGCTGGACTCGCTGGCCAGCTAAGCGGAGTATTCGACGGAGCCCTCGGGGTCGTGACCGGCTTCGCTAACGACATCGGAGCCGCTATCGGTGGAGCCGCCGACGCCGTGGCAGCGGCTATGCGTCGTCTAATCGATGCCCTTAGCCAAGCGCTCCCGGTCCCGAACATCCCCGGCATCCCGAACATCCCCGGCATCCCGTTCCTCTTTACGGGCGGTATCAACCCTCGCGGTTCTCAAGCGCTTCTAGAGGGCTACGCCCGAGAAGTAGCCATCCCCCTCGAAGGTCCCTTCGGCCAGCAAGGAAACCAGATCCGGCTACTCCGGGAGTCGGGCCTTTACGAAGTTGTGGCCGGGGATATGCGTCGGCAGTACGCTCGACTCGCCGGACGGTCTACGCAGACGGACAACTCTCGCCGGACGGTCTATCACCAGAACATCACGATCAACACCAACAACGGCGGGCGTCGAATGTCGGCGAGAGACCGTCGGTCCCTCAACCGGATTCTTAGGTCTATCTAGTGAACCTTCTCCCTTACCTCAACCTCACGAATCCCAACAACGGCTCTTGCATCGAGCTAGTAAACAACTGCGCAACGCTAGCGACGACCGGCGCTCGACCTCAATGGACCAACGCCAACGTCGATTGCGAGGAGTGTTGCCCGGAATGTATCGATCAGGGCTATACCGGGAACACCGACGAAGACGGCCAGTGGTGGTATGAAGCGGGCCAGCCGGGAGCGGACGACGTCGTTGGGTTCCTGGTTCACGAGATGGACTTGGAGAGTCCGACGAGCGCTCGACGACTCGGTGAGACTTCCAACGAGACGCCCGAATATTCGCCTCGCCAACTAACGATCCGAGGGACCCTTCTCGCCGACTCCCGCCAAGGTCTCTACTACCTCCAGAACGCAATCACTCAAGCGCTCTCAAATCCTTGCGGACCGTGCGACGGATACGAAGCGGAGATCCTTCCGTTCTGCCCGAGCGCCGACGCGCTAGAGCCGTCGATCCCTCCGGAGATCTGGCTCCCCACCGACCTCGAAGCATCCTTTGCTCCGTGCGAAGGGATCGATTGTCCCGAAGCCGAACCGCTCGAAGCCGCTGGAGAAGTCCCTACCCAAGTCGACAACGGCATACGGACGATCCTTCGAGTCCGCTTCCAATACTTCGACGTCGACCCCGAAAGCGAAGCGTCTCCGACGTGCTGGGGTGCCGACGTTATTATCGGCTTCGAGGTCTTCGAAGATAAAGAATGGGGCGAAGAGATCTCCGGCCTTTGCGCCGAGCGGCCTCTCGTCGGCGACGATTGCTGGCCACACGACTTCTCAAAGTGCCTATGGCTCCCGGAGCTTTCGGCGTGCGACTTCGGCGAGGATGCCGTAGCCGAAGAAGAGGATTCCTTCGAAGGCATTCGCCCTCTCGTCGGTCGGACTATCCGCTATTGCCAACCGCTCTACACGACTCGACGCTCTTGCCTAACTCCGGTCCTCCCCGTCGGCGCGGAGGTAGCTCCGATCCTTCGGCTTAGTACCGGGACCGAAGAGCTAACGAACCTGCGCATCCTCTTTCATCCCGCCTATACCGGCGTCCCCGCTCCGGAGACCTGCCAAGGTTGGGAGTTCTACTCAAATCATGCGACATGCGCAAAGATCATGATCGCTGGCCCGGTCCCGGATAACGCCCGGATCGAGATCGACGGCCGACGCCAACGATCTTTCATCTGGTGCGGAAGCGAAGAACCCGTAGCGGCCGAAGAGCTTATCGAGGGCTGGGATTGGCCGACTCTCGATCCGACCTGCCGCTATTGGGTTACTTCGGTAGCCGACTGCTTCAACACCTCCGAGGACGCCCGTCTAGCGCTCTCCTACTCTCCGAGGTTCGGCTGATGACTAGTCGTGGCTCGGGCTCCTTCTCGCCGCTTACGGAGGCTACCTATACGGTCGTCGTCCAGAAGCGATCGACCGGCGCGGAGGTAGGCGGTTGCCGATTCACCCAGGGCAACGGCGGCTTTACCCGAGTCCTCGACGGTATTAGCTCGGGAGAGGTAACGGTCCCGGCTTCGGGTTGCTCATGCGATTGCATTCCCGACGGCCGAAACCACGAGCTTGCTTTCTACCGAGACGACTGTCCGGATGAACCGGCTTGGGTCGGTCCGATCGTTCGAATCGTCGACGATGCGGCGGCCGGGACGATTCGAATCCAGGCATACGACCGGCTCTATTGGGTCGAGGGCGCTCCGGCTTCGAGAGACATCCTCTACGGCGCTCCCAACGAGATTGACATCGTCGAGCTATTCGCCGAGTTCCTCGAAGACGCCGCGCTCTACGAGGATCCGAATATCGACTACTGGTATCGAGGCTCGCCCGGAAACCTTCCCCCGCTCGGTGACTTGCTACTGGAATCCAACGTCGAGCAGTACGGTTCTATCTACTCGGGGATGATCGGCCTCGCCAAGTCTTCTCTTGATTTCACGATGGTTGGCCCTCACCTCTACTGGGGCTCGCCCTCGGTCCCGATCGCCAAGGGTCCTCCCCTCAACTCCTCCCACTGGTCAACTCCGCCGATCATCGACCGAGACTTCGGTTCGGTAACCTCTCGCGTAATCGTGACGGCGGCCGGAGGAGTCCTCGGTATCTATCCGCCCTTGAGCGAGAGGGAAGAGCCAAGCCAGCGAGGCGACGGGAATCGTACGGTCTTCATCGCCGATACGAATCTGAACACGCAAGCCGAAGCGAACTCCAAGGCGAGAGACGTCTACCTCCAGAACTCCGGCCCTACCGACTTCATCATTACCGGCGACGGCTCCCTCTCCGACAAGTTCCCTCACGACCTAAAGGGCCTCATCCCCGGACGGCTCTACCCGGTAACGGCCGACGGCCAATGCCTCCAGGCCGACGCCGACGAGCTTCAACTCTTTAACGTCGTCGTCGAGATAGGCGACGGTTCTGCCGAGTCCAAGAACAACAACCTCTTTGAGCGCCGAGTAGCGGGCGACTTCGCCAAGCCCGGCTCCGAAGGCTCCGCCGAAAGGCAGTCCGCCTAATGACCGATTTCAGCGTCTACGACCACCGATCTTCGGCTCCAACCTCAGACCCGGAACGAGACCTAGAGCGAGCCCTAGAGCGAATGGCCCTAGCTATTCGCGACCTCCAGGCGGCGGCTACCAGAAACCTCCCGCCTACCTTCCGATTCGTCATCGACTCCGAGACCGACACGGCCTACCTAGTCGACATCGTAAACAAGCGCCGAGCGGCGATAACCACAGCTAATTGGGAACCAACACCATGAGCGACATTTCACTAGTAGATCCCGACTCGATCGGCTGTTGCGATCCGGAAGTAGATCCGGGCGACGGCTATCCGGCCGAACCTCCCCCATGCACCTACGAGTCTTGCTCGATCGGCTTCTTGCCGATGACGGTTACGAGGGGAGCGCTCGGTGCCTACGTCCGGCTCTTCGGTCAATCCGGAGCGTCGAGCGAACGGCTACCCGAATCGTGCGACCCCGAAGACGAATGCGGTCTCCTCCGCTGCTACATCGACTCCGACGGCAAGAACCTCGGACTAGGTATCTCGCTCAAGGGAAGCCCGGCCGCTCTTGAAGTGGATTGCACCGACGAAGAGGGGAACGACCTCTACGTCAACGGGCTAAGGGCGATCAAGAACCCGGACGGATCATGCTCGCTCGGCACGCTCCCGATCCCGCTTCAAGGAAAGGTTTGCGTCGACGGCTCCGGCCAATGCACGACGACCTTCCCTCCGGGCCAAGAGGGCGATGTCTTCGGATCGAGCGCGGACGGCGGTTGCGGTCCTAACCCTTGCGTCTCGCTGACCAACGAGGGTTGCTTCCCTATGGTCGTGACTCCGAAGATTACGATCACGGGCGCTCGGCTCGGTCCCGGCGTTACCTACCAAATTCAGCCAAACGTTCAAGGTAACTTCGAAGACTCCTTCGACGCCTTCTCGAATAACGCCGGAGATTGCACCGTAAGCGACGCCGGAACCGGAGCTACCTCTTCGGCCGGAGACCCGGAGCACACCCACGAAGGGCCAAGCCATAGCCACACGGTGAATTGCAATGAGGGCGACCAGTCCTACTCGGGAACGATCGACCGACCGTTGATCCAGCTTGGGCCGGGCGAGACCTTGGAATTCTGCGCTTCGGTATCTATTCGATACGACCGAGACAACGAGGGCGGCGGACTTCTCAACTTCGGAACCGTCAACGTTTGCCTCGACTACTCCAGCTTGGTAACGCCAGAAACTATCGCCGCGCTCGAAGGGAACTAAGAAGATGACTTGCGAATCATGCGCCGGAGGCGAAGTCCATAGGCACGCCTATAACCCGAACCGAGCGATCGACGATATTACCGTCGACGAAGATGGCACAGTCCTCTTCGTTAAGCCGCTCAAGCCTTCGGAAATGTGCATCCACGAATTGCGCAACGTCGTAATCGAACTCGAAGCCGGGTACGAGCAACCCGACAACGTGACTCCGATGGTTTGGAATCCGGATACGTGTCGGCTGGAGCCGGGATGTTGGCCCTCTTCCTCGATCATCGAATGGGACTCGACTCAAACCCTGGAGCCTCCAACCGAGGACGACGACGGAAATGTCTACTGCGAGATCTCGTGCGACCAAGGAACGACCTTCGCCTTCCGGGACGCCCAAACGGATTGCCTGACTCATATCTGTTTCGGCGGCGAGATGGTATGCCTTCCCGAAGGCAGCGAGGCGGAAGAGCCCGGTACGCCGGTCGATCAGGTTTGCTACGACGTATCGAGTTGGAGCTTCCCGGCTTCCTACGGTGGCGGTCCGGGCGACTGGTTTATCTTCGGCAACGACTACAACAACGCCGGTTGCACATCGGGCACGAATCAATTCCCGTTCCAATCGAAAGAGTTCTCTTGCTGGGACGACTTCGGCGGAGACGACGGACCGGATTCGGGATGGAACTCCCTCACTTGGGAAAGCCCGGACCCTTACCAGTCGAGCCCGATGATCGCGGAAGCCGTCGAGAACATCTCTCACGGTTGCGCTCGACCGGCGTTCCGTATGGACCCCAACTTCCCGGTTGGGACGACCGGTCCGATTACGTGGAGCTTCAACTTCACGCTTACTTCCGGAGCGACGCGCTTCGCCGCCTACGACAAGATCTCCGGCAACCAGATCCCGGTAACGATCGTCTCGGCTCCGACGCAACCGTCGGGCTCCTCGATGGTCGTCGAGAACGGCCCGAACGGTCCGCAGGTTTACACCTTCGCTGCGGCGACGGGCAACTACGTCCTCCAATTCTCTCCTCAATCCGGAGTCCAGCTAGAGAACATTTGCTTCCTGATTTGGAACCTCGCCGGAGTCGGCGAACCGGAGCGAGTGGACACGGTCTCGGTAACCGCTTCGCCAAGTACTACTACGTGTTGCCTCCAGTGGTCCTCGATCTCCGACCTAATCAATTGGATGAACGGTACGGACCCGATCGCTCAAGGTTGGAGCTTGGTCGACGGCAAGATTTGCCAGACCGTTGCCTCCGGAGTCGGCGTGAACTACGGGGAGCTTTCGTCGTGCGACGATTCGAGCAACCCGACCGTTACCCAAACCACGAGCACCGGAGGCGGCGGGGGGACTACGACCGTGCTCCCTTGCCAGACAACCGCTCCCAACGGACGGACCGGCGACCGTTCGGGAATCTACATCGACGATTGCTCATGTATCGATGCTTCGCCGTGGGACCCCAACGGGACCGAGACGCTCGCTCAGTGGCTCACCGCTACCTATCCTCCCTCCGGCTTCCTTGAGTACTGGAGAGCGCCGGTTTGCGGTCCTGACGGCGTGACGAATTGGATCATGTCCGGTACCTCTTGGGGTCAGACCGATTGTTGCGAAGACGTCGTCGTGGAGCCCGACCTCTTCCGGGCTTGCGAGCTTCTTCCGGATTCGGCCTTCGAGTATTCGGTCCGGGCCGACAACCCGCTTTCGTGGAACGACAGTCGTCCGACTGGATCCCAGCTCCTCGCCGTCGATCGATTCAACGCAAACGTCGGTTGCGGAAACCACGTAAACATCTTCGGCGATCCAAACCTTTGCTGGACCGGCAACCAGATCGACGGTCCGCTAGTCATGGACAACGGAGAGACCCGAGTCCTTTGGCCCGACGTCTACAACGGCGTTCCCGTAATCGGCGGTCAATACCAATTCCGCAACGACG
The DNA here is from genome assembly GCA_964517125.1 of uncultured Acidimicrobiales bacterium. Lineage (GTDB taxonomy): Bacteria > Actinomycetota > Acidimicrobiia > Acidimicrobiales > SHLQ01 > SHLQ01. The sequence continues at coordinate 32,983 of CAZFBD010000006.1, forward strand.
CCAACTACATGCCGCCACCGGCCGACTTCGGTCATGGCTCGATTGACCCGACAAGGGCTCACCGACTCTTCTTCGACGGGAACCGTTGGGGCTACTCCTATATCGCGGATGAGATTCGGACCGGCCCCGGAGCGGATCAATGGGAGCACGTCTTTACCTTCGTCGTCGCCCCGTGGATGTTCGCTTCCGACCCGACGACCTTCGGTCTCGATATGCACGCGCCTCTTGGCGAAGCCGGGACGGGAGCCGTTGTCGGGTCGATCTCGAACGGCCAATTCGGCTTCTTCTCTCAGTACTCGCCGACGGCCATCACGCCGGGTATCAACGCCAATAGCCAAACGACGAATATCCCTCTCGGCTCATTCAACCTTCCCCCGGTAGGAACTTGGGTCACGGTCGCCTCCGACGGGATTATCGATCCGACGGGTGGCGGCTACTTCAATGCGACCTATTCGACCGACGGCGGCGAATGCGCTCAGTTCGTTAACCACGGGACGGACTACGGCTTCTACTACTCAGACTCGGCGCTCACGGGCCAGTTCTATAGCATCGTCCAGCAGTACGACTTCCACCAGTTCCCAACGGCGACCTCTCCAAACTGGGACGACACCTTCGGAAACGTCCGACGGACTTTCTGGGGAGGCTGGGGGCTAACGTTGAACAACGGAACGACGGACCTCGATCGAGTTTGCGAGCACGGTCGAGCCCTAATGCAATCCGAACTATGCGAGGTTTGATATGAACGCCGGAGAAGTTTGGTTCGTTCGGATGAACGAGGGGAAGCGCTACATCGTTGTCCTCGACGGCGAGCCCGAAGAGGTCACGGTTACCGAAGGCGAGGTAGCGACTTCCTCCAAGGCCGTACGAGCAAAGGGGTACGCCCGTCCTCAAGTCAGGCTCATGGCCAAGAACCTCATCGATCCCAAAGAGGTAAAGGTCAAGGCGAAGCTCGAAGGCAAGGGTCAAGCCAAAGAGGTGACGGCCCGCGTCTTCGGGGTCGAGCCGGACTCCGAGGACTTCTTCGTTCCGGTCGATCTCTTCGAGAAGAAGATGGCCGACTCGATCGAAGAGGCGGAAGCCTTCATGTTCAGCGAAGAGGGAGCAGCGCCTATGTTGCTCCCCCCGAGAACCGACGGCTACAAACCGGAGTTGTAAATCGAACCCGAGTTCGATTAAGGTCCGGGTATACGTAAACCCGAAAGGACCTATTCATGTCGGATGCACCGACTCCGGTTCCGCAACCGAGAGGTCGAAGGAATGCGGTTAAGACCCGACCCCTTTGGTACTCCTACCCAGGCGGCATGGTCAACCTCGACGAAGCTAGAGCCGTCACACTTAGCCGTTGGTCAAACGCCGTCAAGATATTGGTCCTCTTCGCTCAGTGCGATTCAAGCGAAGTTGTTTGGGAGGCTAGGGCTAACTCGGAGTGCCCGTCCGAGGCGAAAGCCGAACTCGACTTGGCCTACGAAGAGGCGACGGTAGTTCTGCAAGACATCGCTAAGAGGCTAGGGATCCGGCGATGAGCGACGAGAGGGAAGAGGAATTCGCCCGAGCGAAAGAGTCTCTCGCTCGCAAAGGCTCGTCTCGCCGGTCGATCTTCCTACCCGGTCGCCCGAAGTTCCTATCGACCGTCATCGAGTTCATCAAGGCGAATCAATGGTAGGGCTTCCTTCGAGATCAGCTCTGGCCTACGCGCTTCGGCGCGAGATACGGGACACGCTCGACGGCGAGGTCGCTCTAGCTACCCAAGACATGCTCTACGCCCGGATCGCCGACACGCTCGCCGCTTCCGGGATAGATGTCGATCGAGTTCCTACCGACCTAAGTACGGCGGAGCCGAGCGAACACATAACGTGCCGATGCGAAAGGTGTATACGCAATGCGATCCTTGGATAGGGAAGACGAGAATCTACTTAAGGACATGGCGGACGAAGTCGAGCAACTTCGTAGAGAGTGGTCCGCCCTCATGGTCCGGCGAGACGATTTGATAGTCGACGTCCTGGAGCGGAACCCGAAAGCCGCTAAGGTCGATGTCGCTCTCCACCTCGGAGTCTCCGACACGATTATTCGCAGGTCGGAGCAAGCGGTTAAGGACCGACGTTGACCGAGGGCTACTGGTGCTTCGAGAAAGCGGCCGACGGCGAGGGCTATGAGGTTCGGGTTTGGAGCCCGAAGCCGCCGACCTGGACGATAGCTATCGCCCACTGGCACGAAGTCGAGGGAGGCTTCGAAGCCGAAGAGGTCTATTCGATCGACGAGACCAACCTTCGATTCGACTCGCTCGATGAAGCCTTCGCTCGGATACCGCCCGAGTTCCGAGACGAAGCGGCGAATAACCTCCGAGCCCAAATCGGCGAAGAGGCAAAGACCAATCAAGCAACGATCGATCGGTGGCTCGCCTCCGATCCCAAACGAAAGGCATGAACCATGACCACCAATGAATCAACCAAGAGCGAGAGCCTCGCTAGCGTCGTCGGATTTACGGCGGCCCTCGCGGAAGCTCGATCAACCGGCGACTTCTGGGAAGGGATGGCCCGAAGCTCGATGGCGGTCTTCGTCTTCGCCGCCGACCTTATGCAGACGGGTCAAGAGGGAGCGGAGCCGCACGGCGTGAGCGCCGATTACTTCGACAACGGCCAAGAGTCTGGATGGCGTATCACCGTTGCCGAGAATCCCTTCGGTAGCGATCAGGGCGCTCTCCACGGCGTGGTCCTCGCCAATACCGTAGAGCACGCTTTGATCGAGCACCTTTGTGCCTCCTTCGACCCTCAGCGCTCGCCTTCCCTTGTCCGATCCCTCGAAGAGCGAGACGCCCACGACTCACCGCCGAGCGCCGACTGATGCCTTGCTTTGACGGAGGCCCTCGCGAAGGAGTCGACCCGATGGCGAAGGAGCGGCTCGACCGGGTAACCCGGATCGCCTGTTCGGCCTTGACCGCCATCGAGTCCTACGGCCTAGAGATTCCGGAAGACGCTCGGGCCTGGTGGGAGGTTCACAAGGAGCAAGACGCCAAGCGAGAGCGGGAAGCGGAAGAGGTCAACGAGCGGATTCGAACCCGACTCGCTCTCTTGGAAGATATCCGTAGTCGGGTATCGGATGACGAGTGGGAGATCTTGGGGTTCAGGCCATGAGCGAGTGGGTAGGCGAGAGGATCCTCACCGCTCGGGAAGTCGGCGAGAAGGTTCTCGAAATTCAGGACGACGACATAGGCCGTCTTGAGTTCCTTCTCGATCACACATCGAAGAATCCTGGCTTCGGCGTAGAGATCTGGGTCGACGCTCTGCCGACGATTCAAGACGTAGCCGAAGCGATGGGAATCGAGATCGACGACTACGTACCGGGCGGCGGCTGGTGGGCGAGCACGTCGATCAAGGTCGCCGGACTAGAAGAGAAGGCCAACGCCGAGAGGACTCAGCGCACGAGCCTAGGTCGTTGCCCGATTTGTTCGGCCAAAGGAGGTTGCGGTGCCAAGCGATAGATACCTAGCCGTCCGCAAGCGAGATCTTCAAGAGCACATAGCTCGGATGAGGGAGGAGAAGCGGACCCTTCGAGGCATGGGAGCCAACGTACCGGATCACCTTAAGGGGATAGACGGAGCGATCGAAGCGGCCGAAGCCGAGCTTCGCGGAGTGATGATGATGGGAAGGAGCTAGCTATGTGTCAGGTAGGAGACGGGGAGTACCCGACCTTCTTTAACCAGACCTCGATCAAGGCTTCGCGGAGCGCTCACCGCTGCACGGAATGCGGAAGAGGTATCGAGGTCGGCTCGCCGTACGTACGGACCGAAGGTCTCTGGGATGGCGAATTCCAAACGTTCAAGACGTGCGAGCACTGCTCCGCCTTGACTCGCTGGTTCACGGTCGTTTGCAACGGGACGCTATTCGGCGGACTCTACGAGGACCTCCACCACCACTGGGACGACTATCGCCAACCGGAGCTAGGGATCCTCAAGACCATGATGCTTCGTAGCTGGAGGGGCGTAACGCCCTCGACGATCTCGGGCCTAGTCGAGAGGAACGAGCTTTACCGGGAATCGTTGGCGGCATGAGCGAACCGGATCGCAACGACCCGACCGTCTACCTCTCGATAGCGGCCCGAGCAGCTCACGCCAGGGCGAGAGGATTCCCGGCCGAAGTTCCCTACACCTTCGCTCACGGCGTAGGAGTAGACGACGTAGTAGGCGAAGATCTTCCCCCTGTGGAGCAAATCGACGATGAGGGAAGGCTCATAGCTCTGCCTCCCCCTCCCGCTTCCCAGTTCCGCTGGGACCGCTTAGGGAAGCTGCTAGCCGTTCTCACGGGACTGGTCATCTGGGGATTCTTGCTCGGCGAGGCCATGATCTGGGTTGCCGAGACGGACCGGATTACGAAGGTCCCGAGGTCGACCGGTTGGCTTGCGGCCTTCTACACCGCAAGCTTTGGCATCGGCGTCGTCCTTCTCAAATTCTTCGAGAGCTGCTGGACGCTAGCGAAGCTCGCCGCTCGCCGAGCAGTGCGTTGGCTTACCGAGGCGAAGGTAAGCTAGCCCTCGGAAATTTGCACCTATGGCGAAGTGGAAACGCTGGGGCCTGCAAAGCCTCGATGCGAAGGTTCGATTCCTTCTAGGTGCTCTGGAAAGGTTTGGAGATGAGATTCTTAATAGCTTGGAGCTACTACCGGGAGCAGATGAAGGACTACCCGAATACGCCGAAGGCGCAAGCCCGTCTCTGGGCATGGCGTCGAGCGGGCTTGTAGGGGCGAAGCTAGAGTAGGTACCGACTAGCGGCCCGAGTCTCCCCCCCCAATCCTTCGATCGAGGAGATACAAGAACCCATGAGCCTGGCGAAACCTCCATTCAGATGAGGCGGCAAGAAGAAGAAACCGCGACCTCAACGGCCTAGTCGACCGGCCGCCAAACCGCGACCTTCTTCTCGTTTCGCTCCGTGAGAGCGATCTAACTAAGGGACCAGCTTCCTTCGGGAGGTTGGTCCTTTGCCTTTCTAGAACCCGGCCGAGAATCTCGCCCAGTGGATCTGGCCGCCGTAGGTGATGCTCGCTCGATGCGAGGAGAGATGCCGAGCCAGCGCTCTAGCGTTCTCCGCCCACGTTGAGCACGTCGAGCAAGCGTCGATCGGGCAAGGCGTTTCGAGGAGTCCGCCTTCGGTATCGGTGAGATGAGTTTCCATGCCACCAACCATGCCGGTCTGCCGTAGATAAATCAACCCCTATTTACTACGAGGGACGGGAAGCCTCTTCGCAGATCCAGCAACGGCCCGGCCGACCCCAATGCAAATCAGGTTCCGCTACGTACATCAATCGATGACCGGTAACGATCCAACCGACTACGCCGACCTCATCGCTAACGATCCTCGCCGTAGCGTCTCCGTCTCCGGCCGACGGGTAGTTTCCAGCGGAGACCGGCCGGTAGAGCCCGTAGTGAGCCGGTTCGGCTCGGATGGATTCAGCCCTCAGAGATCCGTCGGCGAGGCCAGCGAGAAGAGAAGCGGAGCGCTGCAGATATCGAGAGTAGGCTTCGTACTCCTTCGCCTCCCGGCCGAGATGCTTCGATACCTCTTCCCACTTCTGGATAGCTCCTACGTCGAAACGCTCGTCGTTGGTAGTCGCCAAACGAGAGGCGGCGGACTGGAGCCATTCCCGAGCGACGCGAGAAGCGTTAGGAGTAGCGTCCTCGATAGAGGTAAGGCTTCGCCGGAGAAGCGACCCTCTCACCGTCCAGCGGTCTTCGCCTTCCGGGCTTAGCGTCGCCGAGAGGATGTAGGGAGTCCCGTTGATCTTGACCCAATCGGGATCGACTCCGAAGCCGTTGCCGAAGTGAATACAAGGAGTCCCGTCAGCGAGCCGAGAGAATCGGTAGTGAACATCCCCCGAGCACCGGAGCGCCGTTAGGGGGAGGACGCCCGAAGGCTCCGTAGTATCGAGAGTTTGCATACGGGTAACCATAGTCGGGCGTTTAGCTAAAGTCATAGTTAGAAGTCGAGAGATCCACGAGCCGGGCAAGCCGATCAACTAAGATCCGGTAGTAGTCGCCGTGACTACTTTGGTCGACTAGGTTGGTAATTACTTACGGTAATTACGTAATTAGGGGTTGACTAGGTACCCTCGCGTCGCACAACATTGAGTATGGACGAAACCCTATGCAAGCACGATCTCCCTACGTTCTGCTGTACGTACTGCATGACTAAGCCCAAAGCCGCCCCGATGTCTCTCGAAGAGAAGTTCGCCGACGGCAAGGGCGATACGCTGGTCGAGTACGTAAGCGAAACGACCGGGCTAACCATCTTCAAGTGGAAGGCTCCGCTCGAAGCGAAGATTCGCTACGTTCTGGTCGAGCCGAGCATGGCTCCTTTCCCGGTCGGGATATTCAACCTCTTGCGAGAGGCGAAGGAGCAAGCCGTGGCGATAGCTTTCGGTTCCGAAGCGGGAGAGACGGCCGCTTGAGTTTCCGATTGGTCGAGCGCGGATTCTGGATAGCCCAATTCGAGGATCTCGTCTCCGGCTCCCACGTTCTCTTCCTTCGCCAGGTCGGCGACGGCTGGATAGCGGAGCACTGGGGATGCCACGACCGAGGGGATACGAAGGACCGGATCGATCGAGGAGAGCCGATACTTGAATCCGCTCGCCTCGCCCGGCTCAAGCTAGAGCTACAAGCCGAGCATCGCTCATCATGGGGCATGTCGGATCGCCCGGCTACCTTCCTAGAGAAACGTCTAGCGAGGACGCTCGGGACGAAGGCGAAACGAGAGATCGGGACGGTTAGGTAATTAGGGGTTGACGTAATACCTATCTACCCTTAAGCTTGAACCATGACCAACCGAGCAACCCCGAAGATCACCTACTCGCCAAACGAACTCGTCGGCTTCGATATCCTCGCCGACGGCGTCAAAGTCGGTAACTGCTACAAAGCTCAGCGAGGCCCGAAGTGGTTTGTCCGGACGGGCGGCGGACCGGTAACCCGAGTCGGCTCACGAAGCCGGGCCGGGAACCTTCTCCTCGAACGTCTTACCGACGCCATCACCGAGGTTGCCCCTTACCACGAGCAGGCTCGACTTATCGTCGAGGATCCGGTTCGAAAGCTCATGTTCTCCCGTCTCGCCGAGATGGGTCACGTCAAGGCCGATCTCGTCGGCGGCGAAGTTCTCCACGTTTGGACGGAGGTCCAGAAATGACCCTTGTGAATTGCTACCACACGACCGTTACCGGAGCCGATGAGAACGGCGAGAAGTTCCAGTACGTCATGGGCGGCTGGAGCGTTAGCAAGAGCGATGCTCTTATCCGTATCGGTGAACACGCCAAGTCCGAGGGTCTCGTCTCTTGGAAGTTCTCCGACACGACCGTTGCCGCTTCCAACGAGCCCGCGGAGTTGCTCGGGAATACGATCACCTACTCGGGCGGCCCGGCTTAGTCATCACCCCGATAGGTCGGATCTGTAGTAGAATTGGGTATCGAGGTCCTCCCCTTCGGGGACCTCCCTAACCTCCCTAACCTCCCTAACCTCCCGACCCGAAGGAATCAATTTGAAGACCTCAACTATTGTCGAGCTTCTCCTTGCGTTTACCCTGGCGATGTTGGCCCTCCTCTACTTCGTGGGTCGCTCCGAAGAACTAGGCGCAGAGGAAGAGTCCCTTACCGTCTCGACGCTCCCGGCGACGACAACTACCGAGCCGAAGGAGTTCCCCTTCGAGGTCTCCGGTGAGTGTGTCTTTAACGAGCTTCTCTCGATGTGGCAATTCGAGGGAGACGTTACGAACTCCTCCGACGAAGCCCTAGACATAATCGTCTTGCTCGATATGGGTATCGATGAACCCTCCGACCTTCCGTCCTTGACGGTCGTGCGGGAGGTACCGGCCGGAGCCACGGTCGACTTTACGCTTAGCGACTTCGCTCGCGACGCCGGAGAGTCCGCCGACGCTGGCGTATGCGAGAACCCGAGAGCGAAGAAGATCGGTAACTAGGGGTTGACTTATCTAAGGGCTGGGATCATGCTTGAGGTATGACTATTGCTCAAGGATGGGCCAAGGCCCGGACCGGTAAGGAACTATCCGAAGCAGAAGCTATCCAAGTCTGCATCGAAGCCCTGGAGACCGAGATCGAGGCGACCGCTTTCCCGGTCGATGAATCATGGGCTCCAGTAGGAATCGAGAACCTCCGGGCTCGGCTCAACGATTCATAGAACGGAGCTAGACGTAAACTCCCGTTACGCCTAGTCTCGTAGAAGGAGGAATCGCTACCGGCCGGAGCCTGGCCCCTTGGCTCGCTCCGGTCCGCTGCTCACCTCCGAAGAAGAGGACCGGTTTGGACATGGATCTCCTTGGCCGGTCCTCTTCTCGCGTCTCGGGATAAATCTTAGGGAATTACTAAATAGGGGTTGACGTATAGACCAAGCGGGCTTATCGTTGTCTTCATGAACAAAGAGCAGGCAATCAAGGCCAGCAAGATCAAACCAGGAATGACCGTCCAGGTAGACCGGTTCGCTTCGAACCCACTAGCCGGAACCTTTCAAGAGATCGCCACCATCGAGCGGAACGGGCCAAGCGTTATGGCTTTCACGGTCAAGTCCAACGGCTCAACGATCGTCTTCAACTGTTCCGACGACGTTCCGTTTCGGTAACCCGACCCAAGCCCTAGGAGGCTCCGCAATGACCATCTCGATCGACATCTCCAATACCGTTGGCCAAGGCAGCGCTATCGGCGCTAACGGCTCTCCGGTCTTCGAGGTCGAGGTAGTTCATCCGACCCGAGCCTGCAAGGACGTCGAGCGGCACGGAGTCTTCCTCGGGTTCGGGAAGGTCGTCTCGGGCGGTCCCGTCAACGGCTACGAAGTTGGCTTCAAATTCGAGTCGATTCAAGGCGAGCCGTCCGAAGGCATCGAGCCGTGCGACCTTTGCTTCTGAGCTAGACTCGTGGCCGATGCAATCCAGCAAGGCGAAGAAGAAGTCCGAGGATCGCGCTAGAGACATCGAGTGGATAACGGTCCGGCTAGTCCCGGCTTCTCGCTGGCCCGAGATCGCCGACTACGTACCGGAGGAGCATCGGTCCGATCGGCTAGTTGTCCCGGCCGAAGCGTGGTACCCGAGCTGCGACTCCCATCCAGGTGATAGGTCGGCTTGCCTCGCCGCCTTCTGGATTCCCTGCGAGCAACCCGGCCGATCGATGGATCGCCATACGTGGCGACCTCACGAGGACGGATGCGACGTTTGCGCCGAATTCATAGCGGCTCAACCTCACGAGTTCGGCTCGTGGCCGGAAGAGGACTGGAACAACCTCCCGTCCTTGGAGTTCGGCTCGTGGTTCGGGCCGGTAGCTCCCAATCCTAAAGAATTGCTAAATAGGGGTTGACGTAATGCCCAACCTTCTATAGGGTTGAGGTATGAAGACGTACGGAGAACTCGCTAAGTCGGACACCTTCCTGGTATTCGACATCGCAAGCGGAACCAACATTGCGACCAAGGTGACGGCCGCTCTCCACGCCGAAGGAATCGTGAACCTCGCGGTTCAGTTCCCAGGCAGGGAAGGGGCAACGTTCCTCGGAAGGTTCCCGGCCGATCGAGAGATCAAGACCTACTAGGGGAGATACGAAAGCCAACTGAATAGGAATCGAGCAGCTAGCCGAGAGCTGGTAGCGCGGGCTCCGAACCTTCGTCGAGAAGGGGACCGTTAGAAGCGGCTGGGATAAGAACCCCAGGGACACGGTAGGACTGGCCTCAATGCGAGGGCGCTAACCCCAAGCGAATCGACTGGACACGAGAGACGGATTCGGGCTCTCGGCTAGCTTCTCGAATAAATTCCTAAATAGGGGTTGACGTAATGCCGAGGGCTAGGCATACTTGTATACATGAACGACATCAAAGAAATTGGAACCATCCTCTGGATCGACCTCTCGACTGTGAATGAAATCTCAGTCGGCCACGACTTCGAAGAAGGCGACTTCTGGGTAGTCGTCGACGGAACTTTCATCGACGTAGACGACTCGGTCGCCGCCGAGATCTTCGCCGGTATGGAGCTGCTCGAAGCGTACCGAGCCGAAGAGGGCGACGTCGTAGAGCTTTCCTACTCCCTCTAAATCTCCCCCCAACGCAAGAAGCCCGTCTAGTCGCTACAGACCGGACGGGCTTCTTCGCGCTTAGGATTCGGTTATGGGATGCGTCAACGGAAGCGACTGCAAGGCCGTCGATCGAGACGGACCCCTTACCCCTGACGGCCTCTGTAGCGTTTGCGTAGCTCGGCTCCCGGTGGACCCTTCGGTGCTCGCCTCCGCCGAGATTGAGATAGGCCAGCTACTCGACGAGCTAGGGCTTTAGGTCGAGAGGTTCGCCGCGTGACGATGAAGCGTTTGGAGCCCGTTAAGGACGGCCTCTAGAGCGTTGACGGCGTCCCTCTTCGAGCGAAATAGCTGGAGACTGATTTGCCACGAGAGGTAGAGATCCGAAGCTTCCAGGTCGGCGACGGCCTTGCGGCTCGACTCGGTATGGCGGATCGCCGGAGGATCTCCTTCTCCCGGCTCGACGACGGCGAAGGTCGAGAGGAAGGCCGTAGCGTGGGCTTTCTTGTAGTCGTTGTCCGCCTCAGCGGTCGCCCTCGCTAGAGGTTCTAGCTCCTTGATCTCCTTACGAAGATCTCGGGCGACGCTAGCGATCCAGCCAGACAAGACCGTCGGATTCGAAAGGTGCTGGCTTAGATCTTCGTCGACGTTGAGTTGGTCGAGTACGGCGGCCGTAGCTCCGCTACTGGTCATGGTTTCTCCTATCGGGAAGGTTCGATTCTTTGAACGGGCAATTGCCTCGCTTGCATCCTCCGAACCCGGCCGGACGGCAAGCCGAGCAGCGGGGATGCGAGCAGCTGATGCAAGTCCCTTGAGCGCCCGTTACTCGGGCGAGGGATATGGCGGCGCTAGTCGAGTTCATCAGGCCCCTTAGCTTTCTCGACGACGGCTCCTCTTAGCTGGAGGATCGATAGCTCCGGAGCGCCAGTCGTACCCTCTTCCTCGGAACCGAAGAACTCGGTTTCAGCGCTCGGCGGCTCCTCGACCTCTTCGGGCTCGTCGTCGTCCGGGATGAACATCTTGAAGAGAGCTACCAAGACGCTAACGAGGAGACCCCAAACGTTAAGGGAGAGCGAGGTAAGAAGGTCGACGAATCGCCACTCCCACGGGAACGCTCCGATCGTCCAGCCGAAGACGAAGAAGCTAATCCACTGACCGACGCATAGCGGGCAAGTCCAAAGGCGGTGGAGCCAGTGGGCGAAGAGCTGGAGGCCATACGGGTAGTAGCGGAAGTCGCTCGCTTGCTCGACGTCCTCGCCGGGACGAAACCCTAGCTGTAGCGAGTCGATGATATTCGAAAGCCAGCGCTCGACGGGAGCGTGAATCGCGTCGAGTACCGACTCACAAACGAAGTACCGGGCTCCGGCGAAGATGCCGAGAGAGAGTACCAACCACTCGAAAGGTTCTAGGGCTAGGTCAAGATTCAATGCAATCCAATTCTGCTAGTTGGGTTAGATGGTCGAGGTCGGAACGTCTCATCACGGCGAGCTTTACGTCGGACCCTTCTCCTTCGCCCCAAGATAGAGCGAGAGCGGCCGGGCCTCCCGAGCGGTCGGCTCGGGTCGAGACTTCGGCGAACTTGGCTTGAACCTTCTCGCCGCTCCACCACTTACGGATTACGGATAAGTCGTCGCTCATAACCGAGTACGAGGCGACCTTCCCCGGCGAGTCCTCTTTGGCGTGGTTAATCATCACGATCAGATCGTCGATCGGCACGAGAGCGATTACGTCGTCTCGCCAGACCCGAGGAGTTGCCCCTAGTACCGAAGGAAGATCGGCGAGCGGAGCCCACTTCGAAGGTACGCGAATGTAGTCGAATTGCTCGGTCTCTTCGAAGTACATCCGGCAAGTCCGAAGCTCTACGGTTACGTCGGCTCCTCCGCCTCTCGCTCCGGAGAGGGCGACCCTTCGACCCTTGATCGACTTGGCGAAGCGAAGCTCTCGGCGGTTGGCTCGACCCTTGATCGAAGATCCCCTGCAAGCTCGACATTTGTTCTTGTCGCAATTGCGGGTATGGACCTTCCCGTCCTTCCACTTCTTCGGCTTGCCTCCCTTCATCCGAGGGAGCCCTTTCCTTCCGCAGCCACAGCCACAAGTGACGTGTTCCTTCGGCGGTTTGAGTAGTTCTCCAGCCATAGCTAAATCCTTCCGGGATTGAATTGTGCGACGGTCTTCCAAGCGTCTTCGGGCGGCATGACTTCGTTCCCCCACTGAATGCAAAGCGTCTTAGCTTCGAGTTCAGGAATCCAATACGGCGCTCGGGAGTGGGGCTCTACGAGCGGGAACTTTGGGCTCTCTCGAAAGGCGACTTGGGAGAGGTACGTCTCGCTGCACCAACGCCTCCAGGTCTCGTCCGGTATCACGGCTCCGTTTGCTCGCAGATGCTTGAGTAGTTGAGCGGCCTTGATAGCGACTATTCGTTGAGTCATCGGGGCCACCTTACTACATAACCCCTGAAACCCCCACCCTATACAGATCGTCCGGAGCCGCTGATAACATCGAAGTCCTTCCCTTAGCTAGAAAGGTCCTACATTGAGTGGTTGGGCGAATAGGATCGTCGGCTTTGAGCCGGAGGTAAAACCGTCGGAGTTGATCCCTCATCCGAGGAACCCAAGACTCCACGGCGATAACCAGCGGGCGGCGATGGGCGAGACGCTGGCTTCGATCGGCTGGACTACGCCGGTAATCGCCAACCAGAAGACCAACCGGATAATCGACGGCCACATGCGAGTCGAAGAGGCCGCAGCAAACGGCGAGACCGTTCCGGTTATGTGGGTCCATCTGAATACCGAGGAAGAAGAGCACGCAGCCCTTGCGACCCTCGATCCGTTAGCGCTCATGGCTACCTTCGACGATCAGATCTTGACCGATCTAGTCGAGATAACTGACTCGGTGCCGAGCGGAGTTAGCGACCTCCTGGCCCAGATAGCGAACTACGATCCTGTCGAAGAACTCGAAGAGATAGCCGGGAGGGTTCCCGCTCCGGTCGCCGACCTGCCGATGCCGGAGGTCGACCTAACGTCGAGAGGCTCAGAGATCTCGGTCCCGAATCCGGCCGAACGGCGCGACGCCTGGGCTGAGGCCGGAGTGCGTTCGATTATCCTCCCCTTCGACGCCGATACCTACAAGCTAGTGGTCGAGTCCTTCGCCGAAGCTCGGGAGCGCTTGGGCGTCGACTCCAATGCCGAAGTGGTAGTGAGTCTTCTCGGCGTGGAGCAATGAAAGAGATCGAGGTCTCTCGATCCGACTTCAAGCCGGTACGAGGGGAAGCCGAATACGCGGAACCTCCAGGTAAAGACTCCGTCGTCTTGACGGATCATCTCGGCATCGACGCCGAGACGGGCTGTCCGGTGATAGCTCATTCGACGGTTGACTTCGGCGAGATCGGCGAAGCTCTCTTCGAGTGGGCTCCGCATATGCCTTGGAAGGGCGAGGGCTCCTCCAAGAACGAAGTCCGACTCTCCGGTATCAATAACGCTCACGTCATCTTCGGCTATGCGGCCCCGGTCCCTATGCGTCGGCGATGGGCGGCTTCCTCTACGGCTTTCAACCGGGAGTATCCGAAGGCGGCTTACGCCTTGGAAGTCCTCGCCGCCCAGTGCTCTGATTGGTTCGAGGCCAACCTTCCCGAAGCGTATGAGAATCACCTACAAGCTATCGACGGTCTTCACGACGGTTGGAAGCTAGCCGGGCGAGCGCCTTGGACTTCCGGGATCATCAACAAGTCGGCAGCCCTCCGCTACCACCGGGACTCCGGGAACTCCGTAGGATCCTGGTCCGCGATGATCGTTATGAGGAAGGGCGTCGGCGGCGGGCTCCTCCACGTAAGAGACCTTGACGTCTACCTAGCGTGCGACCACATGAGCCTTTCGATCTTCGACGGACAGGCCCTAACCCACGGCGTTACTCCGCTGGTCCATAGCGAGGACCCCGAAGAGATTCGGATATCGATCGTCTTCTACACCAAGACCGGAATCGTTAGGGCCGAAGCTCCGGGAGACGAGATAATTCGCGGGCAGATCCGAGCATCGAGGGGCATCGAAGAATGACGATCCTTGAGGAAGCGGGAGCGCTCGGAGAAGACTTCGTCGCCTTCGGAACCGTTCACCGAGAGACGAGAGACATCGATCCGATCTACCCGGTGATGCGACATCTCTTCGTCTTCGCTCCTCACCTCTTCCCTACCGAGCGCTCAAGGGTCGAGTTCACCTTCGCTTACGTGACTTGGTACAACCTCCCGACGGCCCTCTCGCTTTGGGTCCAAGGGTTCCGCTTCTCCGACACAAAGATCGGCGAGGTCGACTACTGGCCGACCGGCGTAGAGCGTCGAGGCCATCGCAACCCGGCCGCCACAAACGCTCACATCGACTCGCTCCGTAGTCTCGATGACGCCTTCTCCAACGGCCTTCTAGGTTGGCTCTCTTCGGGCCAGCAAGAGGACCCCTTCGAGGAGTGGAGGCGACTGCAAGAGGTCTTGGTCGAGCCGTGGGGCAACGGTCGATGGGCCGCTTTCAAGACGGGCGAGGTCTTGATCGAGGCGAACAACTGGAAAGCGGAGCCGACCGACGCGGGGCATAAGAACTCAACCGGCCCTCGAAGAGGTCTGGCCGACCTCGCTCCGCAAACCGTCGGCTACTCGATAGCGGAACTAGACCTAATCACCGAAGAGCTTCGCCTCGATATGGAGGAGCAAACCGGTGAGCGCTGGAGGGTCGCCGAGATCGAGACGGTCCTATGCGACTTCCATTCGATGAGGAAGGGCGGCTACTACGTCGGTCACGACATCGACTTACTCCTCGCTCAACTAGGCGGCGAGAGGGTCGATCAGGTAGCTCGGAATCTCATCCTCAACGCTCGGTCGCATTGCTTCCCGAGTTGGCTTCTCGGCGAGATGCAAGGTTGGGATGGGGTTCGGCGAGATCTCAAGAAGCTCTATCGAGACGACGGAGGTATCGGCTGGTGGTAGTAGTCGAAGGAATGGGCTGGCTCGGCGTTGTCGCCGGGCGGATACTCGACGAGCTGGGCGTCGACTGGTGTTGGTATGACACCGACTCGCCGGTCCAATCCTGGAGAGCGTCGACCGGGATCGTCTATCCCGGAGGCGATGAGATGGACCGTTCTAACTACGATCGGTGGATCGCCGAACTCGCCGAAGGGCGATGGATCGACGATGCGGTAGAGCCGGTCGAGTTCTGGTTTGCTCACCTCAACCCTCCACACGGCGGCAAGTACTCCCTCTCGGCTGACCTTGGGTCTATCCGGCGCGGATCCCTCCCGGCCGTGATGGTCAACGTTCCGGAGGTCGTCGCTCGGCACCGAGAGCTATGGGCTGATCGTCGAGTAGAACCGAGGCAGCCCGACGTAATCGCCCACGGCTTCCGAGGGCGGATCGTTAGATGGGTCTGGGGCTACTCGGTAAAGGTTCGGCTTGAGTTCTCCGATGAGCTTCGTAACGCTTCGGAGTCCGGAAGGCTTTCTCTCTACGGCCGAGACGGTCGTTTCAAGATCGTCTATGCCCACCTAGGAGCCGGTAGCGATTACTGGCGAGTCGGCTCGTCTTTGATAAGTCAGAAGGTCCCGAAGGAGCTAGACGCCGGGAAGCACTTCGATTCTTGCCGAGCATCCTTCGAGAAACTCTTCGGAGATCACGCTCAAATTGTCGAGCAGCTTGAAGAGCCGGTTCACGGCTGGAGGCCGAAGCGTTCCGACGAAGACGACGACCGCTGTATCGTCGATCCAACCGGCGTTATCCACTTCCCTTCGGTCGCCTACTCCGGCGTTCGCTGGACGCCTTCGATCGCCGATTCGTTCCGAGAGGTAATACCGAGATGATCTTCGTCCACCTAATGGGAGTCCCTGGAGCCGGGAAGTCGACGGCCGTCCGCAAAGCTCTAGCCAATACCGAGCGGATCGAGCTAGACGTAGGCGCTCCCTTCGCCGTAGAGACCTTCGCTTACGAGGGCAAGACCATCGCCCATCTAGGTTCAACCGAGGGCGAGTATCCGGGAACCGACCGACTCTCGATGGCGGTCTCACCTCAAGTCGTAGCGTGGCTCGCCGGAGGTCCGCCCGTTGACGTAGTCCTCTCCGAGGGGGACCGGTTGACGTCGAGGAAGTTCTTCGACCAAGCCGACAAGATCGGCGTCGAGCTTCGAGTAGTACTCCTCGCCGTCTCCGAAGAGGTCGCCCAACAGCGCCGAGATAAGCGAGGCTCGAACCAGAGCGCGACTTGGCTCAAGGGTCGGACGTCTAAAGTAGGCAACCTCGCCGATCGAGTAACGAGAAGGATTGGCACCCTAGAGCGAGCGGACAAGGTTCTACTAGAGGAGCTAAGCCGTGAGTGAACAACTCATCCGAGTTTGGCTCGCCGGGGCCGAAGCCGCCGATGCGGCCGAAGTCCTAGGCGTTGACATCGAAGAATACGACCGGGCCGTTAGTAGCTTCCTGGCCAACGAGAGCGAGACCACTTCGGGGGACCGAGTCGGCCTGCAGCTCGCCGAGATCACCGCTTCGCGCCAAGCTCTTCGCCGTCTAATCTCTTCGCCGTCCACGGCTCCGGCCGACGTCGTGAGAGCCGTGCTCGCCCTCTTCCGGGCTCACGACCAAGAGGCGAAGGTAATCGGCTCGCTCCACCACGACCCTCAAGCCCGAGTCGCCAAAGACTCCGTAGCCTCGCGCCCCTTCGGCTCGATCCTGGCGACGATTGGCTCGGACATCTAGCCATGTCCGGCGCTCCGGATACCCGACCTCCCGAGCTACTAGAAGGACTACCGGTACCCGACGAGACCTCGGTCGAAGCCGTCAGCACTGAAGGACTATCCCCTAGGGAGCACGAGCTAGCCGTACGGATCAACGCTCTTGAGGAATACTCCGACGTCGAGAAGTGGGTTCTATTCCGACTCGCCAAGTGGCGACATATCGACGCTCGACCCGAGCAACTTATGCCGGTCGACGCTCAATACTTCTTCGCTGTGGGAGGTCGCGGGTCCGGCAAGACGAGAGCCGGATCCCAAACCCTCTTCGAATGGGCATGGGAGTTGCCCGGTACCCGCTGGGCTTGCGTCGGACCGACCAGGCTCGCCGTTCGAAATCTAATGTTCCTCGGTCCGTCGGGTCTTCGAAACGTCATCCCGGATCAAGCTCTCGAAACGGGCGACTGGGACGGCTCCTTCAATGAGACTCGCCTAGAGCTTCGCCTAGCGAACGGCTCGGTCATTACCGGCTACTCCTCCGAGCGTCCCGGTCGAATCCGAGGCGACAACCTTTCGGGATTCTGGGGAGACGAGCCAGCCGAGTGGAAGGACTCAAGCCAACTCCCGCTCGAACTCAACACGACGTTCTCAAACCTTATGCTCGCCGTCCGGGAGAATACCGAAGGCGGTACGCGAGGGATCATCACCGGGACTCCTACGCCCTGCCCGCTTCTCGCCGGTAACGCCCAACACGAGATCCCCGGCCTCCTCACGGGGATGCAAGAACCTCCAATGACGGTCGTCCGCATGTCGACTCGGGACAATCTAGAGAATCTCGACGCGAGCTTTACCCGGCTCATCATGTCGCTCGAAGGAACTCGCCTTGGTCGCCAAGAGATCGATGCCGAACTTCTTACCGATATCGAAGGAGCGGCTTGGAAGAACCATTGGATAGTCGTCGACGACACGGGCCTAACGCTCCAATTCGACCGCATGGTAATCGCCGTCGACCCTTCTGGTAGCGACGGCCAAGGCGACGGAGACGAAGTAGGCATCGTCGTTTGTGGGCTTTCTGACGGCCAGTACTGGGTACTCGAAGACCTCTCGGGAGGATGGGGGCCAGGCGAGTGGAGCGAATTGGTATGGGACGCTTACAAGCGATGGGAGCCGCAGTCCTACCGGGCTCCGCATATCAAGGTCGAAGGCAACTACGGGAAAGAGCTAGCGGCTCAACCTCTCCGGGTAAGCCAAGACCGAGTTCCCGGAATCGACATCGACATCAAGCCGGTACGCGGGTCGAAGTATCAACGGGCGAAAGCAACCGCCCAGATCTACGAGCCGACGTTGCAGAAGGCCACAGGCGTACGAGTCCGTCACGCCGGGCGCTTCCACCTCCTGACTAGCGAGATGACTACCTTCTTGCCCGAGAGCGGTTGGTCGCCGAACCGAATGGACGCTCTTACGCTCGGGATGAATTGGCTCGCCGAATTCGACGAACTACCTCAAGTAGCCGGGAGCCACGGGACCACCCTCGGCACGCTCCTCGGTCGTCACTCAGGCGGGTATCGCTAGCCGACCGTTACGCCAAGGTCCTTGGCCAAAGCGGCAAGGAGGGCGTATGCGTCGGCCTCTGGGATCTCAATAGCGGTAGCCTGTTGCCCGTCTCCGCCGATCTCGACCGTCACCCGACCCTTGTAGCCGTAGTCCTCGGTATTACCTTCGGCCTGAACCGTTATCTCTAGGTAGGAGAATTCGCCGGTCTTCTGGCCGCCTGGGGTTTCTTCGGTCTGGTTGTACTCGTAGGTGCTCATGGGGCAACCATAATCCGCCTTCGGTATTAAAGCAACCCCTGATTACTTATTTAGTCCGGAGAGCAGGAGGGTCACGATCTTCTTTACGTCGGCATCTTCGTAGATGAGGAACATCGCCCCTTCGGGTCCGTGTTGCCCGTCGAGTCCCGGATCGAGGTTCACCGGGTAAGAGGCTCCGGTCTCCGCCATCTCCTGAAACCGCTCGATCATTTGGGCGGTACTATCCGCCTCAACTTCGTTGAAGACCTTCGTATCGAAGTCGGTCCCGGCCGTCATGCCTTTGACTCGCAACGGGCCGACGTTCCAAAGCCCGAGGATCTCGGCGAAGACGGTTCCTTTCTCAAGCTCCAGGAATTCAGGACGGCGGCATATTCTCATGGCTCGATCATAGCCCTAGATACGTAAAGGCTAGGATGGTCCTTATGGATCACGAGCTACCGCCCGGCCACGTCTACCGATACTCCGCTTCGCCCGAGATCGACTTGGAAGGCCGACCTACCGGTTACGTGGCATGGGTTAAGAGGCCCGAGCGGATAGGCACTTGGAAGCACCGCGCTCTGGCTCTAGAGAAAGCTCGGGAGAAAGCGAAGCTAAGAGGCGAGATCTACGCTCCGATAAAGCTCCGCTCCTCTTACGTCCGTCAGGACATGAGTCCGCATAAAGTGAGTTCATGGCAAGACCTTCCGGCTCAAGCCGGGTAACTCCGAAGAAGAATACGGGCGCTAGACCGTCGGGCTCGGTAGCCCTCCCTGGCTCCACCAAGAATGTTCGGTGGTGCGAGGGCCATAAAGCCTTCCACCCGGTCAACCCGAAGCCGAAGTCAAAGCGTAAGCCGGTCGTCCTCCAGTCCAAGCCGGAACCGGACGAGCCGTCCTAACGTTCCGATGACGACCGAGTCAAGACGGTAGCCTGAATCTCCAAAGCGGAACTACTCTTCCTTACGGGCTAGCGGCCATTCGACCCTTCGTAGTAGAGGTTCTGTAATGTGGTTGCTCGTCGCCGGAAGCGGGCTCGTACTCGGGATAGCTATCGGCCTAGCTACAACTGGAGTTGGGTTCCTGATGTCCCGTAACGACTTCGAGCCGGGTATCGGCCATCCTGGGATGGAGTGTCGAGAAGCTCGCGTCAAGATCGAGCGGCTCCAACAGCAGATCCTCGCTATGAAGGAACAATCCGAAGTAGTGGAGTAGAGGTCATGCTTTATGTAGGGATGTCGACGATGTTCGCTCTCTTCGTCCTACTGGGCTTCCCGGTAGGAGTCGGAATCGGCTGGACGATACGAAGGGTCCGGGTCCAACGATCCGACCACCCCGGCTACTCGTGCGTCGAGGCCGTCGAGATTATCGAGGGCCTAACCCTCGATCGGAATCCGGTCCCGGTTGAACATCGAGACCTAGCTTGGACGCACCGAGTAGCTCTCGGTTAGAAATTTCTTTGAAGTATTTATCCCACTAGCCAAGAGGTCTGAGGGCGCTAGGGGATCGGAGGGAAGCGAGAGGGGACTAGCTTTCTCGCGCCCGTCGAGGCATAGTTGTCGACCAACGCTCCGCGACAACCGAGAGATCCCCTACCGTACGGGATCGGCCAGAACGGAATAACTGGCTCAACAAACCCCCTGCCGACACAAGTGGGAACTAAGCGGCCACCGAGTGAGTGAGCAAGTAAAGAGGGCAGAGGCCCTTGGACACTCCGACGATCGAGACCGGGTAACCTGCGGCCGTCGGCGATCGGTTCTTCGGAACCCATCGGGAGCGAGTGAGTCACACTTACGCCCTTCGATTTGAGGGGAGAGGTTGAATGGTCCTCTCCCTTGGCTGCGAAGGATTCGTAAGGTTCACAGAACGGATCGGTTCACCTCAGCGTTGCCCCTTGATTAGCGAAAGCGACGAGCGACGGGTAATACCGAAGGTCTAGCGTTCCAAGGTCTAGGTTTGTTCTACTGCAAGAGCACACCTAGCCCTGACGCTCTGCTCAGGGCTCTGGGTAATCCCTGACGGTCGGCGTCTTCTAAGAGGGTGGGGCCGCCCCAGCGGCCTCAAGCGTCAGCTGATGGATGAAATCCATCCCCTCTTAGAAGACGCCGACCGACGATGAATTGGGCATGAGTCTAATACCCGCTGTCAAGAGGGGAGGATAGGGAGAGTATAGACCAGCCCTAGGGTTAAATCAATAGGGGATATAAGTAATTACTAGTTGACTCATAGGGTAAAGACGGACTAAAGTACTAGGTAAGAAGCAGTCATCGAGAAGGGTATTCAGATGGAACCAGGCGACGAGATTGAAGAAGAGTTCGAAGTAATTGGGGCTCTGGAACTCGACGAAGTAACGGCGAGGGACCTCCGAAGGACTTTGAACTCGCTCCGGGTTCACGCCCTTGTGATAGCGGTTGCTTTCCTCGCCTACGTCTTCTCCCTCCGGGCTAACTTCTACCCGATCACCGTGGTAGCCGTCTTCGTTCTGGTCTTCGCCGTCCCCGGCTTCGTCGGCACCGTCCGGGCTTGGTATCAAATCCAATCCTTCCGGAACTTCTGGCAGCTATGACCTCCGCGACTAAGGCGAAGAAGAAAGCCGAAGCTTGGTCTTGGAAGTTCCTGCTCCTTCCGTTTGGAGTTGGCTTCGCCGTCCCGATGATCTTGGTCGGGATCTTCTCCGAGATCGGCGGCCGGACCGTTACCGTTTCGACTTACACCGGCCTGACAACGCTCGCCCTGTTCCACGCCTTCAACCTCTACGTCCTGACTACGGTCAAGATCCCGAAGCGCTGGGAACGGATTAAGAATTGGAAGAAGTACGTCAAGTGAGCCAGACCAAAGAAGAAGAACTCATCTCCGATTGCCGCAAGGTTGAAGCGGGGATCTTGATCCTCACCTTCGTAGCGGCCTCAGTCGCAACCATGACTGGCGTAGCTTTCGATTGGGTCGAGCATCCAATCCTCGCTCTCCTAGCGCTCCTACTCGTCTCCGGGATTTGGTCGCTTCTCGTCTCGATGGCGGCAAGCTTCCCCGATCGAGTTCGAGCCCGAGCTATTGCCGAGCTTCTTATCGATCCGGAGGTAGGACCGTGAATCTCCTAACGTGGATCTCGATCGTCTTCCTCGCCTCCGCGGTGCTTCTCGTGCTCTTGACTTCGGCCTACCGGATAGCGGTAAAGCAATGGGCCATCGTTGATGAACTCGGTCCCTTCGACCCGAGAGGCCAAGGACCTCGACCCGAATCCGACGGCTGGATAACCAACGCCGAAGCGGCCGGGGACGTCGATCACGAGCCGATCGGCTTCGCCGATATCGAGCCCTTCAAGAGCTAAGCCGATGACGTCTTTGCTTCTCCTGATTCGTCGCCTCTTCGTAGGCTTCGAAGTCGACTCAGTACTAACCGTCGAGCGCCAGACCTACGGCGTCGACGCGATTTACTCCGACGGCGAGCGAGTCCACGTCGTCCCCCTATGCGCAGCCTCTTTCGAAACGGCTCACCCGGTTGACGTACGAAGGGCGAGAGGTCTAGAGAATTGCGAGCATTGTCTCCCGGATCCTCCCGGCTTGCTGACCTTCGATAAGGAAGGGATCTCCCGAGCGGAGATGGTGAACCGAACGACCGAGTTCTACCGAGCCCGAGCTATCCGGGTCGAGCAAGAGAGGATGGTCCGAGAGCGGATCGTCGCACCAAACCTCGATCCCGGCCTCATCGCCCGGATCCGTCAGGCGGAGGCAACCCTAAACGAACTCCCGCTCGACCTTCGAGGGCTCACCGATCAACAAGCCCAAGCCCAAGCTCATCGACTAGAGACCGAGGTAGCGAAGATGCTGCGAGCGGCCGAAGAGGAGTGGGACCGAGAACTACGAGACGGACCCCGAAAGGACCACCGATGATTCAAGAAACGGAACTAAGCGAAGGCGAGCAGATCGTCACGCAAATCAAACCGCACTGGTACTTCTTCGCTAGCCGGATCCTTCTCTACATAGTCGGGATGATCCTCATGGTTGGAGCCCTCCTACTCCCCGGCAACGTCGGCGGCTGGATTGCTCTCGCTATCGCCCTATGGCTCGTAGTAACGATCGGCTGGCGAGCCCTCGAATGGCACGCGACGACCTTCGTAATCACGACCGACCGAATCATGTCTCGCTCCGGCGTACTCACTAGAACCGGAATCGAGATCGCTCTTGAGTCGATCGTCAACGTCCGATTCTCCCAGTCGATAACCGAACGGCTCGTAGGAGCCGGAGACATCTCGGTCGAGTCGGCCAACGATTCGGGCTCGACCAAGTTCGACGACATCAAGAACCCGAAGCACATTCAAGCCCTTATCCACCGGACCAAAGAGCAGAACGTCGAGACGAAACGAGACTTCGCCTCCCTCGACGCGACGAAGGTCCAGGTCCCCGGCGACATCGCAATCGGCGCTCCTCTCCCGAAGAGTTCCTCGCCGAAAGTCAAAGGCGCTCCTCCCGTCCCTACCGAGGACTGGCGAGCGAAGGTACCGGTTCCGAGGGTCGTCTCTAAAGACGAGGATCCGACCGACGAGGTAGAGATCCCGATCGAGACGATGCGACCAGCTACGAAACCTCGATCCCTTTCGGAGAAGATTCGAGAGATCGCCGCCCTTCGGGATGAGGGAGTAATCAACCAACAAGACTTCGAACGGATGAGCCGAGAGCTGATCCAGAATGACGGGAGCTGAAACTATGGAGACCTGGAATCTAGAGCTAACAACCTTCGGCGGCATCTGCGTCGGAGCCAAGCACTTCTACGGAGTGCTCTATCCGGCGACCGGAGAACCGATCCGATTGGAGTACAGGCCCGACGCCGAGCAATCGGCGCTGCTCTCCGAAGCGGAGTGGGAGCATCCCGTAGGTATGGAGACCGAGCGCTTCTTTACCTCCGAAGACGTTCTCCGGAAAGGGATCGAGGTCTTCCAAGAGAAGGCGAGAGGTCCCCAGCTTCTCCTACTCGGTCAACACGCATCACGCTCGACGAAGGTCGTCATCTCTTCAATCGAGATCGATCCGGCTCGCGTCGCCACGCTCAACGAGATCCACGCCCGGCGATGCTCCGAGCAAACCCAAGCGAACCTTCACCAAAGCTTCGCTTCGGCCGAAGAACTTCACCGGGCCTTTGCTCCGGTCGAGGCTCTCAACGACGCCTTTGCCGAACTGGCTATGGCTGCGGTTAACGGTCGAGCGCATTGCTGACGATTGACCTCCGAGTCCTTTGTAGTTGTTGGGCTTGCGGAGCCGACCACTGGCCGAGCGCCGCTAGTTGGGTAATTCGAGTCGGGCTTCGAGCGCCGATAGTCGTAGCCTCGATATGCCCGGCGTGCTCGGAGGACAGCGGCCTTGACGAGAAGTGGTAGATCGTTGCTAGACGTACTAGAAGAGATCGAAGACGAAGCGGTTGGAGGCAACCTCCTGGTAGGCGGCTTCCTTTCGTCCCCCGAGCTTCGAGCTTCGGTAGCCCTCGCCGTAGAAGCCGAGCGCCGACTCTTCGAGAACGAGGCTATGTACGGTTCGGCCTACGGTCCCTATCTCCACGATTCGGCCTACGCTGAGATGTCATGGCCGACCCTTGTATCTATTGCCAGGCAAACGTTGAGGAACGAGAGCCGGACCACGCGAGCGATTGCCCGTTTGAAACTAACGTTTGGCCGAACTCGATAAACGAACCGATCGTTTGCTACGACTGCAAGACCGATATCGGCGATACCTATTCGGTCGATTCGAACTTCATCAAATGCCACGACTGCGCCGGAGTCCCGGCCCCTACCTAGGAATTTCTAATTAGGGGTTGACTTAAGATCCGGGAGGGATCAAGATACTCCTATGAATCTCATCGAATCAGTCAACAGCGCAATCGCTAACGGCCTCCCAGTAACCGTGACCCGCTCACTGGACGAAGGACGTTGGAGCTACTGGCTCCACGTAGACGCCATCTACTTGACAGACCTTCCCGAATTCGTCGGGATTGCCTTCGTCGAGCAGATGGAGCGGACCAGCCCGAACGCTTGGGTGGCGAGCAAGCAACTAATCCTCAACCCACAAGCCCGAGTTCTCTATGCTCAGCGGCTCGGCTATCTGGTCCGCATGGACTACGTTTGCTGCGGCTGGGAAATCCAGATCGGCGAAGCACCCAGCTTCGAGGTCAGCGACCTTACCGCCGAAGACCTCCTTGAGACTTGCATAGTCGAAGAAGTTGGCGGCCCCGATTCGACCGAAGTCCTTCTCACCGAAGATCGAGAAAGCGAGTTTTGCTAGGAGTCTCCTAGCTACAAGATCGGAGGCCGGTCCGCTTTATCGCCCACCGCTGGACCGGCCTCCTCTCCCGCAACCAACGAAAGGATTCAGCCATGAGCACGCTGACCAGAGTAAGCCAACTAGCGAAGCAGTCGAGGAAGTTTGGTTGGGACGTAACGGTCCGAGCCAACATCGCACCGGCCGAAGACGAAAGGGATTGGGACGGCGAGCCGTTCACCATCGAGAAGATCGAAGAACTCTTCGGCGAAGGTAGGAGCTGGTTTATCCGCTTCTCGCATCCCCTCTCCAGGCTCCCCCAAGAGCAGACCCGAGCAATCCGTAACGTCGAAGGCAAGCCCGTCGAAATCGACGGCGTCCCGTTTCTTCGATGGGGCGACCGGGAGCAACACGGCGACGCCCTGAGGAACTACCGAGATTTCGATATTGCCTACCGAGACGTTTCTATCGTTCACGTAACCGGCGAAGGAAACCTCAACGGCAAGTCGACCAAGGGTTCATACCGGACGGAGGTCTCCCTTAAGGAGATCGAGCGCCACCTTGACCGGAAGGTAGTTACCTCTCTCGCCGCCATCCCGGCGCTTCGAGAGTTTGAAAGTTCGTGCTCCCAGTTCGAAGCGTCGAGCGGCCGGGTTGGTCGCGCCGAAGAAGAGCTAGCTCAGATCCGAGCAGAGCACGCCCAGAACATCAACCGAGTAAGCCGAGCCGCTATGGCTCTCAAGAAAGCGGAGGCACCCAAGTGAGCCACTTCTCAGTAATCGTTATCGGGCCGGATCCGGAAGCCCAGCTTCGGCCGTTTCATCAGTACGAATGCACGGGCATCGTTGATGAGTACGTAAAGGAAGTCGATCGGACCGAGGAAGCCCGAGACGACTACGAGAAATACAGCAAGAACGGAGAGCCCTTCGAGGAGTTCATCAAGGGCTGGTTCGGCGACACGATCACCAGTGATGAGCCGATGACGGAAGGGTTCAAGACTCGGATCGATTCCGACGGGCGAGTCTTTAGCTTGACCAACCCTGATTACAAATGGGATTGGTACACGATCGGCGGACGTTGGTCCGGCTGGCTCCTCAAAGACCAGGCTCCTCGATCCGAATTCGACTTCGACCTACTCCGCAGCCGAGCAGCGAACGAGGCCGGAGCCGACTGGGACGCGGTGTGGAAGGGCGGCTACGAACCGCCGAACGACATCAAGACCTTCGAGGACTTCGAAGGCGACGGCGAGGCTTGGGCGGAGTACGACAGATGGCTCCGGGGTCTTCCGTTCGCTCAGCGAGCTTTCGATCGAGGCTTCGTTCTCGGAGTCCGGGAGTTCCTGGTCGACCGGGAGACCTACGTCGGCAAGGCTAGGGATGCCGCTATCTCTCCGTTCGCTATGGTCGCCGAAGGTCGATGGGCCGCTAGGGGCGATATGGGTTGGTTCGGGATGTCGACCAGCGACGTGCCATCGGAGGATTGGAATAAGCGAGTCTCCGGGTTCCTCGAATGCCTCGCTCCGGAGACGCTTCTTACCGTCGTTGATTGCCACATCTGAGACGGAGGAGTAAGAAGGTTCTAAGTCGCTCCCGGCCGGGTATCCAATCCGTCCGGCCGGGAGAGTGGTAGCCGCTAGGTGTGCGTCCTTCGTAAGGGGATGACACCGGGTAGGGCTAGCTCTTTGCTCAGGGGCTAGACCGGAGTTCGATTCTCCAAGTGGCACTAATCGATAGCTAAGGAAGGAGGAAGGTCAATGCTCCAGAAGCTAAGTATCTACGCACTAGCGCTCTTCGGTCTCTTCGCGATCGCGTCGGGCGGCGGAGACGTCTCCGCTATGTCGAGCGGCTTTGGCGACTTTGTGGTCCAGCTCTTCGGCGGCATCGCCGAGTTCCTAGCCGGATTCTTCGGCGGCTTCGGTAACGACTCTCCGCAGTAACAACCCACCGAAAGGAATACGCACCTATGGGAACCAGAGGAATGCTCGGATTCGTCGTCGACGGCGAGAAAGAGATCATCACCTACAATCACTTCGATTCGTACCCGAGCGGCCTCGGAGCCGACGTAGCCGAGTGGATCGCTTCGGTCGACGATTGGGAGGCCATACGGCAGCAAGCCCGAGACCTCACCCCGGTCGACGAGGAGAGCAAGCCAACCGAGGACGAGCTAGCCAAGCTAAGCCGCTGGCATAACTCGATGGTGAGCGAGGGCGACGATTGGTACTCGCTACTACGGGGGACCCAAGGTAAGCCGGGCGAGATCCTGGATTGCGGCTATTGGGTCCCCAATAACGGCTTTGTATCGGACTCGCTATTCTGCGAGTGGGGATACTTCATCGACCTGGACACGGCGACTTTCGAGGTCTACCGAGGGTTTCAGAGGAGCCCTCACGAGTCCGGGCGGTTTGCCGGTCGAGTCCGTTCGAAAGAACCGCTTGAGTATTACCCGATCAAGCTCGTCGGCTCGTCGAGCCTAGGGTCGTCAGCTAAGCGACTGATCGACGAAGTCGAAGCGGCCGAGCGGGCCGAGTATGAAAACGACTAAGAGCGTGCGGGAACCATGAGGGAGGGTCGGGCTTACGGGCTCGACCCTCCTTCGCTTAAGCACCTCAACGGAAGGAGAAGTTCGATATGGGAAAGAAGACGACGCTAACCCGATTCAACCCGCTGGCTACGATGCCGCTTCACACGGTGGTTCGAGTGGAAGGCGATATCGAGACCGCTCTCGGTTACTACCTAGTCGACGAGCGAGGAGCCTTCGGGGCGCTGGCTTCCGCCTTCGTTCCGGGCCATGAGGAATGCCGCTCGTGCATCCGTGATGAAGACGTGGAGTGGTTGCTCGTCAAGGTCGCTCTCTACGGCGTCTCGGCTACTTCGGTCCACGAAGTCCACGGCCAAGAGCACTCTGTGACCCTGGACGGCTTTCGAGGCCACTTCTTCAACGACCGCAAGGACGCCGAAGAGTACATCGTCCTCAACGTCTCGGCGCGAGAGGATATCGAGGCGGAGGTAAAGGCGGAGGTCCTCGGTCCTAGGGAATGCCCCGGATGCTACGAAGAGGGCGACGATTGCGGTTGCTGGGATTGCACCGACTGCGGCCTACTCAACCCTCAAGGCGACCCGTGTCAGAACGGTTGCCCGGATCCGACCTTCAACTAGGAGATCGAGATGGAGCAGCTAGAGAGCCTTCCGAAGTGCTGTTGCCGATGGGGTTCGGCTCGGTCGGGCGAGTGGCCCGAGTTTCAGTGCCGAGGATGTCAGGTCCACATCGAGGACCTAATGGTTTCGAGGTCTTGCGCTCGCCACAAAGCCGAGTCTTAGGAATTTGTAATTAGGGGTTGACGTAATCACGACGACGGAGCTAGGGTTGTGGCTATGGAAACTCATCTAGAAGACGGCAAGATCAACTACGTACTCGAAGAGGCGGCCGACGGTACCTATACCGTTTCGAGCTTCGACCTAGCGAGCGACTCAACCAGCAACCACGGCAAGACCGAGGCGGCGAGCATCCCCTCCCTCATCACGGCGACCGTTATTGGCCAAGCCCTAGCAGAGTCGTGCATTGTCCCGGAGGGCGTCTTTATCCCTCCGGCAGCCGAAGAGGTAGAACTCGTCTACGGCGGCGACCGCTCGAAGCCAGCCTTCGGTTACGAGGTCCGACGAATCCAGGTCAACGAGAAGATGGGCAAGGCAACGATCGCCTTGGTCGCTCCCGACGGGACTTTCATCGCGGAGTCCAAGGGCAAGCGAGGCTACTCCGCTACTCACGTCGTCTTGGTCTACTATCCCGGCGACCGGTTCCCGGTCCTCTTCTCGATATCGAAGAGCGCCGAGTCAGCGGGCAAGACGCTGGATACTGAACGTAGCCGTTACTGCGCCTTCCGACCGAAGTCGGAACAAGAGCAATTCAAGGGATGGGTAGTTCCGGTCCAGTACTGAGATCTTCGGCTAGAGCAGCCGAGAGCAAGAAGAAGAATCATCAAGCGAACCAAGGAGATTGGAATCATGAAGATGTTGCAGGTAATTCTAGGAAGCCCGAGCGGGCGAGGAGAATCGGAAGCGGTTAAGGAGATCCGCGAAGATACGAGCGGACTCGTGAGGACGCTTCGACTCTTTCAAGCGTTGTTCCTCCTGGCCGGTCTCGGGTCGGTCGCCGGTAACTTCATGGCAGCGGAGCCGAGCCTCGCAAGTCGAGTCGTCTTCGTCGCCCTCCCCCTCACGGCGATCATCATGGTCGAGGCGGCCCAGTTCCGTCATCGGTCTCGATTCGCCGAAGAGACGAGCCGGATCGATTGGCCGCAGATCGGCGCTTGGGCGATAACGCTTGTAATCGCCGGGAAGTCCGTAAGCCATATCTACGCCTGGGGCGACGCGGTGGGTCTCGGAACCTACGGAGCGGCCGTGCTGGTCTTTATGATCGACGGCATCGCCGCCCTTGCGCTTATCCGGATGAAGACGATCCGAACTCAGATGGGCTTCAACGATCGACTCATCGTTTGGGTCAAGGCGATCGAGTCCGCCGAGCGCAAGGCGAAGAGCGAGGCTACGAGGGCCAAGCGGCGAGCCGCCCGGAAGCCGAAGGCCGCCAAGGGCAAGACCGAGCCGTCGGTCGATAAGCCTGAACCGCTCAAGCTCGTAGAAGCGGAGACGTCGTGAGTAGCTTCGCCATAGTCGCAATCAATCACGACGGCGATTGCGAGGGATGTCTAGAGTCCGCCGTCAACGCTCGGGCGATGGCCCGAACCTCCGGAGCGGTCCGCAGCTCCCACTCCGACGGCCGGGGCCACGGGGCCACCGTCGAGCGAGGGGAGGACGTCCTCCCGGAACGGTCTAACGAGGGATTCACGCTCTTGAAGGGAGCCACGCAATGATCGAACCTATTCGAGTCCTCATCCAGCCAGAGATGCTTACCGGCCTCGCCAAGGCCCGAATGCGAGTCGAGCGAGGGGAGGCCAAAGAGGTCTCGGTAAACAACCTCGCCTACCAAGCGTCGGTTCAGTCAGCGCTCCCGTTCCTCGCTTGCCTAGTTCCGGATGCGGTCGCCGTCGAGGAAGACGGTAATCATCCTTGGCTCGTCGCTCTTGGGAACTTCGCTATCCAGTCGAAAGATTCGCAATGGGACGACGTAGCCGAGCAGCACGTAAGCGAGAAGCTCGCCGTCTACCTCAACGGAGTCCAGTCGGCGAAGGACGCTGAGCGGAGGATGGCAAGGTGAGTCGAGTGGTCGATAGCGATCCGATCTTGGCTTGGCTCTTCGAGGTCATGGCCAAAGAGGGCGAGGAGATGAGCGACGACGAGATAGCCGTCTTCCAGGAGATAGCGAACTACCGTTGCGGCCAGCTATCGGAGGTACCGCCCGAAGGGGAAACGAACGGCGAGCTTCTCGCCACGGCGGCCCCGAAGCCGGTAGACCCGTTGTGTGTCGAATGCAACGGCGATCTCCGGTGGCATATCACGCTCGCCTCCGGGGGGATTCCGGGAGACGTCGAGCCGATGCTTTGTCAGCGTTGCGTTCACTGCAAGAAGACGGGAGCAACGGTCCGGCCCGGTCCCGTAATGAACCACCTAATCAACGGCGGCTCCTTCCGAGCGAAGACCGTCGTTGTTCTTAGGACCGAGGTCTCCAACGTCTTCGCCTACGCCATCGAGCTAGAAGACGGGACGCCGGTCCACTCCTTCGGAGAGGTCGAGTCTGGGACCAAGGCTGAGCCGATCGTTCCCACGAAGAGCGACGCGCTGGAGGCCGTCGTAGCGGAAGGCTTCGGTATAGCCGCCGAGTACGTAGTCCTAGGGGCGAGATGACGAATCCGTGCCACGTAGCCGATTCGCAATGCCTCATGCCAGCGAACCACCCGAACCCGAAGCGGTTGCGGACCCGTTGCGTCTCTTGCGGTAATGGGGTTTGCGTTGCTTGCTCGATCCTGACGAAAGCTAAAGACCTGCCCGTCAAAGGTCGATGGTGCGGCGCTTGCCTCGATTCAAGAACGAGGGTCGTCTTCGATCCGATCTTGGTCCGCTACTGGTATCACCAGGTCTCGCTAGCCGGTTACTCGCCGGGCGATCAATCGAGTGAGGACCAAGTAAACGATTGGATCGAAGGCCGCAGGCGGGAGCTATCTAGAAGAATCTAGATAAATCTGTAAATAGGGGTTGACGTATTCGGTACGGCAAGGCATGATAAGTACATGAACAGCAACGGAATCAAGAACCTCTTCTACTCGGCACCGGACGGCAGGATCTTCCGGGCAATCACTCAAGGCGAGGACCTCATGGGCCTCTCCGTCAAAGCCTCAACCAGGGCTCGCAAGTACAACTTCGTACTCGCCGGAGGAACCACCTCGACCCTCCTCGACTTGGTCGCTCAGAACGGCTGGACCGGCATTGAGCCGATCGAGTCCGACGTCCTCGCCGACTAGAAATTCTTAATTAGGGGTTGACGTATTGACCCCTAGGAAGTAGCTTGTAATCAAGAGATCGAGACCGGCTTAAGAAATCGGCTCGCCAACAAACCAAGGAACCCCATGTATCAGATTTCAGAATTCGTAAGTCTCACCAGCGCAACCGGTCACTACTCCCGGTTCGCCAACCAGGGCGGAAGTCTTTCGACTCTCCGACTGAACGAGGTAACCACGCAGCCCGAATTTGAATGCGGCTGCGGCGCTCGCAATTGCGGTTGCGACTCTTGGCTCGACGATCTCCGGACGTCAGCCGAGCAGATGCGATCCTCCACACGAGGGCGGATCGCCTAGGAGCGAGAGCTACGGGAGCGTCGGCTAGGTCGGCGCTCCCGGCTTTCATCTAGCGAAGGACTCAACCATGATGACTACGGAACAACCGAATCTCATAGGCTTCGAAGAAGTCCCGGTCGGCTCGACGGTCCTTACCGACGTCACCTACCCAAACCAATCGATCAAGGTCGGCTTTACTCGGGTAGACGAAGACGCGTGGTGGATCCTCTCCGACGCTCGTACCGAGACCGGCCATCCCCTCCCCCTCGACAAAGTTCTACTAGAGATCGTCGGACCTCTCGGCGAGAGCTTCTTCTACGAGCGTGGTTGGATTCCAACCCTCGGAAAGCTCTTCGTCGCTCAAGTCCAGGTAGGCGATTCCTACGTCTACAAGATCTGGCCCTCCGACGGGCCGCTTGAAGTCCAGCCCTAACGTAGCTAGGGTTTACCTAAACCGTACGTCTCTCGAAAGGATCGACCGTGCAGATTACAGATTTAGTCGGCGAAGTCCGGGGCCAAGAATTCCGGACAACTCTCCTCCGGGAGGATGAAGAGGCAGCAACGGTTACCTACCGAGTCGATTGGGTCGGCACTTCGGCAACGACCGAAGTCGAGGGAGCGTTCCCCCACACGACCGATCAGCTCATCACGGCCGGAGAGTTCGGAGCCAAGACGCTCATGGGCTCGATATCCGGACCGGCGATCGTCGATCACCTCACGACTGTACGGAAAGAGACCGAAGGATTCCGAAGCTCGGTAGCTGGCCTAGCCGCTCTCTTCGGCTCGACGGCTCTCCGGCTTCGAGAGATCTACGACGTCAAAGACCTAACCGGCCAGGGCGTCATTCTCGCTCTTGAGTCGGTGCAAGAATACCTTGATCCCGGCTCCGCCGAGAAAGCAAGGGAAGCGGCTCGCTCGGAAGAGGAGTCGTCCGCCGACGATCGCGACTCGGAGGTAGACGTTACCGCCGACGACTCCTCCGAGTCGATGATCGATCTGGACTTCGATACGGGAGAACTCAGCCAATAGAGATCACGTCTGGGGCTAGAAGCCGCATATCCGAGGCCCGACGGGCCAGTCTTGCCAAGCGGGGATGAGCCGCTAGCAAGGCTTAAGCCGAGCTAGCTCTCGGTGAAAGGGCGGCCACGGGGCACAGGTTCCGCCTCGCTTTGAATACCAGACATCTACGCTCCGGCCGGACCGTCCGCCGTCGAATGAGTTGCTAACTGGGAGGTTGCAGCGAACTTCGAGGTTCCGGCCGGAGCTATCCAAGCGAACCACCAACGAAAGGAACCAGAGCTATGGAAGACGAGTTCGAGGTAAGCGACATCTATACGGTTTCAGCGCTCAACCGTCACCTACCAGACTTCCCCGATCACCTCCTTTGGGCGACCTTCGATCCGAGCGGCCTCGACCTTAAGGTCTGGCTCTCCACCTACGGTCAAGGCCGTCCCTCCCTCGAAGCCGCGTGCGTAGCCCATTGGAGATCTCACGAGCACGGCGTTAGGAGCGACTCGATTATCGCCGCCTACGAGTCCGACTTTGGTTGGCGCTGGTGGTTCTTGAGCGACCTCGGTACGGCGCTCGACCCGATCGATCAACCGGACCTCTCGTTTCTCCCTCCGCTGCAGGTCTACCGCTGGAAGATGAAGCCCAAGTAATCTGATGAGCGATGATTCGGGATACGACGAAGTGAGGTCCGACGGCCAGCCAGGAAAGCGAGGCGTCGACTTCCCGGCTCCGCACTGGGGCTACTACTACTTCGAGCGGAGACCGAGACCTTGGGTCCGACCGTTGGACTTCTTTAAGGCGTTTCTTCACCGGTCTTTGGCGGGGGAAGCGTTCCGATGGTTTGTCGGCTACCGATGGTTTGTCGGCTACTGCGGCGTAACGGTCGACCGTGCGATGCGGTTCTCGTCTCACGCCGAGCGCTCGAAGTGGTTCCCGAATATGGACGAAGCCGGAGTCTATATGTGGGAGATAATCGACGACGGCAGGCCGATGCTCACGGCGGAGGCAACGGACCTTTGGGAGCGAGCGGCGATACGGAAGATCGTCCCTCTCCACAACATCAAGATGAACGACCGGCGAGATCGGAAGACTCCTCGACCGGTTCGGTTTCGACACGTAACGCCGTCGGCGCAACGGAGCGTCGATCGATTCGCTATGACCTTCATCGTCTTTCAATCCCTAACGATCGCCGCCTTGATAGCGATCCTTGCCATCTAGAGAGAGGAACCGAGTATGAACCTCACCGAAGAAATCAGGAATCTGGTCTCCCCACCGAAGGGGACGGCCCAAGAATTGGCTAACGTCCGCGCTGCTATCGAGATCCGAGACCGTCGAATCAACGGCTTAAACCGTACGGTCGAGCGCCTGGAGAAGAAGAAGACGGAGCTAGAGGAAGAGGTTGCTCGGCTAGCCGACGCGCTCCACGAGACCGAAGGTCGCCTCCTACGGGAACAGGACAAGCACATGCCGAGCGCCGATGAAGAAGTAGTCCGGCGAGTCGATCAACACAAGGTCCTCATCGCGGAGCGGAGCCGGAGCAAGATCCTGAGTATTCATCCGGCGTGGAACCTCCTTGCCGAAGAAGGGCCGATGACGATGGCCGAGATCCGGACGGCGCTACCCGACGCCAAGAACACGAAGGCGTTTGTCGATCGAGGGGTGGAGATCGGTATCCTCGCAACCGAAGGTCGGCCAAAGAAATTCGACGTCTCGGATTCCTTCAAGCCGTCCGACGCCGAAGAGGAGTAAGCGGGATGTTGATAACGCTCGGGATCATAGCGATAGCCGCTCTAGCGGTAGCGATAGGAACGGCTACGGCTTTCTTCCTTAGCCGCGAGAAGCCGGGTCCGGTCAATTGGGTAGCGACGGTATTCATCACGTCGGGAGAAGACGGCGAGTTCCGTTCGCTGGAGGGCTCGACTACGAGCGAGGCTTACGCTCGTGCCGAGGTCCTCGCCAACCTCCAGGAGCTACGCTCGGAGTATCAAGACGTGGCGCTGATCTCGTGGCTCGTGGCAGACCGTAGGCTCTAGCCGGTTAGGCTACGCTATTCCCTTAACGGCTGGCGACCTATGATTGGCAAGGGCAAGAATCTTGAAAGTCTCGGATCTTAGGCGAGCCAGCGTAGTAACTACGAAGCCTTCTCTCACAGCCCAGACCTCCGCCAACCGGGTAACGGCCGCTGTGTCGAGGCCGATCGCCAACCGTCGACGCTCGGTAGTTCGACGGAGGTTCGACGGCAAGTCCTCCCAAGAGCTAGTCCGGATCTACGACGAAGACGGACCGAGTTGGGTAGGCCAGTTTCTCGACGACCACGCGGATCTAGTGGCCCTTATGCGCTTCCGGGTTCAGGTCTGGTCGAGCGAGACCGGCGCTTACCAGTGGGTCGACATGCCTTCTATCGCCTCGATCCTCGAAGCGAACCTAATCGGCTACCAGGCCGAGCGGGTGGCGGACTTCGTTCGGATGCTTGCTCGGGAAGTCCTCGCCGTAGGAGAAGCGGCTCTCGTCGAGTTCTCGACTCCCTTCGGTCCTCGCTGGCGAGTTCTTCCCTTGGACCCAGGGAGCTACGTCGTCGTCGATGAAGACCCTAAGTCGAAGGAACCGCTCCGGCTTGGCTGGCCTACCGAGCCCGGAGCCACGAGCAAGGACGGCGCTCCGGCTTGGGTTGAGGCGAACCACGACAAGATTTGGCGTATCTATCGCCCGAATCCGCGCTTCGTTCGAGCGGCGATGTCTCCGCTTTGGAGAGCGCTCCCGGACGTCCGTCGATTCGATATCGCTACCCGCTCGCTTCACCGGCTAGCAGCGAGCACGCTCCGACTAAACAAGATCCTGGTCCTCAAGGGGAACCTAAAGGACCTCGGCGTGACCCATCCCAACGGTCAAGAGGAGCTAGGTCCGCTCGGTCGTCAGCTCGACGACTTCCTTTCGGCCTCAGACCGGCGAGCGCAAGACTACGCCGAAGACGACCTAACCTCGACGATCCCCGGAATCTGGATCTCGGAGGAAGACAACCCGATCGAAGTCGTCGACGCCGGGCCGGTAGTGGATCCGGAGCTAGTGGGTCTCAAGCTCGACGCTTTGACCGATGCGGCGAGAGGCTTGCCCGGTCCGCTCTCGGCGCTGATCGAAGGCGAAGGAGCGGCGACTCGTCTCCTCAACGACGACAACCTTCGGACGGCGATCCACCAAGCGCTTCGACCGATCGCCTCGGTGGTAGCCCACGGACTCACGGTTGCGGTCTTGCATCCGAACCTTCCGGAGAGTATCGAGATCAACGGAGCGGCGGTCCCTCGACAACTCTTCCGAGTCTGGCCGGATGAACTCTTCCTCACCTCGGAGGCTCCGGTCTTCGGCGACATCAAAGCAGCGGCCGACGCTGGCTACATAACCGCCGTCCCGGTACGAGAGGCGCTCGACCTAAGCGAGCACGCTCCTCAACTCCCTCCCGGAGTTTCCGAAGAGGAGTACCGACTCCAACTAGCTACGGCGAAGGGAAGGCGAAGCGCTGCGGTAGACGTGGAGGAGTGGTTAAGCGATAAAGACTCCGAGCTATGAGCCAAGTAGGCGAACACCGCAAAGCCGCTCTACTTTCTTTCAACGCTCGATGTCCGGCTGGAGAGCAAAGCGATAGCGCCGGGCTCGCCGTCATCATCGGACTAGAGGTCCCGGACCGATCCGGCTACGTCGACGATTGGCTTACGAGAAGACTCGCTTCGGCACCGGCTCCGGTCTACGCGAAGTGCAGGAAGGGCGTAGCTCGACCGACGGTCCTACGCTCGATCGATAAGGAAGCGGCGAGGCTGGAGCTATCGCTCAACTCCAAGCTCACCGAGCTAGTCGAAGCCGAGCTATCTCGACTCCTCCGAACGGCTGGACTCAAGGTTCTGGGCTCGATCCGAGATCCGAAGGTTGCGAGTCAATTCGCTGGAGTCGACCTCACCGAGGTAGCCCGGACGGCTCACTTCGTACGAGTCGTCGGCGGCCGTACGGCGATGCAGATATCCACGGTGAAACTCAACGAGCTAATCGAGGAAGCGGTAGAGCGGGTGAGTCGTCGAGCGACCGAGCTTCTAGAGCAAGCCGACCGGGACGCCCGAGACATAATCGAAGAGGCCACCTTGGTTGCCGCCCTCGCCGCTTCGGCCCTTTCGGTTCCTGCCGTTATCGGTCGCCTGGCGTCGGACTTCCGAGCGCTCGCCAATACCCGGCTAGGCGTTACCCCTGCTCCGGAACCAACCGAGAGCGATATTGGAGAGCGAGCTTCGGGCAACGTCTCTCCCGGCCTCGCCGCTTCGGCGGTAACGCAAGGTCTGGACCTCGCCGGAGTGGGAGCGGGCGTTGGCTTCGCCTCGGTAGTCCAGCGTCTTCTACTCGGCGCTCCTTCGAGGACGAGCCCAAACATCCCGGCCGTGGCCGAAGGTCGAGCAACCCTAGAGACCCAATTGATCTGGCGACACGCGTGGCTAGGTAAGCCTCGGAAGGACTTCCCTCCGCATAAGGCGCTCGACGGCGAACTAGTCGGCTCGCCTAAGTTCCAGACCCTTTCGGTGGCGGCCTACGAGCGAGCGCTATCGGACGGCTCGACGGCGATCGATCCCCCCTTCTCCGTCGGCGGCTGGCATCCTCAAGACCACATCGGATGCGTCTGCGGCTACGAACTCCGGACGGTCCTTAGCTTCTCTTGAAGACGGCTATAGACCTACCGATTTGAGGCCCGTTCTGTTAAAGTAATTACGCACTGCAAGGGTTGTACAGACCGAAGGTTACGGCTCGGAAAGTCTTCCGCTAGGTGTTCAGCACGAGAGAGGCATTCGGTAGTCGCGGAGCGTCGCAACGACCGGGTGCCTCTCTTGCGTCTACGGCTCCGTGCAATCCCTCTTTAGGGGTTGACGTAATCCGGGGCTAAGGGCTAGGATCGAGGGATGAACTCTACGAACCTAACCAGAGGCGAGGTCTTGCTCGCCAACCGCCGTCAACGGCGAGAGCTACGGAAGGCTAGTCGCCAGATCCGGATCGAAGCCGTCAAGAGCTTCTACCGTTCCCTCGCTGACGATGCGGAGTGGGAAGCTTGGATGAGGAATCATCACGGCGAACCCGAGCCCACTCGGCTCGCCAACGTCGATTTCAAGCTCGACCTCCGGGGCCTTACCGAAGCGGTCGAGGATCTTAGGGACGCCTTCCTCGGCTTCGCTGTCACCGTCGACACCACCGAACTCGACGACGCCCTAGAGAAGCTAGGGGATCTCCGGGGTCGAGAGATATGAACCTCATCGAAGCCACGAGCAAGGCGATGAGAAGCGGAGCCCTCCCCCTCCCCGGACCGGGCGAGCTATTCGTCATCCGAGACCTGGAGCGTTCCGACCGAGCGGGGACTCCCGTTCGCTACGGCCGGACAGGCAACCTTGCCGAGACCGGACCGCTCGACGCTGGATATATCTGGTATCGAGAAGTCGACGAGACCGGAGCCCCGAAAGGGACCGGCCTCTACGGACTCTCGGTCGACGGCTACCTTCGAGACAAAGAAGCGTTGCTCGATGACTAAGGCCGAGAGGAGTCTTTGCGGTTGCTACCCCTTTAGCTACGGAGACCTCCGAGCGGCTATCGCCGAAGCGGCTAAAGGCGAGGTCGCCTACGTCAACCGGGCTTCAAACCGATTCGCAAATCGGCTTCTCGTCGCCCTCGAAGATCTCTGGCCATGCATCAAGGATCAGTTCGAGGTAGCGGAGATCCTGGAGATGGACGAAGAGTCCTTGATCCTCGGTCCGGCCGGGGCTGGCCACAACTTCGTAATGGCGGATTTGATCGTCTCTCAACTTCCCGAAGTTTGGGAAGCGACGATTCCTATCAACGCTCGAAACTGGAGCCCGAACCAAGGAGAAGCGAATGCCATCTGACACAGGGAACGTATTAGTCGAAGGGACCTACCGAGTATCACAGTGGCTTGGTTCGTCGTCGGGCGGTCGTCACGGGATCCCCTGCTTTCTCCGGCTCGGAGGTAGAGACCTGAACCCGTCGATGTACGGATTCAATCCGGAAGAACTCTTCGGCCATCGACTCGCCGAAGGAACCAAGATCCTAGTTACTATCGAGGTCGTCGAGGAAGGTCCCGAGCTTCTTCAAACTAGTTTCCCGCCGTCGAGCTTCCGCGGTGGAATCAAGGCGTGGAACGAGCTACCGGCCGCCGAGCAAACCTCCCTCTGGGACGGGCACGAAGCGGGTAGGTCGTGACCGTCTACGTAGACCAACTAGTCGAGTGGGGCTGGATGCTTCGAGGCGTCAAGACGTCGAGTTGCCATATGGTCGCCGATACCGACGAAGAGCTTCACGCTATGGCGCAAGCGATCGGACTCAAGAAGTCTTGGGCTCAGAAGATGAATAGCGCCAACCAGTACCGTCGGCACTACGACCTCACTCCCAGGAAGCGAGCGCTAGCCGTCGACGCCGGAGCCGTACAGATGACGCTCCGGGACTTCGGTCGCCTAATCAAGAAGGGGCAAATCGATGCGGCAAATCGACGTAGTGTTTGACGGCCCTCCGGGACCCGATAGCGGTCGGCTCGTAGAGGTCGAGGATATGGAAGGCCGATCGGTGAAAGTCGGCAAGTGGATCGACCGAGGCGACGGCCTCTACGCCCTTCGCCTCACGCTCGCCGACGAAGCCGAGAAACCGTAGAGGGATATCGGTCCCCCTATTTACAAATGTCTAAGGCGTGAGTACCCTATCCTTAATACTCCGCCCAAATCCCGAAGGATGAGTCCCCTTGAAGATCCTCTCCAATCCGTTCGCCGCGCTTAGCTCCGAGGAGTCCGTATTCCGCTGGGCTATCGGCAGAGTGAACAAGGCCCGAGCCGACGGCTTCCCGTTCACCGGTAAATTCGTCGAGCCGGACTACAACCCTCGGCATTCCGATTCGCAATACGACCGACCTCGACTCTTCGCCGGGAAGCTCGCTAATTGCTACCGAATGATCTTCTACCTCTTGACCGACCCGACAGAGTTCGAGATGGACGAAGGGGCCTACGAGAACTTTGAGCGAGGCGTTATCTACGAGAGGGCTATGGCGCTCTTCCTGGAAATCCTGGAATCGGAGATAGACGAAGAGTCTCCGATCATGGCGCTCGGGACTCAGACGACCTTCGGCGGCGAGCAGCTAACGCCCGACGGGATCTCGATCAGCGGTCGAGGAGACGCTTGGATCCTTTGGAGACGACACCCTTCAACCGGTAGTCCGGCTCTAGAAATTCTCGACTTCAAGTCGAAGGGAGACTTCGGGTACAAGAAGGTCATAGGCGGCGAAGCCGTCCGTACGGATCACGTCTTGCAGACGGCGGCCGGAGCGCTCTTCCTCGGTCGTTTCGACGACGAGTCCGAACCTCGCCAAGCGGCCCGAGCCAACGGCCTAGATCCCGACGCAATCGACGTGACGTGGCGGGTCGTGACCGTTGCCCACTCGATCGCCGGTTGGGGCTCGAAGCATCACGACGAATCCTCCCGCTCGACGATGGAATACGGATCGGTCTTGATCGAGGGCGGTACCGATTGGGACGACGAAGAAAGCCAGACTCACGTAATGAAGATGTTGGTCTCCGACGCCGGAGCGCAATCGAAAGTCTGGGCTCGGGCGAAGGCGTACCGAGAAGGCGAGACGGTCAACATCCCTCGCCGCTACCACCCGTTCACAAGGATGACTACGGGCGACGAGATCACCAAGTGGACCTCCGACGGCAAAGGCGTTTGGGAGAGGAAGCTCGGGGACCAAGACGTCTTTAGTAGCGAGGCAGCAGAGGAGTGGTCTTGCAAGTACTGCAACTACAGGGGCCGTTGCCCCGAAGAGTCCGGAGCCGTATCGATATCAACGAAAGGAACTACCGATGAGTGATTCAACCGAAGAGGAAGCCGACCTCATTATCGAGTGCTTGACCGAGGAAGAGATCACCGCTTGTCTCGGCGAGGAGATCGACGTATCCGACGGCGAAGGCATTTACCCGCTAGACGCTATCGAAGGCCCGCTCGGAGAGAAGGGCTTTAGCCTTCGCGAGTCCGTCCACTTGGAGACGAAGCGATGGGGTCCGCTCACCGCCGAGATTTACCAGGCCGAAGACGGCCGGACGGTCGCTTGGCAGGAGTACCGGACCGAGATGGAGACGTACTTCTACGGCTGGATCTCGAAGCTGAAGATCGAGACCACTCAGAAATGGACAATCGTGGAGGAGCAGGCGTCGTGACCCGAGCCAGAGGCGGCCTACCGGTCAACATCAGCAAACGGAACGTCGGAGCGCCTTCGACCCTTGGCCATATTCGCGGAGGTTTGCGAACCAACAAAGCGGGCGAGATTCTCCCCGGCGACCATCCGGGCGGTAAGGGCACTTGGCCGATCTCGGTCGATAACTGGGTGCTCACCTCCGGTTCGGCTCCGGCGCTTAAGGCGGCTCGGGAGGTTCTCGGCGGAACGCCCGACTACGAGTACAACAACGGAGCGGAGAAGTACCGGCTCATCACTGACACGGACACGCTCAACCTTCGAGTCGTTATCGAAGAGGACGACATCTCCCGCTACCAGCTCTACAACTCCCGATCAAGAGACGCCGAAGGTGGCGGCGCTCTTTGGATGGAGCGTCTTTGCGACGGCGAGTCCTGCAAGTACCAACCGACTCCTGAGCAACAGCCGACTACGGTCCCGTGCGTTTGCTCTAGAGAGATCATCGAGCAAGGGGCGCTGCTTAGCTGCACGCTTCGGTTCCGCCTTAAGGTCATGTTTGATTGGGGGCCTCCGGGAACCTGGATCCTCGACTCGGGAGCGGAGACCTCCGAAGAGGGAATCTTCACCGGGTACGAACTCCTCAAGGCGTACACGGTCGCTGGTATGCCAGAAGCAACGCTCACCCGGAGCCGCAAGCAGAAGCTCAACGGCGAGACCTACCACGAGCTTAAGCTCCTCCCGGTCCGCTCGATCGAGGACCTCAAGGCGGCCTTCGCCGCTCAACAGCTAGCGCTCGACTCTGGGGACTCCGGAGCCGCTACGAGGCTCGCTCTTGAGAACGGTTCACCCGTGGTTCCTGAGACCAACGAGGCGCTCGACGGCCCTCCCCCGGCGATTGAGTCCGGCTCCGACGACGATCCGGTAGACGCCGAGATCGTAGAGGAAGACTAGAGAGCTATGACCGTGAGCATCGAAGCAGACGAAGGCCACCTAGACGAGATCGTTTACAAGATCGAGTCCGGAGTCGGTCGCGCCTACTTTGGTGACTCGCGGTCTATCAACGCTTCGCCGCTCGGCAATAAGTTCACCGGCTTCTTCCGCTCGATCCGTCTCTCTTGGAGGATCTTCCGTCCCGGCTTGCTCGGATCCGTGGCTCTCTTCGCCGCTCTCGTCGCTCTAGCCGGATCCGGCCTAGTCCTCGCCCTACTCCTGGTCGGCCTCTCTGTGGCGCTACTGGCCCGTCAGGCGGCCGACTTGAGAGACATAGGTGACCGTCGAAATAAGACGTGGAATTTCCGGGTATGGCATTCCTGGTTTCACCTCTGCTACGACTCGAATCGAACCAACCGAGAATGGATTACCTTCGACGACGCTTCGGGAAAGATCTTCTTTCCCAAGCTCCTCTCGGTTAGATGGGTAGAGGGCCAAGGGCTCCGACTCGACTTCCGCAAGCTCCCTTCCCCGGATAACACGGCGACCCGAAACTTTGAGGCGATGAAGGAGACGATCCGAGGCGCTCTCGGATTTACCCAAGGTCGAGTCATCACCTACGACGAGCCCGGAAAGCGGGAGGTCGTTACGTTCATCTTGACGAACTACCGGCTCCCGAACTCGATAGCCGCCACGATTGAAATGCTCCGGTCCCCCGAAGGCGTAGTCCCGGTCGGGATCTCACTCGGGAACATCTTCCTCTGGTGGAACCAGCTCCTAAAGAATCACGGGCTCGTAAGCGGCGAGACCAACTTCGGAAAGTCGACGTGGCTTCGGTTCCGAATCGTCAAGGCCCTTTGGGACGGCTGGGATTGCTGGGCCTTCGACGGGAAGAGGATCGACCTCGGTTGGCTTCGAGCACTTGGCCAAAGGGTGTGGGCCAACGACGGAACTGTTACGACGGTCAATAGCTTCTGGAAGACGATTAAGGAAGAGATCGAGCTACGCCAACAGGTCATGGATGCGGCGGCCGTTACTTCGAATTGGGGTAACTGGATCCGACGACTGGAGTGGCTCTACTCGCTTCATCCGGAAGATGCAGCGGCTTGGCTGGCCAATCACGGAATTGATACTCCGCTAGAAGAGCTTCCCTCTCGACGGATCCTCATCGTCGTTGACGAAGCCGGATCGGTAACGCGAGGCAGCTCGAAGCTCCACAAGTCAATGCACGAGGACATAGCGAAGATCGTCGAAGTAGCTCGGGCTCTCGGGATGTACGTGGTCTTCGGCGTCCAGCGGCCGGACGTTAAGAACCTCGCCGGAGATATGGGCGGCTCGGTCCGGGCTCAATTGAACTTCGTTCTTGCCGTCGGCGAAACCGAGGAGTTTGGTCGGAAGATGATGTTCGGCACCGAGCATATGAACGACCCGGACGTACAAGCGGCTTCGGGAGCAAGGACCACCGAAGGCGAGCCCATCCCCGGCCGGGCCGCCGTGCTCGGAGCCGACACCGCCACAAACGACGTCCTCCTAGCCCAACTCCCTTGGATCTCCGAGGAAGACGCTATGAGGATCATCATGGCCCGGAGGCCCGAGACCGATACGGCTCGGGCTCACAAATGGATCG
Organism: uncultured Acidimicrobiales bacterium; assembly: GCA_964517125.1. Classification (GTDB taxonomy): domain Bacteria; phylum Actinomycetota; class Acidimicrobiia; order Acidimicrobiales; family SHLQ01; genus SHLQ01. Next base: position 76,242 of record CAZFBD010000006.1, read on the forward strand.
ACGAAGCGTATAGGGAGTTAATCAACTATGGATGAAGCAAGCCTCAAGCGGGCGATCTTGAAGAAAGCGGAAGGGAGGGAAGAGCGAGAGCAATGCATGGCGGCCCTCTTTGATTGGAAGGCTTCGCACCGACTAGCTCCGAGCGTCGTAAACAAGAACGGAGTCCAATCAATCCCGAGCGGCTTTATCCTCGGTCTTCGAATGGCCGACCTTTCGACGACCGACTCGGATGAACTTACCCGGCTCGTGCTTGTAGCTCACCGACACTCCGTCCGGATCTCGATCGCTCCTCGCTCCGCCTATTCGATCGAGATCGCATTCACGGCTCGATCACCGAAGCGAGAGGAAGGGTCGAGCTTTATGTACCACCCGGACCTTCTCTCCCTCTCCGACCGGGCTCGGGAATGGATGCCTCTCCAGGAGACGAAGTCGTGAGCGCCAACCACTACGTAACGATCGTCGGCGTACCGACGGCAGGCAACTCGGGCGGCTGGGCTCCAGCGGTCGAGGCCGTCCTCGCCGTATGGAAGAAAGACGAAGTCCTAACGCCGGAGTCTCCGGAGGTTCAGTGGTTTGTCGACGCGGGAGAGAGCCTTCCGGATCCGTGGGACTTCGACAAGTTCGTAGAGTCCCTCGATCTAGTCGGCCCGATCCTCGCCCGAGTAAACCTCGGCAACGCCAACCACGGCCTCAAGATCCCGGACGGACATCCGGGCTTGAAGGTTTGGTCTGGCCAGGGCGGAATGGAGATAGGTCTAGAGGTTGATCCGGTCTTCTACGGACCGACCTCAGTGGTTCGGTTTACCACGAGCTACTAAACGAGTTCGGGCATAGCCGATGTCCGGCTAGTCCTATGAAAGGGAAGAGTAAGTAATGAGAGAACTGAAACCTTGGAACGCTCACCGACTAGAGGTAACCGAGGGCCACCTCGCTCTCCTCCATCGGAGCAACTGGCGATATGAGGAGGGGGAATTCGGAGCGGCCAGCATGGACACCAAGCGGCCGTACGGCAACAGCGATGTGCTCGGCGACATAGCCGAGATCGTAGAGCCGGATAAGAATTGGAGCCGGGATAAGGACGACGTCGAAGACGGCGAAGTCTGGGGCGACCTCGAAGACGACGAGAATCGAGAGCGGTTCTACCGCATTCATCACGAGATGGTGTTGGTGATGGACATCCTCTCGGAGACCCTCCAGCTAGGAGCGGGTACCTACGAGAAAGAGGACGGCTTTAGTTCTCCTTGGAGGAAGGTCTCTTGAGCCGCTCCGCGATTCTCGCCATCATCCTTTCCGTATTCCTAATCGGCGTCGGCCTGATCTTGGCGGCCGGGCCGGACGACGAGTCGGCGAGCGTAACCGACGTAACTCCGGACGGAGCCGACGTCGGCTCCGAGCCTCTCGAAGCCACCGGTACCGAAGAGTCGGTAGAGATCACCGATTGCGAGTGGTCCCCCGCGCCGATAGGTCGATGGAGGATCGCCGGAACCGGTACCTCTTTCGAGTCCGAAGTTTCGAGCGTCGTCGTAAACGTCCAGATCTCGACCGGCTCCGATCTTCTGGAGAATCGAGTCGCTACTACCCCCGACGTACCTCCGGGCTTCAACTTCATTTGGGAGACCTTCTCTTCGTCCGACGTAGGCGAAGAGATCGAGGTCGATTGTTCGGTCTCCCGAGTATCAATCGTCGTGCTCGACTAGAGCGCCCCCGAAAGGAAACCAACGTGGCACAAGACAACAACGTAACGATCACCGGGAATGTGACCCGAGAACCCGAACTCCGATTCACCCCGTCCGGCCAAGCGGTCGCCAACTTCGGCATAGCCGTTAACCGGCGCTGGCAGAATCGTCAAACGCAGGAGTGGGAGGAGTCCGTCTCCTTCTTCGATATCACCGCCTGGTCACAGCTCGCCGAGAATGCAGCCGAGACCGTAGCAAAGGGGACCCGAGTAACGATCACCGGTCGCCTCGACCAACGAGCATGGGAGACCGAGAACGGAGAAAAGCGATCGAAGGTCGAGGTCGTGGCCGACGACATTGCGGTATCTCTCCGATGGGCAACGGCGACCGTGCTCCAGAACGACAAGCCGAGCGGCATGGGCCAAGAGACCGGGGCTACTAGCCCTCGCCCTCGGAGCGACGGGCAACAGCAATCCGCTCCCGCTCGTCAGCACGTCCAGCCCGAGCCAAGGTACAACCCGGATGAGGTTCCGTTCTGATGGAAGGCGAAGGATCTCTAGAGGAGTTCCTCGCTTCCGTTATCGAGACGGGAGAAGGTCGCCTCGATCAACTCACCTACGCGGGCAAAGAGGGGAGCGCTGCCTACTCAATGGTTCACGGTCGAGTCGTCTTCGCTCAGAACCTCCTAGACATCTTGGCGTCGGGAGTCGATTGGGCGGTCGCCGAACGGTTGATGCGAAGGGCGGCCGAGACTAACGCCGTCGTCAAACCTCGATAGTCAGCTCACCGAAAGGAGCACCGCTTATGAATGCGGCAAACAAGCTAAAGACGAAGTGTCCGCGAGGCCACTTCTACACCCCGAGCAACACGAGACTAAACAAGGTCGGCTCCCGGCTTTGCATCGCTTGCGAAAGAGAGGTCAATGATTCGAAGTTCACCGAGCGGCAACGGCAGCTCCTATACGCTCTCGCCGGAGGGAAGTACTATTCCCGTCACGAGCGAGTAGAGCAGAAGCTCCGTCGGCTCGGATATATCGTCGGCGAGTACTCCGATCCTGAACTCAAGATCACGAAGAAGGGTCGAGACCTAGTAGCGAAGTGGCGAGCCGAAGTGGCCGGAAGAACCGAAGAGATCCAAGCGGCTGAGGAGCAAGCGGCCTAGAGGTATAACTCTCTAGGGGTTGACGTATTGACCCCTAGAGAGCTAGGCTTACGCCAACTCCCACCGAAAGGTCTCATCCATGAATCACGTCACTATCCGATCCTCTGTCTTGGTAGAAGGAGTAGCGAGGAAGGCCCCGGTAACCGTCAAGATCGGAGATCGTCGCCCGAGCTTCACCCTTGGCGGAAACCCGACCCGAGAGTCCAGAGACCGGATCCGGGCTGCGATGCTCGCCTCCGGTTTCAACTGGCCCGGTAGGAATATCGAGGTCTCCGTCGACATCTCTCGACCGAGCTTCGATACCTTCGATTGCCTCGATCTCCCGATAGCGCTCGGGGTCCTCATGGCTTCGGGAGCCATCGACGTGTCCAGTGAGGTCGAGTTCGCCGCCTTCGGTTCTCTCGGTCTTGACGGCTCGCTCCGCTCTCCTCGCTTTGAGGTCTCGCTGGCGGCGGCCTTAACGACCTTCGACAACCTCGAAGTCGTCGTAGCTCCTAACGCCCGGCTCCACGTCATCGAGACGGTTCTCGACGACCGAGCCGCCGTGCTTGGGGTTCCTTCTCTCCTCGCCGCCGTGAGCGAGCTTGAGGCTCGATGAGCGACCTCTGGGAAGCGCTTAAGACGCCGAGCTTCATGCTGGCGATTTACGTACTCGGTCGAGTCTCCGTAGCGGAGTGGACCTACGTCTTCGGCTTCTTCGTCGTGGTTGTCCTCTTGGGCTTCGTCGAGAATCGCTCTCGACGGATCCGAGCGGAGAAGTACCGAGCGGAGATGCGGAAGGAGATGGAGACGAAGGAGCGGGAATACCAAAGACAGATAGCAAAGATCTACGCCGAAGAGGAGAACGACCTGTGACTAGCACCCAACACCTACATCGAGCAACCGACGGAGAGGGTCCGAAGCTCGCCGCCGAGCGAGCTATGGCTCATCTCACCCCGGCGAGAGAACTCGCCTTAGCCGTCCTCGCTACTTGGCCCGGATTCACCGAGCGAGAGATCGTCGAGAAGTACCGCTTCTCCCTGGCGTCGCGCTGGATGGAGGACTTCTTCCAACGGAAGGGCTACCGAGCTACGGCCGGGGACTTCAACGCAGCGATCCGAGACCGGGAGGCATACGATCCGGCGAGCCTTGAAGGTCTCCGTCGTCGCTTCTCGGATCTCGTCGGTATGAACTGGGCTACCGCCCAGAAAGGCGAAGACGGTAGTCGGATCCTCAAGGTCTCCTTCGAAGCCTGGAGGGTTCGCGAGGTTGGCCAAGGTCCGTGGATAACTCTCGTAGCTCCGTCGGGAGTCTGCGACGGCGAGTGGTTCCGGATCAACAAAGGCCAGCTAAGCGAGGAAGTAGCGCGGACCATCTTGCCCGGAACTCCGCTCTTCGGTCCGTCGATGGAGCCTCTACGAATCAAGACCAGCAATCGAACGAACCTCGCGGACTGGAGCCAGCTCTCCCGACTTCCGCACCCCTACCCGAAACGAGTTGTATGACCCTCACGAAGCGCCAGAAGCAGATGACGGAGAAGGTCGGCGAAGCGATAGCGTTCCTAACCTTCACGGGCGGTCGGTGGCCTATGACACTCGTAATACTCCGGGCTCTTTGGAAGAGGAATTGGCTCGCTCTCGTGACGGCGATCCTCTACAAGTCCTACTCGGCGGCGAGCTTGGCTCTCCTTCGGGACCAGATGAAGAAGCTCGATACGGAGAGGGCCGCAGCGGTCGCTAAGAGCATGAGCGCCGAGTCCTTCTTCCATCCCGCCTGGAATCCCGACCCGAGAGGTCAGGAATAGCCGATGGCAGGCAGAGCCGCCCGAGCCAGCGGGACGACGATGGCCAAGCTCCAAGCCGGTATTGACGCTTGGCTCGACGAAGACGATCAACTCCTCGCTGATGCCAGGGCCGCCACTAATAACGAGACGCCCTCGATTACCGGGTACGTAACCAGGGCCGGACTCGCCGATGAGGCGACGGAGATGGGAGCGCTAATCAAGGAAGCCGAACGGGCTCTCGATAAAGCAACCCGAGCCCTCAAGACGATTCGAGCCAAGGCGTGGATCCATAGCGAAGAGGGGGAGGCGCGTAGTGAGGATTAAGGGTCACACCGACTACAAGACAAACGGGCCTCTGATTCACGACGTCTTCAAGCTCTACCGAGAGCTAGCTCCGATAGATAAGAAGAAGAGCAAGGCCGATCCGAGGAAGTACGCCGAAGGAGATCTAGTCATCGACTGGACCTACGGGCTCGGCGATTTCTGGACCGTCTACCGGCCGAAGAATCTGGTCACCAACGACCTCTACGAAGAGAAGACTTCGCCGGATTTCCGGATCAGCTACACCGAGCCGATTACGGATCACACGCTAGAGCGACTCGGAGGGCGGCCTCGATGGTCCGTCTACGACCCTCCTTACCAGCTCACCGGTACCGCCACCTACGACCGGTACGGAGTGCGACGAAAGCTCTCGGTCAACGACCGCATCGACATGATCCGCATGGGAGCTTTCAATATCGCTTCGGTTACCGACTCGATCCTGTGTATCAAGCTCCAAGATCAGACGGCGAGCAACCAGCCCTACCGGCTCCACAACCTCGCCGAAGAGGTCCTTCCGGAGGGTTGGGTATTCGACTCCGAATGGTCGATGCCTTCGAACCGAGTCCAGCCCGAGCTAGGCAAATCGCAACGACGACCGAACAACAACCGCTCGGTCCTCCGTGTTTACCATCGTCGAGGTCGCGCTTGGAAGCGTGACTTCTGGAAACCGGATGAACCGAAATCTTGACCGTTACCCCTATTTAACTATAGGCTACGGTTACTAACCCCTGGGACGCTCCCCCGGCCAATCAGGATGAAAGGACTAACCATGAGTAAGCGACCAGAGGATCGACTTCCCCCCGGCCGACCGGTGAAGCTTCCGACCGAAGACCAGAAGAAGCTACTTGGGAAGCTCAGCAAGGCTCACGAGAAGATGCTCAAGAGGAACGAAGAGTACGAGAAGGCAATCGCCGAGCGAGCCGCCATCGTCCTCGAATGCGATGCCGCCGACGTCGGCCCGTCCGCTATGGGCCGAGCGCTCGGGCTCACGACCGCTCGAATGGGTGCGCTCCTTAGCTCAGCCAAGAACAAGGCCAAAGAGGATGCGGCCTCCTAGCGAGCCTTTCTACGTCGAGTTCGTAGACCCCGATGATGACCAGATCGTCGTTATCGGGGTCTTACGTTCTCTAGGTCAGGAGGAAGGGAAGGGTAAAGCTCTTGTCTCCTCCCTGGACCCGGACGGCGAGACGATCATCGTCCCGGCTCGGCTCCTATCTTCGGCCGCCGTCGGCGTGCTGGTCGACCCTTCCCCCGAGTCACTTATGCGGATCCCCCGCCAACGAAAGAAGAAGAATTGAGTACGTGTAGTTTCTGGAGCGACGCATTGACTAGCGAGGTCTTCTTTGGAATCCTCGACCTCCCTCCGTTCCGGCTCTCTCCGGTCGAGGCGAGCTTGGTTCTTTGGCGTGTGCTCGACCGAGAGTCCTTCTCCCTCACGGCGGAGTTCGACTCCGAAGACGAGTCGCTTGTTTCGAGGGTCGGCTTCTACTACTCCGCAAAGCGAGAAGAGGTAAGCGTCGTCGCCACTACCAAGCCGACGGAGATTCAGCCTCTCCGGATCATCTACCGCGAGAGGGTCTCCTTCCTAGGCGAAGAGGTTGCCTCCCTTCAAGAGGCGCTCAGCTACGTAACTGAGTAGATCTGGTAGGCTCCTAATCGGCTGGCGACCGATTGAAACTGGAGAGGCTATGCCAGCGACGGCGGACCTTACGGCGGCTCTATCCGAAGCCGCCAACCTTTCGGATCTACTCGGGATAATCAAGGACGACGAGTCCGCCCTAGCTAGGGCGGTAGCCGCACTACGGGACGAGTTCGAGACCGAGCCCGACCTGGACTCTCCGTTCCCGGTCCCGGTCAATCATCCTTCATGGTGGTATGACCCGGCTCCTGGGATGATCCCTCCGGGCAAGAAGGCGACCTTTACCGCCGAAGGTCGCGTATACGGCCGCTTCTTCGAATGGGGCGAGTGCATCGCCTCCGACCCAGATGAGTGCTGGATCGTTCCTCCCGACCCAACCGAGTACCTCAACTTCCATCAGACCGACGTAGGCGTGGTCGATGAGAACGGAGACCTTTCCACGGTCAAGGCCGGAGGGTTAGTACCGGGCCATAGCGACCCTTGGGCTTCGCTCGAATCCTCGATCGAGCACTACAACGACCCGACGAAGATGGTCGTTACGGCGAGGGCCTACGAGGACGAGAACGGCGGCTATATCGTCGGCGGCCTCATCCCCGGAATTACTTGGCGACAAGCGCTCTTGGTCCGGGCGGCTCCGCTCTCGGGTCACTGGGAAGAGGTTCTGAACGCCGAGACTCCCGACGGCAAGCGGCTTAGTAAAGCTTGGGTATGTCTCGGGCCTAGCATGGTCGTTCGGCCAGGGCTTCCGCTCCACGATCCCGATAGGGCGCTAGCGAGGCTTGCGATGGTTCGCAGGGTCGACGGTATGAAACGAGTAGCAACGATGACCGAAGCAGCGCCGACCGAGACCGAGACCCCTATCGCCGAGACCGAGGCTCCGGCCACCGAGCCCAAGGTCGAAGCGCCAACCACCGAAGCGGAACTAAACATCGAGCCCGAGACCGAGACCGAGCAGGCTCCCGAGACCGAGCAGGCTCCCGAGCCCGAAGTCAAGGCCGAACCGGAGGAGACTCCGCCCGAAGAGGAGAAGGAAGAGGAGCCCGAAGAGGAAGCTCCTCACACGGCCGCCGAGATCACGGCGGAGGTTATGGCTCGGATGACCTTCTTGGAGTCGGAGGTTAAGCGACTCACGACCGAGCTATCGCAATTCTCCGCCTTGGCCGAGCAAGTCGAAGACCTCAAGATCCGGTATTGGGCCGATCGAGAGGTAGAAGCGCCAAGCCTCTACGTACTCGAAGAGGATAGGTCGGAGGAGTCCGGGCCGGATGAGGGTTGATCTAGCCACGATCGACGACCTTCGCGAGCTTAAGGATCTGATCGACAGACTCACCGGAGGAGACGACGACTTGCGCCAACTACTAGAGACGATCGCCGATCGCCAAGAGATCCCGCGTTGCGTCGTGTGCTTTAGGCACGGATCCTTTGTCTTGCCCGGAATGCTCAACTACGAGCCGACGTGCGATTGCGGAGCGGAGCTAGCTACTTGGCGGGAATGGAACGCCAAGAGCGATGCGGCGAGAACGGCGACTCAGGCCGAGCGTCTAGGGTCGACGACTCAGCTCCTACCGGAACTCATCCAGCCGATTCCGAGAAGGCCGGACGCTCCGGAGTTCCGGGCTAACCCCGTAGAGCGAGGCGAAGATGGTTAACCCGAGACGCCCGCAATGGAGCGCCAGGCGTAAGCCGAGCCAGCCGACCGGATCGGTAGTACTCCATAGCTCAGAGTCGGCTCCTCGCTGGCTTATCGACGACTTGTGGAACTTCATCCTCAACCGTCCCGATCCGGGCTCCTATCACCACGTCGTGGACCGAACCGGCGAGCACCGCCAACTCATCCCCTACGGCGAAGAGGCGTACCACGTAGGGGCGAGAAAGGGCGACATACGAGGCAACGGCCTAAGCGTCGGCCTCGCCTTCGTTATGAGCGCTTCGGAGTGGAAGAGGATGGACGCCCGGAGTAAGGACCTCTTCCTCGACGGAGCGGCCGGAGCGGTTGCCGACATCCGGTCATGGTTTGATGAGACTTATGGGATCGAGATCCCCTCGCGTCGCCTTACGGTCGAGGAGTTCTGGAACGGCGAGCCGGGCTTCATCCCCCACGGCGACCTCCAGTCCGACCGGGAAGATCCCGGCGAGTTCTTCCCGTGGGATGAGTTCATAACCCGAATAGAAGGAGGCTCCCCCGTGAGCCCGGACTTAGACTCCATGACCCTCGAAGAGCTAACGATCTTGATCCAGAAGACGGCGAACCGTCTTGGAGCGGACATAGCGGTAGACGGCGACTACGGGCCAGCGACGGCGAGAGCTACCGCTACTCTCCTCGAAGGGAGCGAGTCGGTCGTCTCCGGTCTTGCAAGGCTCGGTCTCGCTCGGTAGTCTCTACATCGGTGCGGCGCTCCAAGAGGAGCGTTTCATCCTTTCGGGCGGTTCCCGCTCGGGCTAAGTTGCTCCTAGCGGATCCTACCTAACCCGAGTGGGGCCGTTTGCGCGCTAGCAGTCCTTCCCTTTAGGGTCAACCCGTGTTACCGTGTTTCCACATGAACTGGCTAACGGTTTGGGAATACGACTCCTCGGAGAATACGACTTCAGCCCACTTGGTCCCGGTCGACGACTCCGACCCGGACGACATCGGCTACCTGATCTCTCTCATTGAGAGCGACTCAAGCGGTCGATGGGGCTACTCGATGTTCGAAGACGTTCCGGAAGGAGCGGCCGAGTTCGCCCTCTCGGTATTCCCGGCCGACCTCCCCGGTAGCTCTTCGGCTCGAATCGTCCCGGCGCTGAATCTCGGAGAGAACCGATCGGACACGGTAAGTGGAGTCCTCAACGGCTCTTCTGCCGAGCCCGAGCCCGAGCCCGAAGAGGCTCTTCTCGCTGAGGATGTGGAGAGCGTCCCGGTCTAAATCGATTCAGGGTTACTGGATCAGAGCGCCTAGTTGCTTCTTTCGGCGGAAGAGGCTCTAGGCGCTCTTTCGCGTCCGGATCCGACCCCGAAACGTCTCCCGTTAAATAATTGGGTATTGACATATCTAGGGGTTGCGATTATACTTGTTAGGCGGTACGTCGTATAAGAAGCGACGTCCTAACGAGAGGAACCCAACTTGAGAGACTCACAACGGGCGAAGGTCTACAGGGCCGAGCGAGTAGCGGCCGAAGAGCTAGGGCTCTACTTCTACTTCGCCGACGAAGACATAGCGGAGATGCCCGAGCTAACGGCCTTCGTCAACAAGACGCTCGACTCGAAGCGAACCCGCAAGGCTTTCGCCGGGGCGAGAAGCTTCGCTATGCCGGTCATCAAGGACGGCCGACGGAACCGATCGGCTTCGGCGAACGCCTACGAGATGGTCTTCCCGAGATGGAGTCGGAGTCGGCTCGTCGTGATGCACGAGCTAGCTCATACCCTCAATAGCCGGATACGGAGCAACGACGTCCTACCAGACGGGACCTCGAATCCCGGACTAGTGAAGTGGGGACGGGAAGCGCCGGGCGTCTACGAGTGGAAGCACGCTCCGCACGGCTGGCGATTCTGCATGATCTACCTAAGGCTCGTAGAGATCCACATCGGCAAGACCGAAGCCGGGGTCCTTCGCGAGGCGATGAAAGGGGAGGGCGTCAAGTTCAGGAAGCCTCGCCAGATCTCGCCGGACTCGCGCCGAGAGCTAGCCGAACGAGGGTCTAAAGCGTTGGCGGTCGCCAATGGGTAAGACGGTAGGCATAGTCGGCTTCTCCGGTTCTCCGAGGCTCGCTTACCGCGTACCTAAGAACGGAGACTATTCGCTCCTCGGTAAGCGACCGGTAAGCCCGGCCGGAACGATCGCCCTTTGGAGAGGGATCCAGTTGATGCTGGGCTCCAACTTCCATACGACGGACGGGAGGAATTGGCCGACCCAGATCCATAGCAACTACGCAAGGGAGTCGGCCCTCCGGGATCGGCTCCATATCGGAGAGAACATCATCATTGATGTTCAGTCGGTAGCGAACTCGGTAGCCGGGGAGATCCTCGGGCCGAAAGAGCTAAAGGTTAGCGAGGTTCTCGAAACCGGCCAGCAGGTCGTCCGGCCGGAACTCGGAGACCTTCCCCTCTTCTGGAATCCTCCCGCCGAGACCTTCACCCTCGCGTGGACCATCCCTCCGGAGATCGTCGGCCTCTTCAACGCTTGGCCCTCTTTCACCGGGAAGCCCGGCCACACCGCCGTCTACGCTCATTGCACCTTCGACGGTACTCCCGCCGAAGGACAGGACTCGTCGATGGCTTTCTTTACGGCGAAGATCTGGATCTACGGAAACTGGACTCCGGGAGGTCTCCCGTTCGGGCCGATCGCTATCATCTCAGCTCACCTCAAAGACGGGCAGGTCTGGTTTGAGGGAACCGACGAGCCCACCTACCCGGTCTTGACTCCGTGGGGAGACCCGAACGGATCGACTGACGAGCGAACCCTCGCCCTCTACAAGAAGAACCCGACTCCGACGGTTATCCCCTTGGCGGAACCTATGGCGGTCGTTAACGAGACGATGACTCTCCTCGGTTGTCGGAACGTCGTAACCCAAGCCGCTACCGGTAAGCAATCGAAGATCGCCGAGCGAGCGAGGAAGAAGGCCGGACGTAGTACCGGGCTCCACGTAATCAAGGTTCAAGGCGGGAGGTCGAGGACCGAGGCCAGCGGTCGAGTCGCTTCGGGCGAACGGGTACGAGCCTGGAACGGACGGCGAGGCGGCTATGCCCATTACGGAGTCAACGGGGCCGGGAAGCTCTTCGGCAAGTACACGTGTTCGGTATACCGGCCTATGATTCCGCCCGATGAAGACGCAACCGTGATGTGGGAGGTAACCCGATGATGAGCGAACCGATAGACCCGACTCTTATTGAAGCGACGCTACGAGCCGTCGACTCGATAGAGCACCTAGTCCAAGGCAGGGAGGGGAAGCCGGACTACGTAGCGACTGCGACCCGAGAGGAACTCATAGCGGTGAACGGCGTGCTCGCCGGGATGCTCCTAGCGGCGATCTTCGAGAAGGCGGCGAGCACGGGTATAGGGCTCGACCAATTCGTGGCGACCCTTCGCCAGAACGTAGAGAGTCGGGCGGCCGGGAACAATTAATACCTCTAGGGGTTGACGTAATCCCCCGGAAGGGTCTATGGTTCTTGAAGAGCCCAAGCGGCTACCAAGTCGGTAGCGACTAGCAGGCCAAGGAGTAAACATGACAGACACGATTAACGAGATCGAGATTCCGGAATTCCTCAAGCGGTCGGAGCGTCGGAACTACGGACTGGTCCACATGCTGGATCACCTCAAGCAGATGGCTACTTTCCGAGACGACGCAATCGTTTGCGGCGGAGATCTCGAAGCCGTTGGCGGCAAGGTCAACATCTTCCAGGCTCCTACCGAACTCATCGGTTCCGGAGTGGCGGTAGACGGTCTCGCTATCCACGATCAGGCTCTCGCCGATCTCGCTGGCACGGTCGGTCTTCCGGCTCGCTACAGCCGAATGATGATGAACTCTTCGGACGCCGGTATTCGAGAACTCTTCAACACCAACTTCAACGAGCTGATGCACTCCGAGCGATTCCGTAACCAGCGATTCCTCGCCCGGACCTACAACATCGGCGGCAAGGAACTCCCGGAATGGATGAGCGACGCGAGCGAAGCTCCTTCGGTTCTCCGTTGTATCAAGAGCCCGAGCTTCGAGTTCTTCGACAACCTCGAAGTCGCCGCAGCGATCATCGTCGCCGCATCGAAGCGAGGTCTCAACCCGGACGACATTCACGTCGACCTTTCCGATCGCCGGATGATCGTCCGCCTTTGGGACCGGAGCGTCGAGGCTCGCGCCAAGGACTTCCTCCAGGGCTACCGCAACCCAGTTGTCGGCGAGCACGAGCGGGACGACACGGTGATGTTCGCCGGTCTCGTTATCTCTAACTCCGACGTCGGCGCTTCGGCCCTCTCGGTCCAGCGTCAGGTAGTTGCCCGAGTTTGCACCAACGGTTACCGAGTGACCTGGGGAGCGAAGAAGGACAACCGTTGGAGCCGGTACCACCGAGGAGCGGTCAAGACCGAAGGTCGTATCGACTGGAGCCCGGATACTCTCCGGAGCCAGCAGGAGACCTTGACGAAGGAGATCGGCGATGTCGTCGAGAAGTTCCTCGATCCGGAGATGCTCAAGGCCGACGTTGCTCACCTCAACGAGTTCGGCACCGAGCCAATCCCGACCGACGGCATTCTTGAGCGGCTCGGCAAGGCTACGTCTACTCTCGGCGTAACCGATACCGATCTCGCCTTGATCGTCTCCGACTTCCTCGGCGGCGGTCGCCACGATCGGGCCGGTATCGCCCACGCTTTCACCTCGGCTTCTCAGCGGGTTGACAGCGTCGAGCGAGCCGACCTCCTGGACGCTTCGGCAATGAAGGTTGCCGAGAACGTCTAGGGCCTAGGTAGCCGGGCGAGAGGGTTGTAGCGGCCAACTCTCGCCCGGCTTCTAGTCCGGTTGCTAGTAAAGCCAGTCGGTCGGGTCCGTTCTCCCCCGTATGGGACTCGACCGGCTGGTTTCACCAGGAACCGAACGAAAGGATTCCCCACCATGCACATCACCGATGGACGCCTTCAACGCTTCCTCGATCTCTACAGGGCGGCCGACGAAGACTACGAGGCCGTCCAGCACACGGACGATAGGGCAAGCGAGAAAGCCCGAGCGGAAGCCTTCGACGAGATCGCTAAGACGCTCGGCTTGCCTCACCACGAAGACGGCTTCGTCCCTGAGCTGCGACTCCTCCGAGACTTCCGGTTGACCGAGCTTTACGGCGAGATCCTGCTTAGCGAGAAGGTTCGAGTCCCGGCCGTAGTCTCTTCGATCTCGGACCGACGGGATCCGGAGAACAGCGAGTATGTCCCGATCTTCGAGCTAGAGGAAGAGGAGACCGAGGTAGACGTAGTCGGCGAGCCGATGCTAATCAACGTCCCCTACTGGACGGCGATCCTCGCTCCCGAAGGCGAAGGTAAGTACGACGACTTCACGAAGGATCTACAGGCGGCCGTCGACTACATTCTCTCGGTCTCTCCGGATACGACCTTCGAGAGCTATATCGAGGGCAGGGGTAGCGAGCCGGAGCACGTAGCTCGATTCTACGTCTCGGCGGACGGGCGAGTTATCCAGATCCAGCCCGACAAGCTTTGTTGGCCCGAGCCCGATCTCTCGCCGATCAAGTTCGGCCTCTGATGTTCCGCACGATCCGAGACTTACTCCGGCTGTCGCCTCTTCCTCCAGAGCCGGACTTCCACTACGAGTGGAGAGTCGTCCAGATCACTTCCGGAGGAATCGAGCCGGGCCAAGAACTCGATCTCTATATCGAGAACGGCGAAGGCGGACGTATCAACATCCCGATAACGCGCCGTCACGTCGAGGTTATGACCGCCTACGTAGCGGACCCTCAGCACGGAGACTTCTGGCAACCCGAGCTATGACTCCGACGACTGGAAACCCGAGCCGTTCGAGCTAGGAGGAACCGATGCCGACGATTACTAAGCGATCAACGATCGGCTACCGATGGGAGAAGAAGGGCGGAGGCTACGGCTTCGGTCGACTTCCGGAAGGTAGGGGTCGGACCGAGCAGTGGCTTTGCGATCCGGTCGGCGTCCCCTTGAAACTCATCGCCACAAGAGGCGAGAAGAGCCGTCCTTGGGTTGCGGTCGAGGGATTGACTGAAGATGAGCTATCGAAAGTGAGCTACGTCAAATGACGAAACGAACCGTGATATCGGTAGATATCGAAACCGACGGCCCGGTACCCGGAGAGTTCTCGATGCTTAGCGTCGGGATGGTAGTCGTAAGTACCGGCCTCCATCGCAGGCTCTACCAGGAGTTTCGCCCGGTGACCGATCGGTTCCAGCCTGAGGCGATGGCGGTTAACGGCCTCGATCGAGAGGGACTTCGAGGTCTTCCTTGGAACGCCGAAGAGGCGATGATGTATGTCCACGGCTGGCTAACCGCTCAAATGGAGATCGACGGAACCGACCGGTGTGTATTCATCGGCGACAATCCGGGCTTTGACTTCGCCTTCATCAACTACTACTTCCATAAGTATCTCGGCGACACCTTCGAGAACCCGAATCCCTTCGGCTGGTCGGCTCGCCGGATCGGCGATATCTGGTCCGGCCTCAAGGGCAACTTCCATCGGGTCGGCGATTGGAAAGACCTTCGGGTTACCGAGCACGATCACAACGCCTTGGCGGACGCTATGGGTAACGCTGAAGCGCTCCTCCGTATGCGAGATGAACACGGGCTCAGTTGGTAGTTACCGGCGACCCCGATCCGTTGGCGTCGGAGGTCCCGACGCGCTCGGGTAAGAAGCGAACATTCTCGGCTCAAGAGAAGCGAGACAATCGGACCTTTGTCTCCGGTCGAGACGACCTGTGCGGTAAGTGCGGCGACCCGTTCTTCGTTTGCCCCCGCTCGATCAAGAGCGGAAAGCAGTACGTCTATCGAGCGCTAACGTGTTGCGGTCGAGACGTACCGTGCACCCATCACAACCCGGAATCGGAACCCGAAGGGCGGAGGATCAGATGAGGCCAGAGCTTACCGAAGGCGAGCGAAGGGAGCGGGAAGCCGTCCTTCTAGGACTACCCGCCGAGCACGATTGGAACGAGAAGGCGGTCGTCGATCTCTACGAGAACGATTACGCTCCGTTCCTCGCTAGCAACGGACACCCAACGGCGGAAGAAGCCGTTGACCGAGTCCTTAAGAAGATCGAGGTCAATCCCCTATCGAGTTGGTTGCTCGCCGACTTCATCGCCTACGCCGTCAACCGGTTCATAGGCGAGATAGAGGATCCATCGTTGGTGACCGTGGCGACGATGTACCCGGCGACTACCGACGTGCTCTCGCTTTCGATGGCCGGTTATACCGGCTCAGTCGTAACCTTCCTTAGGCTCGACGCCTTCGGGCAAGGCAACGCTCGATCCGAAGTTCTCTCCGACTTGTCGATATCTCTAGCTCTTAGAGATTCCCAACCACCGAAAGGATTCACCTATGCATGACGAAAGAAACTACGAGCCCAGACCGGCCGGATGGGCCGACCCTCAAGTAGCGCCGCTCCCGAGCGCCCCGCTTCGAGGGATTCGGCTATTCGCTCCGTTATGGATGGTTGCTACCGTGCTGGCCGGTACCGTCTTGGCGATCTCCGCCGTCCTCTCGCCTTCGCCGACGAAGATCTTCCTGATGCTAGGGCTGGTCGCTATCGGGGTAACCCCAGTCGTCTTGGCTCTTCTCTTTGATCCGCCGAAGGAGTGGAGTAGGGAATTCAAGTACTACGACGATTCCGGTCCTCCGGCACTCCCGAGCGCCGAAGAAGCGCTCGGCGACTTTGAAAGGTGGGACCAGTGACCGAGGTATTCAGGCGACTAAACCTTCTCCCGGTGGATCGAATGATTCTCCTCCCGAATGGAGCCAAGGTCCGACGGACCGAAGAGGAGTGGTTCTTTACTCCGGTAGGCGGAGAGGAAGGGAGGGTATCCGAGGTCGTGGCTCACGCTGCCATCGGCCATACCTATGAAGAGGATGCGACCGAAGAAACTCAATGGGTCCTCCACCCGGCTGGCCCGACGGGCGTATCGGTTCTTTACCTCGGTACCGCCGAGCCCGAGCCCGAGCCGGTCGAATCGAACCCAGTCGAGAGCGGCGAGTTCCGACTCATCAAAGACGTCCCTCCGGAGGATGTCATCTTTCTCTTCTCCGGACCCCAAGCCGGGCGAATCATCAAAGGATCGAGCGACCTCACCGACGCTGATCTCGATTCTCTCGGCGTCGAGGTTCGGGCCGCCGTGTTCGCCGAGAAGTATCGGCAGGAAGGCTTGTGGATGGTCGCTCCGTCCGGCCAGCCAAAGGTATGGCGGGTAGGTGATTGGTGCGAGGTCAGGGGAGGCGACGCGCCGTGCCTTATTATCGACCTCGACCGGAAAGCAGGGACCTACCGGGTAGCGAGCGCTTGGTCTAGCCGCAACGCCGTGAGCGCCGCCTACAAGGTGCTCGTCGTTACCGAGCAAGAGATCCGGGAGCCGATGGCCGACGGACCTTACGACGAGCAGATGCGAGCCGACTTCGGCTTTATTCCGAAGCCCGGACGACGCTCCCGGAGCTAAGCTAGTCTCTAAGGATTACTTAAAGAGCTATTGACCTATCGAGCTAGAGACACTAGCTTGAGGTACGAACGAGATCCAACGAAAGGATTCACCATGACTACTACGAGCGACCCTTACGACGACATCCTCGGTCCTAGGACGATTACCGAGAAGGCTCATCCGGCTCAGATCAAGAATCGAAGCGGAGGCTACGTCTTCGACGTTGGTCACTGGGCAATGCTGGATCGATTCCTCATCGCCGGTACCAAGGGCGGAAGCTACTACGTCGGTGAGCGGGAGCAGGCCCTGGAGAACTTCGACGCTCTGCAGGCTTGCCTTGCGGAGGATCCGACCCGAGTCGTCGAGGTAGCTCGCCGTATCTCAATCGAGCGTCGGGCTCACCGGAATATTCAGGCCGTATTCGTCCTCGCCGTGGCCGCTTGCCACGACGACGACGCAACCCGTCAGGCCGTCAAGCGAGCGTTCCGAGATGTATGCCGAATCGGTACCGACGTCTTCAACTTCGTGAACTACGTCCAGGCGATCCGAGGCGGCAAGGCCGGTCGAAACTGGGGCCGCTCCCTTCGGACCGCCGTCGGCTCGTACTACACCGAGACCGAACTCGACAAGCTCGCTCTCCACTTGGTCAAGTACCGTCAGCGCTCGATGAGCGGTCGCTCGATGACGCACCGCGACGTCCTTCGGCTCGCTCACCCGAGTCCAGGAAACGACTTGGATCGCAACGAGCTTCTCGCTTGGGCCGCTGCCAAGGATCGGACTCGCATCGGCGATGTCCACCCGATCATCGACGCCTTCGAGAAGGTCCAGATCTCAGACTCGCTCGACTTCGTTATCAGCGCCGTTACCGAGTACGGGCTCCCGTGGGAAGCGGTACCGGACCAGTGGCGGAAGGAGCCTCGCTTGTGGGAGGCCCTTCTCCCGTCGATGGGCGGCATCGCCTTGATCCGGAATATCCCGACCTTCTCCCGGCTCGGAATGCTTACTCCGCTCTCCTCTTTCGAGAAGCTCGTTTGCGATTCGATCCGGGAGGCGAAGGGCGTCCACCCGATGCACGCTCTCAACGCCATGCGTATGAACCAGCTCGGCGGAGGCTCGACTCCCTTCCGGTCTTGGACCGAGATGAGGAACTCCTACCGTCCCGCGGGCGAGACCTACGCTCCCAACACGTCGGTTCAGGACGCCTTGGAGTCGCTCTTCTATAGCGGCTTCGGGGAGCACGAGTCGACCGGGAAGGGTCACCTCATCGGCGTCGATACGTCCGGCTCGATGACCTTCCAGGCCGCCGGATCGACGGTCGTTAGTTGCGCCGAAGCGGCCGCAGCTATGTCGCTCGTTATCTCTCACCGAGAGGAGCGAGTCCATACGGTCGGATTCTCTGGCGGAGTCCATCCCCTCCAGGTATCTCGTAACGCTCGACTCCCGCAGCTCTTGAGCGGCTGGGAGGAGAGGAACGGTCCTACCGATTGTTCGGCTCCGATCGAGTACGCGCTGTCGAACGGGATCGAGGCGGACGTCTTTGTCCTCATCACCGACAACGAGACCAACCGGGGCAAGCACCCCCACGAGTCTCTCAACCGGTACCGGAGGGCTATGGGCATCCCGGCGAAGCTCGTCGTCATTGGCATGACCTCGAACAAGTTCTCCGTAGCGGGCGACGACGAAGGCTCTCTCGACGTCGTTGGTTTCGATACCGCTACGCCGTCCCTGGTCGCCTCTTTCGTAGGGGCCGACTAAATATCTAGCTTTAGGGGTTGACATAAACCGACCCCTAGGGCTAGTGTTGTAACTACCTACTCGGTACGAATGCAGTCGGTTATCAACTTTGGATGTTAATCACCCGGCAGCAAACACCTTGACCGAGTTACCAACTAGCGAAAGTCCTTCGGTACGAAGGCAATCGGTTATCACGTCTGAAAACCGAAACCCGGTCGCCACTCACTAGACCGGAGGGCTCGCTTAGGAAGAATCGAATAGGGTTCGGTACGAAGGCAGTCGGTTATCTCAAGCCTTATTGAGGGTCCCCAGGACTCAAACCCGGCAGTCACCACCTAGACCGAGCCACTGAACTTAGATGCGGTACGAAAGCCATCGATTATCAAATCTGTAGGTTGCGAGTTCGATTCTCGCTCGGAAGGATTGATTCCTCCCGGTAGCTCAATTGGCAGAGCAATAGACCCCACATCGGTAGCTACCAACTAGACCGCATCGCCTCTCAAGCCTCCGAAAGGGTGAATACGATATGAACAAGAACCTCCCCCGCTCCGCCGTCCTAGCCTTCTTCCTTGCTCTCGCCTTTACCGCTTGCGGTTTCGGAGGCGAAGACGAAGAGGCCCCCACCGAAGAGACGACCGGAGTAGTTACTCCCGGCTCCTTCGAGACTCCCTGGATCGAGCCCGACGGCGAGTACAAGAAGGTACTCCCCGAGCCCGAAGCCAACCTCGACACAGCGGGCATCGGCCTTACGAACCCGACGACTACCACGGTCGTCGATAGCTTCGAACCGTTCGCCGATCTCCCTTCGAAGACGACCGATACCTACGAGCCCGAAGTCGAAGGCGACGACCTTTGGCTTTGCCCTCGACAGGTAGGCGTCTGCTCCTTCGGAACTCCCGATCTCGTCTTTACCGCCTGCGAGAGCATCGTCTCCGGTCGGCTCACCTTTCCCGGTATGGAAGACGGAACGTGGCAAGCCCTAGTCGCCTCTTGCGCTACCAATGGCGAGTGAGTTTGTCTCCGGCCGACTAAGGCTCGGCGTCGACACCGGTCAAGGATTTAGGTTCTCCTCGCTAGGAGGCCGCCGAACTCGCTTCTCTCGATCCGGCGCTATAGCCGCAGCGAGAGCTGCTGGCTTCGAGGATTTCATTTGGGAAGTGACCTCGACCGTTCCCGATCGATGCAAGAAGCCCGGCGCTTGCCGCTGTGTGCATCGTCCGATTAGAACCCTTTGGGGAAGGCCGATAGGCGCTCCCCCTTACCCTGGAGACGAAGCTCGATGAGACACGCGATCCTTTACCACGCCAACTGTCCGGACGGGTTCACGGCCGCTTGGGCCGCTTGGAAGCTCTTACCGGAGGAAGACTCGAAAGAGTTCTTCGCCGTCCGCCACAACGAGCCGGTCCCGGATATCCCGACGAGCATCGAAGAGGTTTGGGTACTCGACTTCTCCTACACGATCGACGAGCTTCTCTCGATTACCGAGGTCCCTTGGCGAAGGGTTACCGTCCTCGATCACCACAAGACCGCTATGGAGATGTACTTCGGGGACAGCCAGGGCGGCTCCCTCCAAGAACTCTCTATTGACGATCGAGTCCGGATCAAGGTCGACCTCCATCGCTCCGGGGCCGGGATCACTTGGGACTTCCTGACTCAGCGCCCACGGCCGCCGATCATCGACTACGTGGAAGACCGAGACCTTTGGAATTGGCAGCTCCCCGAGTCGAGAGAGATCAACGCCTTTCTCAGCACCTACCCTTTCGACCTCGCTACGTGGGACTCGATCGTCGACGATTGGGACTTTGCTCGCTACTCGACGCTCGGCTACGGAGCGCTTCGGTACCTCGACTCCTACGCCCGGAAAGCTTCCGAACATCTCTTCTGGGCAACCATCAACGGCCATCGCCTCCCTCTCGTCAACTTGGCTTACGAGGGCTGCTCCGACGTAATCGACTACATCATCAGCCGGGAGCGGGTAGACCTCGCCGGTTACTTCTTCTACAGCAAAGGCCAGTGGAACTACGGCCTCCGCTCCCGCAACGGCGTTGACTGCGAGGCCATAGCGAAGACCTACGGCGGAGGCGGCCACGAACAAGCTTCGGGCTTTAAGGTCCCGACGCCGATCCACGAACTCATCGACTAGCTTCACCGAAAGGAAGCACCACCTATGGAATCTTTCAATATCGAGTACACGGCGACTTACGACCCAACTAAAGGCGAGTGGAGCACTCGACCGGTCGAGTCGACCGAGGTCGAGGACCTCAACCCGGAGAGCTTCGTCGGGACTCACGCTTCCCTTATCGGCGCTCGTCAGAACCTCTACGAGAAGTTAGCGGACTGGCTACACCCGTCGACCCTTTGCTTGATCGACTCGGTAACCGGCGAGTGGTTCGATCCGGATCGGATCGGTACCGGCTTCATCTTCAAAGAGCCGGAAGAGTCCCCCGCCTACGCCGTGTTCCCCGAGGAGTACGAAGCTCAAGCCGTCCTCCCTCCATTCACGGCCTCGCTCCCAAAGGCCGAGCCGGTAATCGAGCCGCTCCCGAAGGTAGTACTTCCGGAGCCGGTGAACGCCCTTCGACTCCAACCCAAGACGACGGCCATCCTCGCCGGTCTCTACGGCTTGATAAGCGTCTTGTTTCTGGTCGCCGGTTGGTTCGGACTCTTCGGGGTCAAGGACTACGACGGCGTACTGATCGACGGCATAACCGGAGCGATTACCTATTGGGCGATCTGGTCCGGCGTTGTCGCTTGGACCGTCATCGTTTGGCACGCGAGCAAGGTCCACGAGGCCGCTAGGTCTAGCCGGTGACGACGCCCGACCTCGAAGAGCTAGAAAGGCTTAAGCGGCTAGCCAGCGCCCTAGGTCTCCCTCTCTCGACGCTCCTAGTAGCGAGTCGCCCCTTGCCCCCGGTGCGAGTCCGGGATCGGGGCTAGGACCTTAAGGACCAAGATGGACGATGACGGCTGGCGCTCTTCGCCTTGGAAGATCGATAGGAAGAAGAAGGCGTTCAAGATCCTAGAGCGCTACTTGATTCCCCACCGCTCTACGCCGGAGAAGGTCTACCTCGATCGCCTCCGAGTCGTAAGTACGGCATGGGGAGGGATCTTCTTCCACCGGATCTACCTACCCGACGCGCCGATACTCCACGACCACCCTTGGAACTTCTGGTCTTTGATTCTCAAGGGCGGAGGCTACGTCGAGGTCCGACCTCACGGAGTCCGACGGAGGGTAAAGCGATTCAACCGGGTACGAGCCACCGACGCCCACTACATCGAGTCTCTCGCTAGCCCCGAAGTCTGGACCTTGCTCTTCATAGGTCGCCGCTCTCGGAACTGGGGATACCTCCGGCCGACGGAGACGGGCTTCGAGTGGACCGCTTGGGATAAAGACGAGAACCACAAGACCGGAGAAGTACAGCGATGAGCCTTACCCGACGCGAGGTCGTTACCAAGCTGGCCGAAGATCCAGCGCTTACTCGCCGCTACTGCACGCTCCGAGAGGTAACGCTCGGGACCCTCACCGACGTCATCTGCGATCTCATGGCAGGGTTCCCGGCGAACGAACTAACCGGCTTCAACCTCTCCTATCAACTCTCCGAAGCGTGCGACCGGATCGAGGACTCGGTCGACGAAGTCAACGGAGGTCTCGTCGTAGCCGAAGGTCTAATCGGCCAGCTAGTCCGCTACGGCGAAGACGACTGGTGGCTAGAAGGAGCCGCTCCCGGCTTCACGGTCTCTTACGGGATAGGTCGCCAAGATATGCTGACGATCGGCCCTACCGGGAAGGTCCCGATGTCCGGGGAGGTTGCGGCCCTCCTATTCGTATTCCAGGGGATGAACAAGGTGGAGAAGCGATGATCGACGATCCGGGCCGGACTTGGGAAGCAAAGATAGCTATCTCGACCCGAGAGCTTCGATCCCTCCGATGGGGGACGGCGGCGGTTGAAGAGATCAACGAAGAGGAACTCGCTCGATACCAGATCGACCGCGCTCTCGTCTTGGCGAAGGTCCTTACGGCTTTCGCTGACTTCGACATAGAAGAAGAGGGCGAAGAGGGCGTAGCCGAAGAGGTCCCGGAGGAATACCCAGGCCCGGAGGAGAGGTCGACGCTTGACCCGGAAGTGGTCTTCTGGAGGAACAAAGCCAACGCCCTTGAAGCTCTATTCCGAATAGCCACGACGCTAGCGGGCATCGATCGCTACGGCTGGGCGCTCGTAGGGAAGTACTCAGGCCACCTCGAAGACGATCGCCTTTACGTCGTCGAAGACCCGAATGACCCGGAGGTCTGGACAGCGTGTCGAGTTGGCTTCGACTCCTCGATAGCTCAACTCATTGCCCTACTCGAAGAGCGAGCGAAGAAGGGTCCGATCTCGCTGGAGATAATCAACCAAGCGATCGACGAGCACGGAGGCGACGATGGGGAGAGATAGGGCCTTAAGACGGATTCAAGGCCAAGCCCGAGTCGCCGAGCAACTCTCTCGACTTCGAGCGGAGGCTTACAAGATCACTACCGAGTCCTCGACGGCGGCGAGATTACGGCTGGACCATCTCATGGCTGACGTGATTGAGGTAGTCGGCCCGCTCCTCGACTTCCGCCGTTGCCCCGAATGCAAGGGATACGGGCTCATAGGCGAAGGGACCGGTCCACCCGATGAACTCCCGCTTTGCCCGAATTGCGGAGGCCGTTGTGCGGTACCGATACCGGCGCTCTCTCGCTCGGACAACGTCGAGCGGATAGCCGATCACATCTTCGCCATATCGAAGGATTGGCCGGTTGCCTACCGAGACGACGAGCGACTAACGCTTCTCGTTCACCTAGGGGAACTCCATTCCGACTCGCTGATCTTCCGGATTCTTCGAGAGGGAACGGCCCGAGCCGACGGCCGAGCGCGTATCGAGTACGAGCCCGACCTAGGCAGGAAAGTTGCCTTGGCCCTCGGTAAGCGATTCGAAGAAGCGAACCACGACCAAGGTGAAGCCGTCTAGCGGAACCTCGACTTCCTCCGTCTCTTCGACGGGCGGGTAGATCCGATCCCGCTCAGCGACGGCTTCGGCGGCTTCTAACGACTCAATAGGAACGATCACCCCAACTACATCGGCTACGGCCTAGGAGGACTTAAGCGAATGAGCGGCAACGTGGTAATAACTTGGGAAGCAGACGACGGCTACGCCGGACCCTCACGACCTCATCAGATCGTGGCTAGCGTTTCGGACTTCTCCGACCTCGACCCCGAAGAGCGAGAGGCTCTCGTCGAGGCGATGGTTCGAGGCGAGTTCGAGGAGAAGGTTTCATACGCCATCAAAGACATCAAGGGGATGCCAGAATGACCGACCTCACTACCGATACCTCGGAGAGAACTACCTCTCTAACGATCGCCTTCGATTCGTGCGACACGCTAGAGCAGTCCGAATTGATATGGGCTCACGTCTTGGAGATCCTGGAACCGGTCAAGGACCCTCACGACCTCAGCCTTATCTTCGCAGCGCTGGCGAGCGAGGCGAGGGCGGCGAGCGCCGAAGCCGAGAAGGCTTGGACCGAGTCCCTCGAATGACCGACGAGATCTGTTGCGGGGGATGCGGCCGGGAGTGCGAGTGTTGCGCCGGGCTTTGCGAGACGTGCCAAGAGATCGCCGAAGCGTTCTGGGAAGAACGAAATAGAGATCACCGAAAGGATCACACCATGAGCAACTCACCAGAAGAACCGAGCGCCCGCGGAGTAGCCGAAGAGGCTTGGAGGCAGCTATCGGAAGTAGGGTCGGCCTGCGTTTCGTACAACCGGGACCTAACCGAATACCGGTTTATCGTCGTCGACCGCCTTGCTCTCTTGAAGAGGACATCGGCCAATGACCGTTCGATGGTCGACCGTTTCGTCTTGGCTTCGAACTTCGGCCCGCTCTATCCGATCCCGGACCACTTCGAAGTCGGGAACGGCTACGCCCAAAGCCACTACCTCTCGCCGCAGTACCGAAACGAGATTACCGCCGAAGCCTATTGCGACTTCCTCAAGCACCTAGGCGAGGTCCTCCGGGAGAACGGCGACCCGGCCTTGGTCTTCTCGGGAGCCAGCGAGCCGACCTCTCTCGTCAAGCGAATAGGTCGATATGACTGGGGCGTTACTACCGCCGAAGATTGCTACGGCCACCGACCCGGCGACGGCCCTCCCGGCTGGGCTCTCTACGACCGAACCGAAGACGATCCGCCTATAGCTATCTTCTCTTTCGAGGAGGACGCCGAGATGGTTTGCGTGGCCCTTCGTCGCTACGGCCAACTCGATAAAGACATCGACGCTCCAGCTACGACTACTCAACCGCCGACCGACGCTCCCGACCTCTCCGCGCTACTGGCCAGCGTCGATTGGCCTAGCGAGATCGAAGAGGTCAAGTTCCACGAGTGGCGGACTATGTCGGTCTTCGGTCAAGAGATGGTCGTCCCGGTCGTCGAGATCCGTACCGGAGATCTGGTAGACGAAACCGAAGGCGACTGGTGCAAGTCGGCGGTAAGCGAGGCGGTTCCTTGGCTCCAAGACAACTCCGTCGTGTGGGTCCTTACCTACTCGAAGAGCTAGCCGATGGCGATAGAGATCCGAGAGCACATCGAATGCGAGGAGTGGGACGAAGAGTCCGATACCGGCTATTGCCGTAACTGCGGAGGGACCCAACTCGTGCACGACGGGAACCTCGATCGACTCTTCGATTCGCTCAACCGGTAAGCGCTCTCGGGGGACGCTACCCTTACCGCCGAGCGAAGGGGAGGCAAGGCCCCTTCGCTTTCCGAAGCGGCTCGCCTGTGTCACTCGCCGGGCGAGCCGTTTCGCGCACTAGGAGGGTTTACGTAAAGAGCGAGTAGAGTAAGGACTAGCCCGGCAGATTGCCCGGCTACGACGTAGGCGAACCGCCTAGGTCAGCGAAAGAAAGAAGGCCCTATGGCTGAATTCAAGTTTGGTATTACGCGTCATCGCAAGAGCAACCATCACTCGGTAGACGGAGTAAGCGTCCACGAGATCCAGGTACGAGTTGTCGACTTCCCGATCGGCCTCCCGAGAGACGCAAACCCTCGCCAGCAGAATACGAATAAGGAGATCTACCGAGAGGTAACCGACTCTCTTCTTCGTCGAGGCGAATCGGCTAACGAAGCTCCCGGCTCCTTCGACTTGAAGCACCGAGGCATAAGCATCGTTGCGACCGACGTAGTGGTTAAGGACGGCGTTGCGACGGTCTCCTTTGCCGACTCGGCTCCCGACGGTCTCAAGCTCGGAATCGTCGACGGCGGCCACACGGCCGAGATCTTCCGAGAGGTCCTCTCCGCCGACCCGTCTCAAGTCCCGGAGAACCAGAGGGTTAACCTCCGGATCTTTACCGGCCTAGAGCATCCAGCCTCGCTCTCGACCTCGATCGCTACCGGCCTTAACGCCGGTATCCAGCTAGCAGCTCGATCGGCCGCCGACCACCGAGGAGACTTCGAGTTCCTCAAGGAGGCGCTCAGCCAGACGTCGGACCACCGTCCAGGTACCTGGGCCGACCGGATTTCTTGGCCCGAGAACGATCCCGGCGATTACTCGGTCGTCGACGTCCTTGCGATGATGGCTTGCTTCGATACCTGGACCCATCCCATCGGAGGCGGGAGCCAACCGGTCGACGCTCATCGCCGCAAGTCGACGATGCTGGAGCGGCTCGTAACCGACCCGTCCCGATTCCGTCGGCTCGTCAAGATCTTGCCCGACATCCTCCAGCTCTTCGAGATCATCAGCCATGACGCGTATGAGAAATGGGGGACCGAGAAGTCCAACAACTTCCTCCAGCTCGGCTACGTAAAGAAGACCTTCCCCGAAGGAAGCTTTCACTTCGACGACGACGGGAGCCCGGCGAAGCTCTATCTCCCCCGTGGAGCCGTCTACCCGATGTTCGCCGCCTTCCGCTGCATGGTCGTTGACGACGAGCCCTACGTCTCGTGGAACTTCTCGGACGTCTTGACCTTGTGGGACATCGTCGGCCAGGACCTTCTCTACGCCTTCTACGATCACTACAAGGCGAGCGGTTCGGACCTCACCACGGCGGCCCGCTCGGTAGCTATCTGGCAGGCGTTCGCCGACCGGGTAGAGCTAGCGAAGTTCAAGCACCTCAACAAGGGCTAGGGCTAAAGTCGTAGCTATGGAGACTTGCGGTAAGTACGGGGAAGAGGTCTGCGAGTGCGCTAGGTGCGTCTACTCCCGGACCAAAGTCAAGCGCCGGTTGGTCGGCTCCCTTGTTTGGGTTACCGGCCGCTTCTACGTACTCGCCGACAAGCTAGCGGACCGAGCCGACGGGCTCCAGCCTCTCCGGCCTTGCACCTACGATCCTCCAGCCCCTATGGGCGAAGTAGTTATCGGCCTCTGCAAGACCCAATTCACTCGGGTTGACTGCTCGCCTTCGGGTGGCGATCCGAGGTCCGATGAGGGAGAGGTAATCCGCTTCGATCCAAGGGCCTACTAGGGTCCCCGCCGAAGCCCGGCCATGTAGCTACCTATCGATCGGTAGTTACGGGCCGGGCCTCAGCGTTACCTTGCGATCCCAAAGCGCGCTTAGATGGCAAGGAGGTCTTAGGCAACGAGCTTGAGCGGAGGAATGGCGTAGACGACGTAATCGGCTCGCCCTTCTCCACAACGGCCAGCGCAAGCGCAACGGACCGTGGAGCCCGGAGCCGACTTGGCTTCGACCGACCGGTATCCGGAAGTCCTCAGCACGCTAAGGAAGTCCGAAAGCGAGGAGAAGGTAACCGGCTCTCGACCTTCTCGAACTACCGCAAGAGCAACCGATCCTCGGATACGACGACGGTAGACTTGGGCTACGAGTTCAGCCGGAGGTTGGACCGCTAGCCGTTCATCTACAACCGGCTCAGCGTGAATCCGATCGATGATGCGGGCGACGACTCGACGAGCTTCCTCTAGTCTCATAAACGGGAGTATACC
>CAZFBD010000007.1:0-42687 GCA_964517125.1 uncultured Acidimicrobiales bacterium
CCAGTTTGCGTCGATGCGGACGCCGGCCCCGCCCCGGTTTTCCAAGTCGGGGTTGAATGTCCGGGATCAGCGCAACTGCCAGGTGGCCGGCTGCGAGGAACGAGGTTCGACCATCGACCATGTGATGCCCCGCAGCCGCGGTGGCGACACGTCGTGGGAGAACTGCGTCCTGATGTGTCAGGCGCACAACAGCCGCAAGGGCGACCGTTCGCTCGAACAGCTCGGCTGGACGCTGAAGCAGCGTCCGCTGGCTCCGGCAGGGACGATCCTCGTCTCGCCCGCACGCCGCGATGAATGGGCCCACTGGGTCGCACCCGCATTCACCTCGGCGTGACGCCTCCCCGCTTCGGCGGGACAACCAAGACCGAGGGCAGCGCAGCGATGGAGGCGGCATCCATCCACTTCGCGTAACGCCCCGGGATCTGTGCAGCGCTGGATGCCGCATGGGCGTCTGACGCTGCACAGATCAGGGAAAGGGGAGGGTCGGATGGATCTCACCCATCCGGCCCTCCCAATCGAAATCCACCCAAACACCGATCTGTGGACGCTGGTGGTCGCTATGCGGTCACCAGTGTCCACAGATCTTGAGAAACTGACACCAGGGAGGTGTCTGACATGACTGATGAAACCAACGCCAACATGAGCAACTCCAACTCGCCTCACTCCAACTCACCTCGCTCCAACTCGACGAACGGACCGGTCCAGACCAACAACGTTCTGTCCTGGGCGACCGACCTTGACGAGAAGACCCTCGCGCAGGCGCACCGGACCGCCGACCTCGACTTCGTCCACAAGCCGCTGGCGCTGATGCCCGACGCCCACCTGGGCATGGGTGCGACCGTTGGTTCCGTCGTGGCGACCGAAGGTTCGATCATCCCGGCAGCTGTCGGCGTGGACATCGGCTGCGGCATGGTGGCGCAGAAGACCATCTTCACACGCGACCAGGTCGACGCTCACCTGACGGCCATCCACGCGGACATTGCGCGTGCGGTGCCGTCGGGCCAGCCGAAGCGGGGCCGGCGCAACGCCGGTTCGCATTCTCCACGTCGTGACCGATCCAAGGCGCTCGACCGGCTTGTCCGGGATGCGCCCGAGGTGAAGAGCGACAAGTTCAACCCGAACAAGATCGCCAGTCAGTTCGGCACGCTCGGCGGAGGCAACCACTTCGTCGAGCTGACCGTCGACGACGACGATCGGGTGTGGGTCGTGCTGCACTCCGGCTCGCGTGGACCGGGCAACCTGTTTGCGCAGCAGTACATCGGCCGGGCACGAAACGAGATGAAGCGGGTACTCGAGCAGCCGCTCGATGACCCCGACCTCGCACACTTCGTGCAGGGATCCCCCGACTTCGAGGCCTACATCGCCGGAATGCTCTGGGCGCAGGACTACGCGCTCGAGAACCGGGCCGAGATGATGGCGGCGATCCTTCGGGGTCTCGCGCACATCATGGCCAAGGCTGGCCACGAGACCGGCGGCGCAGGTGGGTCGGCTGCTGGTCCAAAGGGCCAGGACATCACCGACGGCGCGCAGATCCAGTGTCACCACAACTACGCCACGTGCGAAGAGCACCACGGCGTGGACATGTGGATCACCCGAAAGGGTGCGATCGATGCGTCGGAGGGCACGTGGGGCATCATCCCGGGTTCGATGGCGACGGGTTCGTTCATCGTTTCGGGCCTCGGCAACCCGGCGTCCTACCGGTCGGCATCGCACGGTGCCGGTCGACGGCTGTCGCGGACCGCGGCTCGCAAGCAGCTGACCGAAGAGTCGCTGATCGAGGCAATGGATGGCATTGCCTGGAACGATGATGCCCGGTCACTGCTCGATGAGCACCCCGACGCGTACAAGGACATCGGTGAGGTCATGGACAACCAGAGCGATCTGGTGAAGATCGAGCACCGCCTCGAGACCATCCTCAACTACAAGGGAACCTGAGACGCAGACCCCCGCTGGCTTTCGCTGGCGGGGGTTTCGTCGTTCACGAGCGGCGCTGGGTCAGGGGCTTAGCCGATAGGGAAGCGACAGTATCGGCACGCCCCTTCGATGTACCCCGCTCACGGCACTTCGTGCCAGGCCGCTCGGGCCTATCCGCGCGGCTCCTCAGTGGTACATCATGTATTCGTTCAGCTCCCACGCGGTGGGAGGTTCGGTTCCATCGAAGGATCCCTCGGCCTCGATGTAGCGATCCCACTCGGCTCGCTTGTTCGCGACGTGGTTGTCGACGAGGTCCTGACTCAGCGCCGCAGAGAACACGGTGTCGGCCTCGAGCTGGTCGAGCGCGTCGCTCAGGTTGGCGGCCACCGACACGTCGGTGTTCACCTCCTCGAACCCATCGCCGGTCTCGGCTGGTGGGCAATCGAGCGCCTGTTCCACACCCAAACGGGCAGCCGTGAGCACGGCGGCCATGCCGGTGTGGATGTTCACGGCGCCGTCGGCGACGCGGCTTTCGATTCGGGTGCCCGAACCACGTGACGGCGGCACCCGTGTGGCGACGCAGCGGTGGTCGTAGCCCCAGTTGGCCCAGTAGCCGCTGAGTTGCGCCGGCTGGAGGCGGCGGTAGGCATTGACGGTGGGCGCAGTGATGGCGGCCATGGCCTGATGGTGTGTGCACATGCCGGCGATCGCCTGCTTGGCCAGCGCCGAAAGGCCGTCGTCGGTCGTTGCGTCGGCGAACGCGTTGTTGCCGTCGGCATCCCAGACGGAGATGTTGAAGTGCACACCGGTGCCGCTCAGGTCGACGAAGGGCTTGCCCAGGAAGGTCAGGTCCATGCCCTTGGCGAGCGCCAGTTCGCGTGCCATCACACGGAACAGGAACACCTCGTCGGCGACGGCGAGTGCGTCGCCGTATTCGAGCGTGAGCTCGTACTGGGACTCGTCGAATTCGGCGTTGATGGATTCCACGCTGAACCCACACGTGCGGGCCGTCGTCATGATGTCGTCGATCACACCGGTGGGGTCGTTGCCGATGCCGGTTCCGTAGACCATGGCGCGGGGGTTCACGTAGCGCTGCCAGCCGCCGTCGCCGTCGGGCGCCAGAAGGTATGCCTCGAGCTCGATGCCGACCTTGACCGTGTACCCGAGCTCGGCCCAGGCGGCGATGGCTTGCTTCAAGACATGACGTGCGGAGTAGGCGAATGGTTCGCCGTGCATGGCGACGTCGGCGACCGCGACGGCGGTTGTGTCGTCCTCCCAGCCGGGGCGGAGCGTGTCGGCGTCCATGGTGGCGTGAATGTCGATGAGCCCCTCGAGCAGAAACGAACCCGGCGCAGGAATCATGCTGCGGTCATACCCGAGCCCGTAGAGGGTGGCGCAGTGACCGGTGCCGTTCTGGGCGAGGTGGCTGGGCAGGTACTTGCCGCGGGGAAGACCCAGGTGATCAGGGAACATCACCCGGATCCGATCGAAGTTCGCAGTATCCACGGCCATGTCCAGCTCCTGAGGTCGTTCGGTGCCGAACGACAGTAGCGCTCGGCGTCGGCGGGATTCCAGAGTTTGCTCGATCGAGCGGCAGTCCTGACAAGATCGGACATGGACATTTCCCTGCTTGATGGTGTTGAGACGACGAGGGCGATCCGGCGGTACACGACAGACCCGATTTCCGAGGTCGATCTGAACCGCATGCTCTTCGCGGCCACACGGGCGCCAACGGGGTCGAACAGGCAGGGCTTTCGTTTCCTGGTCCTGCGCGACGGGCCGCTTGCCGCGACCGCCCGGACGCTCCTCGGTGATGCCTTTCGCCGTGGATGGGCCGAGAAGATGGGCACCGATCGCTACGAAGCCGGATCTGGCGCCGATGCACAGTCGCCGAAGGCCCGCATGATGCGCACGATGCAGCACTTCGTCGACCACTTCGAAGCAACCCCCGTGGTGGTGCTGCCCTGCATCCTCGCTCGGCACGGAGGTCTGCTCGACGGCGCCTCGATCTACCCGGCGTGTCAGAACCTGCTGTTGTCCGCTCGGGCCCTTGGGTATGGCGGTGTGCTGACGAACTGGCAGGTGCCGGTGGAGCCGGAGCTCCGCGAGGTGCTCTCCATTCCTGATGAGTTCGCCATCGCTGGGACCATTCCACTCGGTACACCGGCCGGCAGCCACGGCCCGGTCCGCCGCCGCCCGCTCAGTGAGCTGGTCTTCGAGGATGGTTGGGACCAGCCAGCCCCTTGGGCGATCGACCCGGAAGGGACCCGCTTCACGTCAGCCGGACCGCCGCGCTCGTAGCTGCCGGTACGCTCCGGCCATGGCTGGAGAAACACTTGTGGCGCAGACGCGTGCCCTGATCGAAACGCTTCGCACGACCGACTTCGACGAAGCGGGGGAAGCGGGCGTCGACCTGGCCGCTTTGGCCGAACAGCTTTCGGCAGTCAACGCATCGCTCGACCCGCATGTCGTCCACGGAGAGATCCGGGCTCAGGCTGCCCTTCGAATGTCTGAAGTTTCGGTCCACGTCGAGGCGGGCTCGTTGCCCGATCTGACGCACGGATCCCCCGAGGTCTTCTTTCGCTACAGCCCGGTGATCGGGCCACTGAACCCCATCGCTCCACCGTTCCGGTTCTGGTACGAGGACGGACGCGTGTACGGAGAGGGTCGATTCGGCACGGCGTACAACGGTCCGCCGACTGCGGCCCACGGCGGCTGGGTTGCGGCGGTTATGGACGAGCTCCTGGGGCTGACCGGCGTGATGACCGGAAACCACGGGTTCACGGGAACACTCTCGGTTCGCTATGAGAACCTGACACCGCTCCATACCGACCTGACCATGGAGGCGTGGATCGACCGCACCGAAGGACGGAAGAGCTTCATCACGGGCACGATCGGCGTCGAGGGAATGATCACTGCCCGCGCCGAAGGGATCTTCATTCGTCCGTCGGGCTCGTGAGCGCTGCGTTTCCACTCTGAATCGCCGCACGGATGATGGAGACGTTGGGCTTTGGTGTGGCGAGCTCGGTGGTCAGAAGGGTCGCCGCATCGCGTAGCCGGCCCATACGCACCCGGATCGACCGCATCTCTGACGAGTCGGGCTGATCTTCCTGTTGCAGGTCCAGCTCGTCGGCGGTCGCGGTGAAGGCCTGCAGCGCCTCCCGAACCTCGGTGTCGGTGAGCGGTTCGGGCTTGTCCTTCTTCTTGCGTCCGAACACGTCAGCTCCGATCGAAGTGGTGGAAGGCAATGGCGGCGGCTGCGGCGACGTTGAGCGAATCGACGTTGTTGTGCATGGCAATGGCGGTCCGCACGTTCACGGCAGCCAGTGTTGCATCGGTCAGACCCGGACCCTCGGCGCCCAACAGGAGGGCAACCTTGTCGGGCCGCTCGATATCCCGAAGGTGCGTGCCGCCCGCAGGTGTGAGCGCCACCGTGGTCACGCCGGCGTCGTGCAGCGGCCCGAGTGCCTCGGGAAGATGTCCGATGCGGGCATGCGGCAATGCGAAGACCTGCCCCATGGATGCTCGAATCGCCCGACGGTAGAGCGGGTCGCCACAGGTGGGGTCCAGGAGAACTGCCTCGACCCCGAGCCCAGCGGCATTGCGCATGATGACGCCAAGGTTGTTTGGGTTGTTGATGCCTTCGAGCACCGCGAACGTGCGGTTCTCGGCGACGAGTGCGTGCGGGTCCGGCATGGTGGGGCGCACGAAACATGCCAGTGGGTCGCGGAGTTCGGGTCGACCGGTGACCTCGGCGAGCACGTCGTCGGAGGCAGCGAACACCGACGTGTCGTCGATGATGGACGGAAGCGGCTTGGTTCGGCGCGCACCGACGAGAACCGACCGCAGCTCCAACCCATGAACGAGCGCCCGTTCAATGACGAGGTCACCTTCACAGATGAACACTCCGGCCATGTCGCCGCCGGGCTGCTCGCGAAGCTGGCGCGCATGATGGTCCCGCAACCCCAGGAAGACATCGATTCTGGGGTCACCTGCGTCGGTCACCGGAATCATGGTCGGGACACCGAACGATCCACCAGGTGGAGCCAGCCAAAACCGAGCACGCCCCGGTAGTTCTGGTACTCGGCTGAGCGTTCGTCGGCGAACGTCGTGGCTGCGGGCGATCCGACATTGCGCACCCCGTCGCACCAGCCGTGTTCGAAGTCATCCCACTCCTCGCGGGTGGACAGGTCGGCGTGTTCCACGGTCCAGCCGGCTTCCTGCGCGAGGGTGGCCAGCCCCTGGAGCCCGGCGGGTTGTTCGCCGAACGTCTCGAGGCACCAGTCGTTCGGCGTTTCCTCCCAGATGCCGTCGCCGACGACGGCGTATCCGCCGGGGGCGATGGCGAGCAGCCGCTCGAACATGCGGGAGGGGTCGCCGAATGCGTGCGACGCACCAATACACACTGCTGCCCCGAACGGTCCCGACACATTGGCGGCGTCGGCCACTTGGAAGTCGAGTTGCTCGGACGGCAGGACCGGTTCACGGTCGCGGGCGATCTCGATGAGGTCCGCCGCCGAGTCCACACCGAGGACGTGCGTCGCAGGAAGGTGCTGCGCCAGCGCATGTGCGAACGCACCCCTCCCACACCCCAGGTCCACCACGGAGCGCGGAGCCATGTCGGCCAGGAAGGCCTGGGCCGCGATGGCTCGCTCGGCGCTCAGGGGCGCGTTGTGGGTCAGGGCCGCTCCACCAGCAGCCATGAGCGTGCGCCGCTCGGCCTCGTCCAGATCCATACCGTCCTAGTGAATCTGACCGACGACGCTGGTTGGCTTCAGCCGCGCAATGAGCCGTCCCTCGTCGATCATTGCCTGGCGGTATTCGTCCCAGTCCGGGTGCTCTCCGCTGATGGCCCGGTAGTAGTCGACGAGCAGGTCGGCCGTGGCGTCGTCGGCTTCGGTCGTGGGAGCGGTGAGCTCGACCGTTGCGTCGAAGGAGAGGTAGGACCAGCTGCTTCGATCGGTGAGGTGCATGACGACACGGTTGTCGCGTTGCATGTTGCGGGTCTTGGCTCGTCCCGTTGTGAGTGAGACGAGAAACTCGCCATCACGACAGAGGTAGGAAATGTCGGATGACTGTGCTCGTCCGTCCTTGCGAAGGGTGATGAGGACGCCATCGTGTCTCGTGGCGGCCCAGTCGAGTGCGGTCGTCATGTCCATGCCGTCACCCTAGGGCTGCTCGGGTTCATGGCGCCTGCTCCACGTGGAGCCATCGGCTGCTCGGACGTGGTTCGCGGTCGCGTCCGACGACGCCGTTCGCAATGCTGAAGCCGCTCTCGGGGTCGTAGGCATCGATCAGTGGTTCCAGGAACGCTCCCGGAATGGTGATGCCGTCGTTGCGGGCGGCATTGATCTGATCGAGCCATCCTGCGAGTGCGTCGTCGCGTTCGCGATCGTCGTCGGACGCCAGGCCAAGTCCGGTGACGATGAGGTCACGTCCGGGAAGGAGTGCTGCGGCGCGGCGGAGAATCTCGCCGAAGTGTTCCTCTCGCGGTGCATCTCCGAGGGTGAGCTCGCCGTCGGGGCCAACCGTGATCGTCGGCGCCAGTGCGAGCCCGATGGCATCGAATGTGTCGGCAAGGTCGGGGCGCTCCCGGGGGCCCCGCCACGGCCAGCGAAGCACGCCGTCCCTGATGGCCTCCGTCCAGGACGTCCACAGGACGTCGGTCCACATGGTGTGGTGATCGGCTGCCGTCTCGTGCCCGCACCGGACATCGGGGATGCCGAAGGACGAGACCACCGGCGCGTCGCCGGAACCGAGCAGGCGAGCCGCTTCGAACGTCGCCTCCAGACTTCCTTCACACGCATCGCGAAACGCCTGCTCGCCGGGCCGTCCGGGGCGGGTGCCAAGGTGGTGGCTGCGCATCGCCCAGCCAAGCGGATCTTCGGTCGGGATCCAGCCGCCGATCAGGCCATCGAACATCTCGGCGACCCGGTCGACGTGTCGGGACCAGTGGATCGACGGGCCGTCGACTCGAAGGAGACCGTCGGTGTCGTCCACGAACCATCCGGGAAGCATCGTGTGATGCAGCGTCACCCAGGTCGTCACGCCGATCTCGCCGAGCCGGGTGAAGCGATGCATCAGCCGTTCGACCTCGGCGTCGTCGATGACCCCCGCCCGCGGTTCCAGGCGGGCCCAGTCGATGGTGACCCGAAGGTGTTCGAGGCCCTGGTGGCGAAGGAGCGCCAGGTCGACCTCGAGCAGATCATCAAGCCCCGAGCCGTCGGCTGACGCGTCCAGTTGCCGGCGTTCCTCCCACCGGAACCAATCGCTTCGTCGGAAGGCGCCGTCGATACCGAGCGCCGACGTCCCCCCGCCGACAAAGAAGGTCGTGTCCCTCATGTGCTCAGGGCGATGCGGACGCGCTTGTTGCCTTTGCGGTCGAACTCGACGTCCCTTCGTCCGCCCAGCGGCCCCATGTTTCCGCCGGTCACGGTTGCCTGGCATTGCCGCAGATACGCATCGTGCAGGTAGAGCAGTTCGGTCATGGCGTCATCGTAGGTCGTGGCGTTCGGCCACGAAGATCCACTCCAGGCCGGGCCGGTCCGGAGCGTCCCGAATCTCTCGGACCGCAAAGCCCGCGACCCGAAGATCGTTGGTGATCTCGTCCTTCGACCGGAACCGAAGGACCGAGGTCGACGTCACGACACCGTCGAGGAAGGTGAACGTCGCTTCGAAGGTCACCAGGGGCAGGTCCACTGTCAGGACCTCGTTCCACGTCTCGACCGGTCGACCCTCGGGCGTGTGGCCGCGCTGGCGCGATGCGTCGGGCGTCCACCGCTCCCACGCTCGGCGCTCAGGTACTCGTGTCTCGAAGACGAAGTGCCCGCCCGGTCGAATGCTGGCCGCGACCGCTCGGAGCGTTTCGGCCCATGCACCGTCATCCACGATTCCCTGGACGGCGTTGCCGGTCATGACGACCAGGTCCACCGACTCTCCGACGAGCTGCGTTGCGTCGCCCACGATCCACCGAACGCTTTCCGCTCCGGGCTTTCGGCGAGCCACGCCGATGGACGCCGCAGCTGGGTCGACCCCAATGACGTTGTGGCCAGCCGCCGCCAGCCGAAGTGCGAGCGTTCCGGTTCCGCAGCCCAGGTCGGCAATCCTCGTCGCCGCGCGCTCAGCGATGATCCGCTCGTACTCGTCCAGATCGTCGCGTTCACCGTCGAACTGGTCGTACAACACGGCCAGTCGCTCGTCAGAATAGATGGGGTCGACAGAATAGATGGGGTCGACATCAGCCGTCATGAGCTCCGACTGTAGGGCCCCCGGTTCGCACGTTCCGGCGGAGTTGTGAGCGGTTCCGTGGTCGGACCTCCGCCGACGGGAATCGTCACGTACAGTGCAGCCATGGTCTTCCGTCGAGGTCGCAAACGCAGACAACCCCGGTTCACCTACTCGGCATGGGACGGCACCCAGTCCGACTACGAGATGACCGCCGACGATCTGTTCAGTCAGATGACCGACGATCTCGCCTATCACGGCGACCCGAACGCTGCGCTGCGCAACATGATGCAGAACGGGTTCGACATGGACGGCGAGCGCATGCAGGGGCTGCGCGAAATGCTCGAACGCATTCGCGACCGCCGCGAGGAAATGTTGGAACGTGGCGACCTCGGTGGCGCCTTCAGCGACATCGCCGAGAAGCTCCGCGAGGTGGTCGACAAGGAGCGGGACAACCTGGCCGCCCGGTCCGAATACTCCGCAGGTGGCGACGACGAAACGCAGGCATCCCGCGATGCCGCCGACCAAGCCGAGCGAAACCTGCGGCTCGACATGCTGCCGCCCGACCTCGCCGGACAGGTGCGCGAGCTCCAGAACTACGACTTCACCTCGAACGCGGCCCAAGAGCAGTTCGACGAACTCATGGACGATCTGAGAAACCAGCTCATGCAGCAGGCGGTCGACGGCATGTCCGACGCCATGCAGAACATGTCTCCCGAAGACATGGCCGCAATGAAGGACATGATCGCCGACCTCAACCAGATGCTCGAGGAACGGGCAAACGGCATCGAGCCCGACTTCGACGGGTTCATGGACAAACACGGCCAGTTCTTCCCGGAGAACCCCGAAACGCTCGATGAGCTCCTCGAGGCCATGGCACAACGCATGGCGGCCGCCCAGGCGATGATGAATTCCATGACGCCGGAGCAGCGGGCGCAGCTGCAGTCGCTGTCCGATGAGCTCATGGCCGACATGGACCTGCAGTTTCAGATGGGGCAGCTCGGACAGAATCTGCAGGCAGCATTCCCCGACATGAACTGGGGTCAGAGTTACGACGTCGACGGTGTCGACCCGCTCAACTTCGGCGAGGCGATGGACCTCATGAATGATCTGGGCGACCTGGACCAGATCGAGCAGATGCTGCGCGGGACCACCAACCCGGGTGCACTCGCCGAAATCGATTTCGAACGCGCCGCCGAGCTCCTGGGCGAAGACTCGGCCCGGTCCATGGAGGCCATGTCGCAGTTCACCAAGATGCTCGAGGACGCCGGCCTCATCAACAACAAGGAAGGTGCGCTGGAACTCACCCCACGGGCACTTCGCCAGGTGGGGCAGAACGTGTTGCACGATCTGTACTCCAAGCTCACGGCCGACCGTCTCGGTCGCCACAACGTGGCCGTCTCGGGTGTCGGGCACGAACGGAACTTCGAGACGAAGGAGTACGAGTTCGGCGATCCGTTCACGCTGAACATCGAACGCACGGTTCGCAACGCCATTCGTCGAACCGGCGGCGGCACACCGGTGAATCTGAGCCCGGCCGACTTCGAGATCGAACGCACCGAGCGCACCACCCGAACGTCCACCGTGCTCATGTTGGACCTGTCGCTGTCCATGCCCATGCGCGACAACTTCATTCCGGCCAAGAAGGTTGCGCTCGCCCTGCAGTCACTCATCAGTGGGCAGTACCCGCAGGACTACCTGGGC
The DNA here is from genome assembly GCA_964517125.1 of uncultured Acidimicrobiales bacterium. Classification (GTDB taxonomy): domain Bacteria; phylum Actinomycetota; class Acidimicrobiia; order Acidimicrobiales; family SHLQ01; genus SHLQ01. The sequence goes on from CAZFBD010000007.1 coordinate 10,843, forward strand.
ATCGTCACCTTCAGCGAGGTTGCCCGGGAAGTTCCGGCCCGCGAGCTGCCCGAGCTGTCGTGGGACTACGTGTACGGCACGAACATGCAGCACGGCTTCCAACTGGCTCGCCGCATGCTCGCCCGCGAGACCGGTACCAAACAGATCCTCATGGTGACCGACGGCGAACCCACCGCACACATCACCCAGTTCGGGCAGCCGGTGTTCAACTACCCGCCCACCCACGAGACGATCGACCTCACGCTCAAAGAGGTCAACAAGTGCACCCGCGATGACATCCGCATCAACATCTTCATGCTCGACGCCACGCCGTATCTCACGCAGTTCATCGAGCAGATCACAAAGATGAATGGCGGTCGGGCGTTCTTCACCACGAACGAGAACATCGGTGATTTCGTGCTGGTCGACTTCGTGGAGCAGAAGCGAAAGATGATTCGCCGAGCCGGCTGAGTGATACTTGGGGCATGAGCGATCGTGTTGCCTATGACGAGTTCTCGATGTTCCACGAGAACGCGGCCGAATTCGGTATCGACTACGTGGAGCCGACCGTGCGCCGGGTGCCGGTCACCATGGATGACGGCCGGGTGCTGAGCTCGCTTGTCTGGGGTGAGGGCCTTCCCGAGATCGTGCTCATTCATGGCGGTGCGCAGAACGCGCACACCTGGGACACCGTGGCGCTTGCGCTCGGCCGTCCGCTCGTGGCCATCGACATGCCCGGTCATGGCCATTCCGATCAGCCAGCCGCCGGGGCGGCGAACGTTCCGCGGAACGCCCAGGACATTGCCGAGGTCATCCGAGTTCTGGCGCCCACCGCGCAGGTCGTCGTGGGCATGAGCCTGGGTGGTCTCACCACCTTGGCCCTGTCGGACCACGCACCAGATCTGGTGAACAAGATGATGCTCGTCGACATCACACCCGGCGTGAATCGGGACAAGGCCAAGGACATCGCCGCATTCGTCAACGGGCCCGAGAGCTTCGAGAACTTCGACGATCTCCTCGCCCGGACCATCGAGTTCAACCCGACCCGCTCCGAGGAATCGCTGCGCCGGGGCATCCTCCACAACGCCGAGCAGCGGGAGGACGGCTCGTGGGTGTGGCGTCATGCCCGGCATCGGGTCTTCGAGCCCGACCACATCGACCGGGACTACGGGGCGCTCTGGGACCAGCTCGAGAATCACGCCGGACCGTTCATGCTCGTCCGTGGAATGCGGTCGCAGTCGGTCGTCGACGACGACGATGAGAACGAGGTGCGCCGTCGCCGTCCCGATGCTGCAATCGAGCAGGTCGATGCCGGGCACAGCGTGCAGGGAGATCAACCGGTTCTGCTGGCCGAGCTCATCGCCGGCTTCGCCGACAACACCTGACGTGTCCGCCACCGACGACGTTCTGGAGCTGTTCGGCCAGTTCGGCGGTAGCGGCTACGACGAACAGGTCACCATGACCGAGCACTGCGTGCAGACTGCTGCGCTCGCCAGTCACGAGGGGGCTGCGCCTGCGCTCGTTGCCGCAAGTCTTCTTCACGACGTTGGTCACCTGTTGTTGGCCGAGCAACGCGGCAATGAGAACTTCCTCGCCGACGATTGGGATCACGAGACCGTTGGCGCCGACTGGATCCAGCCCCGGTTCGGTGACGTCGTCGCTGCGCCCGTTCGCCAGCACGTGGCCGCCAAGCGGTTTCTGTGTGCGACGGATCCCGCCTATTTCTCCGTCCTGTCTCCGGCGTCGATCGCAAGCCTGGAGGTGCAGGGCGGTCCGTTCACCGAGGCCGAGGTTGCGGAGTATTCGCAGCAACCGGGTGCCGATGATGGTGTACGTCTGCGTCGGTGGGATGACGATGGCAAGGTTGCCGGGCTGACCATCCCCGACCTGGCCGACTTCGGCCCGCTCCTGCGAAGCCTCGAGGTTGATTGATGCGGGTCGTCTTTCTCGTTGAGGACAGCCTGCCAAACAGCTGCGTGGGTCCCGAGCTCACACCGAACCTGTGGTCGCTCATCGGCACCGGCGGCTGGCACGCGGCTGGTGGCCGATCGGTGCTGGCGTCGTCCACCTACCCGAACCATGCAAGCTTCTCCACGGGAACCGATGTGGCCGGCCACCGGATCTTCACGAACGATGTGTGGAACGGGTCTCAGTTCGTCTGCTCCTCAACGGTTGGTCCCGTCGGGGAAACCATTGTCGATGCTGCCCGCGCCGCTGGCCGGTCCGTGGCGGCGGCGATGGGGGACTGGACGATGCTCCGCGTGATGGGGGCGGACAGGGCCGACGCGTTCTGGCCGCCATCGGCCGACCCGCTCACCGACGTCGCCCGCGACTGCCTCGGCTACCCCGACCGGTCGGCCGTGCTGGCGCAGCTCGACGCCCTGGATGTGCTCGACCACGACCTGGCCATCATCCATGTGAACGACCCCGACTCGTCGCTTCACAAGTTCGGCCCCGGGGCACCGGAGACCCTCGAGACAATCCGTGGGGTCGACGCCGATCTCGGCGAGGTCGTCGAACGGCTGCAGCCGCGCTGGGACGACACGGTGTTGTTCGTCGTGAGCGACCACGAGCAGGAACAGATCGATCACTCGCAGGAACCGATCGACCTGCCAGCGGTACTCGCCGAGGCTGGGCTCGCGGGCGACGCCCACAATGAGGGAACGGTCGGGTTGGTCGTGGGTGGCGCCGACGCTGCAGCCCTCCTGCGTTTCGACGTCATCGAGGGTGCCCGTGACATGGATACGGGCGTGACCCTGGTGTGGTCGACCCCCGGTCGGGTGTTCGGTCGGGGCACGAAGTCCCTCGAGGGTCAGCACGGCTCGCCACGCACCACGGCCCAAGTGGCAACCGTCAGCGGAGGGCATCCGATGGTGCCGCGGTTGGCCACCTCGCTGGTGAACACACAGCCGCATGCCACCGACTGGGCGCCCACGATCGCCGACCTCCTTCAGGTGGAGCTACCGGATGCAACCGGTCGGAGCCTGCTGGTCTGAGCCCGCGCTCCGGTCAGACCGGGTGCGGTGGGTGGGTCTCGATGAACTCCACGATGTCACTTGGGTCATCCAGCACAGCGATCATGTCGGCGTAGGGCCGTTCGCCAGCGAGTTGACGTAGCAACTTCGGGGCGGCCAATCGGTCGTCGGCCCAGTACGCCGAGTCCATGAAGACCATGGGGGAGACGACGTCGAACGTGACGTAGTGATTCTGTGTGGCGTCCATGAACACCTCCTGGACCGTGCCTGCGGCGCCGGGCGTGTACACCACACCGTTGGTCGCAATGGCCAACAGGCCGTCCTCTCGGATGCTGTTGCTGAAGTACTTGGCTACTGCGGTCGCGAACGCATTCGTGGGCTCGTGACCGTAGAACCAGGTGGGAATCGCCAGGCTCTCGGCTCCGCCGGGGAAGCGCTCGAGAACCTCGGATGCCGCTGTCAGATACTCGGTTGTGGAGTAGTCGACGGCGGTCGACAACATGGCGACGGCCTCGGTGAGGGCGTCGTCGGGTAGAGGAGCCAGCCAGGCGCCCAGGTTTCCGGCTTCCATGGCGCCGGGCCCGCCACCGGTGACCACCAGGTGTCCGGCGCGGGTCAGGGCTCGAGCCACCTGCGCGACACGGGGGTAGATGTCGTCGTCGCGGTGCAGGCTGTGTCCGCCCATGATCGCAACGATCTTGCGGTGATCGGCGAGGTAGGCGCCAAGTGCGTTGTCGATGGCGTGGTCGTGGATCCGTTGGGCGAGTGCCTCGAGGATCGGTTTCGGGGCCGAATGTCGGTACTGGGCCTGATGGCGGTAGATCCGACCGTCCAGGTCATCGGCGTTCAGTTCGGCTCCGGTATAGAGGTTGGCCCGGTACGGGTTGTACGGCAGATCGTCGAATGCCGGAAACCATGTGGCGCCCTGTGTCACCACGTGCTGTTGTGCCGAGGGCTCCATCGTGCATCCCAGGAAGGTGATGCCCTGCCAGTGACTGGCCAGGATCTGGTCGGTCCGGTCCTGGAGATCCAGACCCTGCACCACGATTTCGTCGTCGGTTTCGGGGGCGCGTGCCGGGCCGGCGCCCATGCGTCGGTCAGCGAGTTCATCGAATTCTGTGGGGGTGTGGATCTCGTCGCACGATGGCTTCATGTGCCCAGTCCATCCGGTTGTGCGTGGATTCACAAGTTCGTGACGTTCTGCAACGAGACACGCGAGTGCCGCGTGCGCCAGATGTGACCAGCGCGGCCAATGTTGCTGATGTTGCAAAGAAAATTCCTGATTTCGAAGATTCCGGCTTTACATCACGAGCGTTACAGTGTTGTAATTACATCACTGGCATACGGCGAAGTCGTTGGCACGACAGGAGTGGCAACGGCTGCGCCTGTCTCGCGCGCGGCGGAACACGTAATTTTTGGGAGACCACGACACAATGGCAATACTTGGCGCGTCCGAAAAAGACGAACCCACTTGGCACGATTTCGCCAACTGCCTCGGTGTCGACCCCGACCTCTTCTTCCCCGAGCGCGGCGCATCCACGCGGGAAGCCAAAGAGGTGTGTCGCGGCTGTGTCGTTCGCGAAGACTGCTTGGAATACGCCCTGCAAAACGGCGAGAAGTTCGGCATCTGGGGCGGCATGAGCGAACGTGAACGCCGTCGCATCCGGCGTCAGCGGGCGCTGGCCCGTGCCGCTGCTGCGGCAGCCAACGAAGCCACGATGTAACCCGACGCTCAGCTGCCGTTCATCGCAGCTGCGGAGATCGGCGAACATTCTGCTGCTACCCTGTGGGCCATGAACCTCGGCCCCACAGAACTGCTGATCATTCTCGTCGTCATTCTTGTGCTCTTCGGCGGAGCAAAGCTCCCCAAGCTCGCACGGTCGCTCGGCCAGGCCCAGAAGGAATTCAAGGACGGACTGTCCGAGGGCATGACCGACGACACCGCGCAGGACGCCTGAACCGTCCCGCACCAACATCACGACAAAACGCAACACTGCTCCGGGCTGAACCCGGAGCAGTGTGTCGTTTTTGGGTTGGGTTGGCGCCGGTCGTGAACCGACGTGGACGCCCCGGGCTCAGAAGGTGACCCGAGTCTCCCGTCCAGCCTTGGCAGCCTTCTCGGCTTCCTTGCGGCGGGCCTTCAGAATGCGGCGCCGTTGACGCTCGGAGCAGCCGCCCCACACGCCGTGGTCGATTCGGTTGGCGAGCGCATGCTCGAGGCATGTGTCTTTGACCGGGCACTTGGCGCAGACGCGCTTTGCGACTTCAACACCCACACCGTCGCTCGGGAAGAACGTTTCCGGTGGTTGATTGGCGCACAATCCTCGTGCCATCCAGTTCGGATCCATGTTCACTACCTCCGTAGTTTCGCACATGAGTACTACGCCCAGAAGCGACCGAAAGTTCCCGTAAAGCACAGAAACCTGATGGCCGCCAGAGACAAGAGCGCCCCTACTCAAGAGAAACGGTAGCCTGCTCAGGTAGCCCACGGGGTGGTTTTCCCCGTAAGAACAAACAAAGAAGGACACGATGACCGACACGATGGAAGAGCAACTCCCCGCACAGGGGCACGCCAAGATTGTGTACATGGGCCCCATCGCGCCGCATTGGGAGATTCGGGCGATCTCCGGAGATCAGGCGTTCATGGACGGTTTTCGTGACCGGGTGAACGCACGCCTGCTGCTCCTTCCCCCACACGATCCGCAGTTCCGTCGCAACCGTGAGCGCGTGAATCGCGACGGCGAGCGCGAACGCATCTACATCGAATGGGACCTCGGCTACGAAGAGGAAGAGGACACCCGTCCCCCTCGCCGCTAGGCAGCGGCCGTCCGAGCGAGGCTCGGGCTAACAGTCCCTGTCAATGCACCGATCTGAACACCGAACGAGTGGTGGGCCGATCAAGATGGTGCAGATGGAACAGCCGCAACATGACATGGCCGACCCCGAGTCGGTGATCTCGGTCTCTGGCCGGAACTTCCAGGTCGACGCGCTCGACCAGAACACCACACACCATCTCAACCGCGAGCTCAGCTGGTTGGCGTTCAATGCCCGAGTCCTGGCATCTGCCCGCGATGCCCGGGTGCCGTTGCTCGAACGCGTCAAGTTTCTTGCCATCTATGGCTCGAACCTCGACGAGTTCTTTCAGGTCCGCGTGGCCGGGCTGCGGGACCAGTTCGAGGGCGGCGTCCGGCGTCGAACCCCCGATGGGCGAACCCCCGAGGAGCAACTCGTTGAGATTCGTCGAGCCGTTGTCAGGCTCGAGAACGATCGCCAGCAGATCTTCACCAACGAGCTGCTTCCGCAGCTTCGACTGCAGGGAATCACCATCCTTCGGTACGCCGAGCTCAGCGAGGCCGATCAGAAGATCGCCGATGCGTACTTCGAGGATCAGGTCTTCCCGATTCTCACGCCGTTGGCCGTCGATCCCGGCCACCCGTTCCCGTACATCTCCGATCTCTCATTGAACCTGGGAGTCCGCGTCCGGCGCTCCGGCGACGACCGTGCCCGATTCGCCCGCATCAAGATTCCCGACACCGTGCACCGGCTTGTGCCACTTTCGACGCCGGGATCGTTCCTTCGGGTCGAGGACCTCCTCGTTGCCAACCTCGATCAGCTCTTTCCCGGGTTGACCGTCGTCGAGCATCTGGTGTTCCGGGTAACTCGCAACGCCGACCTGAACTACCGCGATGAAGAAGCCGACGATCTCCTCGAACTCGTCGAGATGGAGCTTCGCCGAAGGCGGCTTGGCGCCGCGGTGCGCCTGGAGATCGCCGCCAGCTCTGGCAACGCGATCCGTGCGCTCCTCACCCGGGAGCTCGAGCTCGAAGACACCGACGTGTTCGTGGAGTCGAGCTTTCTGGCCATGGTCGACCTGTTCGAGATGCTCAAGCTGGATCGACCAGAGCTGCAATATCCCGACTTCTCTCCCGTCGTGCCGTATCGGGTCTCCGAACGATCGGGTGAAGACGTTGACCTGTTCGAGGAGCTGCGGGAACAGGATCTGTTTGTCCACCACCCGTACGAGTCATTCAGCGCCACCACGCAAGAGTTCATCCGCCGAGCAGCATCGGACCCGAAGGTCGTCGCCATCAAGATGACGCTGTACCGGACGTCCTCCGACAGCCCCATCATTCGCGCGCTCGTTCGTGCCGCTGAAGCGGGCAAACAGGTGGCGGTGCTCATCGAGCTGAAAGCACGCTTCGATGAGCGTGCGAACATCGAATGGGCCAAGGCGCTGGAGCAGGCTGGCGTCCACGTCACCTACGGGCTGGCCGGGCTGAAGATCCACGCCAAGATCACCATGGTCGTGCGTCGCGAGGCCGGCAAGATGGTGCGCTACTGCCACTTTGGGACCGGCAACTACAACCAGGGGACCGCGCGGATCTACGGAGACTTCGGTCTGCTCACCGCATCGGAGCAACTCGGCGATCAGGTCGCCGTGCTCTTCAACACCCTCACCGGTTACGGCGATGGCGTTGTGTACCCCAACCTGCTCGTCGCCCCAGAATCGCTCCGGAAGGGACTTGAAGATCTCATCCGACAAGAGATGGAGGCTCCGAACGGGCGCATCATCCTGAAGATGAACTCGCTCATTGATCGCAAGATGATCGAGCGTCTGTACGAGGCTTCGCAGGCCGGCGTGCAGATCGAGTGCATCGTGCGCGGCGTCTGCGGTCTTCGTCCCGGCGTGCCCGGGCTCTCCGAGAACATCCGGGTTCGATCCATCATTGGCCGCTATCTGGAACACGCCCGCCTCTACTGGTTTGCAAATGGGCGTGGCCCCGACAAACCTTCCATCTACATGGGTTCGGCAGATCTGATGTCTCGCAACCTCGACCACCGTGTCGAGGCACTCGTCCTGATCGAGGACGAGACCGCTGTGGCACACCTGAACGACATTGTTGAGCTCAACCTGACCGACGGCTTGCAGACCTGGCTGTTGCAGAGCGACGGCTCCTGGCACCGTGACTCCAGCGATGGCCGGCCCGACCTGCATGCCGCGTTCGAGGCCGAGGCGCTTGGGCGTCGATCTCCAGGCACCGGGGTCTGACCGGCAGCCATGGGCGGCACCAACGACACAACTCCACAGGTCCGTGCGGCCGGGGGGATCGTGCTTCGTGCTGGCAAGAAGGAGCCAAAGGTTCTGCTGATCCATCGTCAACGCTATGACGACTGGAGCTTCCCAAAGGGCAAGCTCGAGAACGGCGAGAGCTTCAAGAAGGCAGCGCTTCGCGAGGTGCTTGAAGAGACCGGCATGGTCTGTCGCACGCACCGCCCACGACTGCCAGAGCTGAACTATCTGGACGGCCAAGGCCGGACGAAAGAAGTTCGCTACTGGCTCATGACGGTCCGCAAGGGCGACTTCGTACCGAACGACGAGGTGGATCTGATCTCGTGGGTTCGCGTGTCGAAGGTGGTCGACCGGCTGACCTACCGACGAGACAAAGAGCTGTTTGCCTCCCTCGTGGATTCCGGCCGGATCAACAAGGTCATCTGAGAGCCGGCGCGAAAAGTTCGGATCATTCCGCGACAAACGCTGCGGTGGGTGCGTCCTACCATCGTGAACACCTCAAACCCCCTGATGCTTCGTACTGTGCAGGCTTGCCTTCTCGGCGCCTCCACACTCGGCGCTTCGATGTTCTTCGGCTTCGTGAAAGTTCCCAACCTGAGCTTCCGTTAGCTGACCCAAAACGCCGATCGCTCCGGATGTCCCCCCACGTGGTGCGATCGACAACGTGGCAACCAACGCATCACCCCCCCGGTGCGTTGGTTGTTGCGCGTTTCGGATCAGGTTGCGGTGGCCCGGTCCAGTCCCTGGAGTTTGAATTCCTGCACGGTTTGCGCCCGAAGGGTGCAACCGGTTCGGGCTCGCACGGTGGCCGATCGTGGGAAGCCCAGAAGTGGGCCCAGTTCGCCGACGTAGTTCCCGGTGCCGAGAACTGCCAGGTGTTCTTCGCCGCCGTCGACGAGCTCCCGCACAACGTCGATCTGACCGTCCACGATTTCGTAGATGTAGTCGCTGGTGTCGCCCTGCCGGAACAGAACCTCGCCAGCTGCAATCTGGACGTCGCTGGGAGCCGTTGTTGCCGTCTCGTCTGCGGGTGCCATCTCGACGATGCGGTCGATTGCGGGCAAGAGCCGGTTGTCGTGGGTGGAGATGACGATGGTGCGGCCCGCAGCTCGAAGGTCTCGCAGAAGTGAGATGACCGCCTCGGCCGAAATCAGGTCGAGGTTTGCTGTCGGCTCGTCGGCAAGAAGCAGTGGTGGGTCGGCGACCAGCCCACGGGCCACGGCAACTCGCTGTTGCTGCCCGCCGCTGAGCTGCTTCGGCTTGTGGCCGCCGCGGTCGGACATGCCCACTTCTTCGAGCAGCTGATCGGCTCGGCGGAGCGCATCGTTCTTGGCGGTGCCCGCCACCAGAAGCGGTGCGGCAACATTCTCCCGTGCTGACAGGGAGGGAATGAGGTTGAACCCCTGGAAGACGATGCCAATGCGGTTGCGCCGGTAGTTCTGCAGGTCGGAGCTTCGAAGGTTGAGCACGTCCAACTCCTGCATGCGAACAGAGCCAGCGGTTGCCGGGATCATGCCGCTCAGGACGGACAGCAGCGTTGTCTTGCCCGAGCCGGATGGCCCGAGGAGGCCCACGAGTTCGCCCGCCCGCGCTTCCATGGAGAAGCCGTCGAGCGGACGAACGGCGTAGCCGTCCGAGGCGTACTCCACGACCAGGTCGTTCACCTGCAGAATCAGTTCGCTCATTCGAATGCCTCCGCTGCTGGGGTGCCGGCCGCTCTTCTGGCCCCGGCGATTCCGGCCAGTAGGGCGACGATGGTGCCCCCGAGTGGGATCTGCCAGAACGCCTTGCCCGGGACCCGCACGGTCATGGGGAAGAGCGGTGCAATGAACAACTGCAGGACGGCGGCGATCGCCACGGCCAGCAGCGTCATGAGGATGCCCTGCACGATCAGGGACAGGGCCAGGCTGCGGTCGTTGGCGCCGACGGCTTTGAGCACAGCGAAGTCCCGGGTGCGTTCCAACGCCGTGATGTAGATGACGGCCGAGATGATGATGAGCGTGATCAGCCACAGAAGGGCGCGCACGAGGTCGACCGACGAGATGGCGTTGAGGAGGGGGACGAGGCCGTCGGCGGCCACCTCTTCGGCGGTCATCAACCGAAGCCCCTCGGGCAGGTCTGCCGGCGCTCCATCGATGAGGCCAGCTGTGACGACGGGGGTGCCATTGGCGATGGCCGCCTGTGCGTAATCGAGCTGGGTGAACACGAGCGGCACTCCGGCAAGCACGGTGGCGTCGGTGGTGGTGCCGACGATCGTGGCCTGGCTGCCAGCGAAATCGACCGTGTCGCCCACGCCGCCGCCGAACGATTCGTCGACGAGCAGTTCGCCCGCAGCGGTGGGGTAGCGGCCGTCGGAGATGGGCGGTTGATCGCCGAGTTCGGCCCGGCCGATCACCGTGGCGCGGGCCCCGTCGAGCGAGGCCAGCCCGATGAGCATCGGTTCGACGCCGTCGACAGCTTCGATCATGCCGGGAGGTGCAGCCCGAGGCGAGCTGAGAGGCCCGGTGGAGGAGTCGGGAACGATCCAGTTGAGCGTGCCGCCCGCTCGTTCGGTGGCGAGCTCGGGCTCGGTGTTGAACTGGTTCACGAGCCCGGTCATCACGAACAGCAGCGTGATGATGATCGCCATGAGCACAGCCACGAAGATCACCCGCGGCGCCCGATACTGCAGATCCCTCAGGACCAGCGTCAACATTTCCCCACCTCGCGCCCCCCGCACTCCAACCTGTCGGCAGATCGTACGGTGGCGCCCAGCGAGTGTCTAACGGGCGTCGAGCCAGGCGGCGACGCGTTCGGGGTTTGCGTCCATCCAGGCGCGGGCGATGGTGTGGCTGGCAGCTACCTTGTCGTCCCACTCGGTGAGCCGGAGTGCTTGGAGCTCGGCGATGAGATCGGACGCTTCCCTGCGGTCGATCTCGATCGCGTCGAGGACAGCGACGGCCTCGGGGTGTTCGTCGATCCACAAGCGACTGCCGACGATGGAAATGTCGCTCGCATACCATCCGGTCTGGCAACCATCCGGTCCCTGCGTGCACCGGTCGGTGGGAAGGTCCGTGAACCCAATCGTGCCGTCCGCACGGACGATCCCCGGACGTGGGTCGGGTTCGAATTGATACCGGGCACCCGTACGAACCGCGTCGTTCGACAGCGAAAGCCACAAGGTCGTATCTCCGACGTCCGCGAGGCTGTGGTACGTGGTCGGGGTCCAGACGTATGCAACGGCGGGCTCGTCGCGCTCAACCCGTTCGAGAAACTCCTCGAACATCGCGTCGTAGAGCGATTGGCCGCGCCGGGCGTCGAGTCCTTGGAGCTCTCGTTCGGGTTCGATGACTTGTTCGAGGACTTCGTCCCACTCGTTGAACCAGATGTAGCCCCGAATCACGTCGTCGCATGTCCAGTCTTCCGGACAGCCGTAGATCTCGCCCCGCCCGTTTCCGTCGTGATCAAGCGCGAGAGCGAGCGAGGGAGTCTCGGCGATCTGGTCGAGTGAGCTGATTCCTTCGGCATCCGCCCATGCCTTCGTGATCAGCCAGCCCTGAAGTCCTCCGGCAGGAACGATCGTGCTCACGACGCTCAGGTGGTCGCCGGCGGTTCCCGAGAATCCGGCGTCTTCCGCCTCGAACCACGTGAAGTGATCGGGCAACCAGGCGTTTGCGTACAAGTCGACGTCTCCGGACGCCAGGACGGGGTAGCTCAGGTCCGGGGAAAGGCCCTCGTTGTGGTCATCAGCGCCAACATCGATGGGTTCGAAACCGAGCTCTGCGAGCACTTCCATGACAAGTGAGCTGTGGACGAGCCCGACGTCCCAGTTGGCTCGGACGATGCGAACGGGCCCTCGGTCGGGCGGCGGGGTGGTGGTTGACGTGGTCGTCGGAGCAGTGGTGGTGGCTACGACCGTGGTGGAAGGCGGTGTGGTCGTTTCTGGCGCACCGTTGTTGATGGACAGGTCGGAGGTGCACGCGGCGGCGAACAGCGTTGCCACCGCCACCGCCGTCGTTGCCACTCGCCGCATGGTTCAAGAGTGCCAGCTTCCGTCGGTCAGCGGTGGTCGGCGAACCTTGGTGTGCCAGCTTCCAGCTCCACGCCGGCGGCGTTCGCGCAGTAGCTGATGGCGTGATACCAGCCCGTGAGAAGGTAGAGGTCGAGGAGTTGCTGCTCGGTGAACATGGCGTGCAGGCGTTGGGCCAGCTCGTCGTTGATCGTGGCGCTGTCATGAAGTGAGTCGACGGCTTCGATCAGCAGTCTGTCCGTCGGCTCAGTCCAGCAGTCGTCGCTGGCCGATCCATGGGTGATCGACGTGACCTGCGCAGGGGAGAGGTTGGCACGCTCGGCGAAGAGGGCGATGTGGACGCCCCACTCGTACTCGCAACCACAGCGAACGCAGGTCCGGTCGATCACGATCTCGCGGGCCCGCAGATCGAGGGAGAGCTGGTCGCTGAGTTCGTATCCGCCCCAGCTTCGCAATGCGTTGGTCATTGCCGGATGTTTGGCGAAGGTGCGAAAGAGAAGCAGTGGCGGAACGCCCGGAGGCATGAGGCTGCGCAATTGCGCGTCGACCTCGGGGGCATAGGGTGGGCCAAGCGGTTCGATACGGGTGGTCATCCAGGTCATCCTCTGTTTCGGTTTCAGAAACGATGTCGAACGCATCGTAGTGTTTCTCTTTCCGAAACGTCAAGCATGGCATCCGACTCAACCTCCGTTCCCACTCCTGGCACCAGCGTCCGCGGCTCCGACACGGGCCGTCCGCTCATGGCTGCACTTGACCTGTTCGGCCGTCGATGGGCGTTGCGAATTCTCTGGGAGTTGCGCAACGGGCCGCTCGGGGCACGCGCGCTGCGAGCGGAGTGCGACGGCATGTCGTCGAGCGTGCTCTACCAGCGGCTCGATGAGCTCACCGGCGCCAGCCTCATCGAGAAGACGACCGATGGCGACTACACGCTGACGTCGATCGGAGCCGAGGTCAGTGTGGCGCTGGAACCCCTGTGGCACTGGGCCGACCGTTGGTCCGACGCCGTGGGCGAAGGTGCCACATGACGGACGATGCTCCACATCCCGTGTGGCCGGGCGGTCGTTGGTGTCGGATGGATTCGCCGATCGGTGTGATCACGCTGTTGGCCGACGACCACGGCCTCCGGCGGGTGTCGTTTGAGACTGAGCACAAGCAGGTGCTCGACCTCACCGAATTGCCCGAAGTTCCGGCTGACCCCGTGTTGTCGGCAGCTGTTGCACAGCTGGACGAGTACTTCGCCGGCGACCGCGAAGTCTTCGACCTGCCGCTTCACGTCGAGGGAACCGACTTTGAACAAGACGTGTGGTGGACGCTCGACACCATTCCGTACGGCCAGACGATGAGCTACGGCGAGCAGGCAGCCGCCGTGGGTCGAGCCGGCGGAGCGCAGGCCGTGGGGTCTGCGAACGGCCGCAATCCGCTTGCCATCGTGCTGCCATGCCACCGCGTCATCGGTTCCGACGGAGCCATGGTGGGGTTCGGCGGAGGGGTACCGATCAAGCGATGGCTGTTGGACCACGAATCGGGAACGCAGCGGCTGTTCTGAGGTGGATTGCCCACGAAAGCAGCCTCCTGCGCTCATCTTGCACGGATCGTTCACCTGCTGTTCACCTTGACGCGAATTGTCTGTAAGCCAACACACGTACCTTCAGAATTGAAACCGGACGAGTGGTTCGCCCGGGACAACCCTGAGGAGGGTTTCCAGTGATGAAAAGTACCCGCCGGCTGTTCACGAGCCTGGCCATGATTCTGGGCATCGCACTTGTGGCGGCAGCATGTGGCGGATCGGGCAGCACGGTCGACGCTTCTGACTCGACCGGCGACGCCGCCACGGTCGACGCATCCGGCGAAGTCTTCGTCTCTGGCTCCTCCACCGTCGCCCCAATCTCCACTCGTGTCGCCGAGCTCTTCGAAGACATCGCTCCCGACGTGTTCGTCGACGTCGAGGGTCCTGGAACCGGCGACGGCTTCAAGAAGTTCTGCGACGGTGAGACCGACATCTCCAACGCGTCCCGTGCGATCAAGGACTCCGAGGCCGAAACCTGCGCCGCGAACGGCATCGAGTACACCGAAATCCTCGTCGGCATCGACGGCATCGGTGTCATGACCAACGTCAGTAACACCGCAGTCGACTGTGTCACCTTCGAAAACCTCTACGGCCTCATCGGCCCCGAGTCCGACGCCGTCAACACCTGGGATGCAGCCAACGCCATCGCTGGCGAAGGCATGCCGGCCGCCCCACTCGAGATCTTCGGTCCTGGTGAAGAATCTGGAACCTACGACTCGTTCCTCGAGATCGTGATCGAACACATCGCCGAAGAACGAGGCCAGGACGCCACCACTCGCTCCACCTACAACCCCAGCGCCGACGACAACGTCATCCTCTCGGGTATCGAGAGCTCCGACACCAGCCTCGGCTGGGTGGGCTTCGCCTTCGCCGCCAACTCCGGCGCCAAGCTCATCGAGGTCGACGGTGGCGACGGGTGTGTTGCTCCCACCGCAGAGACGATCGCGTCGAACGAGTACCCCATCTCCCGCAACCTCTACATCTACGTCAACACCGCCAACGCCGCAGCCAACCCCGGTCTGCAGTCCTACGTCGACTTCTACGTCAACGAAGGCCTCGACACGGCAGTCGCCGAGGTTGGTTATGTCGAGCTTTCCGACGATGCCAAAGCCGAAGTACGTTCCACCTGGGGCTGACGCCACACCACCTGCCCGATACGTCGACGCCGGAGTTCCTCACCCACATTTCCTTGGGTGAGCGGCTCCGGCCTCGGCGGTTCACGCCGAAGATAGGTTCTTCTCCATGACCGACATCCTGCTACCAGCAGAACGCACGCCGCTGACAGTAGACGTGCTCGCTGGCCCGGCTCGTCGACTCCGCAAGGAGCGAGTGATCCGCAGCTTCTTCCTCCTTGCTGCGCTGGTGTCCATCGGAATCTCGGTGCTGATCATCCTGAGCCTTGTCACCGAAGCCTGGACCTTTGTCACCGACGTCGACTGGAGCGTCACGTGGGGCGAGGCTGGTTGGTTCCCGCGACGCGGTCTCTACGACATGCCCACGCTGCTCGTCGCGTCGCTGATCGTCACCATCGTGGCCATGATGGTCGCCGGCCCACTGGGCCTCGGCTCTGCGATCTACCTTTCCGAATACGCCAGCCGGCGAACCCGATCCATTCTCAAGCCGGTCCTCGAAGTCCTCGCCGGCGTGCCCTCCGTGGTTCTTGGCTTCTTTGCACTCTTCTTCATCAGCCCGCAGGTCATTGAACGGATCGGTCGCAACGGCTGGCTCGTCATTGGTGCAGTCATCATCATCTCCTATGTCCTGCTCGTTGCCGGCTGGGCTCGCAATCTCATGCGGCGTGAAGCGGGAACGCCGGTTGGTGTCCAGGTCCGACGCATCCTCACGCTCACGCTGCTCGTCGCTGGTGCGTTGCTGCTCGTGTGGTGGGTGAACGGCGTGGCCGAAACCGCCGACACGTTCGCCGTGAAGCGCAGCGGTCAGCTGGCAGCCGCAGCTGTCGGTGTCGGAATCCTGACCATCCCGCTGGTGGCCTCCATCGCCGAAGACGCACTTGCCTCGGTCCCCCGAGAACTACGCGAGGCCTCGGCCGGGCTTGGAGCCAGGAAGGTCACCACCACAACACAGGTCGTCCTGCCTGCGGCCGTCTCCGGAATCGTGGCTGCGTTCATCATCGGCATCTCCCGGGCACTCGGCGAGACCATGGTCGTGTTCATGGCCGGTGGCGCCGCCGACGCATCGCAGTTCACGGATTCGCCGTTCGAAGGTGGCCTCACCATGACGGCAGGGATGGCATCGCTCGCCACAGGAACCGACAACGTCGTCGGCGAGGGGCTGACCTTCCAGAGTCTGTACTTCGTCGGCCTTGTCCTGTTTCTTCTGACCCTGCTGCTCAACGTCGTCGCCGGGCGGTTCGTCAACCGCGTGCGCGAGAAGTACTAGGAGAATCACGATGGCTTCGATTGGTTCGACAATTGGCAACAACGGTGCCGGACGCCGTGTTGAGGACGAGATCTTCCGTCAGGGAAGAGACATGCGTGGCGCTGGTTTCCGCGTCGTGCTCCTGAGCACCCTGGCCATCAGCGTGCTCATTCTCATCGTGCTGCTGGTGCAGGTGTTCACCGACGGTTGGCCCGTGCTCGATGCCCGCTTCGGCGAGTTCTGGTCGGGCACGCTCCGGTCGCGTTCAAGCGACGCGAAGCTCGGCATATCGCAGGGCATCATCGGATCGTTCTGGATTGCCGTGTTCGTGGCAGCGCTTGCCTTCCCCGTGGGAATCTCCGCAGCCGTCTACCTCGAGGAGTACGCACCCAGAAACTGGTTCACCAGCGTCATCGACATCGCCATCCGGAACCTCGCCGGTGTGCCTTCGGTCGTCTACGGCCTGCTGGGACTGTTCCTGTTCGTCAAAACCCGCGACGGAAACAGCGCCCTGTTCGCAGGCGGCATCACCCTTGCGATCCTCGTGCTGCCAATCGTGATCATCACCGCAGCCGAAGCCATCCGAGCCGTGCCATCCAGTCTCAAGGAAGGCGCCTACGGCGTTGGCGCAACGAAATGGGACGTCATTCGCAGCCAGGTCCTTCCATTCGCCGCACCCGGCATTCTCACCGGCACGCTGCTGTCGCTGTCCCGAGCAGTGGGAGAGGCGGCACCGCTGATCCTCGTCGGGGCAATCACCGATCGTCTGGCTCCGCGCGGAGGATCTGCCCTGAGCCTCGATCAGATCGGTGAGAAGTTCACGGCGATGCCCATCGTCATTGTTGGCTGGGTGCAGCAATCTGGCCGCGACGAAGGTTTCAGCGCAGCGGCGGGCGCAGCCATCGTCGTGCTGCTGGCGTTTGTGATTCTGATGAATTCGGGTGCGGTGCTGCTCCGCAACTACTTTGAGAAGAAGCGAGGCTGACCGATGGTCAATGTGACGCCCTCCGTACCGGACGCCCTGAAAGGCACACGCGTGGACGAAGAATCAACCACCGGAACAGGTGACATCCAGGTCGCTGTCCCACAGACCTCCGCGTCCGCGGTGCCCAACGACGAGCCGTCGGGCGACGATCTCGTCTTCGATGTTTCCGAGCTCAGCGTGTTCTACGGCGACTTCCGTGCCGTCCGCGACGTGAACATGAAGATCCGTCGCAACGAGATCACCGCAATGATTGGCCCGTCCGGCTGTGGCAAGTCCACCGTCCTTCGTTCGTTCAACCGCATGAACGATCTCATCCCTACCGCACGTGTTGCCGGCAACCTGCTCTACCGCGGTGTGAACCTGTACGACGACCGGGTCGACCCGGTCGAGGTTCGCCGCCGTATCGGCATGGTGTTCCAAAAGCCAAACCCGTTCCCCAAGTCCATCTATGACAACGTCGCCTACGGTCCCCGCGTGGCCGGTCGCAAGCGTGGCCTCGACGAAGTCGTCGAATCCAGTCTGCGCAAGGCTGCCCTGTGGGACGAGGTCAAGGACCGCCTTCAGGACTCCGCCATCGGCCTTTCGGGCGGCCAGCAGCAGCGACTGAGCATTGCCCGCGCCATTGCCGTCGATCCTGAGGTCCTGCTGATGGACGAGCCGTGTTCGGCCCTCGACCCCATCGCCACCGCCCGGATCGAAGAACTCATGGCCGAGATCAAGGCCGAATACACGATCCTCATCGTCACGCACAACATGCAACAGGCGGCCCGAGTCTCCGACCGCACGGCGTTCTTCTCTGTCGAACTCGACGAAGCCAACGACCGCCGCACGGGCTTGCTTGTCGAATACACCGACACTGCGAAATTGTTCTCCAACCCCGACGACGAACGGACCGAGAACTACATCACCGGCCGTTTCGGCTGATCACGACTTCGGCCCCGCCGACGAAATCGAGCACCACATGAACGAACTCCGACACAGTTTCCACGACGAACTCGACGCGATTCGGGACACGGTCGTGACGCTGGCTGCACACGTCACCGAAGCCATCCCACGCGCCACGGAAGCACTCATCGAGAACAACCTGGAACTCGCCCAGGAAGTGATCCGCGGCGACGATGCCCTCGACCTGCTGTCGCTGCAGATCGAAGAACGCTGCTACGCGGCCATTGCGCTCCAGCAGCCCATGGCCGTCGACATGCGCGCCATCGTCACGGCCATGAAGCTGAACGGCGAATACGAACGCTCCGGCGACCTCGCCGTCAACATCTGCAAGGGACTGCGTCGTGTGTACGGCCTGTCGCTCACGCCGACACTTCGTGGACTCATCTCCTCCATGAGCGAAGAAGCCGTCCGCCTGACCCGCTTGTCGGTCGACGCCTACGCCGAACGCCACGCCGGCCTCGCCGCAGCGCTTCCCGACATCGATGATCGACTCGACGACCTGCAGGTGCAGTTCATTGAGACCATTTTCGAGGCGCACAACGATGGCGAGCTCTCGCTTCAGGAAACTGTTCAGCTCGCACTGATCGCCCGCTACTACGAACGTATCGGCGACCACGCGGTCAACATTGGTGAGCGTGTCATGTACATGGTCACCGGCGAGTCGCCAGAGTCCGTCGGGGCTTCTCGCGCCCGTGAGGCCGATGCCAAGTCTATTGGAGAGGCCGCTCACGGCATCGAAGACAGCGCAGACATCGTCGACGACGACCTCGGGACAGAGACGGGCTGACCATGCTCCTCTTCACCACGGTGATACTTGCGTTCGCGCTGGTGGCGGTCACTGTGGTCGGGCTGCGTAAGCGGGCCGAACACCTGGAACGCGTGGTCGAGCTGCTCCGTTTCAGTGGTGACGACGGCCTGGCACCAAACACTGTTGAGCGCGGCCTCGAACGATTGCAGTCGCGGGTCATGCATCCGTCGACGCCGTCCGATGTCTCGTTCGACCAGCTGGCTGCAGCCATGGACGAGATGCCCACCGGCGCCGTCGTTGCCGACGCCAGTGGCCAGGTGGTGCTCCGCAATCGTGTGGCCGCCCCATTTGCCGGCGGCCGCCATGGCAATGCGCTGGTCGAGGCCGCAATCCAGAACCGGTTGAAGGACGCGCTGATTGGCGACACGACCGACGAGGAACTCCGGCTCCACGGTCCCCCCGAGCGGATTCTGTTCATCGTCGGGAGTCCGCTCATCATCGATGGTGAGCTCATTGGTGCCATCGTGCTGGTCGACGATGTGTCCGAACAACACCGCCTCGATGCCGTCCGCCGCGACTTTGTCGCCAACGTCAGCCATGAGCTTCGCACGCCGGTCGGGGCGTTGAGTCTTCTCGCCGAGACGCTCGAGGGCGAGACCGACCCCGAGATCCTCCAGCGATTCCTTGGACGCATCCAGGACGAAACCGAGCGGCTCAGTCGACTGATCGACGACCTGCTCGATCTCAGCCGCATCGAAGGCGGCACCGCAGAACGACTCGAGAAGGTCGACATGGCGGGCATTGTGGGCGAGTCGGTCGCAGGTGTTCGCGAGGCTGCGAAACACAAGAACATCGACATCTCCATTGATCCGCTGACCGAACCGGCCCAGGTGCTCGGTGATCACGGCCAACTCGTGTCTGCCATCACCAACCTGCTGGAGAACGCCGTCAAGTACACCGACGAATCGGGCCAGGTTGCGTGCCGCGTCGTGAGTCACGGCGACGAGATCGCCGTCGCTGTGGTCGACTCTGGCGTCGGCATTCCGCAGAAGGATCACCAGCGGGTCTTCGAACGGTTCTACCGGGTCGATCGCGGTCGCAGTTCCACTTCAGGCGGTACCGGACTCGGTCTCGCAATCGTTCGACACGTTGCCGTCAACCATGGCGGTCGGGTCGAGGTGATTTCCCAAGAAGGCGTGGGGTCCACGTTCACCATGATCCTGCCGAAGGTCAGCGACCGATCCATGGCCGAAGCTCCAGAAGACGAGGTCGCACATGAGTGAGTATTCGGTACTGGTCGTCGAGGACGAGGCGAGCTTCGCCGAAGCACTCACCCTCGGCTTGGGCCGCGAAGGCTTCGGCGTCACTGTCGCAGGCGATGGTGCCGATGCGCTCCGCCGGTTCGATGAGATCAGCCCCGATCTGGTTCTGCTCGATGTCATGTTGCCCACGATGTCGGGTATCGACGTGTGCCGTGCGATCCGCACCAAGTCGAAGGTGCCCATCATCATGGTGAGCGCCAAGGGATCCGAAGTCGACACCGTCGTCGGTCTCGAAGTCGGCGCCGACGACTATGTCACCAAGCCGTACCGGCTCCGGGAGCTCGTCGCTCGCATGCGTGCCGTGCTCCGCCGATTCGAAGAAGCCGGCGAAACCACGACCTCCGACGCCACCGCGTCAGAGAGCCGCCAGGAACCCATCGTCGTGGGCTCGGTCGAGGTCGACATCGACCGGCACGAAGTCAGCGTCGACGGCGAACAGCAGAGCCTTCCGCTGAAGGAGTTCGAGCTGCTTGCGTTGCTCATGGAGAACGCCGGCCGCGTGCTGACCCGCGATGTCCTCATCGACCGCATCTGGGGTTCGGACTACGTCGGTGACACCAAGACACTCGACGTCCACATCAAGCGTCTACGGGGTCGAATCGAAGCCGACCCGAAGAACCCGGTTCGCATCGTGACCATTCGCGGACTTGGCTACAAGTTCGACGACGAGCGATGAGACCATGACGAGGGTGGGTAACGGTACCTGGAGCGGAAGTTTGGTGGGGGCGGCTACGTTGCAGATGCTGGCGGAGAACTGGAGAACAGCCATGGTCAAGGTGCCCGAGGGATATCGAAGCGAGAACGTGCAGGATCGACGCAGCGGCGGCAGTGGCCGTGGTGCGGCAGATCTGCTCGGCGGAATGATGGGCGGAAACGCAACCGGGGGTGGCCTGCTTGGCAGCCTGCTCGGAAGTGGAGCCGGCATGAGCATTCTTGGCAGTGTGGCCGGTGCACTGCTCGGTGGCGGCCGAAGCGGAGGCGGCCTCGGGTCCATCCTGGGAAGCATGCTCGGTGGCGGCGGGTCGTCCAGCGCGCCAGCGGTCTCGGCCGAACAACGCCAGGCTGCCGACGACGACGCCGAAATCCTGATTCGTGC
Source organism: uncultured Acidimicrobiales bacterium (assembly GCA_964517125.1). Lineage (GTDB taxonomy): Bacteria > Actinomycetota > Acidimicrobiia > Acidimicrobiales > SHLQ01 > SHLQ01. The sequence goes on from CAZFBD010000007.1 coordinate 31,919, forward strand.
AATGTGCAACGCCGCCAAGGCCGACGGCGAAATCGACCAGTCAGAGATCGATGCCATCGTCGGTCGCCTGGGCGAGGTCGACGAACACGAAGCCGCGTTCCTGCGCGCCGAACTGCAGGCGCCGGTCGACCTCGAGGCGTTCTGCCGAAGCGTTCCCGCCGAGCTCACCCAGCAGGCCTATGCGTTCTCGTTGCTTGGCATGAAGCTCGACACTCAGCAGGAAGCGTCCTACCTGGGTGCCGTGGCACAGGGGCTGCGCCTCGACGGTGACACCTGCAACGCCATCCACGACAAGCTACAGGCGCCGCGGATCTTCCGCTGAGTCAGGCCGGCGGCTGGCTCGTGCTGAGCCGGCTGGAGTCGGCCAGCCGATACAGAAGCACCAAGGCCGGGATCACGATCGCGCCTGCAACCGCAGAGGCGATGAGTAACCCGACCAATGTCGCACCGTTGCTTGCGCCGTCCTCGATCGAGACTTCGTCGACGAGGATCCACGGATACTGGCCGAAGCCCCAGCCGGCGACGACCGACGCAACCGCTCCAACCGCAGCGATCCGAGCCGCTCGAAGGTGACCCTGTTCCAGCAGGATCAGCGTGGAGGCTCCGGCAAAGGCCGAAGCGAGAATCAGCGGTGCGGCGCGTCCGGTGAGCCCATCGGCGAGTGTCGGGGCATCGGACCGAAGAGGGATGACCGCAAGCAGCGCGAGCGCTCCGGTGATGGCACCCAGGAGCATCGCCCGTCGTCGAAGTGACTCGGTAAGCCGTGCATCGCCGATTCGCTGGGCTTCCTCGGCCAGGAAGACGCCCGCAAGAAATGTGGAGGTGAGCACGGCGAGCACCCCACCGATCAGCGACGTGGGTGACAGCCAGACGATGCCGTCATTACCGGACCCCACTCGGCCCGAAGCAACGGCTCCGGCGATCATTCCCAGGAAGAATGGCGTGACAACCGACGCCGCAGCGAACATGGTTCCTGACGCTCGGGCCCACGCCAGATCAGGCGAGTACTTTCGGAACGCGAATCCGGATCCACGCAACACGATTCCCAGCCCCACCAGCCAGAACGGAATGGCAAGTTCTCGCATGATCGTTCCGAACGGCCTTGGGAACCCGGTCCACAGAAACACGAGAATGAAGATGAGCCACACATGGTGTGCCTCCCACACCGGGCCGATCGCCCGGTCGATGAGCCGCCGGGTCGGCGCTCCCTTGCGGGCGTTCCCGGCGATGAGGTCCCACGTGCCGCTGCCGAAGTCAGCTCCAGCGAACACTGCGTACAAGATGACCGCCGCAAACATGATTGCTGCAACGGCATCTGCGGCACTCACGGTGCCACCCGCTCATGACCAAACTGCTGTTCCAGTTCCAGAACTCCAGGGCCATACGGCGAGGCCAGGTCATGTTCCCCCGCAGCCCAACGCTTCGTCATGGATCGCAGGATGGTGGCGCCAGCAAACCCCAGGCCGGCGTAGACGACCATGAGGCCGATGAGCGTGAACCAGACCCAATTGCCGTCAGTGACCGCGTCTTCGGTTCGCATGAGTCCGTGCACGATCCACGGCTGACGGCCAACCTCGGTCGTGATCCATCCGGTTTCCATTGCCACGATCGCCGCTGGCCCCGCCAGGACGAATGCACGGAGTCGCCACCGGTTCGTGAAGAACCCATCCCGCGCCCGCCACCAACCCCACGCCGACCAGGCGATGAGTCCCACGAGCGCCGTGCCGATTCCCACCATGATCTGGAACGAGAATCGGACGATGTTCACCGGCGGTCGTTCGTCCGGCGGCACGGCGTCGAGCCCCACGAGCTCGGCATCGAACGAGTTCTGGGCAAGGAACGAAGCCAGCCCATCGATCGGGATGACAATCTCACCAACGAGTTCGCCGTCGGTCCAGACTCCGCCGAGCACGGTGGGAACCGACGCTTCGGTGTGAGCGAGCCCCTCGATTGCCGCCAACTTGATGGGTTGGTCGTCGGCGATGCGCTGGCCGGCGAAGTGCCCAACAACCGGCTGCAGTGGGGTGGCGATGGCAACGAAGGCGAGTGGCACCAGGAATCCGAGCTTGTGGTGTCGGTCGACTCGTCCCCGCAGCAGACCCACGGCATAGATCGAGGCGATGCAGAAACCGGCCACCATGTACGCCGCAAAGAACATGTGCAGGAACTGCAGCGGGACCGCACTGTTGAAGATCGCTCGAAGAGGATCGACGTCGGTGACGACACCGTCGACCTCGGTGAAACCGGTGGGTGCGTTCATCCACGCATTCACCGACACGATGAAGAACGACCCGGCGACGCCCGACACGATCATGGGAACCAACATGAGCAGGTGCGTGCGCCCGGGCAGCCGGCCCCACCCGTACACATAGATGCCAAGGAAGATCGCCTCGACGAAGAAGGAGATCCCCTCGAGCGCAAACGCCAGCCCGATCACTTCGCCGTACCGTTCCATGAGCCCAGGCCAGAGCAGGCCCATCTCGAACGACAGGATCGTCCCCGAGACCGCACCGATGGCAAACAGCACCCCCGACACTTTCGACCAGCGCTTGGCGAGTTCCAGGGCGACGTTGTCGCCACGCAGGCCCTTGCGATGCAGCACGTAGAGCATTGCGGGCATCGCCATGCCGAAACAGGCGAGCACGATGTGTGCGCCGAGGGACAGGGCCATCTGGTTTCGGGCGGGCAGAAGTGCATCTGCCAGGATCAGCGGGCTAACACTCATGGAGTCTCCCTGCGCTCGTTCACCGCAACTCTGCACTTCCGATCGTACCACCGGTCCGGTTGCCGACCGGGGCGATTTCGGTCACGGAGGATGCCCCGACCACGTGAGGTGGGGGTGGCCACAGCATGAAATGTTCGACAACCGGGGGAGCGTGACCAGCGATGTCGGTTGGCGTACGTATGATCAGACGTGATGAACGCATCAGAGGGTTGGGACGAACTGCGCACACCGCGCAGCACCGATGATGCCAGCGCCCGACCCCGTCCGCGCCAGGAGCCAACGGGTCTGGGCAATGGGCTCCGCCTCACACCGTTCACCCGACTTGCTCGGGTCCACGCACTCTCGGCCATGGGCGACGGCCTCGTGGCGGTCGCGCTCGCGGGGTCCATCTTCTTTTCGATCGACCCGTCCGATGCCCGCTGGCGGGTGGCCCTCTACCTCGTCCTGACCATCGCCCCGTTTGCGGTGGTCACCCCGCTGCTCGGTCCCGTGATCGACCGAGCCAAGGGCGGACGCCGCGGCATGATCATCGGCTCTGCGGCGGCTCGAGCCGTGGTGGCGTTCTTCATGGTCCGCCACATCGACAGCCTGCTGCTCTTCCCCGAAGCCTTCGCCATGCTCGTGCTGCAGAAGGCCTACGTGGTCTCCAAGACAGCGCTCGTTCCTGCCGTGTGTCCCCACGAGGACGAACTCATCGAAGCCAACTCGAAACTGTCGCTCCTCAGTGCATTTGCCGGAGTCTTCGGCGGAGCGATCGGTGTCGGTCTCGTCGCCCTGTTCGGCGGGGGAGGAGCCACCGCGTTCGCGGTCGTCGTCTACCTCACTGGCGCCGTCGTCGCGACCCAGCTACCCCAGGTGCAGGTTGCAGCCGAACCGGCCGACCTCACAGAGAAGCTCGAGGTCCGCGGCGCAAACATCGTGCTCGCGGCCACCGCCATTGGTGTCCTGAAGAGCATCGTCGGGTTCACCACGTTCCTCCTGGCCTTCCACCTGCGTGCCGGCGAAGACGGCGTCGACATGTCGGGGGTCGGTGCCGGAATCGGCGCGGTCCTCGGCGAACGCAATGGCGGCATCGACGCACTCGGCACGCCCGGGCCACCCAGCTGGCACTTTGGTGTGGCGGGCCTTGCCGCAGGCATCGGCGCCTTCCTCGGCGCCAAATACGCGCCCCAGATCCGTCGGGCCACCAGTGAAGAGCGCATCATTCTTGGTGCGCTCATCGCGGTGGCCTCCATGGCGTTTCTCGGCGCTTGGGGCGGCGGAATCTCCGGCACGGCTCTACTCGCCTTCGGTGTCGGACTCACCGGTGGTGTCGCAAAGCTTGGCTTCGATGCCCTGGTCCAGCGCGACGCCCCCCGGGCCAACCACGGACGCGCCTTCGCAAAGTTCGAGGGCCGCTTCCAGATGATGTGGGCGCTCGGCGCATTCATTCCGGTCATCATCCCCATCGGCATCCGCGCCGGATCCCTCCTCGTCGGGCTCGCCGCCGCCTTCGCCGCAGCGTCCTACGACCTGGGGCGCCGCACCGATCGTGTCCAGAAGTCCTCCAGAGTTCGCGAAGCAATCCGTGACCGGGTGTCCGACGGAGCCGTCGTGCGCCGACTGGGGCTGGGAACGGCGCTCAGTCGATTCTCCGGCTCGCCCCCGGCGCCTGCCGGGCAGAGCCCCGAGCTTCCTCCCCCCACGATCGACCCCACCATCGTGGCCCCCCGACCGCAGGCGTCCGGCCAGGACGAGTCGGTGCCCATCAACGAGGTCGACTGGGGAGTTCCCGCTGAGCCGCACGGGTCATCGGGCGACGGCGTGTGGGTTGCTCCGACGGTCGATGAGACCACCGAAATGCCAGTCGAACCAACCGAAGAGGGCCAGTTCCGACTCTGGGACTAGCTGCGCCCAGCCCACATCCGCAGGTTCAGCCCTGCGGCGGGTCCTCGTCGTCTGGGGTCTCTGGTTCGTCAGGGGCATCGAGCTCGGACAGATCGAATTCCGACGGGTCGATCTCGAGTTCGAAGTCGATTCCCATACGGGCAAGCCACAGTCCGGGCGCATCGAGTTCGTTGCTGGTGGGCAGGCTCTCTTCGGACTCCCATAGCCGGTTCAGGCCGTCGGTTCCCGCACGCTCGGCCACACCATCGGCGAAGGCCCGACCGCGGTCGTAGACCTCCTGGGTCAGCTCCAGACCAAGCAGGCGTTCGACGAACCGGTCGGACTCGGACGCGGTCACCCGGCGGCGGCGCAGCGCTTCGGTGAGCTGGCCGTAGTCGGAGATCAGCGTGGTTCCCACCCGATCCATGACGTGGTCGATGTAGCCGACGATGGTGGCCATGAGTACGGCCATCTCCGGGAGGAGCGCTTCCTGCTCGGGGGATCGCATGGCGCCGAGCAGCGCCGATGGGTCGCCCAGCATGGACTGCAGCTGCTCCTGCATTTCGGCGAAGTCGCCGGTGGGGTTGAACTCGAAGTCGGCGAGACCGTCGGTCATGGCGCTCGGGTCGTTGCGGAACGCATTCGTGTACCGACCCAGCAGCGCGCTCACGCGCTGCGCCACATGCGGGACGCTCAGCACGGCGTGATGGGCAACCTCGCTGAGCGCGATCCACATGCGGAGCTCGTCGCGCTGCAGGGTCCACTCGTCGCCGAACACGTCGAGGTTGGGAACGACGACGAGAAGCTCGTCGGACCCGGGCCGCGGGATGGGCAGGTCGTAGGTGCCGAGCGCGCGGCTGCCCAGGTGGCCGACCATGGAGCCGGTGGTCATGTTGACCATCATGGGACGCATCGACGCGAAGAGCTGTTCGAACATCGCCATCTGGGGGTCGGAGCCGAGGCTGTCGTCGACAACCGGTGTGGCCATCGCGGCGGCGAGCTGTTCGAGCACGGCCTTGTAGGCCTGCATGGACTTCTTCACCCAGTCGCCGCGGTTGACCGGAGCGATGGTGACCGCGCCGCTCACCGAGGTCCGCAAGCCGGTGGCCTGTGCGATGTTGAGCTCGGCCACGCGGGCCAGCTGTTCGAGGGCGATGCGGTCGGTGGGGTCCACGTTCGTTTCGGTCTGGCCGCCTGCCGCAATGGTCACGGCGAGTTGCGTGGCCTGATCGAGGCCACCGGCGCCACCTCCGAAGAGGCCGCCACCACCGAACAACCCCATGAGGTTGGACATCATGGCATTGGGGTCACCGCCGCCGAACAGGCTCGAGAAATCGAACCCTTCGGGAAGGTCATCGTCGTCGAATGGACCAGAATCGCTCACACCGTGCATCGTAGAGGCCGAGCCGTTCATTGCGTGGGCGGTCGGTGACGGGAGTACACATGCGAGTGGTTGTGACTGGTGCCAGCGGTGCGGTGGGCCGGCACGTCGCGGACCGGTTGGCGTCGAACACCAACGTCACCGAGCTCGTTGGGCTCGACCGCACCACCAGCTTTGGGGTGACGGGGTTCGATCTACTCGAAGACGATTTGGCGACGGTGCTGCAGGAAGGCGACACCATTGTTCATCTGGCCACGTCTCCCACCGGATTCGCCGGTGAGCAGGGAGCGGCGCGCAACGATGTCGCCATGGCCGATCGCATCATCTCCGGAGCGGCAGCGGCCGGCGCCGGCCATCTGGTGTTGGCGTCGTCGGCGATGGTGTACGGCGCGTGGCCCGACAATCCCATGCCCATCACCGAGAACGCTCCGGTGCGTCCCAATCCCGAGTTCCGGTTTGGTGTGGTGCGGACAGAGATCGAGCAGATGGGGGCAGCGTGGGAGGACGACTCCGATGGCATTCTCACGGTGCTCCGTGCGGCCACGACGCTCGCCCGCGGTCGTGAGAATGGCTTGGCGAACCTGTTGCGCAACTCGGCTGCTCTGCGAAACGCCGACGGTGAGGCATCGGCACAGTTCCTGCATGCCGAAGACTTCGCCACCGCGGTGGAAGCCGTGGTCGTCGGCGCTCACGCCGGAACGTTCAATGTGGCTCCCGACGGCTGGCTGCGGCCAAACGAGGTCGCAGCGCTCCGAGGCACACCAGAGACACCGCTTCGCGTGCCGGGCTTTGTTGTTGCCGCTGTCGCCGAAGGCCGACGCCGCATGGGGGCCAGCACCCACCCCGGACTCACGCCCTACCTGCAGCACCCCTGGGTGGTCGCAAACGACCGTCTTCGAGCCATTGGTTGGGAACCCGAGTTCTCCAACGAAGAGGCCTACGTGGCCGGGCATCGACCGAGCCGGTTCGACGGCATCACCTCGAAGCGGCGGCAGGAACTGGCCATGGGCGCAGCCGGCGCCACGGTGGCCATCACCGGGATAGGCCTGTTCGCGCTTGTGCGGTGGCTGCTCCGCCGTCGGTGACGTTCAGGAACGCCGGGGCTGGGCGCCGAGCGTGACCGTGGTGACCGAGCCGACCGCGGTGTATTCGGCGTCGTTGTCGGTTGCGTCGGGGCCGGCGGGAACATCGCGACGGACGTAGCGGACTTCGATTCGCTCGTCGGGTGCGTGGTAGCTCATTGCCTGGTTCAGGTCGCCCAGGTCGACGACGTTGATTTCGTTGATGCCAATGATGACGTCGCCAGCGGCGAGCCCGGCACGGGCGGCCGGTGTTTCGCTCCAGACACGTTGGACGAGCACGCCGCCCCGAACGCCACGCTGTTCCTTGAGGCTGTCGGAGAGTGGAGAGATGACAACGCCGAGCCAGGCGTCGACCTCGGTGGAGCCGTTCTCGACCAGGTCGGTGGCAATGCGGCGGGCGAGGCCGGTGGGGATGGCGTAGTTGGCACCCTCGGGGCCAACAACGGCCATGGCAACAACGCCACCGTTCTCATCGACGATCGGGGCGCCGGCCCAGGAAGAGTCGAGTTCGGTGGAGAGCCGGAACATACCCGACAGCAGATCGCCGTTCGGCAACATGACCACGTGGTCGTCGCCGATGACGTCGACCGTCTGCACGGTGGGTTCGCTGCCACTGGTGTGGGCGGCGATGCTGACCAGCCGGTCGCGGAGTGCAACGGCACCGTTGGAGAAGATGGCGGGCTCGAGTTCGGGTGAGGCGATCTTGAGGACCGCGACGCCCGACACCGGGTCGGAGGCCAGAACAAGCGCTGGCATGGAGCGGCCGTCGGGCAGCGTCGCTGAGATGTTCGTGGCGCCGATGATGGAGTGCGCCGACGTGAGCAGCAGCCCGTCGCCCCGGTACAAGATGGCCTGCGCCAGCGGCTGGGGGGCTTCGCCACCGAGATGCAGCCCAACGACGGCGCCGCGGTTGGGCTGGGAGATTTCGAACGCCCATTCGTCGAAGCCCACCGGAGCCTCGGCGGTGGTGAACAGCGTGCTTGGGGTGATCTCGTTGGTGGGGAAGGTGGTGACTGTTGAGGGCGGCCGGTCGGAGAGCAGCCAGGCGAGGCCAACGAAGACCGCGCCGGCGATGAAGGAGACGACCATCTCGGGCCAACGCCGTCCGCCGGCACGCCGAGCCGCCATGTTTGCGGCGGCCTGCTCGGCGCCGGCCTCTGCGGGATGACGCCAAAGACGGTCAGGTGCCGGCATCGGCTCGCCGGAACCCGGCCCCTCGTCGTCCATGTGATCTGCCACGGGGGTCAATCGTAGCGATTCGCTGTGTCAGCGTTGCCGCGCCCCAGGAGATCTGCCGCGCTGTGGAGTGCGCGCAAACCCCATGAAATCGTTCGGTTGCCGCCAATTTCACCGCAGTTTGTGACGAAGACCACACGCTCGGTGCTCGATGTTGCGGTCTTGACCCGGGTCGAATCGAACCTGCGGGCGTTTGGGCGTACGATGTCAGCCGTGCCCGATCCCTCCCATGGCCCCTCCGGAAACACCTGGCTGGCCATCACCGAGACCGAACCCCCCATCGCCGCCGCATACCAATGGGCCGTCCAGCCCGACTGTGGTGCCGTGGTGCTGTTCAGCGGTACTGCACGCGACCATTCCAAGAACCGTCCCGATGTCAGCCAGCTCGCCTACGAGGCCTACGAGGAACATCTCCTCGAGCGTTTCGAGCGACTCGTGGACGAAATCCGCAATCAATGGCCCGATGTTCGTAGGGTGGTGATCATGCATCGTGTCGGAGAGGTGCCAATTGGCGAGTCCACGGTCATCGTCGTGGCGGCGTCGCCCCATCGCGATGCAGCGTTCGAGGCAGCCCGCTATGGCATCGATCGTCTGAAGGCCACCGCACCTGTGTGGAAGCGTGAAGTGTGGGCCGAGGGTGAGAGCTGGGGGCTCGACGCTCGAGAAATCGATGAAGTGGGTATCGGCTCGCCCGCCCCAGAGCCCCGAGGATCCGCCGCCAAATGAGCAATGCACCAGTGCTGTTTCTTCTTGGCGCCGTCACGCTCTCCCTGCTCGGTGGCATGGTCGTGTGGCTGCTCAACCGACCCCGCAAAGAACGGTTCGGTTCCAGCATCGACACCTTCAACCGCGACCTCGACGCCCTGGCCCCGCCCGGAACCCGGCGAGCCGGACCCACCCAGCAGCGTCCCCCTGCCCAGACCCACGCCCGTCGCTCATCTCCAAACGGCGTTCCGAGCTCGCCTGGTGTTGGGCCTCGGCCAGCCCCGGGCCCCAACCCACGGCGAGAGCAGTAGTCCATGGCACGCGACCTCGCGATCGATCTCGGCACGGCGAACACGCTTGTCTACGCCCGTGGCGAAGGGATTGTGCTCAACGAGCCGTCCGTGATCGCGCTCAACTCGCAGAACAACGAGGTTCTGGCCATCGGGTCCGATGCCTGGCAGATGATCGGCCGCACGCCCAGCCACATCGTCGCGGTTCGACCGCTCCGCAAGGGTGCCATCACCGACTTCGACGTCACCCAGCGCATGATCCGGCTCGTCCTGGAGCGGGTGGGTGTCAGTCGTTTCAACCGGCCTCGCGTCGTCATCTGTGTTCCGTCTGCCATCACGGCGGTGGAGCGTCGAGCTGTCACCGAGGCGGCGCGTCGGGCCGGCGCCAGCGACGCCCAACTCATCGAACAGCCCATCGCAGCGGCGATCGGCGCCAACCTGCCCATCAATGAGCCGCTCGGGAACATGGTGGTCGACGTTGGTGGCGGTACCTCGGAGTCGGCCATCCTGTCGCTCGGTGGTGTCGTTGCCCTCGAAGCGATTCGGGTTGGATCCTTCGACATCGACGCCGCGATTCAGGCCTGGGTCCGTCGTGAATATGGCATCGCCATTGGCGAACGCACGGCGGAAGACATCAAGCTCACCATTGGCTCGGCGGCCAAGACTGCGAACGAGGTGCGGGCCGAGGTTCGGGGGCGCGAGCTCATGAGTGGTCTGCCCAAGACGATCGTGTTGTCGCCCGAGGAGATCCGGGTTGCCATCGACGAGCCAGTATCGGCCATCGTCGATTCGGTCCTGTCGTGTATTGCGCAGGCTCCGCCAGAACTGTCGCAGGATCTGATCATGCAGGGCATCCACCTGGTTGGTGGCGGCGGCATGTTGCGGGGCCTCGACGTTCGTCTCCAGGGTGAAACCAACGTGAAGGTGCAAACCGTCGAGACCCCCTTGGAATGTGTGGTGCACGGCGCCGGTCGCTGCATCGAGTCGTTCGAGGCACTGAAAGTGATGTTCCTCGGCGGACGCAAGTGAGCGTGCAGACCGCGCCAACCGGAACCTGCCTCTGCGGCGAGCTCACCTATTCGGTCGACGGTCCGCTACGCAACATCCTCCACTGCCATTGCCTCAACTGTCAGCGAGTCAGCGGCAACTTCGTGGCGAGCAGTGGTTGTGCCACCGCCGACCTCACCATTCACGACGAACAGACACTTCGCTGGTTCGATCTCGGCTACGCCCGCTACGGCTTCTGCTCCACGTGCGGATCGTCGCTGTTCTGGCAGGGAGCCGAACACACCGACCGCACCAGCCTGCAAGCCGGTTCCCTCCTCGATCCGAGTGGCCTGGAGCTCGAAGGAATCTGGTTCGTTGCCGACGCGCAGTCACACAACGCCATCGACACCACGGTTCCCCACTTTGACGGCAACGGTGACGGAAACGTCTGAGATTCCGGTCCAGGCCGTCATGTGGGACTTCGACGGAACGATCCT
>CAZFBD010000007.1:42787-102873 GCA_964517125.1 uncultured Acidimicrobiales bacterium
AAACGTCTGAGATTCCGGTCCAGGCCGTCATGTGGGACTTCGACGGAACGATCCTGGACACCGAATTGCTGGAGTACCTTGATCGTGATCTCGTTTTTGGCCCGCGAGGGGCGCACACATGACAGCGATCGCCCGGCCCGGGAGGCGTCCGTGAAACTTCAACTCACATGGTCCGGTGGAACCGCCGCATTCGATCAGGGACAGAACCCCACCGTGGGCCGGGTCCCCGACGCCTCGGTCACCATTCCCGACGCTCAGGTATCGCGGGCTCATCTGAGCTTTGTCTTCGTGAACGACCTGTGGACCTTCGAGGACACCTCCTCCAACGGCACGTTCATCGGCGGCCAACGGGTCACGGTCGGCGGCATTGCGGGTCCCATCTCCATGCACCTCGGCGGTCCAACAGGACCGGTTCTGAACGTGGCTCCCGTGGCCGACCAGGCTCCGGTTGCACCTCTGGCGCCTCCCGTCGTCACGCCACCTCCAGCCCCGGTACCTCCGGCGCCCGCGCCAGCTGCACCTCCACCTCCCCACGTTGCCGCTCCCGCGCCTGTGCCACCGCAGCCGGTTCGCCCCGCTGTTGCCGCCGGTCCGGTTGCCGACATGTCACGTCAGACCGTCCGCCTCGACGACCGGCAACTGCGCCTCGAGCTCGATGGCAAAATGCACGTCTTCACGCCGGGAACCAGGGTGGTTGTGGGCCGCGACCCATCGGCCGACGTGCACTCCGACAGCCAGCTCGTGAGCGGGCACCACTGCGCGTTCTCCCACGATGGGGCGTCCTGGTGGGTCGAAGACCTGCAGAGCTCGCGGGGAACGTGGATCGACGGCCGCAAGATCACGCGCAAGCGCATCGAGGGGGCGTTCTTTGTTCTCCTTGGTGACGACGATGCGGGCGAGCCGCTCCGAGTCATCACCGCGGGGGAACATCGCAAGCCACGGGACCGGACAGCGCTCCTTGTCGCTGGAACCGCCCTTGCGGTTGCCCTGATCGGAGGGTTGCTCGCCTTCGCCTTCTGGCCCGACACGAGCGAGGGTGACGCGATCATCGCCCAGGTGCAGGCCCAGCTCGAAGAACAGCGCATGACGTCGGCCGAGCTCGCGGCGTCGCAGGCCGATGCCCAGCGACAGCTCAGTGAGGCCCTTGCCAACGGCGGAGGTGACAACAGCGGAAGCGAGCTCCGGGCGGCGCGCCTCGCAACAGCGTTGATCTCGGTCCCCGATGAAGACGGCAACATCATCGGAACCGGCTCCGGTGCGCTCGTGTCCGACGACGGCCTCATTCTGACCAACATTCATGTGGTCCTTCCCGGGTTGGAGTTCGAACGGACCGGCGACTCCACGTTCGCGAACTCGGTCGACCCGGAGCGAGTCATCGTGGCGTTCCCGAGCGAAGACGGTGGACCAGCGGATCGGACGTACATCGCCGAACAGGTCGCAGCGCATCCCGCACACGACGCCGCGCTGATTCGGGTCGTCGAAGCGCTCGACGGGAACATGGACGAACTGCCCGAGCCCCTTCCGCTAGGCGACTCCACCCTGTTGCGCGCTGGCGATGAGATCGCCGTGGTGGGGTATCCGGGTACCGCATTCACCCAGCGCGTCAGCATCGCACTCAGCAACTTCCAGAGCTTCCAACCATGCGTGAACGATGGCAACCCCGTCGACGTTGGTTGGGGCTGCTTGCGCGACTACGACGAGGGCTACCTGAACCTTGCGGGCGAAACCCTCGAGGGTGGTTCGTCGGGTGGGCCCATCCTGCGGAACGGCACGATCGTCGGGATTCAGCTGGGGACCTTTGGTGACCCCGGCGCAGCCAGTGCCCAGAACCTCGGCGTGCCGATCGACTTGATCAAAGACGATCTCTTCTAGCCGTCTTCAGTCCTAGGATTCCTTCCATGAGCTTCCCTCAACGTCGGCTCCGCCGACTGCGCCGCACCGACACCATGCGCCGGATGGTCGCCGAAACCACGCTGTCGGTCGACGATCTCATCGCTCCACTGTTCGTTCGCGAGAACATCACCAGTCCACAGCCGATTCAGTCGCTCCCGGGCGTGATGCAACACACGATGGACTCCCTCATCCGTGAGGCCACGGAGCTACGCGACCTGGGTGTGCCCGCCCTGATTCTGTTCGGTGTCCCGGCCGAGAAGGACGAGATCGGCTCCGGTGCGTTCGATCCGGGCGGCATCGTGCAGCTGGCGCTCGGCGAACTGCGCGAGACCCTCGGCGATTCCATGGTCCTCATCGCCGACCTCTGCGTCGACGAGTACACCTCGCATGGGCACTGCGGGATCATCGACGCCGACGGCCATGTGGACAACGACGCCACCCTCGAGATCTACCAGAGGGTCGCGCTGGCCCAGGCTGTTGCCGGCGCCGACATTGTGGCGCCGTCCGGAATGATGGACGGGCAGGTTGCTGCCATCCGCGACGCCCTCGATACCGACGGCTTCACCGACACCTCCATCCTTGCGTACGCGGCGAAATACGCCTCGGCGTTCTACGGGCCCTTCCGCGACGCTGTCGATGTTGAAATCGCCGATGGCGGAGACCGCAAGGGGTACCAGCAGGACCCGCGCAACGGCCGTGAAGCCATGGAGGAAATTGCCCTCGACATCGCCGAGGGAGCGGACATGGTCATGGTCAAGCCGGCGCTGTCCTATCTGGACATCATCCTGCGGGCCCGCCTGGACCTGAACATTCCGATCGCTGCGTATCACGTGTCTGGCGAGTACGCGATGCTCAAGGCCGCCGAGACAAACGGTTGGATCGACGGCGACGCTGCCGCACTCGAAATCCTCACGTCGATCAAGCGTGCGGGCGCCGACCTGATCCTCACCTACCTCACTCGCAGCATCGCCGAGACCCTCGCCGATCATCGACCGGCGCTTGGCGCTGGACCCCGCGCAATCGAACCAGCGCGCGCCGAACTCAATCCCGGAGACAGCTGACATGGCCCATACGAACGACGCCCTCTTCAGCCGAGGTAAAGACGTCATGCCCGGTGGCGTGAACTCGCCCGTGCGGTCCTTCCGCTCCGTGGGTGGAACGCCGTATTTCGTGGACCGCGCCGAGGGTCCATGGATTCACGACGTCGAGGGAAACCGGTACATCGACTACGTGCAGAGTTACGGTCCCGGAATTCTTGGCCACGCGCATCCCAAGGTCATCGAGGCGGTCACTGCCGCAGCAGCGCGCGGAACCAGCTACGGCGCCCCAACCCTGGGTGAGGTCGAGATCGCCGAGGAGATCACTCGGCGCATCGATGGTCTCGAGATGATCCGGCTCACATCGTCGGGAACCGAGGCGGCCATGTCCGCCATCCGTTTGGCTCGCGGGGCCACCGGCCGCGACACCATCATCAAGTTCGCCGGTTGCTACCACGGACACACCGACTCGCTCCTTGCGGCTGGTGGATCCGGCGTGGCCAACCAAGGCCTCTCTGGCGGCGATGGCGTTCCGGACGGAGCGGTCGCAGACACGATCGTTGCCCCGTTCAACGTCATCCCTGAAATCGACGAGACCGTGGCGGTCGTCGCTGTGGAACCCGTGGCCGCCAACATGGGGTTGGTGCCGCCGGCGTCCGGCTTCCTGCAGGGCCTGCGCGACGCATGTGACGAAGCTGGCGCACTGCTGCTGTTCGACGAGGTCATCACCGGCTTCCGCCTTGCCCATGGCGGCGCGGGGGAGTGGTCCGGCGTGCGCCCCGACGTGTGGGCGTTCGGCAAGGTCATCGGTGGTGGGCTGCCCGTGGGTTGTTTCGGTGCAAGCACCGAGGTCATGCAGCACGTCGCACCGCTTGGCGGCGTCTATCAGGGCGGCACGCTTTCCGGGAATCCGCTCGCCACTGCAGCGGGTCTCGCCACGCTCGAACTCCTCGACGAGGACGCCTACGTGGAACTCAACCGCATTGCTGCACGGCTCGCCGACGGTATGCAACGGGTCTTCGACGAGGCGGGCCTGACCGCCACCGTGCCGCGGGTGGGACCACTGGTGGGGCTGTTCTTCACCGACCAACAGCCCTCCAACTTCGACGAGGTCAAGGTCGCCGCCGAGAACGGCATCTACCCGAAGTTCTTCCACGAGATGCTCTCTCGCGGCGTGGCGCTCGCTCCCGGCGCCTACGAGATTCTTTTCCCCGGGTTGTCCCACACCGATGCGGTCATCGACGAAACACTCGAGATCATGGCCGATGCCGCAGCGGCGGTCGTTGCAGCCAGCTGACCCGTACCCGACACGGTGACTCCGGCCGAGGTGTACGCCGAGTATGGCTCGTGGCGTTGCTGGGTGAGTTTGGAAGATCCTGCAGCTCCCGTAGTTGAACTCGTTTGGCAGATCTCCGGATTGGTTCCGCGGGTGCTGGTGCAGGCCGGTCGAGTCGTCGATTGCGAGGGTCGGGGCCGTGGTGTCTCGAATGAGCTGAGTGACCAGATCGATGGTCCATCGGGTCACACGTATCTGGCTGAACTATCGGCCGGTCTGCTGGAAGTGGCGGAAGCCGTGCTGGAAGCGGCGGCGGAGTCGGAGGGATCTGAGATTCGGCTGCTCAGTGCGGGCAGCGACATCGATACCTCCGAAGTCATACTTAGGCGGGCGTTGGACGTACTCCAGCACGTGGTCTTCATCGATGCCGAGGAGCTGGACTCGGAGCAGCTTCGCTCGTTGCTTGAGGACCGATCGACGGTATGGCCTTCGTGGTGATGGGCCTGCAGATTCCGGGTCCTTGTCGGAGGGGTCCCTTACAGTTGGTGCATGGCCACTTCCGCGAAGTCTTCCGCTGGAGCCGAGGCAGGTACCGGACTGCCGGAACCCGGCGACGTCGAACAGGCGGAGCGTCTCCGCATCGTGCCCGATGGCGAATTCTTACCTGAAGCCATCGATCGGATTTCGCTTGATGATTTGGAGGAGCGTCGCCTTCGGGCAAACGGCAGATGAGTCGTCCTGTTCGGGTCGCTTCCGATGTAGAAGTCCCGAGGGCGCTTCCACTTCGAAGACTGACTTGATCGGGCACGAGTGTTTGTTGGGAGTGCATGGAATTGCTCTGCAAACGTCAATCTCGATCCGTTGGGGCGAAGTTCTTCGCCTCAACCAACGAGGGCGCGATCGATTGCTCTTGATGGGCTTCTTTAGAACAAGAGTTTGATTTAGAGAACCGCCCGGACGCCGGCGACAGTCCTGCCGATCGTTCTGGCGGGGTCAGCGCGTGACGGCGTCACATGCTCGTTCTACACTTGCTGCCATGTCTACGATCGAACTCCCAGATGATGTCGCCGCCGCCCTCGCTGCCGCCGCGGCTGATCGTGGCGTGACCGAAGCCGAGCTGATCGCAGCACTTGTAACCGATACTGCACCTGACGAGCTGGACGCGTTCATCGGCGTTGGAGCGTCCGGACGAACCGAAGCGTTCGATAGTCACGCGGAACGCGCTGATCTTGCCGCTGAGCGCGACGCCGCCACGATCTGAACCGGGGGTCACGTCGGTGTTGTTGGTCGATACTGGTGTGTTCCTCTCCGCCGCTGACCGCGATGAGCCGTCCCATCCACGATGCAGCCGATTGTTGCAGGCTCATCGGGGCGAACTCACAACGACCGGACCAGTCGTCGCTGAGACAGCTTGGATGATCGAATCGAGACTCGGTCCAGCGGCAGAGGCAAACCTTCGTGGCAGCGATCGCAGCCCGGCGAATCACCGTTGTCGATCTCACAGCTGCCCTCTACGAGCGTTGCGTTCAGCTCATCGACATCTACCACGATCTCGGGCTCGGTCTCGTCGACTCCAGCCTCATTGCCGCAGCCGAACAACAAAATCAGGCCCGAATCGCCACCCTCAATCACCGAGACTTCGCCGTCGTGCGACCGGCCCACATCGACGCGTTCGACCTGCTCCCCGGGCGCCGAAGTGCGCTCACCCGGAAACATGCTCACGACCTCGGCCTGAAGGCGAGCGATCGACCTGGCCTCCCACGAGCGCGACTTCTCCTCGCTCACGAGCTCGGCGGGAACAAGCATGTCGTCGACCTGCAGCGACGCGGTGCCGTCCCGGGGGTTCAGCCCCATACGAATCTGATGCCACTCGGTGTCGGGGGTCAGATGGCCGGCCGACGTCCACGAGCCGCCGTCGTGCTGTGACCACGCAAGCAGTTCGCCGAAGCTCGGCTGCCACGGGTTGAGAACCCATTGGAACGCAAGCCCCACATCTCGACGGCTGTGCTTGGCGTCCCAGACAAAGAGGCCACCCTCCCCAGCCGACGAAATCGGTTCCGCTGTAGAACTGGCGCTCTCGGGGCGCAGCGGGTGGCGTCAGTGCCAATGCCTGCGGCACGGTAGAGATCGGGACCCGAGGCTGTGCGCTCGCGGCCTGCGCTGGGATCATCGTGCCCAGACCACCGAGGACGCCGGCGGCTGCGTACGTCAGGAACCGGCGCCGCTCCAGAGCCGGGGCGCCAGCCGATGTGGTGGACGGTTGTGGAGATGGTGCGACCATGTCGATGTCCTTCCTTGGACCTGTTCGTGAGTCGCTCGCCTCTCCAGAAGAAACGGCATCGCCCGACGGCCCCCTTGAGCGTCGATTGTCGACGCCCCAAGTGCGGTCCGCGGCTGACCTAGGCTCGCTCCCATGCAGACGTGGAATCGGTGGATTGTTGGACTGCTCCTGGCGATGGTGGTCGCCACCTCGTGCACGGGCTCCGACCCTGCAGCTGGTCCCGGCGCCGACACCACGACCACCCCTGCGGTCGATTCGGGGGACGACGTCGTGAGTTCTGATTCGGACAGCGACAACACCACCAGCACCGGGTCCGACCCGCTCGCGCCCAACCCTGACCCCACGCCACTGCCGGTCTCCGACGACATTCGCATCGGGGTGCTGGACAACGGCCTCACCTACTACGTGCAGAGCAACGACTCGCCCGGCAGCGCAGTGGCGCTGCGGCTCGTTGTTCGAGCCGGAGGCAGTCAGGAAGACCCGGTCGGTACGGGCGTCGCACATTTCCTCGAGCACATGATGTTCAACGGGACCGAAGCGTTCCCTGCCAACGAGCTCGACGCAGCACTGCGGCGTATCGGAGCGCAGATCGGCCCCGATTTCAATGCGTACACGAGTGACTCCGAGACCGTCTATCAGCTCGGTGTCGAGGACCGTGGCGACAACGTGGAAACCGCGTTCGATGTGCTCGCCGAATGGGCAGCACGCGCCACCATCGCCCCCGATCAGGTGAGGTCCGAGGCGCTGATCGTGCGCGAGGAGGCCCGACTGCGCGACGAGAGCGGCGACGGCCTTGTGGGCAAGGCGTTCGAGGCGGCGTACTTTCGTGACACGCCCCTCGAGGGAGTGAATGTGGGCGGCACGGTCGATTCGATCATCGCGATCAACGACGACGTTCTCCGGGCCTACTACGACACCTGGTACCGGCCCGACAACATGGCCGTGGTGGCGGTCGGGGACCGGAGCCTCGACGACCTCGAGCAGGAGATCATCGACCGCTTCGCCTCAATGGAACCACGTGGCGCCACCCCACAGCCCGAGCCTCTCGTCATCGACTACCGGACCGAACCGCTTGTCGATGTGATCATCGAGCCCAGCTTTGGCGACTCCTTCGTGAGCGTCGACTATCCGCTGCGGGACTGGAACCTCGGAACCCGCGATGGAACCGAGCTGGTGTACACCGAGTTCATTCTCGGACAGATGATGGACGAACGGCTCAACGATGGCATTGCGTCGGGACGCGTCGACCTGCGAACCGGGTTCGCCGGCAGGTTCTGGCAGACCCGGAACCTCCAATACATGGGGTTCAACGTGGATGCCGTGGACCTCGTTGCGGGCACCGAGACGCTCATGACCGAGATCGAGGGAACGATTCGAAACGGGTTCACGCAGGCCGAGCTGGACCGGGCGGTCGAAGGGTTCGTCTCGGCGCTCGAACAACAGCGCGCCACCCAGGACTCCATCCAGGATTCGGCGCTTGCCGATGGGCTCGTCGAGCACTTCCTTGGCGGCGCCGACCTGCAGACCGTCGACGACTCGGTCGACATGGGAATCGACATCCTCGAAGGGCTCACCCTGGACGGCGTGAACCAGCACTGGCGCTGGGCGCTGACGTCGACCGCACCGCTGGTTCTCCCCACGGGTCCCGATGCCGAACGGGTGGGCGATGCAAGCGAACACCTGGCTGCCGTGGAGCGGGCGGCGCAGACCGACGTGGCCACCGTGGAAGAGGACCTGGAACCGGTCGACGTTCTCCTCGCTGCGCCCGATGCAGTGAAGGAGACGTCGAGCGGCGACCTGTCCCGAAACGATGGCACGATCCTCGAGTTCGCCAACGGCATGCGTGTGCTCTTCCACGAGTCCGAGATCTCGGCTGGGGAAGTCAGTGTCGTCTCGGAGTCACCCGGAGGCCGAGCCATGCTCTCGGCCGATGACGGTGCACTCGCGCAGGTCGCCGTGAACGCCGTCGCCGACAGCGGCATCGGCGAATGGAACGCCGTGCAGGTTCGCCGTTACCTGAGTGACCGCAACGTGTTCATCTCGCCCTGGCTGTCGGACACTGCGGAAGGATTCAGCGGAAGTGCGTCCACCGAGGACATCGAGTTGCTGTTCCAACTCATCCACGGCTGGGTCACGGCGCCAGCGGTCGAAGACGTGCTGCTCGCCCAACAGGTGCAGTTCGCACGCGACGACATCGCACAATCGGGCCTCGACGCAGGGTTCGCCGCCGATCTGGCCCTCGCCGACGCCCGCTCGGGTGGCGGCAACCTTGCCGCCCTCCCAACGGATGCGCAGCTCGATGCGCTCGACACCACAACCGCACTCGACATCTTCAACCATCGATTCCGCGCTCTGGACGCACACACGATCGTGGTCGTCGGTGACGTCGAGGAGTCGGTCATCGTCGATCTCGCACGAACGTGGATCGGAAGCCTGCCTGGTGGAGACGACGAGGCGGCCGCCATCGCCGCAGCCCCCGGTGTCGTGGATCTGGAACTCTCGATCGGAACCGGCACATCGTCGGGCGCCTATCGGCTTCTGGCCACCGGCACCGCCGACGAAACGATTCGCAACCGGGTCCTGGCCGAACTGGCCAACAGTCTGCTGAACGATCGCCTCTTCACCGTGATCCGTGAAGAGTTGGGGGCCACGTACGGCGGGTCTGCGTTCGTTGGGTTCGAGGAACCCGGTGACGGCGCCGAACTGTACGTCGCCGTCGACGGCGACCCCACCCGGATCGACGAAATCGACAGCGCCGTCGAAGCTGAGCTTGCCGCAATCCTCGCTGGCCAGATCGACTCCGGCGATTTCGCCGAAGCAGTCGCCGTGCTCGAAAGCCGCTACAACTTCATCAACAACGGGTTCTTCATCGACTCGTTGTTCGATGAGGCGGCTGGAATCGACGACCGCATCATCGATCGGACCCGTCAGGTCGATGCGCTGAACAGCCTGGGTCCCGACGATCTGCAGGCCTTCCTGGCCGACGTGGTGTCCGACACGAACCGCATCGAGGTTCGCAACGGCCGGTAGCGGTGCGGGTGGCTAGAACGGGGTCGGAATGGCCCCGGACCAGATACGAACCGCCCAGATGGACACCGCAACGGCGATGTTGCCCACAAGCACGACGTCCTTGTGACGTTGCCAGAACGACAGGGCTGTCTGGGGTGCAGCGGCGATCCAGCCGGTGACAACCACGGCCTGCGCCATCACCAACACCGCCCACGGATTGAGCGACAGGGCCTGGGTCAGGTCGGTTCGGACCATGGACCGGATGGCACGGGTGCCACCACAACCAGGACACCAGCCGCCGGTGGCGAGCCGGTAGGGACACAAAACCTGGCCTTCGCTGTCCCCGGCGGGGGACAGGGCGGCAACAACACAGACTCCGGCAAGTGCAGCAAACGGGAGGGCCCGGCGAGGGCCAACCCAGCTGGATGCTGGAAGATCAGCCTTCGAGAGCAGCAAGTGCCTCACGGGCAGGCTCAAGCCACCGACCGACTTCGGCGGCGGTGAGCGATGCACCGTCGACCTCTTCGGGCAGTTCGAGCTCGCCGGTTTCCAGGAGTTCGTTCAACGCTCCCGCAAGGAGAACATCGCGCTCGGCAATGGCTCCGGGCTCGAGCTGTGTGCGCTCGTACAGCGTGACCGCAATGAGCTCTTCGGCGTTCAACGGGTTGGCGGACTCGGCGCCGAAACCGGGCATTTGGCCCGCAACAGCCCGTGGACGCTCGGAATCTGCAGAGGTGTAGGTGTTACCGGTGCCGACAATGGCCGAACCCTGGGCAATCCAGACAATCTGATCCTCGACGGAGGTGAAGGACACATGGGTTTCGCCGTCGGAGAGCGCCGGCCCGATGCCACCGCCACCTTCGCCGCCATGACAACCGGAGCAACCGGACTCGACGTAGACGTGTTCACCTTCGCCAAGAAGACCAGTGAGACCCTGCGGGACACGTTCGAGCGTGCCGACATAGAACAGGCCCCACACCGGTAGTGCCAGAAGGACAGGCACGATCCAGTACGGCATCTTCTTGCGAGCTTCCGCCTTGGCCACATACGGGGCCACGGGCTTTGGAGGCTCGGGCTCCGGGGCCAACGCAGGAACGGCAGCAGCAGCTGCGGCAACCGGAGCTGCAGCAGCGGGAGCAGCCTCGACTGCGGTGCCGGCGTCGTCGGCAGGCGCAGCCTCGCCAGTGAGCGCGGCTTTGCGTTCCTTGGAACGCTTCAGGAGGTGTTCAGGAATTTCGGTCAACGGGACCCTCTTCTTCGCGCTGTTACACAGCTGTTCCGTCGATGCATGCTACGGCCCGATTGCTCGGCCAACACGCGGTGCAGTTCGCAGTTTATGGGGTGGAGCCCCGAGGCACGTGGTTCGGGAGCGGGTTTTCCCTTCCGCGGGGGACATGTGTCACGTCCGTTGGGGCCGTGCCGATGTGGAGGACAGAAATGTGTCGTGATAAACCCCGTTCAGAGCCGGGGATCGCGTACAGACATCACTACACTTGTGATTGCGTTCACGAGCTGTGGCAACCGTCGCAGCCCCGAACATGGAAGACTGGCCGGACCGAGGTCAACGAGGAGAGCACGGGCAGAAATGGTTGAGTTCGTAGTTTCAATCGTGGTGACGGGCATGCTGCTCGCCATCTATCACTGGTACGCCGCCAAGGTTCCCGTGGACAAGCAGATGACGTGGGGCGAAGCCATGCTTGCCGCCACCTATGTCTTTGCCGTGTTCTTCTGGGTCTACGGCGTTGTCCCCCACTACTGGCTCGAATGGGCCGACAAGGGGCTCAGCTGGCGTCCGGACCGGTTCATTCACGGTCCCGGCGGAATCCTGCGAGACCAGAACAGTGGCGGCTGGATGCCGTTCACACTGACCTACTTGGTCCTTCGCGACATCATTGCCGTGGTCATCTACAACATCATTCTCGGCGCAAACATCTGGTACTGGGCGCACTGGCAGGGCCGCAAGGCGCGTGCCGACGAAGCCGCCAAGACCGTCGACGCTCCATCTGAGTTCGGTCGTCCGCTCGTTCGTGAGGGAGTTCGCTAGGTGTCCGTCACCGACGCAAACCCCCCGATGCCGGAATTCCGGGACGACTACGTCCTGCAGGAAGTCGACGCGGCCTGGTTGTCGGCAGCGGTCAAGCCCAAGCAGTTCATCCACATCGATCAATCCGAGTGCATCATGTGCGAGGGCTGTGTCGACATCTGCCCCTGGAAGTGCATTTTCATGGTGTCGCCCGACGCCATCGACGAAGCCATCGGCACCGAACAGCCGGGCCTCGACCCCACCGACAACGTCATTTTCACCATCGACGATGACGTCTGCACCCGCTGTGCACTGTGCGTCGATCGGTGCCCAACCGGGGTCATCATTCTCGGCAAGATCGGCGATCCATCCCCAGACGGCGATGGTCACCAGCGTACGAACACCCACGGGTACGGCTACGGAATGCGTCTCGGCTGATGCACTCCACCGTTCCCACCCCAGTCCAGTCCACCACCACCGCACCCCAGGAGTAACCACTCGTGGCGAAGAAGAACAAGCTTCCGGTCTCCCAGCAGATCCAGAAGGCAACCAGCGACATCGTCGACAACACCCAGGGCTCACAGGCCTGGAACTCGATCTTTCGTCCAGGATCCATCTTCCGCAAGGGCTACAGCGACAGCCCCCGTAACCGGTCCTACGTGATCATGAACTCGGTGCTGTACCACCTGCACCCGGTGAAGGTGAAGCGTCACGCCGTCAAGGTCAGCTACACGCTGTGCCTCGGTGGCATCTCGTTCTTCACGTTCATTCTGTTGACGGTCACCGGCATCTTCCTGATGTTCTTCTACCGGCCGACCGCCGCACAGGCCTGGGACGACATCTTCCAGCTCCAGAGCGCCGTCACCTTCGGTCTGCTCATCCGCAACATGCATCGGTGGGCCGCCCACCTCATGGTGTTGTCGGTGTTCCTCCACATGGCTCGCGTGTTCTATCACGGCGCCTACAAGGCACCACGAGAATTCAACTGGGTCATCGGCGTGATGCTGCTGCAGTTCACACTGCTGCTGTCGTTCACCGGCTACCTGCTTCCGTGGGATCAGCTCGCACTGTGGGCCGTGACCGTGGGTACCAACATGATGGGGTACACGCCGGTCTTTGGTGAACAGGTCCGATTCGTGCTGCTTGGTGGCGTTGAGATCGGTACCGATACCCTCCTTCGCTGGTACGTGCTGCACGTGTTGTTGTTGCCGTTCGTCACCGTGATCTTCATGGCCATCCACTTCTGGAGAGTCCGCAAAGACGGCGGAATCTCCGGTCCGCTCTAAGGAAAGGGACAACCAGACATGACTGAAATCCCTGAACATCTCCGGAAACGAGCCGAAGAGGCTCGCGCAAAGGCAGCTGCCTCCGAAGCTCCTGCCGCGGCCGAACCGGCCGCCTCCGATGCACCGCAGAGCGAAGCGGCATCAAAGATCCCTGCGCACCTTCTGGAACGTTCCAAGGCAGCAAAGACCAAGGCCGACGGCGGCGCCGTCGAAGCCGCTGGCGCAGCTGCACCGGCAACCGCCGGGGGCACGGCCACCGCTGTTGCCGCAGCACCTGCGGGTCCCGTGGCGACCGGACCGGGTGGACACACCCAGCGTCTGCTCACCGTGGTCAAGTCCGGTTCCATCCAGGACGTCAAGGCCGTTCCTCAGGACAAGGTGCACACCTGGCCGCACCTGCTCGTCGTCGAATTCGTGTGCGCACTGTTCGTCACGGCGTTCATTCTCATCTTCTCGGTGTTCGTGAATGCTCCGCTCCTCGAGCTCGCCAACTTCAACGAGACGCCAAACCCCTCCAAGGCACCGTGGTACTTCCTCGGTCTGCAGGAGCTGTTGGTGCTCTTCCACCCAATGGTCGCCGGTGTGACCATCCCGGGTATGGGCATGATCCTGCTGATCCTGGCTCCTTACATCGATCGAAACCCTTCGATGAAGCCGGAAGATCGCAAGTTCGCCATCTCGTTGCAGACAGTGCACCTCATGTACTGGGCAGTCCTGGTCATGATCGGGTCGTTCTTCAGGGGCCCGGGCTTCAACTTCATCATGCCGTGGTCCGACGGCCTGTTCTTCGAGTTCTAAGGAGATACACATGATCCTTGTCATCGCCATCGTCGCCATCGTGGCCCTTGCCGCAATTGGCCTCTTCGTCGCCAGCCGGCGCAACGAATCCAATACTGCCGAGAGTGCGCTCTCCTCGGAGTCCCGCAAGAGCGATCGCTCGCGCGTCACCGCTGGGGCAGTGTCCGACGACGACGCCACCGGCCGCGAGGTCGAACGTGCCGCCGTGCTCGAACGCCGTCAGGGCGACATCGTGCCCTTCGACGAGTCCGAGATCGAACCATGGGTTGCCCCCGATCCCGAGGCCATTGGCGTTGCCCGTCGTCAGTTCCTGAACCGCTCCATCATTGGTATGTTTGTCTTCGGTCTGTCTGGCTTCGGCGCTGCCGCCATTGCTCAGCTGTGGCCGGGAGCATCCGAGGGCTTTGGCTCCAAGATCCGCGTTGGTGATATCGGCGATGTGAAGGCGCAGATCACCGCTGCCAACGGCTTCCTCTACAAGCCCGAAGGCCGCATGTGGATCACCGAGTACCCGGCCGGCGCACTTGAAAAGGGTCGTGCCGTCTACGGCGACACCGCTGCATGGCCCGGCATCCAGGAGGGCTTCAAGGCCCTCTACCAGAAGTGCCCGCACCTCGGCTGCCGCGTTCCCGACTGCGGAAGCTCACAGTTCTTCGAATGCCCCTGTCACGGCTCGTTCTACAACCAGGTAGGCGAAAAGCGTGGCGGACCGGCACCTCGCGGCATGGACTTCTTCGCCATGTCCATCGAAAACGGATCGCTCGTCGTCGACACCGGCAACATCGTTGGTGGCCCCTCGATTGGCGTCAACACCACCGGACAGGAACGTGAAGGCCCGAGCTGTCTCGGTGCCAGCTCCCACTGATCCAACTTCGGCGATCCAAAAGATCGTCCCACGACCAAAGTTCCCCTAGATTCAGAGACCGTGATGATCCTTGCCCAGAGTGCAACGCGAAATATCGGCGTTGTCATCCTTGCCGTCGTCATAATTGGCTTCCTCGTCTACCTGTTCTTCAACCTGTTGGAGACACGGGGCGAGGGCGGTAGCGAAATTGAACTCGCTGCCAACCGCAAGCCGTATTTCAACGACGACATCCTTGAAACAACGAAACTCGACCAGAGCCTGCTCTCGGGACTGTTCCTGCTGTCGGTCATCGGCCTGGCACTTCCCCTGTACTGGCTCGGCGAACCCGGCCGTCACGAAGGCCTGGTCGACAACACGATCGAACTCTGGACCGAAGACGGTGCCGAGTCCTACGAGGAGAACTGCTCGTCGTGTCACGGCGGTGGCGGTGCCGGTGGTATTGCCTCGTTCGCCATCACCGAGCAGGGAACCGGGGCCTTTGTTGCCTCGGTCGACTGGGTTGCACCTTCGCTCACCTCGGTTCTGACTCGCTTCACCGAAGAGGAAGTCATTTACATCCTCAACTTCGGCCGCAACGGCGTCATGCCCGCATGGGGCGGTCCCGGCGGCGGTCCCCTCACCTCGCAGCAGCTCGAAGTTCTCGTCGTCTACATGCGTTCCATCCAAAAGGACGTCGACGCCGTGCAGGTCGCGGTCACCGACGGACTCATCGCTGGAGCCCGTGACGAATGGGTTTCCCGCGATCCTGACCTCAGCGCCCGACTCCTGGCCGCTCAGCAGAACCTGGCTCGCCAGCAACAGACCGGCGTCTCCGATTTCATCGAGGCAGCACAGGGTGAGCTCAGCGAACTTCAGAGGGAAATCGGCGAAACGTTCCCCAACGACCAGATGGCGGCGTGGGTCGACGAAATCTCCGATCCCAACCACGAGGAATACCTGACCTACGGCAAGTTGATCTTCATCAACGAAGCGGACTCTGGCGCCTACAACTGCGCTCGCTGTCACACCGCAGGCTGGTCGTACTCGGGTGCCAGCGATCTCGACATCAGTGGCAACCCGGTCACCACCATCACCCTCGATGACGGAACCGACGTGCCCGGGTACCTGCAGGGCGGCGGCTGGTTCGGACCCAACCTGACCAACGGCGCCGAGGTCACCCAGTTCCCGAACCCCGATTCGCACATCGACTTCATCCGCAAGGGCTCCGAGGACGGCATCCGCTACGGCGTGGCCGGCCAGGGCAGCGGACAGATGCCGGGCTTCAGCAACCGTCTCGACTCGGACCTCACCGAGGAGATCGAGATCGATGGTGTGGTCATGGAAGTCGAAAAGAGCTGGCCAGCATCGCTGACCGAAGATCAGATCGCCGCTGTCGTGGCGTACGCGAGGAGCCTCTAAATGTTGTCGACACTCGCTGCAATCGGGTTTGATCCCGAGATTCGCGGCGCCCTTGTTGTGGGCGTCGGCGTGGTCGTGCTCTTCGGATCCGTCTGGATGATCCTGGCCACCAACTCGGGCATCCGTCTCGGGTCGCTCATTGCACTCGCCGGCTTCTTTGGCTGGATGGTCATCATGGGTGCGTTCTGGTGGATCCGCGGCATCGGTTTCGTCGGCGACAGCGTCAGCTGGCACGTCCTCGACTACAACCGTGGCGCAATCGCCGAATCCTCAGTCGATGTCGTTCACGATCTTCCCGACCCTGAAGAGCTGCAGAACCAGGGTTTCCTCATTGCCGAGGAAGGTCTGGCCGCCGGTGTCGAGGAAATGGCCGAGTTCACGGTCGAAATCAGCCAGGACGACCCCGACTTCCTGGGCATGACCCAGGAAGAATTCGACGCCGCATGGCTGCGCCAGTTCCAACGGAACCAGGCAACGACGCTCTCCCAGGTCGTGGCCGTGGCCCCCGACTACGTTGACCAGGCGTTCGAGGACGGCCGCCTTCCCTCGCTCAACGGCTGGGAAATCATGAATACCGCCGATGCTGGCGAGGCACAGTCCACGGCCGGTGCCGCACTCCTTGAACAGGACGGCTTCCACTTCGAAGGCGTCGACGAGTTCAAGTTCCTCGACGCCTTCCGTATTGGTGGCAAGCCACGGATCGACCGCGACGTCGACCTCACCTGCACCTTCTGCACGGACAACCTCCGTCGTGGCTGGCTGTGGATCTCCAACTCGGCCCGTATCACCAACCCACCCGAGTACGCCGTCGTGCAGCTTCGGGCCATCGACGAAGCCGCACTGATCGTCCAAGAGGGCCAGGCGCCGCCGTTCCCAACGGTCAACGAAGACGAGCCGATCATCTCGGTGGTCATGATTCGTGACCTGGGCAACCTCCGGTTCCCGCCAGCCATGATCACCATGGGTTCGCTGCTCATCTTCCTCGCCCTGTGCTACATGCTGCACATGCGGGATCTTGAGACGATGGCCCGGGTGAGGGAGTTCGAGGAGTCGAACTGACGTGCAGTATCTCCCACTTGTCGGCCTCCTGATTCTCGGTTTCCTGTTTGCGGCGATCAGTTTCGTGGCATCGAAGCTGCTGGCTCCCAACCGACCGAACGACAAAAAGAACTCGGCCTACGAGTGCGGCATTGAACCCGCCAAGGAAACACCCGAACGCTTTCCTGTTCGCTTCTTCCTGATCGCCATGATCTTCATCGTGTTCGACATCGAACTGATCTTCTTCTACCCATGGGCGGTTGCCCATCGTGGTCTCGGAGCGTTCGGTCTGGTGGCCATCCTGATCTTCACGGCCGCGGTGTTCGAGTCCTTCGTGTACCTGATCGGCAACGGCGCCCTCGAATGGGGCCCCGTCCATCAGGCCCAGAAACTCAAGGCTGCGGTGTCGGCCGAACGTACGACGGCATCCACGGTTCGCCGTGTCGGCAACGAGGGTCGCATCGACGGAGAGGCAGCCTGACATGGGTCTGTTCAAGGACGAAGCCAGCGGCCGAGGCCTGGTCGACGACGGCATCGCCGGCATCGAACACAACTTCGTCACCGCACGCGTCGAGGACCTGGTCAACTGGTCCCGCGCTCGCAGCCTCTGGCCAGCCACCTTCGGTCTGGCGTGTTGCGCCATCGAGATGATGGCGACCGGCGCCGGTCACTACGACATGGCCCGCTATGGCATGGAGGTCTTCCGGGCCTCTCCCCGTCAGGCCGATCTCATGATCGTTGCTGGCCGTGTTTCGCAGAAGATGGCTCCCGTGTTGCGCACCATCTACGACCAGATGATGGAACCCAAGTGGGTCATCTCCATGGGCGTGTGCGCTTCCAGCGGCGGCATGTTCAACAATTACGCGATCGTGCAGGGTGTCGACCAGATCGTTCCCGTCGACGTCTACGCACCGGGTTGTCCCCCCGGACCCGAAACGCTGCTCCACGCAATCTTCACCCTCCACGAATCGATCGAGAACGGCGAACTGCTTCGTCGTCGGGCCGAGACTGGCGGCGGTGCAGGCATCGAAGTTGCGCAACGGGACGGCCAAACGGCCGTAGCCATCGGGTAGGGCCAGCCATGACAGACACCGAAACTCCGGAAGAGGAGTCCGCCGAGGCAGCTCCGGCTGCCGAAGAACTCCTGCACGGCGCACCGGTCACCACCGCGGTGGGCCAGACCGTGCTGCACACCGCAGTCGAGAACTACCTGGAACTTGTCACCACGCTGACCGAGGCCGGGTTTGCCCAGGTCATCGACCTCTGTGGCGTCGACTACCTGGGAACCAACCGGACAGACCTGCCGGCCAGTATCGAAGCTCAGCGTTTCGAGATCGTTGTCCTCATGATCAGCCACGCCAGCCGCAGCCGGATCCGGGTGCGTGCACAGGTCGCCGACGGCCAGGACGTGCCGTCGTTGTTCGACCTGCATCCCGGCACCGAAGCAATGGAACGCGAAGCCTTCGACATGTACGGCATCGTGTTCACCGACCACCCCGACATGAGCCGCATCCTCATGCCCGAAGAATGGAAGGGACACCCGCTGCGCAAGGACTACGACCTCGGTCGCATCCCCGTGCAGTTCAAGGGCGCCCCCGGACAACGGTGACCAAATGACGATCGCAGAAGACGCTCCCACCACCGAACTCGGCGAAGGCGACATCGGCAACGCCAGCCGCGTCAGCTCCCGTGACAACGCCGTGTTGCGTATGTCCGAAGCCGAAGCCGGCGCGCTGTCGCTCGATCCCGAGGACGAACTCGGCGAGTCGAAGATGATCATCAACATGGGGCCCTCGCATCCCTCGACGCACGGCGTGCTGCGCCTGATGCTCGAGATGGAGGGCGAGACCGTGCTGCGCTCGAAGCCCATCATCGGCTACCTCCATACCGGCATGGAAAAGACCGGCGAGCAGCTCACCTACCTTCAGGGCTGCACCAACGTCACCCGCATGGATTACGCGTCGCCGCTGTTCACCGAGCTGGCGTTCTCCCTTGCCGTCGAAGAACTGCTCCAGATGGAGATTCCGGAACGGGCCACCTGGATCCGGATGATGATGACCGAGCTGAACCGCATGGCCTCGCACCTGCTGTTCATGGCCACCAACGGCATGGATCTCGGCGCCGTCTCCATGATGATCTACGGCTGGCGCGAGCGCGAGCCACTTCTTCGGTTCTTCGAGAAGGTCACCGGCCTTCGCATGAACCACAACTACATCCGTCCGGGCGGCGTCGCCGCCGACCTTCACGACGGATGGCAGGACGACCTCATCGAGTACCTCGACACCGTCGAGCCCCGCCTCGACGAATACGACATCCTCATGACCGGGCAGCCCATCTGGCGTGAGCGTCTGCAGGGTGTTGGTGTCATCAACGAAGCCGAGTGCCTTGCGCTCGGAACCACCGGACCGATCCTTCGGTCGGCAGGTTCCAGCTGGGACCTTCGTCGCGACATGCCCTACCTGGCGTACGACCAGGTGGACTTCGATGTCATCGTGGGCAGCTACGGCGACAGCTTCGACCGCTACGCCATCCGCCTCAACGAGATCCGCGAATCCATGCGGATCGTGCGTCAGTGCATCGAGAAGATGCCATCGGGCGACTACCGGGCCCAGAACAAGAAGGTCACGCCCCCGCCGCGTGCCCGCATCGATGAGTCCATGGAAGCACTCATCCACCACTTCAAGATCTTCACCGAAGGCTTCAAGGTTCCTGCAGGCGAGGCCTACGCCGCAGTCGAGAGCCCGCGTGGCGAGCTCGGCGTGTACATCGTTTCCGACGGAAGCTCCACCCCGGTGCGCATGCACGTTCGGGCGCCAAGCTTCGTCAATCTGCAGACGCTTCCGCATCTGATGGAGAACGGCCTGCTCGCAGACGCCGTGGCCGTCATTTCCAGCGTTGACCCAATCATGGGAGAGGTGGACCGGTAGTGAGTCGTCTCACCGAAGCCAACGTCGCCATTGCGCACGACATCATCGCCCGGTATCCGCGGGCCAAATCTGCACTCATCCCGCTGCTGCACCTTGCACAGGAGCAGGACGGATGGGTCTCCGACGAGGCCATGGCACACCTCGCCGAACTGGTTGGCGTCACGCCGGCCGAAGTTCGCGGCACCTGCACCTTCTACGAGATGTTCAAGCTGCATCCCGTGGGCACCTACATGGTCAACGTGTGCACCAACATCGCCTGCCAGCTCCTCGGTGGCGAGGAACTTCTGGAACACGCCGAGAAGACCCTTGGTGTCCGCCCCGGTGGCACCACCTCGGATGGCATGTTCACCCTGGAAGACGTCGAGTGCATCGCGGCGTGCACCGAGGCGCCATGCATGCAGGTCAACTACCGCTACGGCGTGCGTCTTTCCCTCGACGATTTCGACGAGATCATCGGCGACCTTCGGGCCGGCAAGACCCCCGAAAAACTCATCACCGCGAACCCCGGTGACACCATTCCCTCGCACGGAACCCTCGGCCTCACCCGTCAGCATCTCGATGCCGACAAGGCCGCCGGTATCGTGCCTCCTGAGCAGGTGACCGAAGCGCCGGTCTGGCTCACCGCAACGAAGGGCGACAGCTGATGGCAACAGGCGATTACGTGGCCCGAGCGCCCGGGTACGTCGACAGCCCGGGCACGAAGATCGTGTCCAGCCGGTTCGGCTACGAAGACAGCCACACCCTGGAGCGGTACCTGGCCACCGGTGGCTACGAAGGACTCAAGAAGGCGCTCGCCGACGGTCCCGAGACCTGTCACGGCGTGGTCCGTGAAGGCACCCTTCTCGGTCGTGGCGGCGCTGGTTTCCCGGCTGGCATCAAGTGGGGCTTTTGTCCCCCCGAGGTGTGGCCCCGCTACCTCGTCGTCAACGGCGACGAGTCCGAACCGGGCACCTACAAGGACCGCCTCCTCATGGAGCTCGATCCGCATCAGCTCATCGAGGGCTGCCTCATTGCGTGTTACGCAATCGGCCTCACCCAGTGCTTCCTGTACGTGCGCGGCGAAATGGCCATTGCCCAGCAACGCCTGGCCGACGCCCTCAACGAGGCGTACGAAGCCGGATACATCGGCAAGAACATCCTCGGCTCCGACTTCTCGGTCGACATTGTCCTGCACTGGGGTGCCGGCGCCTACATCGTGGGTGAAGAGACCGCCCTCATCGAGAGCCTCGAGGGCAACCGTGGCATGCCCCGCCTCAAGCCTCCGTTCTTCCCTGCAGCCGTTGGCCTCTACGGCCAGCCCACCATCGTCAACAACGTCGAGACCCTGGCGAACCTGCCCTGGCTGCTCGCCAACGGATCCGACGCCTACAAGGAACTCGGTAGCGAAACCTCGCCGGGTACCCGCATGTTTGCGGTGTCTGGCCACGTCAAGCGCCCCGGCGTCTACGAGGTCGAACAGGGTGTCACCACCTACGAAGACCTCATCTACGGCGACGACTACTGCCAGGGCATGCGCGAAGGCCGCGAACTGAAGGCCTTCATCCCCGGCGGCGGATCGGCCCCCTGGCTGTTCCCCGAACACGTGAGCCTTCCGCTCGAAGCCCGCCCCGTTGGCGCAGCAGGCACCATGCTCGGCTCCGGCGCCATCGTCATCATGGACGACTCCACCGACGCGGTGAAGGCCTGCCTGCGGGTCGTGCGTTTCTACGCCCGCGAATCGTGCGGCAAGTGCGCCCCATGCCGCGAAGGCACCAGCTGGGAAGAGAAGATCCTCCAGCGCATCATGGACGGCAACGGTCGACCCGACGACCTGGAACTGCTGCTCGATGTTGCCGACAACATCTCTCCCGGACCGTACCCGGTTGCGTCCTTCGAAGCCGAAGGCCTCGACGCCGTGCCGTTCCCTCCCCGCCAGACCACGATCTGCCCCCTGGGTCCCTCGTCGGTCGCCCCCATCACGTCTGCCCTCCGTCGCTTCCGCCACGAGTTCGAAGCCAAGATCGGCGCCGCTCGCTCCGCTTCGCTTACCGAGTATTCGGCTTCGCCGAAACTCGAGTCCGAGACAAAGGTGAAGATCGGTGACTGATTCCTTGAAGATCACCGTTGATGGTGTCGAGATCGAAGCCAATCCGGGCGAGCTGCTCATCGCTGCCGCCGAGCGCCACGGCGTGTACATCCCCCGCTTCTGCTACCACCCCCGCATGAAGCCGGTCGGCATGTGTCGCATGTGCCTGGTCGAGGTCGACACCGGCCGTGGACCCGCCCTGCAGCCGTCCTGCATGCTCAACGTGAGCGACGGCATGGTCGTCCAGACCGAATCCGATGTTGCCAAGAAGGCCCAGGACGGCGTCCTGGAATTCCTGCTCATCAACCATCCGCTCGACTGCCCGGTCTGCGACAAGGGCGGCGAGTGCCCCCTGCAGGACCAGACCGTTGCCTTCGGCCCCGGCGAAAGCCGCTTCGTCGAAGAGAAGCGCCACTTCGAAAAGCCGATCCCCATCAGCGACATCGTCTACCTGGACCGCGAACGCTGCATCCTGTGCGATCGCTGCACCCGGTTCGCGTCCGACGTCGCCGGCGACCCACTCATCCACTTCCAGGCCCGCGGTAACCAGACCGAGGTCAACACGTTCCCCGACGAGCCGTTCTCGTCCTACTTCTCCGGGAACACGGTGCAGATCTGCCCCGTCGGTGCACTGACCGCCAAGCCGTACCGCTTCAAGGCACGTCCCTGGGACCTCACCGAGATCGCCTCCACGGCAACCACCGATTCCGTCGGTAGCCGCATCACCGTGCAGTCGTCGCGTAACGAGGTGCTCCGGTACCTGGGCGTCGACAGCGACCCCGTCAACTGGGGATGGCTCAGCGACAAGGAACGCTTCAGCTTCGAAGCCTGGAACTCCGATGCCCGCCTGACCGCACCCATGGTGCGTGGCGACAAGCTCGGCAACCCGTCGGACTCCGGAGACCAACTCGTCGGAGCATCCTGGGCCTTTGCTCTTGGCAAGGCTGGCGATGCACTTCGCGGCGTCGACCCCAGCAAGGTCATCGTGCTCGGTGGATCCCGCATGACCACCGAGTCGCAGTACGCCTGGGCCAAGCTCGCCAAATCGGTGCTCGGTACCGACAACGTCGACGCCCAGCTCGGCGACGGACCTGCAGCCGAGGTGCTGTTGGGCCTGCCACGAGCCACCATCGACGAAGTCTGCGCCCCCGGCGGCACCATCGTCATGCTCGGCGCCGACCCCAAGGAAACCCACGGAGCGCTGTTCTTGCGTCTGCGGCACGCAGCCGAGAACGACGGCTCCACCATCATCGAACTCACCCCACGATCCAGCGGACTCACGGCATACGCCGATCATTCGCTCCACCCGCTCCCCGGCGAGCTCGGCTCCCTCGTGGGCGCCCTCGGTTCGGGCGAAGGCGCCGCTGGCTGCGAGGCCGACGACATCGCTGCCGCCGCCGATGCACTCGCAGCAGCCGAGTCGTTCACCGTGGTGCTCGGCAACGGCTCGCTCGGCGACGACCCCAGCGTCATGGCTCAGGCCGCACTGCGCCTGGCCGAGCGCTACCCCAACGCCACCTTCCTTCCCGCCCTGCACCGATCCAACGTCATGGGTGCCATCGACGCCGGGCTGGTTCCCGGAATGTTGCCCGGCCGCCGTCCCCTGTCTGGCAGTGCCCCCGACTCGTGGAGCGCAGTGCCGTCCGAGGCCGGACTCGACGCCGAAGGCATGCTCCGCAAGGCCGACGCCGGTGGCGTCGAGGTCGCCATTCTCCTCGGGTGCGATCCGCTCGCCGACTTCCCCGACGCGGCGCTCGCCGAACGTGCCTTCAACAAGGTCGAGTACCTGATCGCCGTCGACACCCACCTCAACACGACCTCCACCGGAGCCGACATCGTCTTCCCGGCGGCGTCCAGCGCAACCGAGGTCGACGGCACCTTCACCAACCTCGAAGGCCGGCTCAGCCCGATCGCCCGCAAGGTCACGCCTCCCGGAACGGCCCGTCCCGACTGGATGATCGCCGCCGAGGTCGCCGCCATGCTCGACGCCGACCTGGGCTTCATCGATCTCGATGAGCTTTGGGCCGACTTCGCATCGGCGTCGCCCCTGCACGCTGATCTGTCCATGGCCGACATTGCCGAGTCCGGATCTGCAGGCCTGCTGCTCACCGGATCTTCGGTCGATCGTCTGGCAACACCATCGGTCGATCTCGCGGCCTCGTCGGACATGCGCCTCATCGTCACCCGCAAGATGTACGACGCCGGAACGCTGCTCTCCTACAGCCCATCGCTGTCGGGACTCGCGGCCGGCGCATCGGCCTCGGTCAACCCCGCACAGTTCGCCTCCCTTGGGTTCTCCCAAGGCGATGACGTCACCGTGCGCTCCGAGACCGGCTCCATCACACTGCCCGTGGCATCCGATGCCGGGGTCCCTGCCGGAGCGGTCGCGATCGAGTTCAATCAGCCCAACGCCTCCGCTGCGTCACTGCTCGACTCGGCTCGAACCGTGACCACGGTGACCCTGGAGCGTGTCCTGTGAACCTGGCACAACAGCCATACCTCGAGACCTTCGATTGGGGACTCGGCGAGATCGTCTTCCTGCTCGTCCAGGTCGTCCTGATCTTTGCGTTCCTGCTCGTTGCCGTGATGCTCATGGTCTGGTTCGAGCGCAAGGTCGTCTCCGATCTGCAGAACCGCATCGGTCCAAACGTCGCCGGCCCGTGGGGCATCCTGCAGACCCTCGCCGACGGCATCAAGCTGTTCTTCAAGGAAGACCTCATCCCCGACCAGGCCGACAAGTTCGTCTTCAAGCTTGCGCCCTACCTGTCGTTGCTTCCCGCGTTCCTCATGTTCGCCATCGTCCCCATCGGCGGAAACTTCCGCGACAAAGACGGCGTCGCCGAGCTCTTCGGACACCAGTTCCTCGTCCAGTTCGTCGACCCGCCCATGGGCATCCTGCTCTTCCTCGCAATGTCGGGCCTGGGCATTTACGGCGTCATGCTCGCCGGTTGGTCCTCGGGCTCCAAGTACCCGCTGCTCGGTTCAGTCCGTGCGTCGGCCCAGATGGTCTCCTACGAAGCCGCCCTCGGCCTCTCGCTTGCAGCGGTCCTCCTCAACAGCGAATCGCTCAGCACCCACGACATCGTGCAGCAACAGGTCGATGGCTACTGGAACGTGTTCGGTCTGGGCTTCATCCCCTTCATCGTCTTCCTCATCGCCGGCACCGCCGAGCTCAACCGGCCACCCTTCGATCTCGTCGAGGCCGAGCAGGAACTCGTCGGTGGCTTCCACACTGAGTACAGCTCGCTGCGGTTCTCGCTGTTCTTCCTGGCCGAGTTCATGAACGTGGTGACCATGGCGGCCATCATCGTCACGCTGTTCTTCGGTGGCCCCGACGGCCCCATCCTGTGGGACACCATCGATTGGTTCTGGCCAATCCTGTGGTTTTTCCTCAAGGTGCTCGTCTTCCTGTTCATCTTCGTCTGGTTCC
This sequence comes from uncultured Acidimicrobiales bacterium, assembly GCA_964517125.1. Taxonomy (GTDB): domain Bacteria; phylum Actinomycetota; class Acidimicrobiia; order Acidimicrobiales; family SHLQ01; genus SHLQ01. The sequence continues at coordinate 68,114 of CAZFBD010000007.1, forward strand.
GAGCCACGCTTCCACGCTTGCGCTACGACCAACTGATGGATCTTGGTTGGAAGGTGCTCATTCCGTTCTCGCTCATCTGGTTCCTCATCCTCGCTGCCATCCGCATCGGCAACGACGAGGACTGGAACATCCTGGCCGTCATCGCCATTGGCCTCGCTGGCGGCATGTTGGCCATGGGCCTGCTCATGGGCGCCATTCGAAACGCTCGCACCGCACGGTCCGAATCTGAAGTGTTGGAGTACGGCTGATGGGTTATCTCGAAGGATTCGCAGTTACCTTTGCCAAGCTCTTTGAAGAGCGTGTCACCGGTGAATACAAGGCTGGGGGAGAGGGCGAGAAGCGCCCCAAGCCCGAGCGCATGCATGGCCGCCACGTACTGAACCGGTACGAGGACGGCATGGAGAAGTGCATCGGCTGTGAGCTGTGCGCAGGCGTGTGCCCGGCCCGCTGCATCTACGTGCGCGGCGCCGACAACGCACCCGACAACCCCGTCTCACCCGGCGAGCGCTACGGCTACGTCTACGAGATCAACTACCTGCGGTGCATCCACTGCGACCTGTGTGTCGAGGCCTGCCCCACCGAAGCCATCACCGAGTCCAAGCTGTTCGAGTTCTCCTTCACCAACCGTTCCGACGCCATCTACACCAAAGATGAGCTCGTCGTCGGCGACGATGGCATGCCCCAGAAGCTGCCGTGGGAAGACTGGCGCGAAGGCGACGATCTGGCCACCTCCGGTTGGATGCGGGCAACCGCTCCGGGCGGCGACGCCAGCTACCAGAACAAGGTCGCCTGGTCAGGCGAACTGGGCTACGGCGTTCGTGGCCCCGAACTCGGTCAGCAGGTTCCTGCTGAAGAGCCCGCAGCCGACGATCACGGACACGGAGGCCACTGATGCTGCAGGTCATCGTCTTCCTCATCGCGGCCGCCATCGTGCTCACCGGAGCCGGAGGTGTGGTTTTCGCCCGCCATCCCGTGCACGCCGCCCTGTTCCTCATCCAGACGCTCTTCGGTGTCGCCGTGCTGTTCCTCGTCATCGAGGCACACTTCCTGGCCGCAATCCAGGTCATCGTGTACGCCGGAGCAATCGTCATCCTGTTCCTCTTCGTCATCATGTTGCTGGGCGTCGATCGCTCCGAGAACCTGCGCGTGGAACCCATCGTTGGGCAGCGTCAGCTGGCCTGGTTCACCGGTGCATCCATCCTTGGACTGCTCCTGTCCGTGATCTACTCGGTCGACTCCGCCACCGGACAGCAATCTGCCCGTGCAGCGCTCGATCGTGTGGGTCCCGACGGCGAGGTCCTGCCCGACGTCAACCAGCTCGCCGAATCCATCTTCACCGACTTTGTGTTTGCCTTCGAGGTCACCGGTCTGCTGCTCACGGTCGCCGTGGTTGGCGCAGTCGTGATGGCTCGCAAGGTTGCGGGCGAACTGCAACCGCTTCCTGAACTTCCCGAACGTCGCCTCTCGCGTGCAGCCAACGCCGCTGACCCCACCGACGACGACGCCGAAACCGAGGAGAACTGATGGACGATCTGTTCCTCACTCCAACCTGGTACCTGGTACTCGGCGCGCTGCTGTTCTCGATCGGCGCGGTCGGGCTCATGGTTCGACGCAACCCGCTGGTCATGTTCATGTGCGTGGAGCTCATGCTCAACGCCGTGAACCTCACCTTTGTTGCTCTGGCCTGGGGCCTGAACGACATCGGTGGTCAGGTTGCCGTCTTCTTTGTGATGGTGGTTGCTGCTGCCGAGGTTGTTGTCGGTCTTGCCATTGTGGTCGCAATCATGCGGCGCCGGCAGGACGCAACGGCCGATGATCTTTCGGTTCTGAGGGGCTGACGCATGACCGAACTCGTCTATCTCGTCCCGCTCCTTCCCCTGCTCGGCTTTCTGACGCTTGTCGTCGCTGGCCGCAAGCTCGGAGAACCCATGGCCGGCTGGCTGGCCACTGCCGCCATCGGCGGATCCTTCCTGGCCGCCATTGGTACGTTCATCGGCCTCCTCGGAGTCGATGAGGAAGAGCGCCAGGTCACCCACACGGTCTTCGAATGGGTGCCCGTTGGTGACTTCTCCGTGGATGTCGGCTTCCTGGTCGATCCGCTCTCGGTCGCCATGATCCTGTTCGTCACCGGCATCGGCACACTGATTCACCTGTACTCCATCGGGTACATGCACGGTGACGAGAACTTCTCCAAGTTCTTCCTGTACCTGAATCTGTTCGCCTTCTCCATGCTCATGCTGGTCCTCGGCGACAACCTGCTGCTCACCTTCCTTGGTTGGGAAGGTGTGGGTGCGTGTTCCTACTTCCTCATCTCCTTCTGGTTCACCGAGGAAGCCAACGCAACCGCAGGCAAGAAGGCCTTCGTCACCAACCGCGTTGGCGACTGGGGCTTCATGGTTGCCACGTTCCTGGCCTTCGCCACCATCGGGTCCATCAACTACCTCGACATCGACGCCGCAGTCGGCGAACACGCCGTGAGCACCACGGTCGCCAACGGACTTGCGATGCTCATCTTCATTGGTGCCATGGGCAAGTCCGCACAGTTCCCGCTGTACCTGTGGCTGCCCGACGCCATGGCCGGACCGACTCCCGTGTCGGCGCTCATTCACGCCGCCACCATGGTCACCTCGGGCGTCTACCTTCTGACCCGTATCAACAGTGTCCTGCACGATGCCACCTGGGCCAACGACGTCATTGCCTGGGTCGGTGTGGGCACCGCATTGTTTGCCGCCACCATCGCCGTGGCGCAGAACGACATCAAAAAGGTGCTCGCGTACTCCACCGTGTCGCAGCTCGGCTACATGATCCTCGCGGTTGGTGTTGGCGCCTACGTGGCCGCCATCTTCCACATGATCACGCACGCCTTCTTCAAGGCGCTGCTCTTCCTCGGCTCCGGCTCGGTCATCCATGGCATGGACAACGACCAGGACATGCGTCGGTACGGCGGGCTGCAAAAGCTCATGCCCGTCACGGCTGCCACATTCATCATTGGTTGGCTGGCGATCGCCGGCGTTCCGCCCTTCGCCGGCTTCTGGTCCAAGGACGAGATCCTCCTCAGCGCCTGGGACATCGGTGGCATCAACGGGTTCCTGCTCTGGGCGCTCGGACTGCTCACCGCCCTTCTCACCGCGTTCTACATGAGCCGCCAGGTCTTCATGACCTTCTTTGGTCGGTACCGCTTCGCCGATCCCGACGCCGACGAACTCGACGAGGCGTGGAACGGCTACGTGGCCGACGCAACCGCCACGTCCACCGAAGCAGTCGAGGCCGAGACTGCCGCACGAACGGCCAACACTTCGGCCACCGACGCCGTGCGCAAGGCCGAAAGCGACCTGACCGACGCCAAGGTGGCGCTCGCATCTGCAAGCGGCGAGGAAGAGCGCGAGGCTGCCCAGGCCCTGCTCATCACCGCCGAGGCTGCGCTGGAGAAGGCCACCGTCTCGGTCGAACCCACGATCGCAGCGCTCGACGCCGCCACGGCTACCGCCACCGAAGCACGTGCCGGCCTCGACTTCGCCCGCCAGGCGCAGCGGAACCGGCCTGTCGTCACCGCTGGAGAAGCCGTGACCGCTGGCGAAGCCGAAGCGTTCCTTCCCGAGGCCGTTGCCAAGCGCGCCGAGCACCATCCCCACGAATCGCCGTGGCAGATGACGGTGCCGCTCGTGGTGCTGGCTGGTCTCAGCATCGTCGGTGGGTTCATGAACCTGCCGTTCACCAAGGATCTGCACTTCCTGGCCCATTGGTTGGAGCCAGCCCTGTCGCACGAGCATGAGATCTTCGCCAGTGGCACGGTCAAGTGGATTCTGGCCTTCGTTGCCATCGGCACCGGTCTCGCCGGCATCCTGCTGGCCCGAGCCACGTATCTGCTCCACCAGCGTGACCCCGAGACCTTCGAGAAGCCGATCCTCGCTTCCGGATGGAACTACGACAAGGGTGTCACCGCCTTCATGGGTGGTCCGGGCCGAGTCTTCTTCGATGCGGTCGCATGGTTCGACGCCAACGTCATCGACGGACTCGTCAACGGCGTGGCCACCTCGGTCCGCTCTGGTGGTCAACTCGTCCGCAGGGCACAGACCGGTTTCGTCCGCTCCTACGCCCTCGGAATTGCCCTTGGGTCAGCAGCACTCCTGATCTGGTTCCTCGTAAGGACGGCCGCGTGATGTTGGGAACAGTACTTGCCGCCGGAAGCACCGATGTCAGCTTCCCGGTGCTCACCTCACTGGTGGTCATCCCCGCGCTCGGAGCACTGCTCATTGCGTTGATTCCAGCTGCCCGTACCGAGGCCCACCGCCTCGTGGCACTGCTGGCCACCGGCATGACCGGCGCAGCCAGCCTCTGGATCCTGCTCGTGTTCGACAAGGCCGACGCCGGCTTCCAGTTCCGCTCCGACGATCCAACGACCTGGGTCGAAGGCCTCGGTATCTCCTGGGATCTCGGCCTCGACGGAATCAGTCTGTTCCTGGTGGTGCTCACCGGATTCCTGTTCCCGCTTGCCATTCTGGGCGTGAATCCCGAACACGACCCGAAGCCGTATTACGCATGGCTCGTTGTGCTCGAAGCCGGAGTCATGGGTGTCTTCCTGACGCTCGACCTGTTCTTCTTCTTCGTGTTCTTCGAGATCGTGCTCGTGCCCATGTATTTCCTCATTGGCTCATGGGGTCATGGCAATCGCAAGTACGCCGCGAACAAGTTCTTCCTGTACACGATGCTCGGATCTGCACTCATGCTGGTCGGCATCCTGTCCATCGTGTTCCTGCATGAGGACGCCACGGGCTCGCTCACGTTCAACGTCGTGGAGCTCGCCGAATCACAGTCGTGGGGCACCAATGCCGGCCGCTGGGTCTTCTTGAGTTTCGCCCTGGCGTTCTCGGTCAAGGTCCCGATCTTCCCGGTCCACACCTGGCTTCCTGACGCCCACACCGAAGCACCCACTGCCGGCTCGGTCATCCTGGCTGGTGTCATGTTGAAGCTGGGCACCTACGGCTTCCTGCGGTTCGGCCTGTACCTGTTCCCCGAAGCTGCCGTCTGGTTTGCTCCGGTGATGTTGGTGCTCGGCACGGTCGGCATCATCTACGGCGCCATCGCCGCCACGATGCAGAAGGATCTCAAGCGGCTGGTCGCCTACTCCTCGGTCGCCCACCTCGGATTCATCGTCCTCGGCACGTTCGCCATCACCACCGAGAGCCTTGTTGGCTCGGTCATGCAGATGGTCAACCACGGTCTCTCCACCGGTGCCCTCTTCTTCCTCGTCGGATGGATGTACGAGCGCCGCCACACCCGTCAGATCTCTGAGCTCGGCGGCATCCAGAAGGCTGCGCCGATCTTTGCCGCCGCCTTCACGCTCGTCATGTTGTCCTCGATCGGTCTTCCAGGTCTCAACGGCTTCGTCGGCGAATTCCTGATCCTGCTTGGCGCCTTCGTCGCCTCGCCGTGGATCACGGCAGTGGCGGCTACCGGTGTCATCCTTGCGGCCCTCTACCTGTTGTGGGCCTACCAGCGTGTCTTCCATGGCCCGGCCGAAGGCGACAACGCCGAAATGGAAGAGCTGAAGCTCTCCGAGGGACTGATCCTGCTGCCGATGCTGGCCCTGATCGTGTTCCTCGGCGTCTACCCCAAGCCGATGCTCGAACGAATTGAGCCGGCGGTCGACTCGCTCATTGCCCACATCGACGTGAACGTCCCCGACTGGTCCGAGCCGGTCGCTGACCAGGTCGTCGGTGACGATCATGGCGATGACCACGGCGACGATCACGATGATGACCATGGCGACGACCACGATCACGACGACGAAGACCATGGCGACGACGACCACGGTGATGAGGAGGGCTCATGATGCTGCTCAGCCAGATTGAGACCCCGGATGTCGATGTCGCCATCCTGCTTCCGCTGCTGTTTCTTGCGGTCGGCGGCCTGCTGATTCTCACGTTGACGTCGGTCACCAAGCGCCTCCCGGCGTGGGCGATCACGGGTTGGACCGTTGCTGCCGCAGCCGGATCCATCATTTCCGTCCTGCCGTTGTGGGACCGGGTGCAGTCGCCCACCGAAGGCCCGAGTGCCACGATTGCCGGCTCGGTCGGGTTCGATGGTTTCTCGCTGTTCCTCACCGTGGTCATTGCGCTCGCTGTGGCCATGGCATCGTTGCTGTCGCATTCGTATCTGGAGCGGGAAGACCTGCCCGGACCCGAACTGCATGTTCTGTTGCTGCTGTCGGCAGCCGGCGGCGTGATCATGGCGTTCTCGAATGACCTGCTCGTCTTCTTCCTGGGACTCGAGACGTTGTCGATGGCCGTCTACATCATGGCTGCCATGCACCGTCGCCGATTCGAGTCGCAGGAGGCTGGCATCAAGTACTTCGTCCTCGGTTCGTTCTCCTCGGCCTTCCTTCTCTATGGCATCGCCCTGCTCTACGGAGCCACTGGCACCACCAACCTGGTCGAGATGAACCGTGCGCTGAACCAGACCTTCTTCGTGCAGGACGGCATGTTGCTGGGCGGTATCGCGCTGCTCATGGTCGGCCTGGCGTTCAAGGTTGGTGCGGTTCCCTTCCACAGCTGGACACCCGACGTGTACCAGGGCGCTCCCACCCCCGTCGTGGCCTGGATGGCCTCGGGTGTGAAGGTCGCTGGGTTCGCTGGTCTGCTTCGTCTGCTCTCGGTTGCCTTGCAGCCAATGGTCGACGACTGGGGCCCGCCGCTGCAGGTCATTGCTGCCCTCACGCTCATCGTGGGTGCGTTCAGCGCCATTGTTCAGACCGACGTGAAGAGACTCTTCGCCTACTCGTCCATCAGCCACGCGGGCTTCATCCTTTTGGGTGTGACCGCAGCGAGCGCCCGAGGAACGGCCGCAGCGCTGTTCTACCTGGCCAGCTACACCTTCCTGGTTGCGGGAACGTTTGGCGTGCTCACCGTCATGGGCGGAGCGGGCGATGCCAACCACTCGCTTGATTCCTTCCGGGGACTTGCCCGACGGAAGCCCGTGCTGGCTGTCGCTATGCTCGTGTTCTTGTTGGCGCAGGCTGGCGTTCCGCTGACCACCGGGTTCTTCGCAAAGTTCGAGGTCATCGGGGCTGCGATCGACGACGGTGCCTACTGGCTCGCCATCATTGCCATGCTTGCGGCCGTCGTTGCCGCCTACCTGTACATCAAGGTCATCGTCACCATGTTCCTCGATGAGGCCGACGAGGACGCTGCGGCCATCGACGTGCCCCGTACCGCGGCAATCGTGATTGGTGTTGCAGCCGTTGTCACGCTGTTCTTCGGAATCTTCCCGGGACCCATCGACGACCTTGCCCGCGACGCACTCGCGCAGCTTGCCATCGGCACCTGATCCATGCGCCTCTCACGCGATGAGGCACGAGAAATCGCAGTCACCGCGGTTCTGTTGACCATTGGCTTCAGAATCCTCGCCGGCGTCTTGCAGGCCGCCGAGGAGCTCCAGCGTGAGTGGACGGGCCGTTCGGTGCTCGGACGGTTCCTTGCGCCTGTTGGTTCCACACTGGGCATGTTGTCGCTCGCGGTGGTGATGGTCATCGTGCTGTCGCCGACGGGCAGCATCGGCGGAAGCCTTCGCACGGCCACCGAGCGAGTGGTGGGCCTGGTGATGCTCCTGGGTGCAGCATCGACCCTCAACAGCCTCACGTCGGGGTTTGGGGGAGTGGCCAACCAGTTGTGGTTCACGATGATCAACGGCGTCGCCGCGCTCATCCTCGCAGGAGCCGGCTGGTGGATCCTGCGCAACTTCGACCCCGACCGCTGATACACCGTTGATATATCAAAGGTGCCAGGCTCCGCGACCGCACAAGGTGCCAGGCACCGTTGCGGTCAATCGTTGAAAACGCAACGAAACGCGGCGGCAAACAGCGGTCAAGGTGCCAGGCACCGTGGGGGAGGCGCGAGGCCGTCGACGCCGGGGATTGAGCCGGTGGCAACGTACGAGCCGGGTGAAAACGACCGAAGCCCGGCCCCTGGGGGCCGGGCTTCGTGACAGATTGTGTGTTCGGGCGAAGCTTAGGCTTCGAGGAAGATGCACTCTCCGGGGCACTCTTCAGCCGACTCAATGACACTCTCGATGAGGTTGTCGGGCACGCGGGCCATGCCCTCGGCTCCGGCCGGGTTGTTCGTACCGTCGAACAACTTTTCCTCGCCGTAGTTGTCCTTGGTCTCCTTCACATAGAACAGGCCATCGTCCTGTCCGAAGAACACTGCGGGGGCGATCTCTTCGCAGAGGCCGTCTCCGGTGCACAAGTCCTGATCGATCCAAACCTTCATTTACGGTCTCCCTGTACCAGCTAACGCCACGTTCATTGTAATGGTCGACCGCGAACTTGCACGGCTTGAACGAAACGAGCCCGTCCAAAGAAGAAATCGGTCACAGAAGCAGGCCCGGATCAGCCTCATCGCGGTCCATTCCGGATACATTCGTGACGTCCGTAACGTGCACCGCTCACACCTTGGCGGGGCCAAAAATCGACAGATAGCCTGAGCAGCCGTGTCTGATTTCCTTCGCAGTTATCTCGTCGTCGCCATCTTCGGCGGCGCCGGTGTCGCCCTTGTGGGCGCCTTCCTTGGGATCGCTTCCATTTTCCGTCCATCGCGACCGAGTGAGCAGAAGCTCATGACGTACGAATCCGGCGTGAACCCGACCGGCGACATGTGGGCCCAGGCCAACATCCGGTACTACGTGTTCGCCCTGCTCTTCGTGCTCTTCGACGTGGAAGCCATCTTCATCTTCCCGTGGGCCACCCGCCTCGAGGCCTTTGGCCTGTTCGGACTGGTCGAGATGGCCATCTTTGTCTTCATCCTCCTCCTCGGCCTGGTGTACGCCTGGCGGAAGGGAATGCTCAAATGGGTCTAGTCGAATCAGGCAAGACGCCCAAGTCCCTCCAGACGCTGCTCAACATGAGCCGCAAGTACTCGCTGTGGGTGTACCAGTGGGGCCTTGCGTGCTGCGCGCTCGAGATGGGTGCGGCCTTTGCCTCGCCTCGCTACGACGTGATGCGCCTGGGTGTCATTCCGTTGCCAGCCTCGCCGCGCCAGGCCGACATGGTCGTGGTGTCCGGCACGGTCACCGACAAGATGGCGCCCGCGATTCGTCGCCTCTACGAACAGATGCCCGATCCGAAATACGTCATCTCCATGGGTTCATGCGCCAACTGCGGCGGCCCGTACTGGGACTCGTACTCGGTAACCAAGGGAGTCGACCAGATCATTCCCGTCGACGTCTACGTTCCCGGTTGTCCGCCTCGGCCTGAAGCACTGCTCGAGGGCATCGTCATGCTCCAGGAACGCATTCAGAACGAGGACATGGCCGAGCGTTGGGCCGGCGAACCGATCGTGGTGGGATCATGAGTGAACGACGTGACCTGACCCGCCCGGTCGAAAGGGCACGACTGTTGTGCCGCCCGGCCCGGTGCGCAAGCACAATGAGGGCAGAATCATGAGCGACGACGCTGCAGTTGACACCGTCGACGACGCCGACGTCGTTGCCGAGAGCGACGAGGTCCGCGAAGCGGCCCTTGCCAAGCTTTCCGATGAACTCGGCGATGGCATCGTCGAGTCCTTCATCCGTCCGAACGACGACATCTGGGTACGCGTCAGCCGCGACGCCTGGGTCGAGACCGGAACCGTCCTGCGTCGCAGCATGGGCTTCGGCTACTTCAGTTTCCTGTCGGCCATCGACTGGATGCCCTCGCCGTTCGGCCGGGACATGGACAGCCAGGTCGACCTCACCCTGACCCCGCCCGAGGACGAGCCGAAGGTCGAAGAAATGCAGACCGGCCTGGCCGGCGGCGACACCCGCTTCCAGATCCTTGCTCGGGTGAACGACATCTCCACCAACCGGGCAATCACCCTGAAGGTGGACCTGCCCGACGACGACCTCAGCATCGCCACCTGGATCCCCGTGTACTCGGGCGCCAACTGGCACGAGCGTGAGGCCGCCGAAATGTTCGGTATCGACTTCGTTGGTCATCCGAACCTCCGCAACTTGTACCTGCCGGGCGCATTCGAGGGACACCCGATGCGCAAGGACTTTGCACTGTTGTCCCGCCGCATCAAACCGTGGCCCGGAATCGTTGACGTCGAGCAGATGCCCGGCGAAGACGACGACGACGCCGAAGGGAGCGACTCGTGACCACACAGATTCCTGACATCAGCGAACAGGAACAGCTGCGCTACATCGGCCAGCAGGCCGCCGACGCTCGCGTCAACGTAGAGATCGAGACCGAGGGCATGACCCTCAACCTCGGCCCGCAGCACCCGGCCACCCACGGAACGCTCCGCATCATCGCCAAGCTCGACGGCGAGCAGGTTGTCGCAGCCGAACCGGTCATGGGGTACATGCACCGCGGCTACGAGAAGCTCGCCGAGGTGCGTACCTACCCGCAGGTCACCACGCTCGTGAACCGCATCGACTGGGTGGGCAGCTTCGCCAACGAAACCCCGTTCATCCTCGCTGCAGAAAAGCTGATGGAGGTCGAGGCTCCGCCTCGCGCCCAGTACATCCGCACGATCCTGCACGAGATGAGCCGCATCGCAAACGTCATCCTCGGTATTGGCGACATGGGCGTCCAGGTGGGCGCAGTCACGCCGATCTTCTTCGCCTTCCGCGACCGCGAATACGTTCTCAACCAGATCGAAGCGGTCACCGGTGGCCGTTTCCACCCGAACTTCGACCGCATCGGTGGCCTGAAGGACGATCTGCCCGCCGGTTGGATCCAGAACACGAAGAACTCCATGGAGAAGGTTCGTGACTTCTGTGATCAGATCGAAGAGCTCATGTACGGCAACGAGATCTTCCAGGCTCGTACCCGTGGCATCGGCATCATCCCCAAGGACATCGGCCTTGCCTACGGCCTGTCGGGTGTGAACATTCGCGGCTCGGGCGTCGACTGGGATGTCCGTCGGGACAACATGAGCCCCGGCCTCGTCTACGACCAGGTCGATTGGAAGGTCTGGACCCACCCCGACGGCGACAGCTACAGCCGCATGTGGGTGCGCCTGCAGGAAGTGCGTGAAGGCACCAAGATCGTCGATCAGCTGCTGGACCAGATTCCGTCCGGCCCGATCATGGCCAAGGTTCCCCGCATCATCAAGGTTCCGGCAGGCGAGGCCTACGTCGAGACCGAGAACCCGCTCGGTGTCATGGGCTACTACGTGGTCTCCAAGGGCGACCTCAACCCGTTCCGGGTGAAGATCCGCTCGGCGTCGTTCAACAACGTCTCGATCACGCCGTGGCTGCTCAAGGGTGTGTATGTGCCCGACATCATCACGATCCTCGGGTCGTTGTACTTCATCCTGGGAGACATCGATCGATGACCTCGCAACTCGCCATTGAGATCCCGTACTGGGGCCAGACCATCTTCCGCGTGGTCGGCGGCCTCGCTGCCGTTCTCGGCCCCGCCGGCATCCTGGTCTACGTCTTCCTGTTCAAGCTCATGAGCTTCGTGCAAAGCCGCCTGGGACCCATGGAAGCCGGTCCCGCTGGCTCGCTCCAGCTTCTGGCCGAGGTCGGCAAGGCGTTCCAGAAGGAAGACATCTTCCCGAACAAGGCCGACAAGATCGTGTTCGCCGCCGCACCGTTCGTGGTACTGATGAGCTCGTTCCTGCTGGTGCTCGTGGTGCCGTTCGGTCCCGATGCCTGGTTCGTCAACCTGGACACGGGAATCTTCTTTGCGCTTGCCGTCTCCTCGGTGTCGGTGATCGGCATTCTCATGGCTGGTTGGGCATCGGCATCGAAGTACTCCATGCTCGGCGGCCTTCGTGCGGCCGGTCAGCTCATCGCCTACGAACTGCCGCTCGTGCTGGCCGTCATGGGTGTCGTGATTCAGGCCGGAACGCTGAACATGCAGGACATCGTCTACGCCCAGGCCGAAGGCGAGATCTTCGGTTGGGGTGGCATTGGTAACCCGTTCATCATCACCCAGATCGTCGGCTTCGTGATCTTCCTGATCGCCATGCAGGCCGAGCTCACCCAGCCGCCGTTCGACATGCCGGTCGCCGAGTCCGAACTCGTGTCCGGCTACATGACCGAGTACTCGGGTATCCGCTTCCTGCTCTTCTTCATTGGCGAGTTCGCCACCGCTGGTGTGTTCGCCATGATTGCCTCGGTGCTGTTCCTGGGCGGCTGGTACGTGCCTGGCGTCGACCCCGACTCCAATCTGTTCAACATTCTTGGACCGGCAGTGATGTTCGGCAAGGTCCTGCTGGTGACCTTCCTCATCTTCTGGTTCCGCTTCACCTATCCCCGCTTCCGTGAGGACCAGCTCCAGAGGCTGGCGTGGAAGGTGCTCATTCCCCTGTCGCTTCTCAACATCGTGGTGACCGGCATCTTGAAGGTGGTGTTCTAATGGGCCTCGTCCCAGGAATGATCAAGGGACTCGGCGTCACTGCCAAGTCTGCGATCGAGACCATATTCCCCGACGGGCCGCTCAAGCCGCCCAGCCCGTCCAAGGGCGCGGTCACCATTCAGTACCCCCACGAGAAGGAAGCACCCACGCCCCGCGCCCGCGGCGTGATTGCCCTGCACGAGGACAACTGCACCGCGTGCATGTTGTGCGCCCGCGAGTGCCCGGACTGGTGCATCTACATCGAGGGACACAAGGAAAAGGCACCGCCGCGCCGCGCCGGAGGCAAGCCTCGCCAGAAGAACAAGCTCGACCGCTTCGACATCGACTTCGCGCTGTGCATGTACTGCGGCATCTGTGTCGAGGTCTGCCCATTCGACGCCCTGTTCTGGAGCCCCGAATACGAGTTCTCTGAGCCCCGCATCGCCGACCTCCTGCACGACAAGAGCCGTCTGGGCGAGTGGATGGAAACGGTCCCCGACTTCGAGGCCTACGAAGGTGGCTCCGAGGCCAAGGTCCGGAAGGTGCCCCGATGATCGGAACCTTCCTCGCGCAAGCGTCCAACTCTCTGACGAGCGCCGAGTTCGACATTCCCGAGAACATCGCCTTCGCCATCATCGCCGGCCTGATGCTCTTCTCGGCCATCAAGACCGTGACCACGGGCAACGTGATGCACGCTGCCCTGTATCTGGTCATCGTGCTTGCTGGCGTGGCCGCAATCTTCATCCTGCTGGGCTCCGACTTCGTCGGTGCCACCCAGATCATGGTGTACATCGGCGCGGTGATCGTGCTGTTCCTGTTCGGCATCATGCTCACGAAGGCATCGCTTGGCGATGACGATTCCGTCGAGGACGAACGCCGAACCATGGGTGCCATCGTTGGCGTGCTCCTGTTGGTGGTCATGGGCTATGCCCTGATCGACACCTTCTCCAACGAGGAGCTGGTGTTCGGTGAGCCCGAACAGGTTGTGTACGTCGTGACCGAGAGCACCGTCGGCGACCTGCCCGGCCCCGTGGTCGAGGCCCTGCCTCGCCTCGCCGGTTTCGCCGACGACGACGTCGTGACCATCAGCGAAGCCGAGTTTGACTCGCTCGTCCCCGAGGTGCAGCGCCGGGTTCCTGGAGCCGAGGTCTTCGGCAACACGAAGCAAATCGCCGACTCCATCTTCGGCCAGTACATCGTTCCCTTCGAGGCCATCTCGGTGTTGCTGCTCGCAGCGCTCATCGGTGCCGTCGTCGTGGCTCGGAAAGAGTAGGAGCGCCCACCATGATGCTCAATCAGTTCCTTCTGCTTGCCGCTGCGCTCTTCTGCATCGGCGTGTACGGAGTGCTCACCCGCCGCAACGGCGTGCTCGTCCTCATGTCGGTCGAGCTGATCCTGAATGCCGTCAACATCAACCTGGTGGCGTTCGGCGCCTTCCAGGACAACGTCATGGGTGATGTGTTCGCCGTGTTCGTCATTGCCGTCGCTGCCGCCGAGGTTGGCGTTGGTCTGGCCATGGTTCTGCTCATGTACCGCAACCGCAAGAGCATCGACTTCTCCGAAGTCGATCTGATGAAGGGCTGATCACATGTCTTCACTTATGGTTCTTGCTGTTGAAGCCGTCCCCGAGGTTTCGTTCACCCGCGAGGCGAACTTTTTCCTCGAAAACGTGTGGCTCATCCCGCTGCTGCCAGCACTGTCGTTCCTGGGCATCTTGTTCTTTGGCAAGCGCATGCCCAAGGGTGGTGCCGAACTGGGTATCGCAGCGATTGGCGCCGCATTCATTCTGGCGATTCTCACGAACGTGGCCTGGCTCGATCACCGCGACAACTTCGATGGTGTGGGCGAGTCCTCGCTGCACGGCATCGTCGAGGACTCCCACGGCGACGACCACTCTGACGAGTCCGCATCGGCCGTCCTGAACGTCGATGGTGTCTCCGAAGACGTGACCCTCACGGCCCTGGCCGAGGAGGGCGGCGAAGAGTCGCACCCGGCTGTTGCCGTCCTCAAGCAGCGCGAATGGCTCGTCAACGGCGGCGTGTCGTTCATGGTGGGCACGATGCTCGATGGCCCATCGGCGGTCATGTTGTTCGTCGTCACCATGATCTCGCTGCTGGTGCACATCTACAGCACCGACTATGTGGCCGGCGATCGCCGGTACACCCACTACTTCGCCTTCCTGTCACTGTTCAGCGCATCGATGCTGTTCTTCGTGCTGTCCAGTAGCACCCTGCAGCTCATCGCGGCATGGGAGCTCGTGGGTGTGTGTTCGTTCGCGCTCATTGGGCACTGGTGGGAAGAGAAACCAAACTCCGATGCTGCGCTCAAGGCCTTCCTCACCAACCGCGTGGGCGACATTGGCCTGCTCGTTGGCATGATCATCCTGTTCTTCTCGGCTGGCGGCACGTTCGACATCGTGACCATCAACGAGAAGGTCGTCGCTGGTGAAATCAGCCAGACCGCCGTGACCTGGGCCGCGATCTCGCTGACCGCAGCGGTCATGAGCAAGTCCGGCCAGTTCATCCTGCACACCTGGCTGCCCGACGCCATGGCCGGCCCCACGCCCGTTTCGGCGCTCATCCACGCGGCAACCATGGTTGTGGCCGGCGTGTTCATGATCGCCCGCCTGTACCCGGTGTTCTACGAGGGATACGCCATCAGCGGCAGCAGCATCAACGGACTCGCCATCATCGGTGCCGTCACCGTGGTGTTCGCCGGTCTGTTGGCGTTCGTGCAGAACGACATCAAGAAGGTTCTGGCCTATTCCACGGTGTCGCAGCTGGGTTATATGGTCATGGCGCTCGGCGTCGGCGCCTGGACCGCTGCGATCTTCCACCTGTTCACCCACGCCTTCTTCAAGGCCGGACTGTTCCTTGGTTCGGGTTCGGTGGCGCACTCGGTCCACAGCTTCGACATGAAGAAGGACATGGGTGGCATGCGCAAGTTCATGCCCACCACGTTCAAGACCTTCATCATCTGCTCGATCGCGCTGGCTGGCATCTTCCCGACGTCCGGCTTCTGGTCCAAGGACGAGATCCTCGTGGGTACGGGCGGCTTCGGCGTGGGTGCCGAGAAGGCCAACGGCAACTACAACCTCATGCTCATCATGGGCCTCGTGGGCGCCATGCTCACCGGTGCCTACATGACCCGAGCCATCTACCTCACCTTCTTTGGTGAGTTCCGCGGCCACGGAGAACCACACGAGTCCGGTCCCCGCATCACCATCCCGTTGATCATCCTCAGCGTGTTTGCTCTCGGCTCCGGACTCCTCAACCTTCCCCCCGGTTTCCTCACCGGCAAGTACGACGATCCCACGTCGTGGCAGGAACGTTTCGGCCACTTCGTCGAGCCGTCCGCCGCCTACTTCCCGGCGATCAGCCACTCGGTCCCCAGCTGGGGTCTGGCCATCGTTGCGAGCATCGTCGGCCTCATCGGTCCGGCGATTGCGTACTGGTACTACTTCATCAAGGTCGACGGTCTGGCCAAGGAGACCGGCGAGAAGCTCACCGAGCTTCCCAACGGCCTCACCACGAGCAACGGTCTGGCCCGTGCCGGTCACCAGGTTCTCGTGAACAAGTACTACCTCGACTGGCTGTACCAGGGTGTGATCGTCGCAGCGGTCAAGGGACCCATTGCACGAGCCGCCTACTGGTTCAACCAGAAGGTGCTCGACGAAGCCGTCGACACCGTCGGACGCACCTCGGTGCGAGCCGGACAGTTCATCTACAAGAACATCGATCAAACCGTCATCGATGGAGCCGTCAACGGCTCCGGTCATTTGTCCACCAACAGCGGCCAAGGGCTTCGCAAAGTGCAGACCGGCAAGGTCCAGCAGTACGCGGCGCTTCTGTTCGCAGGTGCCACGATTCTCGCTGGCATCTTCATCGTTCTCGTTTAGGAAACAGGTAACACCATGGAATTTCTCGAAGAGTGGGGTCTGACCCTCGCAATCTTCCTGCCGCTCGTTGGCGTCGCCGTCATGATGGCGTTTCCCAAGAGTGACGAGGCCACCCACAAGGTGATCGCGCTCGGCACATCGCTGCTCGTCGCAGCGATTGGTGTGGCGCTGTTGTTCGACTTCGATTTCGATCGGGCCGACGAGATGCAGTGGGCCGTGAGCCACGACTGGATCGACATCATCAAGACCCAGTACTCCATCGGCATCGACGGCATGTCGCTGCCGCTGTTGCTGCTGACGATGCTGATCACGCCGTTGGTCATCATCTACTCGTGGAACCACTTCCCCGAGCCCCACAACCCCAAAGCGTTCCTCATGCTCATCCTGGTGCTGCACACCGGCATGATCGGCACGTTCGTGGCCCGGGACCTGGTCCTGTTCTTCGTGTTCTTCGAAGTCGTCCTGCTTCCCATGTTCTTCATGATTGCGGTCTGGGGCGGCGAGGATCGTCGCTACGCCTCGCTGAAGTTCTTCCTGTACACGCTCTTCGGTTCGGCCCTCATGCTCGTCAGCTTCCTGGCGCTGTTCTTCCTGACCGGTGGAGACACGTTCTCGATCACCGGCCTGGCCGAAGGTGTCGTCTCTGAAGGCATGAGCCGCAACGCTCAGCTCTGGGTCTTCGGCGGCATGTTGTTGGGCTTCGGCATCAAGGTGCCAATGTTCCCCTTCCACACCTGGCTCCCCGACGCCCACACCCAGGCTCCCACGCAGGGTTCCGTCATCCTGGCCGCCGTGCTCCTGAAGCTCGGTACCTACGGTTTCGTCCGTATCGCCATCCCAATCCTTCCCGAAGCTGCGGTGGCATGGTCGCCGTGGATCGGTCTGCTGGCGGTCATCGGCATCATCTACGGTGCGCTCGGCTGTCTGGCCCAGACCGACATGAAGCGCCTCATTGCGTTCTCGTCGGTCGCCCACATGGGTTACGTCATGCTCGGCATCGCCACCCTCACCGACTGGGGCATCAACGCCGCAGTGTTCGGCATGGTGGCGCACGGTCTGATCACCGGCATGCTCTTCTTCGTGGCCGGCTCGGTCAAGGAGCGGTACCACACGCTCGAGATCAAGCGCCTCGGCGGACTGCTGCTGCAGGCACCTCGCATGGGCTGGATCCTCGGATTCATCTCCATGGCGTCCCTGGGCCTTCCCGGACTCGCCGGATTCTGGGGCGAGTTCCCCGCCATCCTGGCCGCCTACAACCCGGCCAATGGTGTGCCGGTCGGCCTCTTCCGGGTGTACATGGTCATCGCCGCACTCGGCACCGTGCTTGCCGCCGGCTACCTGCTGTGGCTGCTCCAGCGCACCGCATTCGGTGAGCCGTCCGAAGAGTTCGCCAACGACCCGCACATCACCGACACGAACCGTGAAGAGTGGATTGCCTGGAGCCCCCTCCTGGTGCTCATTCTGGTCTTCGGTCTTGCGCCCGGTCTGATCTTCAACGTCACCGACGACGCCGTCGACGCCAACATCAGCGACTGCCTCTCGGCCGGGGACCTCGACTCCTCAGTCAAGGGCAGCTTCGATGTCGGGTTGTGTGAACGCGAAGGCATCGACGAAGCGCTCGCCGCACTGAACGTCGCAATCGCCGAGGGCGAGGGCTGAACATGACCGCTGCCGTACTCGCCCAGGTGGTGCCCTTCGAGCGCCCGCCGATCGACTGGCACGCCGTTGCCCCGGAGCTCGTGCTCCTCGGGTTCGGCGCGCTGCTCACCCTGCTCGATGCCATCTACCTCGAGCGCGGACGCAAGTTCACGTCGGCCCTGGCCGGAATTGGTTTCCTTGCAGCACTCGTGCCTGTCGTGACGCTGGCCATCGACGGTGCAGACCGCAGCATGTTCGGCGGCGCGTACGTGGTCGACAACTTTGCGCTCATCATGAAGGCCCTGTTCCTGCTCTCGGGCTACGTGGTGGTTCTGCTGTCCACCAACTATGTCGCCGAAGGCGACTATTGGGAGAACGAGTACTACGGCATGCTCGTGTCGTCGGTGCTTGGCATGATCCTCATGGCCTCGGCCCGTGACCTCATCACGATCTTCGTGGCACTGGAGCTCCTGTCGATCCCCGCCTACCTCATGGCCACCTGGCGCAAGCGGGACCTGCGTTCCAACGAGGCTGGTCTGAAGTACTACCTCATGGGCGTGTTTGCGTCCGCGGTCATGTTGTACGGCATGTCACTGCTCTATGGCGTCACGGGCACCACGATCCTCGCCGACATGGCGCCAACCCTCAACGCCGGAGACTCGACCGCCGCGGTCAGCCTGGCCATCGTGTTCGTCATTGCCGGTTTCGCCTTCAAGGTCTCGGCCGTTCCCTTCCACACCTGGGCGCCCGATACGTACGAGGGTGCGCCAACACCAGTGACTGCATTCCTTGCCGTGGCGTCCAAGGCCGCCGGTTTCGTTGCGCTCGTGCAGCTGATCTTCGTGGGCTTCTGGGGTCGTGGCGACGTGTACGAGCCGCTCATGTGGGGCTTGGCTGCGGCATCGATGACCATCGGCAACCTGATCGCCCTTCGCCAGACCAACATGGTCCGCATGATGGCGTACTCGGGTATTGCGTCGGCCGGGTACATCATGGCTCCGCTGGCCATTGCCGGTGTGAGCGGCGAGGTCGCCGACGAAGCGCTGCGGGCCGTCGTCACGTACCTGGTGATCTACGCCGCCATGAACCTTGGTGTCTTCGCCGTGATCCTGGCGATCGCCCGGAAGACCCAGTCTGCCGAGATCTCCAGCTACGCCGGCCTGTTCCAGTACGCACCGGGCCTGACCGTTGCGATGACCGTCTTCCTCATGGCGCTGTCGGGTATTCCCCCGTTCGGCGGATGGTGGGCCAAGTTCGCCGTGTTCAAGGCGCTTGCCGCCGCCGACACCACCGCCGGCTGGGTGCTCGCCGTTGTGGCAGCAGTCAACTCTGTCGTGGCCTTGTACTACTACCTGAGCGTGCTCCGGACCATGTGGGCCGACGACGCACCCGACGGAGACGTCACCCCGATCCGGATTCCGGCATCGCTGATTGCCGCACTTGGCCTGACCGCTGTTGCCACGATGGCCTTCGGTGTCTACCCGCCGCTCATCAACAACGTTGCTGATGTGACGCTGCTCGTCGGAGTCGGCGGCTGAGCGATCAGCTCACCCCACTGGATCTGCTGGTCCGCCAGAAGATCGAACAGAACGGGCCCATGCCGTTCCAGGAGTTCCTGGAACATGCCTTGTACGACCCCGACCACGGCTTCTATCGGGCCGGGGGACGCGCTGGCCGGCGAGGTGACTTTCTGACCAGCCCCGAGGTTGGTCCGCTGTTCGGCCATGTGATGGCCAATGCCCTGGATGTCGAATGGGAGCGCTTGGGGCGGCCCGATTCTTTCACCGTTGTCGACGCTGGCGCCGGCCCCGGCACCCTCGCACGGACGGTGCGTGCCGCTGCGCCCGCGTGTCTGCCTGCTCTTGACTACGTGGCCGTCGAGACGTCGGCGGCGCAACGAGCCAGCCACCCCGAGTGGGTGCGTTCGCAGGAGGTGGCGCCAGACTCGTTCGATGGTGTCGTGATTGCCAACGAGCTGCTCGACAACCTTCCCTTCGTGCCGCTCCGACGCACAGTGACCGGTTGGGAATGTCTGCAGGTCGCGTCGATCGGCCATGCGCTGCACGAACATTGGGCTGATGCGCCCGAATTAGACGTTCGGTTCCCTGACGACGCACGGTCGGTCGTGCTGCAGTCGGCGGCCAGCTCGTGGCTCGCCGACATGCACGACCGGGTCGAACGGGGACGGATCATCGTGATTGACTACTGCCGGCTCCGGAGCGTCGACGTGGGGATACGCACCTATGCCGCCCACGGCGACGCAGGCAGTCCGTTTGAGCATGTGGGTCTCAAGGACATCACGGTCGATGTTGATCTGCAGCAACTTCAGCGTCTTGCCGACCCACAGGCAGCTCGTCCAGCGACGACCATCCACACACAGGCCGAGTGGTTGCACCAGCACGGAATCGACGCTCTTGTTGCGGAGGGCCGCGAACAATGGCAGGCCAACGCAACGGTGGGGGACCTCGCCGCACTCCGGATGCGAAGTCGAATTCGCGAAGCCGAGGCGCTCACCGAGGCGTCCGGATTGGGCGGCTTCCACGTGGCGGAGTGGGAGATTTCCTGACCGCAACTGCTGGGAATCGTTCGCTCGCGGCGATGGGCCGATCGACTCTCAAGCACGGTCCGAAACCTGTCGTTAGTATCGGCCTATGGACTCCGAGGACAGAACGCCGCTGGAAGTTGGCCCCTGCGCACTCTGCGTGGGCAGGGTATCGGTTGGGTTTCCCATGTCCAGAACGAGTGAGCAGGTCATCGAGGCCTACCTGGAGCTGATCGGCATGCTTCGAGCAGACCGCCCGGAGGACCTTCGTGCGGCCGACATCGATGTCCTGGTGAACGAGACCGGTCTGGAGCGCTCGTTCATCACGAACCGGGTCGCATCGCAGATGGCCTCCGGCAAGATCTGACACTCGGATCACCCACAACTCACCGTCACATCCGACGTCACAATCGTTCGAATCGATTGCAGTCGGCCTTCACTTTCGCGTCACCCTTGCGCCACCTTCGATCCGTACGGTAATGATGGTCACGCGGACGTACCGATGTGTACGGAAAGGGAACACACGATGAGGCGAATCATCCTGACTGCTGTCAGCACGGCGTTGGCGACCGGAGCGGCCCTTGTGGCCGTGCTCACCAGCGAGGCGGCGAACGCCTAACAGGAATCGGCCATACCCCTCGGACTACTCTCGTCTCCAGGACGAGACACCAAGGGGAACCATGTCTGATTCGACGATCGAGGTCTACGAAGTCGAGGACCGACGCTTTGCGCCGTCGGCCGAGTTCCAAGCTGCCGCGCACACGTCGGATCAGTCGCTCTATGAGGAAGCCGCCGCCGACTTCGAGGCGTTCTGGGCCCGCCAGGCCCGCGAGCTCCTGACCTGGCGCAAGGACTTCAGCACGGTCCTGGAATGGGACCTTCCCTTCGCGAAGTGGTTCGCCGATGGGCAGCTGAACATGAGCGAGAACTGCCTGGATCGCCACGTCGAGGCTGGCAACGGCGATCGGGTTGCCTATCACTGGGAGGGCGAGCCCGGCGACACCCGCACCGTGACCTATGCCGGGCTGCTCACCGAGGTCAAGAAGTTCGCCAACGTCATGTTGGGGCTTGGCCTGGAAAAGGGCGACCGGGTCGCCATCTACATGCCCATGATCCTGGAGCTTCCCATCGCCATGCTCGCCTGCAGCCGTATCGGCGTTGCACATTCGGTGATCTTCGGTGGCTTCTCGCCCGACGCCATCAAGGACCGCTGCGAGGACGCCGATGCTCGCTTGGTTATCACCGCCGACGCTGGCTACCGGCGCGGTGCGCCGTCAGCGCTCAAGGTGAACGTCGACGCGGCGCTGGCCGATGGCGCTCCCACCGTGGAGAACGTGGTGGTCGTGAACCGGTGCGACACCGACGTGACCATGGAAGCAGGCCGCGACCACTGGTGGCACGAGCTCATGGCCGAGGCATCCGACGACTGTCCGGCCGAGCCAATGGACGCCGAGCAGCTGCTCTACCTGCTCTACACCTCGGGAACCACCGCAAAGCCCAAAGGCATCATGCACACCACGGGCGGCTACCTGACCCAGGTCGCGTTCACCCACAAGTACACCTTCGACATCAACCCCGAGACCGACATCTACTGGTGCGCCGCCGACATCGGCTGGGTCACCGGCCACAGCTACATCGTCTATGGACCGCTCACGAATGGCTGCACGAGCGTGATGTACGAAGGCACACCCGACACGCCCCGGGAGGACGATCGAAACGGCGACGACCGGGCGGCCTGGCACAAGGGTCGGCTCTGGGACATCATCACCCGCTACAAGGTCACGCAGTTCTACACCGCCCCGACCGCCATTCGGACCTTCATGAAGTGGGGGACGCAGGAGCTCGATGGCTACGACTTCTCGACACTTCGCGTGTTGGGCACCGTGGGCGAGCCCATCAACCCCGAAGCCTGGATGTGGTACCACGAGCATGTTGGCGGCGAGTCGCTCCCCATCATGGACACGTGGTGGCAGACCGAGACCGGTGGACACATGATCACGCCGCTGCCCGGCGTCACCACCACCAAGCCGGGTTCGGCCTGCCACACCATTCCCGGAGTCTTCGCCGAACTCGTCGACGACGACGGGAACGTGGTGGAACGCGGCGGCGGCTATCTCACCATCACCAAGCCGTGGCCGTCGATGCTCCGCGGAATCTGGGGCGATCCGGAGCGCTACAAGGAGACCTACTGGAGCACGTACGAGGGCCGGTACTTCGCCGGTGACGGTGCCAAGCTCGACGACGACGGGTATCTGTGGCTTCTGGGGCGTGTGGACGACGTGATGAACGTGTCCGGCCACCGGATCTCCACCACCGAGATCGAGTCGGCACTCGTGGACCACGAGGCCGTGGCCGAGGCAGCCGTGGTCGGTGCCGCCGACGACACCACCGGGCAGGCGATCGTGGGGTACACGATCCTCGTTGGGGGTGTCGAGGCCACCGATGAGCTGCGTACTGAACTGCGGGCGCACGTCGCCACGAAGCTTGGACCCATTGCTCGGCCACGCAACGTGTACCTGGTTCCGGATCTGCCCAAGACCCGAAGTGGCAAGATCATGCGGCGCCTGCTGCGCGACGTGGCCGAGGGCAAGACCCTGGGCGACACCACAACGCTCGCCGACGCTGCCGTGGTCGAGGCACTGCAAGCTGGGGCAGCCGAGTCCGACGAGGCCTGACCGTTCCATGAGCGTGGAGGTCATCGCCCCCAGAGTTCGCTCGATCGGCACCAGCACCGTCCGCCGCGTCCTCCCGTTCGCCACACGGCGGACGGTGGGACCCTTCATCTTCCTCGACCTCATCGGGCCCGAGACGATTCCTGCAGGTGCGGCGATCAACGTCGACGCCCATCCGCACATCGGGCTCGCCACACTCACGTATCTGTTTGATGGCCGCATGATGCATCGGGATTCGACCGGAGCGGTGCAGAGCATCGAGCCCGGAGCCGTCAACTGGATGAGCGCAGGCTCGGGCGTCACCCACACCGAACGGAGTCATCCCGACGATGTCGAGGCGGACCTGTTCGTCCGGGGCGCCCAGATCTGGATTGCGCTCCCGGATGATGCCGAGGATGGTGCGCCGTTCTTCCGACACGTTCCCGCCCGCGACCAGCCTCGGTTCGGGTTCGGGCCAGCAAACATCCGCGTCGCCGCGGGTACGGCATGGGGCCAGACATCACCCGTGCCGGTCGCCTCACCTCTGGTCTTCGCCGACCTCGCCATCGACGGAAGTGAGGAACTGCGCCTCGATGCGTCCCACCCCGAGCGGGGCATCCTGCCGATCGAAGGCGAGATCGTGGTCGACGGAACGCCGGTCCCAACCGGACACCTGGCCGTCATCGATCCCGGTGACGTGTACCTGACGGGCTGGGGGCGGGCCCTCTACATCGGTGGGTCTCCGGTCGGCCCCCGCAAGATCTGGTGGAACTTCGTGCACAGCGATCCCGGGAGGATCGAACAGGCCAAGGCCGACTGGGCGGCACAGCGATTTCCGCTGGTGCCCGACGATCACGACCCGTGGGTGCCGTTGCCGAACTGACCGCAGGTCGAGGCGGATCATGCCCAGGGCACCGCCGCTTCATCGGAATACCCAGCGCGGGCTAGCGTTGTACCTCGTCAGCCATCCGTACCGGATGCAGAAAGGGAATCGTGAGCGAAGCTGCGTTCAAGAACACCACCAAGACCTTTGGTCTCCTCGCCCTGCTCGGCGGTCTGTTCATCGTCTTTGGAGCCGCGCTCGGGGGTGGATCTGGAGCCACGCTCGGCTTGTTCATCGGCCTTGCCATGGTTGGCGGTTCCTACTGGTTCAGCGACCGGATCGCGATTGCGTCGGCAAAGGCACAGCCCGCCAGCCGCGAGCAGTTTCCCGAGTACTGGGAAATCATGGAAGACCTGACCACCCGCGCCGAAATGCCGATGCCAAAGCTCTACATCTCGCCGAACCCCGCCCCGAATGCGTTCGCCACCGGCCGCAACCCGAAGAACGCCGCAGTTGCCGTCACCCACGGACTGCTCCAACAGATGAACTGGGACGAGGTGCGTGGTGTGTTGGCCCATGAGCTGGCCCACATTCGCAACCGCGACATCCTCATCGGCTCCATTGCGTCGGCGATTGGTATGGCCATCACCTTCGCTGCTCGTATGGCGATGTGGGGCGGCATGTACGGCGGACGGCGCAGCGGCAACGATGGCAACCCAATGGCCGCAATCGCCCTTGCGCTTCTGGCGCCGCTTGCTGCCAGCCTCATCCGTGCGTCCATTTCTCGCAGCCGCGAGTTTCAGGCCGATGCTTCGGCCGCACGGTTGCTGGGCGACGGCGAACCGCTGGCACGTGCCCTTGAGCGTCTGGAGCAGGCTGCCGGCAACCATCTGCAGCCTGCAATGCACGTGAACCCGGCCCAGGCGTCGAACTACATCATCAATCCACTGAAGGAAGAGCTGCGCAAGGACCTCGGAGGGCTCGGAGGCTTCGGCAAGATGTTCTCCACCCATCCTCCCACCGAGCTCCGCATCGCGGAGCTGCGCTCCGGCAGCTGGCGCTAGTCGTGTCGATCGATCCCGAGGACGTTCCGTACACAACCTCACGGACTCGAATCAATGCGCTTCGCCTGCTTGCCGCAGGCCTGGCGGTCCTGATGATCCTGATCCTTGTTCTGGCGGTTGCGTCCTGAACACACGATCACCAAAATCCAGGTGCGCGAGGTGGACGAATCCCCGGATTCCGATACCATCTTTCGCCTGAGGGTCGGTGCCCGAGCGGCCAAAGGGAACGGGCTGTAAACCCGTCGGCTTATGCCTACGATGGTTCAAATCCATCTCGGCCCACAACTGTCACACTCCCGAGGTTCACGCCTCGGGAGTTCGCAGTTTTGTAGGCTTGCCGATCGGAAACCCGAAGGAGCCACCATGCCATCGTTCGACGTCGTATCCGAAGTGGACATGCAGGAAGTTCGCAATGCCGTGGACCAGGCAGCTCGCGAAGTATCGCAGCGATTCGACTTCAAAAACACGAACTCGTCGGTCGAGCTTGGCGATGATGAGATCAAGCTCGCCTCCGTGAGCGAGGATCGCCTCGCTGCGCTTCGCCAGGTCGTGGAAGAGAAGCTCGTGAAGCGCAAAGTGTCCATGAAGGTGCTCGACTACGGCACGATTGAGCAGGCCAGCGGAAACACGGTTCGCCAGACCGCCACCCTGCAGTCCGGCATCGCGGCGGACAAGGCGAAGGAACTCAACAAGGCCATCAAGGCGCTCGGCGTGAAGGGCATTCAGTCGAGCACGCAGGGCGACCAACTTCGTGTCACGGGAAAGAAGCGGGATGCATTGCAGGAAGTCATGGCGGCGCTCCGGGAAGCCGACCACGGAATTCCACTGCAGTTCAACAACTTCCGCGACTGATCAGGTGTAACCCTGCGGGTTCTGCCGACGCCAATTCCACTGACTGCTGGCCATGTCAGCCAACGAGTGGGTGGCCTCCCAACCCAACCGACGTTCCGACACGGTCGTGTCTGCAATCACCTCGGCCGCGTCACCGGGCCGTCGGGCCACGATTCGGTGTGGAATCGGAGCCCCCACCGCGTGTTCCGCAGCAGCGATGACTTCGAGCACCGAGCGACCCGAGCCAGTTCCGACGTTCAGTGAACGGACATCGGTCAGGTCGGCCATGCGTTCCAATGCGGCGATGTGGGCCCGAGCCAGATCCACAACGTGGATGTAGTCGCGGATGCACGTGCCGTCGGGCGTTGCGTAGTCACCGCCGAAGACCTGTACCTCGTCGCGCAACCCTGCGGCGGTCTGCATCACGTACGGCATGAGGTTGTTGGGAACCCCCATCGGTTGTTCACCAAGCCGTCCACTTTCGTGCGCTCCAACCGGGTTGAAGTAGCGGAGCGAGATTGTGCGCAGCTCGGGATTGGCGGACATTGCATCGAGGAGAATCTGCTCGACGAACGCCTTGCTCCGCCCGTAGGGGTTGATGGGAGCGATTGGGGTTTCTTCGGTGATCGGGGTTTGGGACGGATCTCCATACACGGTGCACGATGAGCTGAAGATGAGGTCCGTGCATTCGTGCTGTTGCATGGCGTCGAGCAGTCGCAGCGTGCCCAGTACGTTCGTCCGGTGGTAGCGCAATGGCACCTGAACCGACTCGCCGACCGCCTTGAGGCCCGCGAAGTGCATCACGGCATCGGGTCGATGCTCACGGAAGACGGCATCGATCGCTGACGCATCGAGGATGTCGACCTCGACGAATGTGGGCGGCCTTGAGAGCTCGGAGATCCGATCCAACGCATGGATGGAGCTGTTCTCGAGGTTGTCGATCCCGACCACATCGTGCCCTGAGTTCAGCAGCTCGACGCACGTGTGGCTACCGATGTACCCGGTTGCTCCGGTGACAAGGATCGTTCCCATGGCTCCTCGATCGAGGCCGATCGGATCGACCAGCCTGCTCTGCGGCTAATGGTAGGGTGCGGGGGTGAAGTCGCCGGGCACCGAGGACCAGATGCAGCAGAAAATTTTCGTACTCGGTGGTGATGGGTTCTGCGGTTGGCCAACCGCCCTGCACCTTTCGAATCTCGGCAACGAGGTCCACATCCTGGACAACATGGTGCGCCGAAAGGCCGACGTGGAGCTCGAGGTCTCCTCGCTCACACCAATCGCCTCCATGACCGACCGGCTCGAAGCCTGGAATCGGGAGACCGGCCGAACCATCACGTTCCACCGCATCGACCTAGCCGAGCAGTACGAAGAACTCCGCCTCCTCCTCGACAAGGAGCGCCCGGACGCCATTGTGCATTTCGCCGAGCAGCGCGCGGCCCCGTATTCGATGAAGTCGTCGTGGCACAAGCGCTACACCGTCGACAACAACACCTCGGTGACCCACAACGTGCTGGCGGCACTCACCGAACTCGAGCTCGACGCACACATGGTCCACCTGGGCACCATGGGCGTGTACGGGTACGGCACCGCAGGCCTCGCCATCCCCGAGGGGTACCTCGAGGCAACCGTTGGAGAGGGCGACGCCGCCAAGGCGATCGAGTTCCTGTATCCGGCAAACCCGGGCAGCGTCTACCACATGACCAAGACGCTCGATGCGCTGATGTTCTACTTCTACAACAAGAACGACGGTCTTCGAATCACCGATCTGCACCAGGGCATCGTGTGGGGGACAACCACTCCCGAGACCAGCCTGGCGCCCGAGCTGGTCAACCGATTCGACTGGGACGGCGACTACGGAACGGTGCTCAATCGGTTCCTCGTGCAGGCTGCTGTGGGACACCCGTTGACCGTGCACGGCTCGGGCGGCCAGACGCGAGCATTCATCCACATCCGTGACACCGTCCGGTGCGTGCAGCTTGCGTTGCAGAATCCTCCTGCCGCTGGCGAACGCGTCAAGATCTTCAACCAGGTCACCGAGACCCACACGATCAGTGAACTCGCGCATCTCGTCGCCGAGCTGACCGATGCTGAAGTGCGGTACTACCAGAACCCTCGCAACGAGGCAGCTGCCAACGAACTCCGGGTCGACAACGAACAGTTCCTTGCGCTCGGTCTCGATCCCACCACCTTGCACGATGGCCTCCTCAAGGAGGTGCTCGAAGTTGCCAAACCGCACGTCCATCGGGTGAACACGAACCGTATGGTCGCCACCGCCACGTGGACACGCCGCGACGTCGACCACGAGGGCAGCTCGGATCCAACCGAGTTCAGCGATCCCGACGACGCCCTCAACCCGAACTTCGTGGTCTCCTCACCGGCGTCGCCCAACCAATGATCCGACCGAAATATCGGTTCGGTTGTCTCCGCGGTCCGGCGGAGGCCGCTTGGCCATGGGCGCTTGGTCTCCGAGTGGTCATGGATGGCGTGGTCACCTCCACCGCCGCCGTCCAGGAGGGCAACGAGGACGATGTCCGGTTTCGCGCCCGAGTTCCCGCCGAAGCGTTCGATGGCGGAGCGCATGTGTTCTCCATCGGAACCGCTGCCGGTGAGCGAGTCACCGACGATGCCGAGTTTCCTGCAAGGGCACTGAACGCCCGTCGCTACGACGGCCACCTCGTCGCCGCTGGTGGGTTGGCCTTCAGCGGATGGGTGCAGGACGCCGCCGATCCTGAACGAACCGTTCGCCTGCACGCCACCCTCGATGGTGAACCGATTGCGGAGTTCGATGCCGACGAGAAACGCCAGGGTGTCGTGAAGCTCTTCGGAGGGAACGCCCACTGCGGGTTCACCGTTCACGTTCCCATCGACGCGTTGGACGAGGTCGAACGTGAACTCGTCGTGACCACTGACGATGGCCAGGTACTGCGGGGGTTTCCACGAGCCGTGACGCTCGACCTCGCAATCGAACAGAGCCGTCGGGCAATCGAGCGACTGAGCGATCGGGCCCGTCGCAGGGTCTGGGACAACACCCAGGAGTAGCCGTCATGCCTCGCCATCCTTCACCAATCACCGTGGGACAGGACCGGTCGTCGCGAGAGCACGAGTGGCCGTCGCTGGAATCGTCACCGACGCCATCGACAGCGCGGGTGTGCATCGTGTCTTCCGACATCTTCGGGCCCGTGAAGAACGGCGGCATTGGCACGCTCTACCGAAACCTGGCCGTTGTCCTTGCCGAGCATGGCCATGACGTCACCTTGTTGTTCACCCAGGGGGAGCGAAGCGACGACGGCGAGTTCGCCGACTGGATCGCATGGTACGCGGAGCGCGGCATCGCGCTCGTTGGAATGCCGCCGGCGTCGATGAAGTTGGTGAACGGCGAGGTCACCGCCGCAGGCAGACGTTCCTACGAGGTGCACCTGTGGCTTGCGCAACAGCCGGAGTTCGATGTCGTTCACGCTCCCGACTTCATTGGGCTTCTCTACTATTCACTTCTCGCAAAGCGATGCGGTCTTGCGTATGGCAACACCAGGTTCGTCACCGGCACACACAGCGGAGCCTGGTGGAACTACGAAGGCAACATCCAGTTGCCCAACGAGTTTCCTCAGCTCCTCCGGATCGTTCGCGAATGTCGCCAGGTCGAATGGTCCGACGTTGTCATCTCCTCGAGCCAGCACATGCTCCGTTGGCTGGAACACCGCGACGTCGTGCTTCCTGAGCAGACCTTTGTGTGGCCCAACGCTGTAGGCGAGGTGCCAACACAGGCAGCCGGTGGTGACACGATCCGAGGTTTGGCATTCTCCGGCCGACTTGAAGCGCGCAAGGGAATGCACCTGTTCCTGGCTGCACTCAAGCAGCTCCCGCCCGATCTGGTCCGCTCCATGCCAATTCACATGCTTGGCAAGCTTCCGGAACGTTTTGACCTGGACGGTGCGCTCGAACAGCTCCATGAAGCAATTCCGGATCTGGCGCCGCCAAATGTGATCACCGATCTCAACTCGGACGAAGCACTCACGTTCCTGGTGGAGAACCGTTTGCTTGCCATCATTCCGTCGATCCTCGACAACTCTCCGCTCATGGTGACCGAGTGCCTTGATTGGGGTATCCCCCTGATCACCACCGACATCGGCGGCACCGCGGAGCTCATTGCGTCCTCCTCGCATCCGGGAACGGTGATCGGTGGACGGCCAGACCAGCTCGCTGCGGCGATCGAAGCCAAGCTCGCCGAACCGATTGCTCTCTCACAACGGCGGGTTCCCGCGAATGAGATCGATGCCGTCTGGGCGTCATGGCACGCGGCGGTTCCTCAGCCTGCGCCCGCGCCATGGACGGCTCCCGACGTCGCCGACGTGGTGGTGTGCATCGTGCATCACAATCGGGCTGACGAGGTTCAACAGGCGCTCGCCTCCCTCGCCGGACAGACGGTCCTGCCCAAGGAGATCGTGATTGTCGACAACGGTTCCACCGATGCCGACGCCGTTGCAGTACTCCAGCGCGTGCAGGAGACGGGAGCGGTCGGTTCCATCCCTGCTCGGGTCGACTTTCAACCGAACCTCTACCCCGGAGCGGCTCGAAACCGAGCGGTTGCGATGTCGGATTCGGAGTTCTTGTTCTTCATGGACGACGACAACATCGCCATGCCGCAGATGCTCGAGAGCTTCCTTCGAGCGGCGTATCACGAAGGCTCGGCCGGGGCGTACACCTGCGTGTTCGACCGGTTCGTCGATGGCACTGACCACCGGATCCACGACAACCTCGAACGAGTGGTTCCCGCGGGAGATGTCGGGGCGGTGGGCTTCCTTGAGAACGCCTATGGCGACACGAATGCCCTTGTGCGGCGCGAAGCATTCGATGCGATCGGAGGCTTCCACGAGATCTGGGGAGTCGGCCGCGAGGATCATTCGCTGCTGGCACAACTGAGCGCCGGTGGTCACGGCGTGACCGTCATTCCTGAGTCGCTGTTCTGGTACCGACTCGCGCCGGTCTCGATCAAGAACCGGCACTTCGACGCGATGGGCGGTCCGTCGATCGCGGCGATGCATGGAGCGTCGCTCCTGTCGGGCACCGACCGTTTGCTGGCCGAGTACGGCATCGCCATGCATTTGCAGGGCGGCGGTCGTTCCGGGCCCGGCGATCGTCGTTTGGGCCGGGCGTTGGACTCGCTCCGGCACGATCTGTCCTCGTTGGAGGAAGAGGTCGATGTGCTCTTCAAGCTGCTCGACCGCAAAGCACAGCGCTGAGGTTCAGGGCTTCTTCCGCAACACCAGAACGTCCTGGAAGACCGGAAGACGACGGTGGGTCTCGACGATGTCGAAGATGCGGCCCCAGACGCGCTCGAGGTACGCCCACGTGTAGAAGACGTTGCTGGAGTACGACCGGTCGTTCTTCCACCGGAACACGACACGGTCGCGGTCCATCCCCGATTCGTTGCCTTCGAACTCGGGATGATTCTTGATGGCGTTGTACAACGGCCATCCGTCACCCATCTCGAGCCAGGTGTCTTCGGTATGCACCGTGATCCAGGCGACACCGCCGGGGGCCAGGATTCGGTCGAGTTCCATGAGCCAGGTTGTCTCGAGGGCCTCGATGTGGGTGAACACCGAAAACGCCGACACGAGATCGACGGAGCCATCGGCGAGCGGGAGGTTGGGGATCGAGGTGTTCTGGAACGCCACGACGGACGGGTCAAGGAACTGCGCCACCCACTCGACATGCTTGCGGTTGATGTCGCATCCAAGCGTCCGAATGTCGGGGGTTTGGGACGCAAAGTGTCGAATGACCCGGCCGCTCGCACAACCAAGGTCGAGGTAGGTACCCACTTCGAGCTTGAGTCGTTGTGTGCACTCCATGAGATTGCGATGGTCACGCAGGCCACTCGCCCAATAGCTGAAATGATGCGGGCCGAAGTACCCCTCGCGATCGGGGGTGGTCGGAAGCACTGCCTGGTCCCGGGAGAGTTCGGCCGTGATATCGCCGAGCTCGGAAGCCCAGTCGGTGGGATGGGCGTCGGACTCCACCCAGGTGTCCGCTGGAGCAACGGTCTCAAAGACGGGGTCCACCCGTGAATGGAGGCTGATTTGGTCTTCCCAGATGGCGGTCACGGGGGTCCTTTGTTGCGAGGGTAGTGGTGAGGCTAACGGGCCTGTGCGAGCAACGTACTCACTGTGAGCCAGTAGGCTTGCGGTCCGTCCATCGGTGCGTGGAGGTTCGCCAGTGCCGCTATGTCGCATCGGTGCACGTGTGTTGTTCTTCGTGCACATCCCGAAAACCGGTGGAACCACGATTGAGCGTCATCTGCGAGCTCACGGCCAAGTCGCACTCACGTTTCCAGGGATGTTGGGTTTTGCGCGGGCACCGTTCCAACACATGGAGAAGGGCGTCCACGAACTGGTCGTTCCGCCCGAGTTCTACGACGACGGGTTCGCTGTTCTTCGGGATCCGCTTGACCGGTTGTTGAGTGCCTTCAAGTTCCGCTCCCTCTGGCAGGCGAACCTCGATCCGACAGTGGTGGTCCCAGTGGATGGAGCCGACGATTGGCGGCTGCGAATGGAGCGACGGCTGGAGTCGCCCGGGAGGTCCGGACCCAACGTGACGCTGGTCGGGCAGCCTCTGTCATTCAACGACTGGGTGCCGCGTATCTTCGAAGACTTCCAGAGTGACCCGCATGTGCTCGACAACCACATCCGCCCGCAACAGCACTTCACCTTGCGGTCTCACTGGTGGTTCCTTTTCGAGGATGGGATTTCTCCTGTGCTGGATTGGATCGATGATTGGGCGGGGGTCACAGTCGAGCGTGAATCGCAACCTGCAAACGCGACACCCGGAACGTCACCAATGGTGTCGAACGACGTCGCACAGATGGTGCGCGACTTCTATCGAGATGACTACGGAATGCGCAATTGGCTACGGGGTCAACCTGGCAAGCCGGCGAAGTCGAAGACCACGTAGAGCCGTCTCGCCTTGGTGCGGGCTAGAGCAGCAACTGCATCACGGCAACGTCGAGCCAGCGATTGAACTTCCGGCCGACTTCGCGTTCGGTGCCGACGAGCTCGAAGCCGACCGACGTGTGGAGCCGGACCGATGCCTCTTGGGCGTCGGCGATGCGGGCGATCATGGAATGGAATCCATGAGACCGGGCGGTCTCGACGAGCTCGACCATGAGCACGTGGGCGATGCCCCGTCCGCGATGGTCCTGGTGGACGTAGATGGAGTTCTCGACGGTGGTGCTGTAGGCCGGCCGACTGCGAAACGGCGAGAGCGAGGCAAAGCCAACGACGGTGTTGGTGTCGTCCACGGCAACGATGACGGCGTGAACGCCCGATCGGTCGACCTGCCAGGAACGTTGCTCCTCGACGGTTCGAGGAACGAGGTCGAACGTGGCCGTGGAGCCGAGAACCTCGGCGTTGTAGATGTCGGCGAGCGCCTCGGCGTCGGAAAGCTCTGCTGGTCGGACGAGCATCCGATGAACGCTACAGCGCTGGTTCGGCTCCTGCGGCAGCGCTGGCTTCGAGTGGTGTCACGTCCTGATCGGTGATCAGGATGCCGTTGCCGCCGATGGCTTCTGCGGCCGCCCACTGTGCGGTCTCGAAATCGGCAGACTCGAGCACGACCTGGCGCTTGTGCGACGCACGGATGATGAGCTCGCGCAGCGCGCTGTGGTACTCGGGTGTGAGCTCGGAGAAGATGTCGTCGACGAACAGCGGCACCCGTTCCACGGGGAAGCGGCGCGTCAATTCGGCGAGGAGCGAGGCGAAGCCCACGAGCAGATCTTTGTCCTCGGTGTTCGTGACCTCGACGAGTTCGTTGTCGACGATCCGCAGGTGACCGGCGAGCTCTTCGAGACGCTGACGTTCCCGGATGAGGATTTCCGGGTCTGCGTCTCCGGCGAGTTCGTGCCAGATCTTCTCGGACCGAGCCAGGTTGGCGCGTGCTTCGGTCTGGCGACGAGCGAGCGAGTGGTTGTCGAACAGCTCATCGACTCGTCCGAGCTGTACTCCGAGGACGGATCCGCCGAACTGCTCTTCAATGTCGGCGTGGCGGCTGTTGAGATCCTTGTTGCGGATGAGCTTGGCGGCGAACGCTGCCAGGCCGGCGCCGACCAACAGCAGGGGCGCTCCGTAGAGCGGGTTCATCGTGAGGATCACGTAGAGGGCGAGCAGGAGCGTCGCACCGGCGGCCGCGCTGAACACGAGGTGCTTGCGATCGGTGTCCGCCTTTTGGGCGAGGACTTCACTGACCTCTGCTTCGCGGGTCGCGCGTTCTGCGGCGGCGGCCGAGAACTCGGTTTCCTGCTCCTCGGTCATCTCGAGGGTTTCGCGGTCGGTCTGGATGCTGTTTGCGATCGCCCAGAGCTGGTCGATCGGCGTCTGCGCCAGAGCGATGAGGTGCTGGTCCGAAATGGCCCGTTGTGCGAGCCGCGCCTTCGAGGCGTGGAGCACGTTCATGTGACGCTCCATGGCGGTACTGTCGTTGAGCTGTCCGGCGATTCCCAGACGAACCTGCTCGTCGGGATGGAACGCCTGCTGGCGGAGCGGATCGATCAGCGATGGGGCCTGATCTGCCGATCGCAGCGCGACGACGGCCTCGCCGGTCTCGGTCTTCACCTCCAGGTGCGAACCGGAGGTGCCATGCATGGCCGCGGTGATTCGGCCGTAGGCCTCGAGGCGACGCTGATGGTCGGGACTCGCGATCACGGTCAGACGGGGGTGCAGTTCCAAGAGGTTCGGACCTTCTGGCTGCTCAGTGATTACTCGGTCAATCCACACAAAGAGGGTTTCGGAGTTCCCAAACACCCCCTGTATGGGCCGAATGGTCCACCGAACGAACGTCGTTCCAGAGCCAGCCGTCTTGGGGGAGCGACGAGTATCGGAGGGGCGAAGCCCCGAAGTCATGTGAGCGTGCGCCAGCCGTGTTGGGGGAGCGATGAGCTGCGGACGAGTATCGGAGGGGCGAAGCCCCGAAGTCATGTGAGCGTGCGCCAGCCGTCTTGGG
>CAZFBD010000008.1:0-16661 GCA_964517125.1 uncultured Acidimicrobiales bacterium
GCAGCCAGCACGGCCACGACGATGTTGGGTGTGTCGATCTCGAAGAACGAGCGCAGCGCTTCGCGGGTATCCGAGCGGCCGAAACCGTCGGTGCCCAGGGCAACGTAGCGGCCGGGAACCCAGCGGGCGATCTGATCGGGAACGGTCTTCATGTAGTCGGTGACCGCAACGATCGGGCCGCCCACCGTGGCCAGCTTGACCGTGACGTCGGGGTACGACGGTTCGCCGGCCGGGTTGAATCGGTTGGCGCGCTCGGCACTCAATGCGTTCTCGCGCAGCGTCTTGTACGAGGTAGCGCTCCACAGTTCGGCACCCACATCGAAGTGTTCGGCGAGCTCCTGCTGGGCTTCGCGGGCAGCGCCCTGGGAAGAACCCGAGAACAGGATTGCGCTTCGGTGTGTACGTTCGGGCGCATCGGCGAACTGGTACAGACCCGAAAGAATGTCCTCGTCGCTGACGTGGTCGGGACGGGCCGGCATCTCGTAGTTCTCGTTGTAGATGGTGAGGTAGTAGAAGATGTCCTCGCCAGCTTCGGAACCCTCGCCGTACATGCGGCGCAGGCCTTCCTTGATGATGGCACCAAGTTCGTAGGCGTAGGCCGGGTCGTAGGCCTCGCAGCTGGGAACCGTGGACGCAAGCAGAGGGCTGTGCCCGTCCTGGTGCTGCAGGCCCTCGCCCATGAGCGTGGTGCGGCCGGCCGTGGCGCCCATGAGGAAACCACGAGCACGGGAGTCGGCGGCCGACCAGATGAGGTCGCCCACACGCTGAAACCCAAACATGGAGTAGAAGGTGAAGAACGGCACCATGGGCACGCCGTAGTTGGCGTAACTGGTGGCAGCAGCGATGAACGACGCCAACGCGCCGGCCTCGGTGATGCCCTCTTCCAGGATCTGACCGTCGGTGTCCTCGGAGTACGACAGCAGCAGCTCGTGATCGACGGGCTCGTACAACTGGCCGTGCGGCGCGTAGATCTCGAATTCGCGGAACATGGAGTCCATGCCGAAGGTACGGGCCTCATCGGGAATGATGGGAACCACACGCTTGCCGAACTTCTCGTCGCGCATCATGGAACGCAGCGTCGCGGTGAAGACCATGGTGGTCGACACTTCGCGGCCACCCGAGCCCTTGTCGAGGTCATCGAAGATGGACTCGGCCGGAAGCTCCAGCGGGCGGCGGGTGCGGACCATGCGCTTCGGCAGCGAACCGCCCAGCTGTTGACGCCGCTGCAGCAGGTACTGCATCTCGGGCGAGTCTGGGGCCGGCTTGTAGTAGGGAGGAAGTTCGTCGTCGAGCGAGGACTCGGGGATCTCGTCCTCGAGATGCAGACGCCCACGCATCTCCAGCATCTGGTCCTTGTTCATCTTCTTCAGCTGGTGCGTGCTGTTGCGAGCTTCGAAGCCCTGACCCAGCGTCCAGCCCTTGATGGTCTTGGCCAGAATGACCGTGGGCCGATCGGTTTCCTCCACCGCAGCCTTGTAGGCCGCGTGCAGCTTCAGGTAGTCGTGGCCGCCACGTGGCAGGTTGCGCAGGTCCTCGTCGGACAGGTGCTCCACCAGCTTGCGCAGGCGGGGATCGGGGCCAAAGAAGTGTTCGCGAATGTAGCTGCCGTCTTCGACCGCGTACCGCTGGAACTCGCCATCGACCACGGTGTTCATCTTGTTGAGCATGACGCCGTCGACGTCGCGGGCCAGCAGCTCGTCCCACTTGGAACCCCACACGACCTTGATCACGTTCCATCCGGCGCCACGAAAGTTGCCTTCGAGCTCCTGGATGATCTTGGAGTTGCCGCGGACCGGGCCATCGAGGCGCTGCAGGTTGCAGTTGATGACCCAGATGAGGTTGCCCAGCCCGGATCGGCCGGCCAACGAGATTGCACCAAGCGTTTCGGGTTCGTCGGTCTCGCCGTCGCCGAGGAACGCCCAGACCTTGCCCTGCGATGCATCGTCGATGCGACGCTGCGTCATGTAACGGGCGAAACGGGCGTGATAGATCGAGTTGATGGGGCCCAGGCCCATGGACACCGTGGGGAACTCCCAGAACTCCGGCATGAGCCGAGGGTGCGGGTAGCTGGACAGGCCATTGCCGCCGATCTCGGTGCGGAAGTTGTCGAGGTTCTCTTCGCTCAGACGACCTTCGAGGAACGCGCGGGCGTAGATGCCGGGCGCAGCGTGGCCCTGCATGTAGATGTGGTCGCCGGCCAGCCCGTCGTCCTTGCCCCGCCAGAAATGATTGAAGCCAACCTCGTACAGCGAAGCCGACGACGCGTACGACGACAGATGACCACCGATGCCGTCGGCCTTCTTGTTGGCCCGCACCACCATGGCGGCAGCGTTCCAGCGGATGAACGCCCGGATACGGCGTTCGATGTGCTCATCGCCGGGAAAGAACGGCTGATCCTCGGTGGGGATGGTGTTGACGTAGGGAGTCCACACCGACGGGGGAGCGCCGATCTGCATCTCCTGGGACCGCGACATGAGCTTCGACATGAGAAAGCGGGCCCGCTGTTTGCCCGAACCGGAGGCGACAGCATCGAGCGAGTCGAGCCACTCCTGCGTTTCGTCCGGGTCGATGTCGGGGAGCTGCTGGGAGAAGTTGTCCTGCATATGCACTCAGTCTCGCACCAAGTCGGACCATCCGAAACTTTTGCCGAAGTTTCTGAGGTGAAAACTCCTTGAACGGCCATGCTGGGGCGGTGAGCGACACACTGTTTCCCCTCGATCCCGAACCCATCGACCACGACCCTGACCCGCAGAACCGCACGCAGGTGTACACCGACGGTGCCTGCCAGGGGAATCCCGGGCCCGGCGGCTGGGGCTGGGCCATCCCCGGCGGTGCCTACGCCTCGGGTGCCGAGAACCCCTCAACCAACCAGCGCATGGAGCTCCAGGCAGTCCTCCACGCCGTCACCAACCTGGTCGGCCCGCTGGAGATCATCAGCGACTCCACCTATGTCGTGAACTGCTTCAAGGACAAGTGGTGGGCAGGGTGGGAGCGCCGCGGCTGGAAGAACAGTCAGAAGAAGGACGTCGCCAACCAGGATCTGTGGAAGCCGCTGGTTGCCGCCTACAAAAGCTCCGACGTGACCTTCACCTGGGTGAAGGGCCACGCCGGAAACGAATGGAATGAAGTTGCCGATCAGCTCGCCGTCGAGGCGGCGGCCGGAAATGGCACGAACGGCGAAGTCCGCACCAACCTGGGACGCTAGGCGTCGACGGTGATCGCCGGGTAGAAGGCCACCCGGTTGGCGACCTGTTCGGCTCCGTCCTTGGGCACCGGGTAGTACCAGGCGGCGTTCTCTGCCACCGCACCGTCGACCTCGACCGTGTAGTACGCAGCGTCGCCCTTCCATGGGCAGTGGGTGGTGTGCTCGGTGGTGGTCACCACGCTGGAATCCAGCGAGTCGAGCGGAAAGTAGGGGTTGCCCTCAACCACGACGATGTCGTCGCTCTGGGCAATCACGCGTCCATTGAATGTTGCTGTAGCCATGT
The DNA here is from genome assembly GCA_964517125.1 of uncultured Acidimicrobiales bacterium. Lineage (GTDB taxonomy): Bacteria > Actinomycetota > Acidimicrobiia > Acidimicrobiales > SHLQ01 > SHLQ01. Next base: position 3,489 of record CAZFBD010000008.1, read on the forward strand.
GGACCAGAACCATCCCATTGCCGTCGGTATTCCGACGGCGCTTGTTTCAGTGAACGACCGTCAGTTCTCGACGAGTTCGGCCAGCTTGTCGAGCGTGCGCTGAATGTTGCGCAGGTGCGTCTGGGGGTAGCCGGCCTTTTCCAGCACAAGCGGCGCCTTCGAGGTGGACCAGTCGAAGGTCTCGGTCACCATCGTGCCGCCCTCGACCTCTTCGAGCTCGTAACGCCACCGGTGGTGGCCCATGTGCCGCCACGCAAGCAGCCGGGGCTCGTCGAACTCCACGACCGTGTTCTGGATGCGGTACGGCAGCACCTTCAGCCGCATGCCCATACCGAACTTGGCGTCGGGAACAAGGCGTTCCGGGTCGCCCTTGCTCACCGAGACCGTTCCGGAGCCATCGATCAGCACGTGGTTGGCCGGGTTGGCCAACACATCGAAGATCTCCTGCGCCGACGCCCGAATGAAGCGCGAACTGCTGGTTCGGCGCGCCTCCATGTCGACGACGCTTTCGGGTGCATCCATCGGGGTGCTCACAAGATGTCCTCCAATGCGGACTCGAGAGTTTCGTGGGTGAAGGTGAAGCCCGACTTCTGCAACACGTCGGGAAGAACACGTGCGCTGGTGAAGAGCAACGCTTCGGCGAGTTCAGCGCCAAGGCGGATGTTCACCGCGAATCGTGGCGTGGGCAGGAAGGTCGGACGGTTCAGCGCCTTGCCCAGGGTCGTCGTGAATTCGGCGTTGGTGGTGGGGTTCGGCGCGGTCACGTTGACCGGCCCAGAGATGTTGCCATCGAGAATGTGCAGAATTGCGGCCACCTGGTCGGTGATCGAGATCCAGCTCCAGTACTGGCTGCCGTCACCGAACTTGCCGCCGATGCCCAGCTTGAAGAACGGCAGCTGCTCTTTGAGCGCTCCGCCCTTGGTGGACAGCACGATGCCGGTGCGGATGTGCGCCACACGGATGCCGGCATCGCGGGCGGAGTCGGCGGAGTCCTCCCAAGCGGTCACGACTTCGGAGAGGAAGTCGTTTCCGGGCGTCGAGGACTCGAGGAGAACCTCGTCGCCACGGTTGCCGTAGTACCCAATGGCCGAACCGCTGATGAACACCGACGGCTTGTTCGTCAGCCCGGCGAGTGCATCGGACAACAATGCGGTGCCCTTGGTGCGGCTTTCCTTGACCTTGCGCTTCTGTTCCGGCGTCCACTTCTTCTCGCCGATTCCTTCACCGGCCAGGTGCACGACTGCGTCGATGCCTTCGAGCCCCTCGGCGTCGATGGTTCCGGCGTCGATGTCCCACTGGACCTCGTCGGCGCCGGGGGAACGGCGCACGACCCGGACAACCCGGTCGCCGCGTGCGCGAAGTGCTTCGATGAGCGCCGAACCAATGAGGCCCGATGAGCCGGTGATCGCAATGTCCATGCGTCCACCGTAGCGAGCACGGTGAACGGCAGCAGGTCTCTACAACGTGTCGATCTCGCCGTCGCCGTGCAGCACCGACCTGCAGTCGAGCACATATGACGAGTGTTCGGCGATGAGGTCCAGGTCGACATCGTCATGATCCACGAGGACGATGACCGCTTCGGCAGAACGCAGCTCGTCGGCATTCAGATCGATTTCGACGGTGCCTTCCGGAAGCCGATCATGGTCCACCCACGAGTCAGCCACACGGACGTTTGCGCCAAGGTCGATCAACCGTCGAGCCACATCCGCAGACGGAGACTCTCGGGCATCGCCGGTATTTGGCTTGTATGCCATACCGACGAGGACGACGTCGGCACCAGCGAGCGACTCGCGTGAAGCCAGCCCGGCTTGGAGGCGCCGGACGACATAGTCGGGCATGTGATTGTTCACATCGTTCGCCAGCTCCACGAACCGGAACGTCTTGCCCAATCGTTCCTCCACCGCCCACGACAGGTACGACGGGTCGACGGGAAGACAATGCCCGCCAACTCCGGGACCGGGCGTGAACTTCATGAATCCGAACGGCTTGGTGGCGGCGGCATCGATGACTTCCCAGATGTCCACGTCCAGGTCGTGGGCGAACATTGCGAGCTCGTTCACCAACGCAATGTTCACGTGGCGAAACGTGTTTTCGAGGAGCTTGGTCATCTCGGCTTCACGCGTGCTTCGCACAGGCACGGTCTTGTCCACACACTGGTCATAGAACCATTGCACGTGGGTCAGCGAGGTTGGGCCCACACCAGAGACGACCTTCGGAGTGTTCACCAGATTCCAGATGGGATTGCCGGGATCGATCCGTTCCGGCGAGTATCCGAGGTGGTAGTCGACATCGGCAACGAATCCGGTCGCAGCCTGGATGCGGTTCGCAACGAGCTCATCGGTCGTGCCCGGGTACGTCGTGGACTCCAGGATCACGGTCGCGTCAGGTCGAAGGTGCGGGCACAGCAGGTCCACCGCACTCTCGATGAAGGACATGTCGGGCTTGCCATCGCGCAGCGGGGTCGGAACCGAAATGACGGCCACGTCGAAGCCAGCCAGATCGCTTCCCTGTGTCGTGGGATGGAATCGGCCGGTCTCCACCGCCTCGCGAACCACCGCATCGGAGATGTCCTCGATGTGGGAGACGCCCGACCGCAGGCCAGCGACCTTGCGGTCATCGACGTCGAAACCAATCACGGGAAAGTCCATCTCGACCGCTCGCATGGCCAGCGGGAGCCCCACGTAGCCCTGACCGAGAATGGCAATGAGAGTGTCGGCGGGATTGCGCATGTATGTCAATCGGATGTCGAAGCCGGGTCGTGAGCCGTCCGGATCACAAACCTGGGCCCACGGGCACGGTTGCTCAGGAGACCTCGGGCCGGCGACGCTTTCCGACAGCGATGAACGCCGTTCCCGCGGCCACGAGCGCCGCGGCAAAGGCGATCAGCGGGCTCGACTCGCGGCCCGTGAACGGCAGCGTTGTCGGTGGGTTCACGATCTGGTCCCGAATGGCGTCGATCTCGCCTTCAGGCGTAACCGTGACAACACCACCTGCCGTCAGCTCGATCACCACCGACAGGTCAAGGTCTCCGCACCTGGCATGAAACTGATAGAAGCCGGGCTCGAGATCCACCGGCAGCCGGACACCGGCGAACGAGAACGTGCCGTTGCGCAAGGGATCGGCGCTCGACACCGAACGGGTCACGGCAATGACGCGGCCCGACACGGGAGTGTCAACCACCGGGTCCACGGCAGTCGGAGGAATACCCGGAAGATACAGAACGACTTCGACGCCACCAGCACAACCGATGCCGTTGAAGTCGGCCACCCCGGGCTCGGTCGGGGTGGTGATGACGAACAGGCCGGACACACCGCCGTACTGCGCAAGAGCAGGAGTCGAGAGTCCCAGCAGGGAACAGCACACCACAAGCGCGGCGAGGACGAGGCGGAACGACTTCACCCGAAACCATCGGAGCCCGTGCAGACCTCATGAGCCGATGGACGGCGATCGGGTCGAATGACTCACTGGCTTCGTGCCGGGCCGATCCGGCCTCGGTCAGGGGCTGAGCACGAAGTCGAATCGCTGCGGTTGCTCGAGCATGCTCGAGATGGCGACCGCACCGTCGTCCATCGACCACGATGCGGGCGGAGCAACAGCGGTGCCATCGTCGGTCCGTAGCGTCCACTGCAGATCGTCCGGCCGGCTGAGCGGCTGCACGGGGACATCCATGGTGAAGGTGTCGGAGAAAGGAACCGAACCTTCCAGGTCGAAGACCACGCTGGACACCGACTCCGGCGCCAGCGCAAGCTGCACCGAGTGCACGTGCACCCCGAACTCCCGTTGCGACTCGACGGCCACGGGCGTTCCATCGACCGTGACGGAACGAACCGGGAGCGCCGAATACACCGAGAGCGTCATCCAATTGGTCCCAAGCGGCAGTCCCTGATCATTTGAACCAATGAGCGCTGGCGGAAGGCCCGACGGCGGCGCCTCATTGGACAACACGACCGACACCTCGTGGTGCACACGACTCGTCGACGGCGACAGCGTGGTTGCGATCGACACCGAGCGGTCGAGCATCGTGTCGATCTTGTTCTGACCACCGTTCTGATGCACGACGGCCAGCACATCGTCCTGCACCTCGGGGAAGGCGCCGGAAACGCCCAACGTCTCCACGATTTCGCCATCGGAATCATCGGCGAACCACAACGTCAGTCGGCCAGCTTCGGCGAGGGGAGCGAGCTCCTGCACAAACGCGATCGGGTCGGGCGGTTCCTCGAGAAGCCGTTCCACAACGGTCGCGGCAACCAGGTCCAGCACCGCTGTGCGCTCATCGTCATCTTCGGCGAACTGCTCGTATTGGCCCCGCAACAGTTCGTCCGACGCATTGGCGCCCGAGAGCACAAGGCCGTCGACGTCGACCGGGCCGGTGAACGCCAACAACGCCTCGAGCACGAACGGGTCGATCATCAGCATGGCGTCGACGGAACGGCCGGTCGCCTGCGAGTAGAGATCGGCGGCCGTACGGGCCACCGAGGGAAAGTCCGGCGACAGGGTGACGTCCTGGACATGGCGCTCCACCGCGAAGCGGCCGTAGCGAGCCGTGTAGTCCGCGTCGGTCCGCAACGAGGCATCGACGCGCTCCAGGGCATCGTTCAGTTCCTTCGACCGGTACTGCTCCACCAGCTCCACCTCGCCATCGACCGAACGGAACTCCGCCCAGTTTCCGACGAATCCGCCGGAGCCACGGGCTTCGGCCGGGGTGCTGAACATGACGACGATGGTGGAACCGTCAGGGGAGCCAAGAAGGTCCCGGCTCACATGCATTGCGCCAGCCACCGAACCCAGGATTCCCGAAGCCGGACGCAGCTCGTCGGCGACCTCGTCCAACCGGGCGCCAACAGGGGAGATGAGCCACGGTGAGGCAGCTTCATCGAAACGCTCGCTTGCTTTCGAGACCGTGCCGGCCAGTGCGTCCATTGCCGGAGTCAGAGAATCGAGCTCGTTCAGATCGACGCGTCCATTCGCAACGATGGCGTCGGGTTCCAACCGTCCCGTCACGACACTTGCGGACTCCGTCAGCGCGGCCGCCTGACCCGTGGCGATCTGTGCAGCCCGCACGTGTTGGCCCAGAATCGGGACCAGACGGGAGGGCAGCATCCATGGGCCGCCCAGTCGGCTGCTCGCCGTGCGCCACGACGCGGCAGCATTCTCGAGCTGCACTGTCGCGGTCTCCAGGTCTCCGTCGCCTCCGCTGCCGGCCGCCTGCTCGCTGGCGTCCAGGCCGGAACGAATCGATGGTGCGCTTGCCGCCAGCGCCACCAGAGCGACACCTGCGCTCACCAGTGCCGCGACGACGGCGCGTCGGGTCCAACGTCGGACGGTCGAGCGGCGGCCGCGCGGCAACCGCTTCCATCCAGACACACACGCCGGGCCGATGATGGCAACCGTCAGGACTGCACTGGTCCCAGGTGTATCGCCCAACAGACCGCCGGTCAGGCGATCGAACGGACCAACCCCTTGTGCGAGTAGCGCCGGCATGCAGACAGCAGCAATTGCTGCTCCAACCACGCGACGGCGAGACGAGCGCGCCGCACCAACGGCAACAACAAGAGCCACCAGCGCCACGACCTGACCCAGCAGCGAAGCCGTGACCACGGCGGCCCCGCCGGCCAGCACCGACCAGGTCCAGCGCCGTGCGGTCGCGGCGAGGGTGACAACGCCACCAGCGAACAGGCCTCGATACACAGCGTCGACGATGTCGAACCCGGTGGGCGCAGACGACGAAAGGAACATGGCCACGAGCGCCCCGACCACGGCGACGATCTCCACCCGATGGTCCACCGAGACGTCGGCCGACTGCGACCGGCGAATACCGATCCGCTGGCGAGGGGCGGAAACAATCGTCTGCATGGGAATCCCCTCCCGTATCGACGAACGAACACCAGAGATGAGTGCGCCACGGTCTCGCTCACCACGCAGAGGAGGACAGTGGGCCGAAATACCCACGAGTTCCTCATCTCCCGGCATACCGATCCGACAGAACAGAGTCATTCACTTTGGGAGAGAGATGCACATGGGTCGAAGCGGCGAAATTCGCGAGCGGAGTAGGCGCGCGTCGTCATCCCGGGGTCTTCGGACCCCGGGTATGACCAACACACGACGCAAGCCGAGCCTCCGCCTACTGGTGGACCTGTCCGCCATCTTCAGCACCGTTGCCATCGGTGCTGTCGTACTTGGAGCAGGCCCGCTCCAGGCACTTGCGCTCGGCAGCCTTGGCGCTGTCGTTCAGCTGCTCGTTGGGAGCATCTTTGGCTTCCATCACCGACGGTGGCGCCTCGCCAGCTTCGACGAGGTCACGGCGATGGCTGCCACCGCCGTCTTCGTCACCGCTGGACTGGCGATCATCCGCTTCGTCGCCGAACTCCTCGGAACCGACCTGGCCCTCAGCCTTCTGGCCCCATTCGTGGCGCTCAACATCGGCTTCGCGGTCCGTGCCGCCCGCCGGGTCATCACCGAACGAGAGAACCGGCCAGACACGACGTCGATGACCCCCGTGATCGTGTTTGGTGCCGGTGAAGGCGGAGCCCAGATCATCAAGGCCATGTTGTCCACCCCCGAGAACGACTTCCTCCCGGTCGCGCTCATCGACGACGACCGGTCCAAGGCAAACCTCCGCATCCAGGGCGTCCCCGTGAAGGGAACCCGCGCCGACCTCATGGAGGTCGCACGTGCAACCGGCTCGAAGCACCTGCTCGTGGCCATCCCCAGTGCCGGAGCATCGGTCATCCGCGTCGTCAGCGAACAGGCCCGCCGAGCCGGCCTCGACGTGCGGGTCCTGCCCCCAACCCAGGAACTCGTCTCCGGACGCGCCACGCTCGGCGACATCCGCGAAGTGAGCGAGGCCGATCTCCTCGGCCGTCGTGCCATCCAGACTGACCTCGACAGCATCGCCGGCTACATCACCAACAAGCGGGTGCTCGTCACCGGAGCCGGCGGTTCCATCGGCAGCGAACTCTGCCGCCAGATCAGCAACTTCTTCCCCGAACGCCTCATCATGTTGGACCGCGACGAATCTGCGCTCCACGGTGTGCAGCTCTCCATCGAGGGACACGCGTTGCTCGACAGTCGCAACCTCGTCGTCGCCAACATTCGCGACGCCGAACGCATGCACCAGGTCTTCGCCGAGCACCAGCCCGACGTCGTGTTCCACGCCGCAGCGCTCAAGCACCTGCCGCTGCTCGAGATGTACCCCGAAGAGGGTTGGAAGACGAATGTGGAGGGGTCGAACAACGTGCTGCAGGCTGCAGCACGGGTCGGCGTCAGCCACTTCGTCAACGTCTCCACCGACAAGGCGGCAGACCCCACCAGCGTCCTCGGCTACACCAAGCGCATCGCCGAACAGCTCACGTCCTGGCACGCCGACCGCAACGACGGTGCGTGGGTCAGCGTCCGCTTCGGAAACGTGCTCGGATCCCGCGGCTCCATGCTGCGAACCTTCCGTGGCCAGATCGAAGCCGGCGGACCCATCACCGTGACCCACCCCGATGTCACACGGTTCTTCATGACCCCCGTCGAGGCCTGCCAGCTCGTCATTCAGGCTGCTGCTGTTGGCGACGACGGCGAGGCACTCGTCCTCGACATGGGTGAGCCCGTCCGTATTCTCGAAGTCGCCGAGCGGCTCGTTGCGGCTTCGGGTGAAGACATCGACATCGTCTTCACCGGCCTGCGACCTGGCGAAAAGATGCATGAAGCTCTTGTGAGCGAGGGAGAGCTCGACACCCGTCGAGCCCACCCGCTGATCTCCCACGTTTCGGTGCCGGAGATCGGCCCCGACGAACTCGCCGCATTCGACCGTTCCGACAACGACGTGGCCCGCGAATCCATGATCGGCCTGTGCCGGTCAGGCGTCGTGCAGCCCGCCGAGGTCGACCTGAACGCTGCCGCCGAGGTGCGCGCCGCCTGAGTCAGGTACAGGCAGTGGTGGTTGTCACGCCCGCCATTGACGAGCGAACCACGAACGTGTCGGCTGCATCGGCAGCGGGAACCGAGTGGCTCAACGTGTTCGTGGTGACGAGCCACCGATCATTGCGTCGCACGACATAGGTGTTCTCGCCGTCGATGGCCGTCCACGAAAGATCGACCGACCCATCGGGCTGTTCCACGCGCGCACACACCTGACCGACCGGCGGTGGGGGAGGTGGCGCATCGATCACGATCGTGGGCAGACAGGCCGTCGTGCGAAGCGTGCCGCCCTGACTGCTGCGAATGGCGTACTCGTGCGTACCGACGCCCGGCGACGCAACATGCGAAAGCATGTTGCCGGCCGTTGCGCTCCACGCGCCATTGCGGCGCACGATGTAGCGATCTTCGCCGGCGATTGCCGTCCACGCGAGCGTGACGGTTCCCGCGTCATCGACCGAAGCCGAGCACGTCTGCACCGCCGGCGGTGGGGGAGGCGGCGGCGGAGGGGGCGGAGGATCGTCGCTGATCGGGAACAGGGCCAGGTGCGGATTCGGCTTGAAGTTGATTCGGGTGAAGTCTCCACCCACGAGCAGACCTGACGGGCCGGCATGCAACGCCCACACTCCCTGCAGGCTGTTGGCGTGCGGCGCCCAATCGGACAATCCGCCCGTCAGTGGGTCGAAGGCCGCCAGCTTGCTGCGCGGGATGGCGTTGACGTTGTCGTCATCCTCATTGAACGGCCCATCGTTGCTGTGGAAGACGAACTCGCCGTGTGTGCCGCCGTACACGAGGTCCTCGGTTGCAACCACGGCCTGCCAGTCGCCGGCGTTGACCCGACGCCACAACAACTCGGCCGTGGTCGTGTCGAACGCTCGAAGGCTGTTGCCCAGGTTGCCCAGCGGGCCGGCGCCGGCCAGGTAGATGATGGACCCATCGGGATGCACCGACAGGTCGAACACCTTGTACAGCGCATCGGGAAGCCAGGTGGCGTCGACCGCACCTGTCACGGGGTCCAGTCGGGCAACTCGACCGGCGGCTGCTCCATCGATGTCGGTGAAGCTGCCGGCAGCGTAGAGCCGACCGCCGTGCAGTTCGATGTCGAACGCCTTCTGGTCAACGACCGGGGCCCACAGCGGGTCCACGGTTCCGGTGACGGCATCGACCTTCGCCAGGTGCGCCTGCGGCGTGGCTCCGACGTTCGTGAAGGAACCGGCGATCCAGACCGACGTGGAGTCGACGGCAATGCCGCGAACGACAGCGTTGGGCATGGGAGCAAAGTTCGGGTCGACCTCGCCGGTTGTGGTGTGGATCCGGGCGAGACGGGAAATGGGCAGCCCATCGACCGTGGCGAACCGGCCGCCGATGTACAGCCACTGGCCGTCGGGCGACACCGCCATGGCATGGACACGGCCCGTGACGTCGGGGTCCCAACCGGCGATGAGCTCGCCGGCTCCCGCCTGCATGGCGGCAACGTTTCGTTGCCGGACACCACCGACCTCGTCGAAGTCCCCGCCAACGAACCACACGCCGTTGCTCTCGAGTACGACGTAGACCGGCGTTGCCGAGTCCAGGGCCTCGCCGGGGTCGATGGCATCGACCAGATCCTCGGCCTCGTCGGTCACGAAGATGGCATCGATCGGAGGCGCTCCGGTCACCAGAACCGCGGCAACCGCCAACACACTGACGAAAACAGTCGCAACGACTGTTCGTGACAAATTCATGACCCTCATTTACCCCAATAGATCGCCGAAGAGCCGACGATACCGTACGAACGCACCGCGCGTCCGTGAGGAAAATGAGTTGTACGCAAAGTGCAATATTGCGACCGATGAAGGTGGTTGTCTGCACGCTCAGCGTGCGGGAACTCCCCGAACCGTGGACCCGGAGGGAACGTCGCGGCACACGACGGCGCCAGCACCGATGACCGCATCCTCGCCAACCGACACGCCAGGCAGAATGCTGGCCGATGTGCCGATGAACGCACGGTCACCAATGGTGGCGCCCCCAGTCACACGGACACCGGGACAGATGGTGACGTGATCGCCAACACGACAGTCGTGCGACACCGACGCGCCCACGTTGACGTGGGTGTGGCGACCGAGATGCACGTTCGTCGTGATGATCGTGCCCTGCGCCAGCACGACACCTGGCGACAGCTTGCAGAACGATCCAACGGTGGCCGTGGGGTGCACGACCGGGGCTGAAGCACGGTCGGGCGATGTCGCATCGAGGCGTGCGCGAACAGCGGGGTCACCGATGCCGAGCAGCAGCTCCACATCGGGACGCTCCAGAACGTCGCCCGCAGAGCCCAGAAAGCGGAATCCCATACGAGCGATCAATTCACGATCGGGGGACCCATCGTCGGCGATGCCAAACAACTGCACCCCGTCATCCAACGCAGACACTGCACGGACGATGTCGGCGGTTTCCATGCCGTGGCCACCTGCGCCAATCACCGCGATCTGTCGGGTGATCGTCAGGTCGGATGCCGGAACGGAAGGCGTCGCCGCCACATCCCAGCGTGTGGGAGCTGCGCTGCTCATGCTGCCGTCCGGTCGTGCACCGGGCGGTGCAGAGAATTCGCCCGCAGGTCCGTGACTTCGGTCAGTTCGATGGTGTCGGCATCTGCGGCGTCCATCTCGTACACGAGACGCACGAACGGATCGTTCACGTCGTTTCCGTCGACTCCGTCACCCGTCGGGACCACCACGAACGTTCGAGCGACGATCCGCACGTAGCGAGCCAGCGTCGGAGCCGACGCCCAGTCGACATCGTGCGCCAAACGATCGGCCCAGGGAATGGAGTTTCGTCCGCTGATCTGCGCCAGGCCGGTGAGGCCGGGGCGAACATCGTGTCGACGGGACTGCTCGGTCGAGAGCGCTGCGGTTTGGGCAGGCAGCATCGGTCGGGGCCCGACCATGCTCATCTCGCCCGAGAGCACATTGAGAATCTGCGGAAGTTCATCGAGCGACGTTCGACGGAGCAGCCCGCCGATGCGCGTGATGGAGTCGGCGTTCGGCTCTTCGTAGCTGGTACCGGTTCGCATGGACCGGAACTTCACGACTCGGAACACCTCGCCATGCAGCCCCACCCGTTCCTGGCGAAAGAACACCGGAAACCCGGAGCCCACACCAACAGCCACGGCGCATACCGCCAGAACGGGTATCCAGACGGGCGCGCTCAGTGCCAGCAGCACAAGGTCTGCGCACCGCACCATCGCGTTCATTCTGGTCACGCCGCACGCTCTCCGGCCGTCGCCCCAGCGCGATTCAGATCGATCGTGTTCGTCGAGGACAGTTCCGATCGCATCCAGTCGATGGTCTCTTCCAGGCCATCGACGAAGTTCTTCGGCGTGACATCGCCAAACAGCGAAAGCAGCTGGGTCGGGTCGGCCTGCGAGTGCGGCACATCTCCGGTTCGGTTGTCGGTGTTCGTGACAACGAGCGGTGCGTCGACTCGCTCGGCGATGAGTGCGAGGACCTCGTTCAGCGAGATCCGCGACCCGAATGCCAGGTTCACGGGGTCCGGTGAACTGATCTTGTTCTCCAGCGCAGAGGCAATCGTGCGACACACCGTGGACACGTGCGTGAAGTCACGAGACTGCGTGCCATCGCCGTGAACCGTGATGGTGTCGCCCCGAAGCGCCGCGTCGACGAACGCCGGAATGACGGCGGCATAGACGTGGCCGGCCGGCTGAAGCCGTCCGAAGACGTTGAAGAATCGAAACGCGAGCGTCGGGAGACCGAACGCGGTTCCGTAGGCCAGGGCATACGCCTCGGCGGCGAGCTTCGAGGCCGCGTAGGGGCTCATGGGCCGGGTGGCTGCAGACTCCCGCTTCGGCAGCTCGGGGTTTGCGCCGTACACCGACGATGAGGACGCCATGATCACGTGTCGTCCACCAACCCGGCGTGCTGCTTCCAACACGTTGAGCGTGCCGGATGCGTTCGCGTGGTGGCTGGCGAGAGGGTCGTTGATCGACCGCGGCACAGAAGAGCGCGCTGCCAGGTGGACGATCGCGTCGACTCCGGCTGCAAGGGTCGTCAGCTGTTCGATGTCGAGAATGGAGCCGAGGTGGAAGTCGGCGTCGAGACCGGTCAGGTTCTCTTTGCGACCGGTCGAGAGGTCATCGAGGATCGACACCCCGATCGAACGTCCCGTGAGCTCCCGAGTGAGATTGGCGCCGATGAACCCGGCACCCCCGGTGATCAAGACTCGCATGTTGTGTACCCATTTCCCGTACCGCCTCTGACAAGTTGACCGCCCATGACAATCGGCATGTCGGCCCGGGTCGTTAGGCCCGCGGCATGGGTCGTTTTACCGATTCAGCCCCGTTGACGACCGTTCCCGGGTGTCGATGGACGCGATCTGTCCGGCATCGAGTTCGAGGACCCGATCGCAGATGTCCAACGCCGCAGGACGGTGCGTGACAATGACCGTTGTGACGCCGGCGAGCGCATCCAACGAGCGCAGGACAGCGGCCTCGGAGCGTTCGTCGAGCGCACTCGTCGGCTCGTCGAGAACAAGAATGTACGGGGCACCAGCAAGGGCCCGAGCGATACACAGCCGCTGGCGTTGGCCACCCGAGAGCCGGCTGCCGCGCTCGCCCAAATGCGTGTCGTAGCCGTGCGGCATCGAGTCGATCTCGGCATCGAGCGCTGCGGCACGACATGCCTGCACGATCTGCTCGTCGGTGATCTCTGGTCGGAAGAACCGAACGTTGTCGGCAACCGTTCCGGTGAGGAGCTCGTTGTCCTGTGGCACCAACGCAACCTGGTGCGACCACCAGGCCCGGTTCACCGAGTCCAGCTCCAGCTCGCCAAGGCGAAGTGCACCGTTCGAGTCGCGCAAGCCCAACAGCAGCTCGACCAGCGTGGACTTTCCAGAACCCGACGGCCCCACGATTCCCACCGTTTCTCCCGGCTCGAATGTGAAGTCGATGCCGCGCAACGCGGGTCCATCGTCGTCGTAGGAAAAGGTGAGCCCATCGGACACGATCTCGACCGTGGGGGAACCATCCTCGGAGCCGGTTGCCGCCGTGGATTCGTGGAAGCCCTGCAGCTCGTCGGCAAGGCTGTCGAGGTACACGCGTGCACCCACGTACTGGGCCCGCGCGACCTGCAGCGACTGGCCGTACGAAAGCGACCGCAGAAGCAGCAGCAGAACGGCGCCAAGGGTGGCAACGTCCTGGACCCCGGCCTGTCGGCCGATCACCAGCAACACGACAAGGCTCAGGTAGGCGATGGACTGGTAGCTCGGGCTGACCGCAGC
>CAZFBD010000008.1:16761-35844 GCA_964517125.1 uncultured Acidimicrobiales bacterium
GGCTCGGTGACGAACGCCAGAATCAGCAATGCGGCAAGCGACACCGTGGCAACCACTCCACGGGCCAGCGCGGTCACCACGGTTGCCGCAGTCTGGGTGTAGTTGGAAAGCAGCTGCTGGACCCGACCGCGGGCCAGGGTGACCTTGTGCGCCCAAGACGTGTCGAGCCAGGCGACCACAAGTTCTTTGCGCATCCGTACAGCGCTTCGAGCCAGTGCGCGACTGGTCAGCCACGACGACACCAGGCTCGAGGCGAACCGGACCAGCACGCAGCCAGCGGCCAACATGAGCGCGGAATCGATGTGAAGCTCGGCGCCTCCGACGAGTGGGATGGCGTCCGATTCGCCGCCAAGCGACAGGCCAAGGCGGGTGACGAGCACCAGAAAGCCAGCCTCGCTCAGCGTCGAAATGGCGGTCAGAATCACGATCGCAGCCAGGGACAACCGCTCCGGGCGAAGGATGTTGATGGGTGTCATGTCAGCGACCCTTGACGAGCGCGCTCGCAGCTCGTCGAGTCCGCCACCGAAGCTCGTCGGCCAGGGTTCGCTCCCGCAGGTCGGTCACGGTGGTGAACGGGGTATCGGTGGCAACGTCGAGCCACTCCTGCCGCCACGGGTGGGTGCAGCCGCGGTGCCACGGCTTCGGGCGCGTCTGGAAGTGCACGATGGCCGGATCGGTCCGGGCGGTGTCGACTTCGGCGCCGCTGAAGAACAGGTGCGCTCCATGTTGGTTGTCGAGCATGGGCGTCTGCTGATTCCAGGTGGGTGGCAGCCGCAGCCAGCCACCGGACGTGGCGACGTTGAGCGCCTCCTGATCGGCACCCTTTCCACAGTGCGGTGAGCGGAGGTAGGCGAGCGCCCGTTCCGACACCTCGTGCTCACGCCACTTCGCCAGGTCCACCAGGAGGAGGCCCGCGTTGAAGAACGGAGCGCGTGGGTCGAGGCCCAGCTCCTGCCAATCGTCGACCGCTCCGCGAGTGCCGGCATATGGATAGTTGACCGACTGCACCGCAGCGATCGCCGAGCCCTGCATGTCGAGATCCCACAGGCTGCTCAGGTCCTTGCGGATCAACATGTCGACATCGAGGTACAGGGCGCGCTCGACCGACGGGCCGAGTGCCTCCGCCAGCTGAAGGCGAAAGTAGGTGGAGTCCGGAAGGTGCGATGCCGTCGTGGCGCCGGGCACGAAATCGCTCACGTCATGCCACGAGAGTGTGCGGTCGCCCGTTGGGAGCGCGCCAACAATTCCGTCGATCGCGTCGATCGACAGCCCGTTGTGCAGCACGGTGATTGCCACGTTTGCCCCGCCGTTCAGCAGGAGCGAACGCAACGTGACCGCGGTGGGCATCGCGAAGTTCTCGTCGGTTGCGACGACGACGGCTCGGCGCTCGGTGGAGGTCATGCGGCCGCGTGGACGGCGCCCACCGACGGCAGTGCGCCCACGGTCTGCAGACCTTCGCGGATCATGCGAATGCGCCGGGCCTTCGCGGACTCGATGTCCTTGGCGAAGCCATCCCAGTTCCGGTCACGCATCGCCGACAACCAGTGGGACCGACGCCGAACCCGGTTCGCAGCGGTCTCCGTGCGCAGTTCATGGGGAAACGAGATGACCTCGGCCAGGCCCTGAATCGGGCTGAGGCGGCTGTCGGTCATGTCGCCCACGAACACCACGGGAATACCCATGGCAACACACGGCAGCGCGCAGTGCAGTCTGGTCGTGACTACGAGCCGGGCGTTCAGGCGGTATTCCTCGAGCAGGTCGCGGGCGAGCGTTCGCTTGGCGTCCTGTGACCACCATTGCGCTCCCTGATGGGTGACCCGAACAGAGTCCGGTCCACGCAGGTGCTCGGGGAGCGGGACACCGGTGGTGTCCACCAGGTAGACGCGCCCCCCGTCGGTGGGTTCCACGTCACGCTTGGGGAACGTGGTGGTCATGCAGCCCGACACGAATGCGTCGATTCCGGCTCCGGTCAGGAGGTCGACGGTACGGGCGTCCCGACATCCAATGGGGCCGCTGTCACGCATGGACGACCGCACATCGTCGCGATGAAGGATGTGGCGAACGTGCTCACTCAGGTGGAACCCGAGCCACACCGGCCGGATCTGCGAGGCATGCGGAAACGTCCGTTCGTCCTTGGTGAACCATCCCTGCATCACCAGGGCGAATGGGTCGCCGGACCAGCCGGACAACTCGTCACGATCGACGAATCCGTCGATGCGCGGCAGGTGCTGGGCAATGGCGAGTGTCTGGATCTCGTCGCCGATGTTCCAGGAGCGTGCGTACTCCATGAGGCGGATCGGGATGGTCATGGCAGGCGGGCCTTTCACGGCGTATGGCGGGTCTGAAAACGAGGGGTTGTCGTCCACGAATCGGCGAGTGCCTGCAGGTTGGTTTGCAGGTGCCAGAGCGCCAGACGGGGCGACCGTGGAAGGTTGACGAGCGGTTTGGCGAGGAGACGAACGACGATCATCGACGTCATTGCCGCCCATGCCCGGTCCCGGCGCAGGACCCGAAGCAGGTTCCGATGCCGGTAGTAGTGACGCCACGATTCCGGCGCGAGCGTTCGGGAGATGTTCCGGGTGTTCGGCGCTGCGATCTTGCAGAAGACCTCGCCGGCCACACGAACAGCGAACCCGGCACGCGCAAGGCGGCGACCGAGCTCGAGGTCGTCGAACCCCCAGAACAGCGAGGCGTCGAAGGCATCGGCGCGCCGAAGCGCGCCCACCCGGTAGAGCGGCAGCCAACCGCCGTGCAGATGGTCGGCTTCCTCCGTTGCGATCGGGCCGCTGGGTCGGGGAGCGATGATGCCCGTGCGAAGGTCGAGCTGACCGCCACGGAGGCCGATGCCCGCGACATGCGGCTCGGCGAACGCCGACTCGGCGGCTTCCAGAAGTTCCTCCACGACGGTGGGGGAGGGGGGCGGGTCGTCGTCGTCCAGAATCAGCACGAGATCGTCGTCGTCGGCGACCGCGTCGATCCGGTCGAAGGCCAGGCCGTATCCGCCAGCGGGACCCAGGTTCTCACCCGGATCGATCAGATCGATGGGAATCCGACTGGACAGTCGGTGCGAGCGAACCAACTCGTTGAGAGCGGGGTCGCTGCCGTTGTCCACGATGACGAGCGCGTCGATACAGCGGCTCTGTGCATCCAGGACGTCGAGCGACTTCTGGAGGTCGTCGGCCCGTTCGTAGGTGCACATCGCACCGATGACGGCGCGGCTCACAGGACCACGAACCTTGCGTCGAGAGAACCACGAAGCTGCCCGAGCCGGTTGCCGGCGACCCAGGCAAGTGGACCGCGGCGCTCAGCCGAGCGCAGATCTGGCAGGTGCACAATGAGCCACGCCCACGAGCGAAGACCCTCGAAGAGGGCCGGACGCTTGCCGGTCTCTTCGAACAACCGTCGGGCAATCGCCGGGCGACTTCGGCCGTAGGCGAAGCCCTGGGACCACAACGCCGACGCATCGGTTCGGTACCGGTAGCTGATGGACGCGTCAGGAAGCCAGGCGATTTCGCACCCGTGCAGCGATGCACGAAGCGACCACTCCATGTCTTCCAGGCTGGGAAGCTGCTCGTCGAGCGGGCCGATCGTCTCCCACGCCGAACGGCGGACACCCATGTTGCCCCCGGCCGCGACCGGGAACAGGTTGTAGAACATCGGCCGGCGTGCCGGGCCGCGACTCGCAACAAGTGCGGCGTCGTTCAGGGTCTCGACGTCCAGGGAACCGGTGGTCACCGGATGGTCGTCGAGCCCGGTCGACATCTGCTCCACCCACGTGTCGGCAACGACATCGTCGGCATCGCAGAACAGGAAACGGTCGGAACGCGCCAACCGAACGCCCGCGTTGCGGGCGTAGGCCACACCCTGGCCCTCGGTTGCCGACGCAACCACGATTCGATCGTTGTCTTCCGACGCCAATCGGACCAGGTCCAGCGTGGCGTCGGACGAATTGTTGTCGACGAGAATGAGCTCGGCGTCGGCCGCGTCCAGCTGCGGCACCAACCGGTCCAGCTGATCGGGAAGCGTGTCGGCCACGTTGTAGCACGGCATCACGACGGAGCATCGGGGAGCGGTGGTGGTCATTGTCCGGCACCTGCGGCGACAACGCGGGAGCGTCCCTCCACCGAACCAATTCGTGTGCCTGCAACGTGCAGCCAATGTGCACGCCCGGACCGCGACAACGTCCGTGGCGCGGCTGCAAGGAGCCAGGACCAGCTCTTGATCCGCTGTGCAGTGGAGCGCTGGCTTGATGCCTGCACCCGGCTGCGAAGCAGGGGAATCTGCCGGCCCCAGGAACGGCTCTGTACAAAGATCTCGCGGTTGGTGGTCCGCATCCGATAGTGCACGACGGCATCGGCGCAGTGGCGGGCGGCAACACCGGCTCGCCACAGGCGCATGCTCAATTCCGCATCCTCGACTCGTTCGAACACGCTGTCGAACCCGGTCATGGACTCGAAGAGCCGGCGATCGATGCCCATGTTGCACGAACTGACGATTGGGAACGTGCCTTCGAACATCGCGGGCTCATCGGGAGCCAGGAGCCGGCCACGGGCATGGGCGAGCCATGCCGGGTTCAGCCGTTCGTACTCCAACGGGCCGCCAACGAAGTCGTGGTCTGCCAGTGCGTGCGTCATCGCAGCAACCCAGCCGGGTCCGACCACGTCATCGGCGTCGCAGAAGGCGAGGGCCGAATGGGTGGCGTGATGGACTGCGGCATTGCGTGCGTACGCGGCACCAGCCTCGTCGTTGACCTGAACGCGACGGACCGGCACGGCGGCATCCTCGAAACGGGCCACGCACCCGACGGTGTCATCGGTCGATCGGTTGTCGGCCACGATGATTTCGCCGCCGACAGGCCACGCCTGCGACGTGAGGGCTTCCAACTGGTCGCCGAGCGTGTCGGCGGCGTTGTACGACGCGATGATGACGGAGATCGGTCTCACAGCTGGACGGTTCCCTCAACGGACTGTGCAAGCCGGATGAACGTGTTGACCACATGGTCGGGCTCCACCTCGGGCCGGTCGGCGTGCGCACGGGCAGCGCTCTCCAGTTCGGCGTAGCGGCTTGGGTTCGACCAGATCGAGCTCACGGCGTCCCGCCATGCCGACGGGCCGGCCTCCAGCGGAATGCAGACCCCGCCGGGACCCACGGCCTCGATCAGTCCGGGCTGCGCAGTTGCGATCACCGGAATGCCGTTCACCTGTGCCTCGAGTACGGTGCGCGGCCGGTTGTCGATGCGATGCGGAGCGAGCAGCAGGCCCACATCGCGGAAGATCTCCGAGGGGGCCGATCGACGAGACCGGAACGACACGTTCGGATGGTGAGCGAGCAGGTCGCCGATGAACGTGCGCTCCTTGGCGTCGAGGTCCCACGACTCCTGCAAGACGAACGGAACCGTCGGAAAGGTTCGGGCCAGGTCGGCGATGCGCCCGACTCCGTGGCTTTCCTTCGGGTTCACCAGCAGCACCGAGTTCCGGCTGGTCTGGCACCGCGCCGACGACAGGTCGACGACCGACGGAACGAAGTGTGCGCGGACGCCGTGCACGGCTGCGCCATCCACCAACGTTCGGCTGTTGCCGAGAACGAGGTCATGATGGCCATTGTTCGGCTCCAAATGTCGAAGCGCTGTCTCCTCACGCAAGTACAGGGCGGTTGGCACACCGAGCACGGCGCAGGTCTCTCGGATGGCTCGCCACGACGGTCGAGAAATACTCGATGCCACGACAAGGTCGGGCTGAAAGGTCAGTGCCAGATCCGGGAAGGCGTTCTCCGGCGCATGCGTGACCTGAAGGTCGCCCCGTTCGGTGTGGATTTCCCGCGTCCGGCGGCCGGGAATGGAACGCAGCCACCGTGTGGAGGGCTCAAGCAGCGGCGTCCCCCGAAACCGGACCGAGGCATCCCACAACTGCTCGTGGAGAAAGCGCGTGACCTGATGCCCCGAACTGTCGTCGACGAGCATCATGGTTTCCAGGCCACGGGCGCGCAGCGCCGCGTCCAACTCGCGTTGGCTACGACCGGACCCACCCGTGGTGGTGGACGAAACAAAGAGGATTCTTGGACCAGCGCCGCCACGCTTCGAGGACGAATGGTTCATCCCCAACCGGGTCGGCAGAACCAGTCCGTTCTTGAACCCTTTGGCCCATGGAGCGGCGGATCAGAAGAGTTCGATGTCTCCCGGGGCCCACGCCATGTCGGACGCCTCGGGGGAGAAGACCGAAACCTCCCGCATGGTCAGATTCGGGCCGACGCGGTTCGTCGCAACCGTTCCGGCGGTGGTGGCGGCCCCGATGAGGTGATGTGCATCGGACTGACGCATGGCCGATTGGAGCACGCTTCGTTCCGTCTCCTCGTCGACCTGGCCGATCTGCTCGGCGACCAGCAGCTCACGCGCCTGGCCCCGTTCCCGGACTCGCACGATGGCTCCGGCCGTGCCCGACATGGGAAGCGCCCGATACGTGACCGGACCCTGCGCATATCGCCACAGCAGAGTTTGCAGGTCATGGTCGGTGCGCCAGCGGCGACCGGTGCGCTCCGTGATGACAGGGAGCGTCCCGAGAAAGGTCTCGGGGTCCATCCCCAGATCGGGAGTCTCCACACTGGGCTTGGTGGCAGCAACCCTGCTCCGCGCGATTCGGGCGAGCGCCATTGGTGACGAGACCCGAATACCGAAGTCCACCCGGCCCGCCTCGTGCCAGCCCAGCTTCAGGTACCCGGGGCGACTCTTGGCGTTGGGTGTGTTGAAGATGAACGACACGCCCTGCGCCCGAAGTCGTTCCAGGCCGTATTCGGTCAGCTTGCGAAAGAGGCCTCGGCCCTGCGCGTCGGGACGGGTTGCGGTATCCACCGCCCGAGCCGCCCGAATCGAGCCCTCATGGCACCGAAACCGCCACTGCATCAGTGGACGGACCGCCAGAATCCCGGACGCATCCTCGGCGACGAGCACGAGCGACGGCCCAAAGGCGTTCTGATTGTGCTTCCAGAGGAACAACTGCCGGTCCCATTCCGGGTCCGACCATCCCAAGGCAGCCGAACACACCTCGAGGATCTGGGCAATGTCGCCAGAGCCAGCTTCGCGGATGATGACGTCCTCGTTCACGGCCCCGATCGTATCCCTGGTGCCTGGGCAGGATGCCTCATGTCATTCGTCACGCTGCCGATTGGGCCATGTGACTGTGCACTCCCTTCATGGAAACGATGCCGGAGCGACGCGACGGGCCGCCAAACGCCTTGCGCTCACCGTGGACGCCGCCTTGCCCCGTGCCGATGGTGTTGTGATCCTGGGCTACCACCGAGTCGGCCGCCGAACACTGAGTCCCGTCGACATGGATCGGGAGCTGTTCCGCGACCAGATGGACTACCTGGCAGACGGCGGGTCGGTCATCGACCTGGACTCGGCTGTGGACCTGCTGTCCGACCCCGATGGAGCCCACGGCTCCAAGGTGCTCACCTTCGACGACGGCACCGCCGACTTCGTCGACGAAGTGCTGCCGGTCCTGGTCGACAATCAGCTCCCCGCCACCGTGTACGTGGCCACCGCCCACATCGATCACCAGCGAGAGTTTCCCGGAGGAGCCAAGCCGCTCACCTGGGACGGACTGCGAGAGTGCGTGTCGACCGGGCTCGTAACGGTTGGCTCCCACACCCACACGCACGCACTTCTGGATCGCATCGATCAGCCGAGCGCGGAACTCGAACTCGACACGTCGAACTCACGAATCCGCGAAGAGATCGGTATCGCACCGCTGCACTTCGCCTACCCCAAAGCACTCGCCGCCAACGCCGAGAGCGAAGAGGCGGTTCGGGCCCGATTCCACTCGGCCGCCCTCGCCGGTACCCGAGCCAACCAGCCCGGACGCACCGACCCATGGCGCCTGCAACGTTCGCCGATCCAGAACGTGGACATGTGGGACGGCTTCATCCGCAAGGTTGAAGGTGGCATGCGAGCCGAAGACGGTCTCCGCCGAGTTCTCAACACCGTTCGCTACCGAGGTCTGGCCGCATGACGTTCACCCCGAAGCTCGTTCACGTCACCACAACCGACATCAGCATCGACTGGCTGCTGTCGCCCCAGTTGTCGGCGTTCATCGACGAGGGGTACGACGTCACGGCAGTTTCCGCGCCCGGCCCACACGTCGAGGCCATCGAACAGGCCGGCATTCGCCACGTTCCGCTTCGGTCATTCACCCGGGCCATGGACCCACTCGCCGACCTTCGGGCCGCACGAGAACTGTCCACGGTCCTTCAGCGCATCGAGCCGCACATCCTGCACACCCACAACCCGAAGCCCGGCCTCATCGGCCGTCTGCTCGGGCATCGCAGGGGTGTGCCGATCGTCGTCAACACGGTGCATGGGCTGTACGCACAACCGACCGATCGCTTCCGCAAAAAGGCAGCCGTGTACGGCACCGAAGCATTGGCGATGCGCTTCTCTGACATGGAGCTCGTCCAGAACATCGAAGACGTCTTCACGCTTCGTCAGCTCGGAGCGCCCCGCCGCAAGCTGGTTCATCTGGGCAACGGCATCGACCTCAACCGCTTCAGCCCATCGACGGCGAATCGTGCCCGCGGCCTGCGCCTGCGCCGAAGCCTGGGGATCGCGAACGACACGATCGTCGTGGGTACCGTCTCCCGACTCGTGTGGGAAAAGGGCTACGCCGAACTCTTCGACGCCATCGACGATCTGCAGCGGGCGGGCTACTCCAACGTGGCCGTCATCGTTGCTGGACCGATGGAACCCGGCAAGGCCGGCGCCGTCGATGAGGACACGCTGGAACGCATGCGTGCCAAGGGTGTGCACTTCCTTGGGCAACGCGACGACGTCGAGACCGTGTATGCAGCGCTCGACATCTTCGTTCTTCCCTCACACCGAGAAGGTGTACCCCGTGCTGCCATGGAGGCAAGCGCCATGGGTCTGCCGGTGATCGCCACCGACATTCGCGGTTGCCGACAGGTGGTCGAAGACGGCACCACCGGCTTGCTCGTTCCGGCGAAGCGGTCACGCCCACTCGCTCGAGCAATCGTGCAGCTGGCAAACGCCTCCGGAACACGTTCGGCCATGTCCGAGGCAGGTATCCGTCGCGCCAAGCGCCTCTTCGATCAGAACCGGGTCATCGACCTCACCCTGGGCGTCTATCGACGGCAGCTTCAGGCCGCCGGCATCGTGAGCGGTCAGCCCGAACCGGTGATCAACCTTCGGTACAACGACTCGATCTCGCTGGTCGACGACGCAGCATCGAACGCCACAGCCGACGTTCGGGCCGCCTGAGCCATCTGCGATCGCTCGTCGGGATTCTCGGCGAGCCGAACCCACGCAGCAGCAATCTGATCGACGGCATCGATGTCGACCAGAATTCCCTGCGACCCATCGGTGACTTCCTCGGGGATACCGCCTGCGCGGGTGGACACAACCGGCAGGCCCAGGGCAAAGGCCTCCATCAACGACACCGGCAGCCCCTCGTGGCGCGAGGTCAGCGTGAACACATCGAACGCCGACATGACCTCGCGGGCATCGGATCGGTATCCGAGGACATGCACGCTGTTACCCAACCCTCGGGCGGACACCGCCGAGCGAAAGGCGTCCTCTCCGGGGCCCTGGCCAACAACGACGAACTCCAACAGGTCGGAGCTGGCCAGCGCTGACTCGGCCGCATCGAGAAAGACGTCGTAGGCCTTTTCGGGCCGGAAGTTGGCCACGATCCCAACGACCACCTTGCCCAGACCGAGCTCGGTGCGAATGCGGTCGCGGTGTGCCGCTGCCGCCTGGACCTCTTCCAGCGGAATGCCGTGCCGAAGCGTTGTCGTACGAGCCTGAGCGCTCGAAGACATCGACAACCGGACGTCTTCGGAGACAGCGAACGTGGCGTCGTCGAGACCAACCGTCAGCCGATTGAGCAGGCGAGTGGCCCGATGGTGCCGGGGCCAGCGGTTGTGTTCCGTCGTGACGACGGCTCCCGGAACCCCACCAACTCGGTGCAGCATGCGAACCACCACAGCCACCAGCGGCGAGTGCACGTGAACGACATCGACGGGATCCACTCGGAGCATGTTGCGAAGCCGCAACGGCCACGAAGGCCCCGAACCAACCAACGGTGTCTCCACCCCAAGCGCGTGCAGGTCGCCGACGAGGTGATCCTTGTGATCGATCAGACGCAGCACGCGGTAGTTGAACGAAGCAACGTCACCGGTTCGGACCTGATTGACGATCAGGCGTTCGGCACCGCCCGGTCCCAGGCCCTTCACCACATGGGCGACACGCAATCGGTCATCGGCCCGCGTCGGTCGCACACGGCGTGTGCCTGAACGGGGAAAACGACTCACGCGAAGTGCCCCTCTTGACTCACGAACTGAACCGAATGGCCGACATGTACCGGGTACAGGGTCGAATGAGGAGCGCTGCACACGCAGCAGGGTGTTGACAACCAGATGGAAACAAGGGCTTTTGCCGAAGACACGATTCCGGAATCCTCCCACGTGAGATCCTCCGGGCTGGTGATCGATGATCGGCCGATCGTCGTCCACGACGCCGAACGTCGGGGACGGATCTCCGACGACGATCCCGTGCGGACCATCCGCGGGTTCACCCGCCGCTGGCGACTTCTCCTCGCCTTCATCGTGGTGGGTTCGGTACTCGGTTGGCTCAGCGCAACGCTGGCAGAAGAAACGTCGGTCGCCCCCGTCGAAGTCGACCACTATCAGGCATCGCACGTGCTCGTCCTGGACAGCAACGTGCCCGCCACACAGGCCGTTCTGAGCGTCCGCAACCTGAACACGCTCGCCAAGCGCGTGACCGTGGGCGACGTGCCCGACGCCGTGGCGGCGCGCACCGACCTTCCTCCGGTCGACGTGGGCACGCAGGTGCGGGTCATCATCCGCTCCGACAGCGAATCGCTCGACATCGTGACGATCGCCGAAACCCCCGGCACGGCCGAAGAGCTGGCCGACGCCTTCGCCGCCGAGCTCTTTGCACACCTGGACAACGAAGCCAACACGTTTGCCACCGAAGCGATCGCGTCGGCCCAGGCTCGCCTGGACGAGGCCGAGCTGAACCTCGCCAGCGTCCGCGCCCAGATCGAGGTCGCAACCGACGCCGAGGACGACGCGCTCGTTGCGCTGCTCGAACAGGACGAGCAACAGTTCCTGAGCGCACGCATCTTTGCCAACGCATCGCTCCTTGACGCCCGCGCCGACGGTGTACCCGTCGTGCCTCTCGAAACACTCCGCTCCGGAACGAACACGGCATCGGTCATCAGCGAGGGACGCTTCGATGAACTGGTCGACAAGGCTTCACTTGGACAGAACGTCATTGCGCTCTTCGGTGACGAGGTCGAACCCGACTCGTCGGGTGGCGCACTCTCGGCCGTGAGTGCCCGTCTGCCCGGAGGCGCCGTTCCTCGCACAGCCGCTGGTGCAGCACTCGGGCTCATGGTCGGCTTCGCCGTCCTTGCATTCCTCAACCGAGTCGACAACCGGGTCCGTTCCAAGCGCCAGGTCGAAGACGTCCTGGATCTCCCCGTGATCTCCGAGGTCCCTTCGGTCGGTCGTCGCCAGCGTCGACAGACCGAACTGCTCTCGATCGAGTCGCCGCGGAGCCGCTTTGCCGAGCAGCATCGAGCCCTCGCCTCGACGATCTCCTACGCACACCGTTCCCGTCCCGGGCAGCGAAGCCAGGTCGTCCTCGTCACCTCACCAGGGCCCGCCGAAGGCAAGACGACCACCGTTGCCAACCTTGGTGCCATGCTCGCCGAGTCCGGGGAATCGGTGCTGTTGATCAACTGCGACTTCCGACGGCCACGTCTGCATCTGCACCTGGACTCCGACGACGAGCCAATGAACCTGAACAGCACCTCGATCGATGAGATCGACCTGATCTCCAACGTGCTCGACGACCCGGATGCGCCGCCGACCGAAGTCATCGCTGCCCAACGCAAGGTCATTGCGCAGGCCCGCGAGGTCTACGACCTGATCGTCATCGATACGGCTCCCGTCCTGGCAACCAACGATGCCGTCGACCTGCTCGACCTCGTCGACGATGTCGTCCTGGTGCTCCGAGCAGGCAAGACCACGATTCACGCGGCCGATCGGGCCGCCGAGATCCTGGAACGCCGCCGAGCCCACGTTCTTGGTCTGGCGCTCACCGCAGTCGACGCCCGCTCGTCCGACGAGTACTACTACTACGGCTCGTACTACAACGAAGAACGAACCGGCCCTTCGCTGCCGAAGCGTCGCCAGGTCGCGGCATCGACGGACGACGTCCTTGACCTCGACGGCGAGGCCGGGAACTCAGCCGCATCCGCCAGCCTCGACGGCGTGGACGCTGCCGAGGACACCTCGTATCTTCTCGTGCTCACCGACGACGACACCATCGACGTCATCCCGGCCGACGAAGCCGCCGCCCCCCAAGCTCGCCGCACCCGCAAACAGCGCAAGCAGGCAAAGCGTCAGGCGAAGGCAGCCGAGCGCGACAACGACGATGCCGACTCCCCGGACGCCGAAGCGGACTGATGGCCATGACGTCTGCGTCCACGACCAACCGAGTCGTCCCCAGACCGAGTGAGCGAACTTCGACGCGAATCACCGTCGGACGGCGCAGCCAACAACCGCTGGTGGTCGAACGGGCCGACGATGGCCCGCAGCGAGGACCACGACTCGACAACGACGAGGCAACGTTCCGCACGCTCGGCGTTGTGGCCTCGGTCGCAGCTGCGCTCTTGTTCGGAGTGCTCGGGCTTCTCGGACGAGCCGACACCATCCTTGGCGTCGTTCTGGTTCCCATCATCGCCATCGCCGGTGCCATCATCATTCGCCGACGAATCGGCGCGACCGCTGGACCCGGCGCCGTCTCCATCGCCGTGGCCGGGCTTGGACTTCGGCTGCTTGCCGCCGTTCCCCGACTGCTCGGCGGCGTCGATGCCGTCGACTATCAGCGTGAAGGTGAACGAATCGCCCGAAGTCTCCGGGTCTTTGACTTCTCCGTGGCATCGGGACGTTCGGTCCCCGGCACCGGAGCGGTCCGCTGGCTTTCCGGCTTCGTCAATCTGCTCACGGGTTCCACGTACATCGGCACCTATCTGGTCTTCGTTCTGCTCGCCTTTGTGGGGCAGCTCCTCTTCGTCATGGCCGTCCGACCCGTACTCTCCGTCCGACAGTTTCGTGTCCTGATGCTGCTGGTCATGCTGTGGCCGGCGTTGAACTTCTGGCCGTCGTCCATCGGCAAGGAATCGGTCGTGCTCTTCGGCGCCGGTCTGGCCATGCACGGTGCCAGCCGACTGCACGACCGTTCGTACGCTGGTGCCGTCACCCTCCTCGCGGGGCTCTTCTCGATCGGTATGGTCCGCCCGCACGTGGCGCTCATCGTGCTGAGCGCACTCGTGGTCGGCCTCCTCGCTCGCCAGGAACATGGCCGATCGCGCATCCTCATCCATCTCGCCATCGTGAGCGTCGTGGCCGTTGGTGTGTTGTGGTTGTCCTCGGCCTCCGCCGAGATCTTCGGACTCGAGCAGATCGACGGCATCGACGATGTCGGCCTGGCACTGGACTTCGCGCAGAACCGAACCTCGCAGGACGTCTCCCAGTTCGCTGCCGTTCGGGTCGAAACGCCGCTCGACTACCCGCTCGCCGCGGTGACCGTGCTCGTCCGGCCGTTCCCCTGGGAAGCCGCGAACCCGATGGCGCTGCTCAGCTCACTCGAGGGTGTGGCCCTCGTCGTGCTCATGCTCTGGTCAGTACCGGGACTGTTCCGGGTGCGCGGACGGTTGCTGTCCAACGGCACGCTGCTGCACGCCGCGGCCTTCACGGCGGTGTTCATCTTCCTGTTCTCGGCCATTGGCAACTTCGGCATTCTCAGCCGACAGCGGGCCCAGGTTCTGCCGTTCGTCTTCGTACTGATCGCTCTCGGAATCGGCGCCGGGAGCACTCATTTGCCAACCCGGAGGATTCGGCGATGAAACACGCTCACATGACCATTGGCGCGGCCCCAGAAATCTGTTGGGGAATGGTCGATGACGACCTCTTGCTCTTCGACCCCATCGACCGTCGGCTGCACGTGCTCAACAACACGGCAGCCATGGTGTGGGCGCTCACCGACGACAGCATCCAGGTGAGACAGATCGTCCAACGACTGAGCGCCGAGTTTCGCATGGTGCCCCAGCAGATCGAAGACGACATCGATTCCGTCGTCGACAACCTGCTCGCAACCGGGCTCTGCATCAACAGCGACCGTCCGCCCGCCCCTCGACTCCATCCCCCCGAGGTCCCACGCCTGCAATCGGCTCCGGCACGACCCGGACCGTTCACCGTCGGGCCGTTTCACGCCCTCGGAGCGACCCTCCTGATTGACGTACCCGATCCACTGCTCTCCGCAGAGATCAGCCGGGTGCTGGCACCACTTGCCGAAGCTGGCGTCGACGTCGGCGCCGGCAGGGGAGTGCTCGCCTACCAGATCCAGGGCACCGACAAGGGATTCGATCTTTCCGTCAACGGCCGGACCCTCGCCCGGCACATGTCCCGCGCTGTGTGCCTTCGAACCCTGCTCTCCGACTGCAACGCCAGCCCGCTCGACTTCGTCGATGATGCACTCGTGCTGCATGCGTCGGGCGCCCGAATCGACGGACAGCTCTTCGTGTTTCCCGGTGTGAGCAACGCGGGAAAGTCCACACTCGTTGCCCAGCTCGTTCAGCGCGGACACGGCTACCTCACCGATGAGGCCGTTGCCGTTCACGTCGACACCCTGCAGGCCGAGCACTACCACAAGGCCATCTGCGTCGACCCCGGAGCACACTCGTTGTTCCCAGAACTCGAACCCGAACGAAACGAAACCTCGGACGACACGTGGGACATCGACCCTCGACTGTTCGGCCCCGGCATCCTGACCGGCGGCGGCGACATCTCGGCGCTCGTCTTCCCGATCTTCCGGCCCAACACCGAAGCGAGCCTGCGCCCGATCGATCCCATCGAGACGATGCATCGGTTGCTGCGCAACAGCTTCGACTTCTCGCTGCTCGGGCAGGCCGGATTCGCCGCCCTGATCCGTATCGCCAACCTCATTCCCGCATGGGAATTCGGTCATGGCGGTGACGGACATCTGGACATCCTCGAGTCGGTGGCCGGCGGCCCTGCTCTGCTCAGTCTGGACTGACCGCCTTGTCGCGGATCGCACGGCGATCTCCGGCAACCTTCGGAACGTCGTCCTCGATTGGCTCGCCCCGGGCTGCTCGACGCGCCCGCTTGGTCTGATACTGGTTCTGATCGGCCGCTCGCAGCAGCTGACTGCGGGTCTCGATGTCCGGAGTGGCGAACGCGATGCCACAGGAGATCGAGCGAGGGCGTCCGCCACCGCCAGAGCGTTCGAAGAGCCGCTCGATCGTGTCGGAGATCTCGTGTGCGGTGAGCAGCGCCCCGCCGTCGATGACCAGACAGAACTCGTCACCGCCGATGCGACAGATCGTGGTGCGCTCGGGATCGCGGGTGGAGCCACGCAAGGCAGCTGCGGCGTCGACCAGGAGACGGTCGCCAGCCTCGTGACCATCGTTGTCGTTCACGAGTTTGAGCCCGTCGACATCGCACATGATGACCGCGCAGTCCTGTCGTTCGATGGGGTCGCGTTCGAAGATCTCGTCGAGGACCGCGTTGAGCACGTGGCGATTCGCCAGGCCCGTCAGCTGGTCCCGGAGCGCCATTTGTTCGATCTCGGCCCAGCGGACCGTGTTCGTGAGCGCAATGGCTGCCTGGCTCGCAATGTGGCGCAGCACGCTCAGGTCGTGGTTGTCGAGGTGACGGTCGAGCCCCCGGCGTGCAGCGTTGAGGACACCCCACGCTTCGCCCCGCAACATGATCGGCACGCTGATGTCGCTGCCGGCAACGAGGTCGCGCCCGTCGACGGTCGACGCAGTCGGCAACTCGTCGGGGCCTCGCAGCACCGGCACACCAGCGCGCAGCTCAGCCAGCATGGAGAACTCGGCAAGGCCGTCGAGACGGTCGGCGGCCATGATCGGACCGCGGCCATCGGCGGCGACTGCAAGCGGTTCCTCTTCGATGGACGTGCGGGACAACCGGAGAATTGCCACATGCGCTGCTTCGACCGAACGGACCGCGATGTCGGCGAACAGTTGCAACAGATCATCGACCCGCGAAGCCGCAGCGACAGCGGTTGCAATGTCGGATGCGGCCGCACCAGCACCTTCGCTGGCGGCCGAACTGGTGTGGGCGTCGAACAGATCGATCATGGCGGCCGACGGAATTGGCGGAGCTTCAATGCCGCCCAGATCCGTGCGGCGCAGCGCCGCAACGATGGTGGGGTCCAGGACACTTCCGGCCCGCATCTCGACCCGCGCCAACGCAGGGCCCCAGGTGGGGATGAAGCCGGGCGCCGGGTTACCCACGATCTCGTCGGTCACAGCCGCAATACGGGACGCGATGGGGATGTCGTTGGCCTGCAGGCTTGCGGGAGATCCAGACCCGTCCCAGTGCTCGCTCTGGTGGCGAAGGGCCACGGCAACCGGCGCAAGACCCGGAATTCGTTCGGTCAGCGTGGCGGCGAGCATGGAGCGCGTGAGATCGCGGGTGGCGTCGGCATTCGGACCGGACACCGCCAGATCGATGTCGGCCAGAGCAGCCGTCGCAAGCACGTGTGACCGGTCGGCTTCGTCGAGTCCGAGCTCCCCGGCGAGGCGCGACGCCACAAGGGTTCGCAACGCACTGCGGTGCGCGACTGCCGGGTCGTGGATCTCGACCATCCGAACAAGCGCGATGATTGCGCCGCGCCCAGTGTCGCCGATGGAATTTTTCTTTGCGTTGGCGTTCGAGGGGGACGTCATGAGAGGAGACCACACCGAGATCAGAGAACTCACTCTGTGTGGGAGCCCAGTGTGCCATGGCACGCAGGGTCGAGCGAAGTCTGCCGAATCGGGTCCTCGAGGTGCACCAGTCGTTCGTTCGGCGGCCATTTCGTCGAGCCCACGAGGTGATCCAGCGACGATTGTGACGCTCGACGTACCGGAGACCATTGCTCACTCCGTACGCTGGATGGCCGATGAGCACGAGGAAGCTGATTCTCACCTCTCTGGCCCTGGGCGTCGTGATACTTGTCGCCTTTGCCGTGCAGGTGGTGATCGCCGCCTAGCGGCGATCAGGATCCGCTCCTTGGACGAGGAGAACAACAAATGTCGGATCATTTTGATGTCGTCGTGATTGGCGGCGGACCAGGCGGATATGCGGCCGCCCTCTACGGTGCCGCCGCAGGTCTGAACGTGGCGATGATCGAGAAGAGCAACGTGGGCGGCACGTGCCTGCACGTCGGGTGTATCCCGGCCAAGGAACTCCTGGAGACCGCAGCCGTGTTCCGCGCGGTGTCCCACGCAGAAACCTTCGGAATCACGACCTCGGAACCCGTCGTCGATTTCAGCGTCACCCAGACTCGCAAGCAGAAGGTCATCGACACTCTCACGAACGGACTGAGCGCGTTGCTCAAGCATCGCAAGGTCACCGTGTACGACGGCATTGGCTCGGTGTTCTCCGTGGGCGCCCAGAAGGCCGTGAACATCAGTGGTGGCGCCTCTGGCGACGTGCAGGTCACCGGCGACAACCTCATCATCGCTGCGGGTTCCGTGCCCCGGACCATCCCCGGCTTCGATGTCGACGGAACCACGATCGTGACCTCCGACGAGCTCCTCGCCGTCGACACCCTTCCCGCATCAGCAGCCGTCATCGGTGGCGGCGCCATCGGCATCGAGTTCGCCTCCATGATGGCCGACCTCGGCACCAAGGTGACTGTGCTCGAAGCAATGCCCAAAATCATCCCCGGCGTCGATCCGGCTGCAGCCCGAGTCGTCGAACGGTCGCTCAAGGGCCGCGGCATCGACATCCGCACCGGCGTCATGGTGCAGGGCCACGCCGACGTCGACGGCCTCAAGCGCGTCTCCTTTGGCGACGGCGAATCCGTCGATGTAGAGATGATCGTGCTCTCCATCGGCCGCCGCCCGTATGCCGACCTCCTCGGTCTCGACGCCGTCGGTGTGCCCGTCGACGAGCGCGGCTTCGTGCCGGTCGACTCCAGCTGCCGCACCTCGGTCCCCGGCGTGTGGGCCGTAGGTGACATCATCGCCACCGCGCAGCTTGCGCACGTGGGCTTCGCCGAAGGCATGGTCGCCATCCGCGACATCCTGGGCGAGGACCCGCAGCCCGTCGACTACCAGAACGTGCCGTGGTGCATCTACTGCCACCCTGAAGTTGCCTTCGCCGGTCACACCGAAGACTCGGCCAAGGAAGCCGGTTTCGACATCGTGACCTCCACCCACAAGTTCAACGGCAACGGCCGCGCCATGATCGTCGGCGAGACCGACGGATTGGTCAAGGTCATCGCCGAGAAGACCCCCGACGGACGCGCCGGTCGAATCCTTGGTGTCCACATGGTGGGCCCCTGGGTCACCGAACAACTCGGGCAGGGCTACCTGGCCATCAACTGGGAAGCCACCGTCGATGAGGTCGCCGCGTTCATCCAACCGCACCCGACAATGAGTGAATTGTTCGGCGAGACCGTCATGGCCCTGACCGGCCGAGGCCTGCACGGGTAATGTGTCAGGCGCACCACGACAATCTGCATCCACCAAGGAGCACCAACTTTCATGACTGACATCACCCTTCCCCTTCTGGGAGAGTCCGTGACCGAGGGAACCATCACGCAGTGGTTCAAGCAGGTTGGTGACACGATCGCCGAGGACGAGGCATTGTTCGAGGTATCCACCGACAAGGTGGACTCCGAGGTGCCATCTCCGGTCTCCGGAGTGATCACAGAAATTCTGGTCCCCGAAGGCGAGACGATCGAGGTCGGAACCGTCCTGGCCCGGGTGGGTGACGCAGCAGCTGCTCCGGCCGCCGCCGCAGCATCGGAGCCCGTGGCCGCGCCGGCTCCTGAGCCCGCCCCGGTGGCCGAGGCCGCTCCAGCACCAGCACCAGCTCCCGAGCCGGCACCGGCCCCCGAGCCTGCCGCCGCTCCGGCTGGCGCGATGACCGACGTTGCGCTTCCCATGCTGGGTGAGTCCGTGACCGAGGGAACCATCACGCAGTGGTTCAAGCAGGTTGGCGACGCCA
>CAZFBD010000008.1:35944-50856 GCA_964517125.1 uncultured Acidimicrobiales bacterium
GAGTCCGTGACCGAGGGAACCATCACGCAGTGGTTCAAGCAGGTTGGCGACGCCATCGCCGAGGACGAGGCATTGTTCGAGGTCTCCACCGACAAGGTGGACTCCGAGGTGCCGTCACCGGTTGCTGGCGTGGTGGCCGAAATTCTCGTTCCCGAAGGTGAGACCGTTGAGGTCGGAACCATCCTTGCCCGAGTCGGTGTCGCCGGAGCTGCACCCGCGCCGGCGCCTGCTGCTCCTGCCCCCGCTCCCGCTGCCCCGGCACCTGCTGCTCCAGCTCCCGCGGCGCCGGCGCCCGAACCCGCCGCCGCTCCCGAGCCCCCGGCCGCACCCGCCCCAGCTTCCGCAGCGCCTGCTGCTGACCTGTCCGGCATGGTGCTCTCACCGGTGGTCCGTCGTCTGATCAGCGAAAACAACCTCGACCCGTCCACCATCACGGGAACCGGCGTTGGTGGCCGGATCACCCGCAAGGACGTCGAACAGGTCGTTCAGGCAAACGCCGCTGGCACCGCACCGGCGCCAGCACCGGCCCCGGCTGCTCCAGCGCCCGCCGCCCCGGCACCAGCCGCCCCCGCAGCGCCTGCTGCAGAGGCTCCGGCTCCTCCTGCCCCCGCCGCTCCTGCGGCCCCGGCAGCCCCAGCGCCGGCGGCACCGGCCCCTGCTGCGCCAGTCACGGGTGGTACCACGGTTCCGCTCAACAACATCCGGCGCAAGACCGCGGAACACATGGTCATGTCCAAGGCCACGTCGCCACATGTGCTCACCGCCATGGAGGTCGACTTCGAAGCCGTCGAGGTCGTGCGTCGCAACAACAAGGCGGCGTGGAAGTCCGAAGAGGGCTTCAGCCTCACGTACCTGCCATTCATCCTCCGGGCCGTCGCCGACGCCATGCGTGACTTCCCCATGATGAACGCCTCGCTGCACGACGACGAGGTCGTCCTGCATTCCGACCTGAACGTGGCGATCGCCGTCGACCTCAACTTCGACGGCCTTCTTGCACCCGTGGTCAAGAACGTCGAAGGCAAGCGGCTCCGTCAGCTGTCACGCGACGTTGTCGACATCGCCACACGTGCCCGTACCAAGAAGGTCACCCCCGACGACCTGTCCGGCGGAACCTTCACGATCACGAACCCCGGCCAGTACGGCACCATGATGCAATTCCCCATCATCAACCAGCCGCAGGTCGCCATCCTCTCCACCGATGGCGTCCACCGGAAGCCCGTCGTGGTGACCGACTCCTTCGGTAGCGAGAGCATCGCCATCCACTCCGTTGGTGTGCTGGCGCTGGCCTGGGATCACCGTGCATTCGACGGCGCCTACGCAGCCGCCTTCCTGGCCAAGCTGCGCGACATCATCGAGACCACCGACTGGGAAGCCGAAATCAGCTGACCCCCACATCTGTCGCCGCCGACCGTCGCCCCACGGGTGCCCGGTTCGACCGCGACCCGGTTCTCGGCCAGCAACGTCCGCTGCGGGCCCGTTGGCTTGGTCGTGTCACCTATGGCGACGCGTGGCAGCTTCAGCGCAGGTTGTACGACGGCTCGCCCGACAACCACCTGCTCCTTCTGGAGCACAACCCCGTCTTCACCCTTGGTGCCCGCGCCTCGCTCGACAACCTGTTGGTGGATCCCGCCGACCATGGAGCCGAGCTCGTCACGGCCGACCGCGGTGGCGACATCACCTGGCACGGCCCGGGACAGCTCGTCGGGTATCCCATCGTGTGGGTGCCCGGGAAACGTGGCGGCGGCATGGCCGACACGGTGGCCTACGTGCACACCGTCGAACAACTCATCATCGACACGCTCACCGACCTGGGCCTGCCCGACGTCGGTCGCCTTCACGACTATCCCGGCGTCTGGGTGGAGGCGAACTCCGAGACGCCGCGAAAGATCGCAGCAATCGGCGTTCGCCTGACCCGCGGCCGTTCCATGCACGGCTTTGCCCTCAACGTGGATCCCGATCTCGTCTGGTTCGACCGCATGGTCCCCTGCGGTATCGACGACAAAGCCGTCACCTCGCTGGCCGCCGAGGGGATCGATGTCGACATGCGAACCGTCGTCGACCGAATCGTCGCCCATGGCGAACAGCAGTGGGGCAACGGACTCGACCGCCAGGACGTCGTCTGGCGGGAACGTCCTGAAGACCTCACCCCATTCTCCCGCGGCGAAGGACCCGGCGCCGTCGCCGGAACCCCCGATTCGCCTCTGCTTACGCCGGGCACTTCCGGCCCGGATCCCCAGAACGCGTCTCCTGAGGCTGAGGCGTTGTCTTCGCCGGGCACTTCCGGCCCGAATCCCCAGAACGGGTCTGCTGAGGCTGAGGCGTTGTCGGCGCCGGGCACTTCCGGCGCTGCTGACTTCCAGGCGCATTTGGAGGGTACGTCGGTTCGGCTGACCGGACGACTTGCGGAGGCTGGCGTCACCACCGGTCTGCAGATCTCCTCCCGCAAACCCGACTGGATGCGAGTCAAGGCCGACATGGGTCCCGAATACCGACGACTCAAATCGGTCATGCGCAGCCTCGACCTCGTCACCGTGTGCGAAGAAGCCGGCTGCCCGAACATCTTCGATTGCTGGAACGACGGCACCGCCACCTTCATGGTCTGCGGTGAACGCTGCACGCGCAAATGTGGGTTCTGCCTCGTCGACACCCGTCATCCCGAGGCCGTCGACCCCAACGAACCCGCCAAGGTCGCCGAAGCGGTCGAGAAGATGGGCCTGGACTACGCGGTCATCACCATGGTCGCCCGCGACGATCTGTCCGACGGCGGGGCCGAGCATGTCGCCCAGACCGTCCGAGCCATCCGCGACCGCACGCCCGGTGCTCGAGTCGAAGTGCTCATCTCGGACTGCAAGGGCGACGGCGACTCGCTCGATGTCATCAACGCGGCCCGTCCCGACGTTCTCAACCACAACATCGAGACCGTCCCCAGGCTGCAACGGGTGGCTCGACCATCGGCCTCGTACGCCCGAAGCCTTGCCGTTCTCGCACGTGCCGCCGACGCCGGCCTCGTCACGAAGTCGTCAATCATCGTTGGCATGGGCGAGACGTTCGACGAGGTCGTGTCCACCATGGCCGACCTCGCGGCGATCGGCGTCGACATCGTGACCGTTGGCCAGTACCTGCGGCCGACATCGAACCATCTTCCGGTCGCCCGTTGGTGGGAACCCGCGGAGTTCGACGAACTGAAGCGGATCGGCGAAGACGAGCTCGGTCTGTCGCACGTCGAAGCAAGCCCGCTGACCCGGTCCAGCTACCACGCAAAACAGGGCGAAGCCGCCGCCAGGGCGTGAACGGTCGACCCCACATCACGTAACGTCGGTCGTGCGGCCGCGAGCCGCACATACCGCCTGATGGGAGTTCCATGTTTGCCGATCGAATCGCACGAGCCCGGTCCGAGATGGAACAGCAGGGCGTCGACGCGCTCCTCATCTCCGTGGGCGCAGACCTGCCGTACCTGACCGGCTACGAAGCGATGCCCCTGGAACGTCTGACCATGCTGGTTGTCCCGAGCAACGGCGAGGCGCAGCTGGTCATCCCCCAACTGGAAGCGCCGCTCGTGCCCGAGCGAGACGAATTCACGCTGCTGCCCTGGGGTGAGACCGAGGACCCGCTCGACCACGTGATCCGCATCCTCGGCGGCGCAACGGAAGTTGCGATCGGCGACACCACCTGGGCGCGTTTCCTGGTTGGCCTCCTGGACCGCAAGCCCTCGCTGCACTTCCGATCTGCCGCCGAGGTCATGACACCGCTCCGAGCGGTGAAGACCGCGGACGAGCGCGACCGGCTGCGGGCCGCCGCGCATGCGGTCGACCGCATCGCAGCCAGGCTGCAATCGGGGCAGATCGATCTGGTTGGCCAAACCGAAGCTCAGGTGTCAGCCGAACTGGGGCGCCAGATCATCGAAGAAGGGCACCGCAAGGTGAACTTTGCCATCGTCGCCGCCGGCGAGAACGCTGCCAGCCCCCACCATCACCCCGGCGATCGCGTCATCCAAGCGAACGAGGTCGTCCTCTGCGACTTCGGCGGCACCATGTACGGCGACGACGGGGTTGGCTATTGCTCCGACCTCACCCGGTGTGTGTACACGGGTCAGCCGCCGGCCGAGTTCGCCGAGTTGTACTCGGTGCTGTTCGAAGCACAGGCAGCATCGGTTGCCGCAGCCACCGTTGGCACGCCGGCCGAAGCCGTCGACCAGGCCGGGCGCGGCATCATCGCTGCTGCCGGCTACGGCGAGTACTTCGTACATCGAACCGGTCACGGAATTGGCGTGGAGGCGCACGAGGAGCCCTACATCGTCGACGGCAACGCCACTGGCCTGGTGGCCGGCAATGCATTCTCTGTCGAGCCCGGCATCTACGTGCCAGGAAAATGGGGTGCCCGAATCGAGGACATCGTGGTCGCTGGCGACGCCGGACCTGACCCACTCAACATGGTCGACCACAACCTGGCCGTACTGGTCTAGGACCGCACCTCGACCGTTCGATCGCTCCGAGCAACATCGGCCTTCGCCACGGAGGTCCGGACATCGATACGTTCCGTGACATCAACCGTGGCCGGCTGCACTCGCCGTCGGAGGATGCGCGCTCGTGCCGGTGCTTCAACCAATCGCATCGACAGCATGGACACCAACAGCGTCGCTCCCAGCGCCACCACCCGAGTACCCAGGTGCCCGAGGTCAGGTGCGAAGTGCAGCGTTGCCACGAGCGCCGGAAGGTGCCACAAGTAGATGCCGTAGGAGTGCAGACCGATCCAGCGAAGCACCCGGCGCCGCGCTCCCGCCTGTGCGGAGAACCCCGCCAGGCTGCAGGCGATGAGGACTGCGGTTGCACCGGCGACCGCCGCCCAACCGCCGGCGGGCAGCAGCGGGTTTGCGGCGTCGACCACAAAGACGAACACACCGAGCACCGCCACCGACGCCAGGCCTGCAACCCGCAGCAGGGTTCGCTGCCGGCCAACGTCCAGCGGTCGGACATTCAGGTGAAAGGCCAGAAGACACCCGGCCATGAGTCCGATCAGTCCGTTCGAATCGGTCGAGAACTTGAGCATCTCCACGCTGTGGTCGAACACGATCGATCGGACCGCTGTCTGCATGAGCGCCACAGCGAGGACACCGGCAGCGACCAATCCGGTGGTTCGGCTTCCCCAACGACGCGCCACCGCAGCAAAGACGAACGGCCACACGAGGTAGAACTGCTCCTCGACCGACAACGACCACGCCATGCCCAGTGCAGGTTCACCGGCACCCGCCACGGTCAGCCAGTTTCTTGCATAGAACACCGTGGCGAGCAGCCCACGGGTCACGCCAGAGCGGTCGCCATAGACACCGAACACGAACTCGGCGATGACGATCCATGCCACGAGCAGCGCCAGTGCAGGGAGCAATCGAGCGGCTCGCCGCCACATGAACGCGGCAATGTCCACCCGACCGGTTCGAGCACGTTCTTCAAGAAGGAGCCGCGTGATGAGAAACCCGCTCAGAACGAAGAACACATTCACGCCGATGTCGCCGCCAGGAATCAGATGGCGGGCCTGGCCGGCATAGTGAAGCGCCACCACGAGCATGACGGCGACCGCCCGGATCAGGTCCAGGGCAGGTCGGTGACCCATGGCGGTTTGTGTGTTGGCGGACACGGTCATCCATCGGCGAATCGCCTCGGCGACTGAGCAGGATCAGGTGCGAAGCGTGGCCCGCGCCACCAGGTCCATTCCGAACGCCATGAGGATCGCCAGGTACAACAGGCCCGTCGCCGCCATGACCGCCGAGTACTGCTTCTCTCGCAGCGCAGCCATGGTCACGAACAACAGGATGATCGTGGCAGCCGACGACGCCGCCCAGTACCAGCCGAGCTGACCGGCGAAGCCATCGTCGATGGTCCCGTTCAGGACCGACCACATGCCCGTGGGGAGGAGAAGCACGAGCAACTCGAACGGCCAGAGCGCCGCCGTCCATCGAACGAGCTCGTTCAGCGGAGAACGGCCAAGTCCGGGCTGGACCAGGTACCAGTGCCCGAGGAGCATGGCATCGGTGACCGCTCCCAGGAACGCGGCTCCAACGACGATGCGGGCCACGCCGAGCCATGCGGGGTCGGCGGCGTCGATTCCGGCGGCGATGCAGGCAACCAGTCCGAACACCGCCGGGATCAGGTCAAGAATGGGCGGGAACTCGTCGGCGTCCTTGTCGAATCGCTGCTCGTCCTTGTCGATACCGGTCATGTCGGCGATTCGCTGGGACCGGCGTTCGACCAGTTCGCGTTGGCCCGCGACACCCGCCGACCGCCGTGCGTAGGAGACCCAGAGCGCAGCGGCACTGGCGAGAATCATCGCAACGTTGGCCACATCGCGGACCGGGACCCAGTGCGTGAACCACCCGATCACGAGCGCAATGATGCCGAACGAGATGAAGGTGATGCGCTGCAACCAGCCATATCCCAGACCCACCTCGCGGCGACGGGTGGTGATCCACAGAAAGAAGAGACCACCGGCTGCCCATTGGATCATCACCGTGGCTGCGTCGAGGTCGATCACGCAGGAAAGGCTACGGCCATACGCCCGTTCCACACCGTCTGAACCGCTGTCGGCGCGGGCTCAACTAACCATTGCCCCACTTCTGGACGATACTTGAGTCATGGCACGACCTATCTGGACCGGCTCGATCAGCTTCGGACTCGTGAACATTCCCGTGAAACTGTTCAGCGCCGTACGTCGAAAGAACGTCCGCTTCAACCAGATCGATTCGAGGACGGGCTCCCGAATCAAGCAGAAGCGCGTCTCCGCCGCCGACGGTACCGAAGTCGACTACGAGGACATCGTCAAGGGGTTTGAACTGCCCACGGGCGATTTCGTGACGGTGACCGAGGACGAACTCGCCTCGCTCGACCCCGATGCCGTGAAGACCATCGATCTCGAGGAGTTCATCGAGCTCGTCGACATCGACCCCGTCTTCTACGACACCGCCTACTACCTGGCGCCCAGCCCCGACGCACAGAAGCCGTACAAGCTGCTGGTCTCGGCCATGGAAGAGTCGGGCCGAGTGGGTATTGCCCGCTTCGTCATGCGGACCAAGCAGTACCTGGCCGCCATTCGTCCGGTGGACGGAAAGCTGATTCTCTCCACGATGGTCTACGCCGACGAAATCGTCGCACCGTCGGAAGTCGAGCTGTTCGACGGGCTGGGCGACATCGAGGTCTCGGACAAAGAGATCGACATGGCCCGCCAGCTGATCTCGTCGCTCGAAGCCGACTTCGAACCCGACAAGCACACCGACACGTACCGGTTGGCGGTTCTGGACCTGATCGATCGCAAGGCGGCGGGCGAGGAGACCGTCTCGGTCGCTCCTGCCGATGAAGACTCGGGCGGCACCGTCGTCGATCTCATGGCGGCGCTGGAGGCCAGCGTGGCCGAAGCCAAGAACGCTCGCTCCCGACATCCAACGGCCAAGGCCGCCGATGCCAGCGACGATTCCGACGAGGCGGCGCCAAAGAAGAAGAAGGCGTCGGCCAAGAAGCCAGCGAAGAAGAAGTCCGCAAGCAAGAAACCGGCAAAGAAGAAGGCTGCAGCCAAGAAGACGGCGGCAAAGAAGGCATCCTGAAGCCATGCCTGCAGCGGAATCGGTTCGTACGGAAGTCGAAGGCCGCTCGCTGAAAATCACGAACCTGTCCAAGGTGCTGTACCCCATGGTCGGGTTCACCAAAGCGCAGGTGATCGACTACTACGCCCGGATCGCGCCGTACATGCTGCCGCACGTGAGCAGCCGTGGCATCACCTTCAAGCGCTGGCCCGACGGTGTGACTGCCGACGCGTTCTTCAACAAGCGGTGCCCCGATCACCGGCCGGACTGGCTTGGGACCTGTGTTGGGCCGGGGGACAAGGGCAAAGGGATCAGCTACTGCACCCTGAACGAGACCGCTTCGCTCGTGTGGGCGGCGAACCTGGCCGCCCTCGAGATCCACGCCCCGATGGCCCGCTGT
The DNA here is from genome assembly GCA_964517125.1 of uncultured Acidimicrobiales bacterium. GTDB lineage: Bacteria > Actinomycetota > Acidimicrobiia > Acidimicrobiales > SHLQ01 > SHLQ01. The sequence goes on from CAZFBD010000008.1 coordinate 43,912, forward strand.
GCAGACCCCGCTGCCCCAACGATGGTCGTATTCGATCTGGATCCGGGCGAGCCGGCGACGATCACCGAATGTGCTCAGGTGGCCCTTCGAATCCGCGATGTTCTGGAAACCGTGGGTCTGCAGTCGTGGGCAAAGACCTCGGGCTCCAAGGGCATGCAGCTCTACATCCCGCTCAACACGCCGCACACCCACGGTCACGCATCGGACTTTGCGCTTGCGGTTGCCCAGCTGCTCGAAAAACAGGAGCCAACCGCCGTAACGTCGAACATGGCCAAGAAGGAACGAACGAATCGGATCTTCATCGACTGGAGTCAGAACTCCCGACACAAGACAACGATTGCCCCGTACTCGCTCCGCGGGAAGGAGCGACCCACGGTTTCGACGCCCATCAGTTGGGACGAAGTGAGTAATGGCGCCGACGGTGAACCGCTCGTCTTCGAGGCATCCGATGTTCTGGAACGGGTCGAGGATGTCGGCGACCTCTTCGCCGGAACCGCCACCCGTGAACAGGAATTGCCAGCGCCGCGTGACTGACGACCTTCCCGAACAACCCATGTTCACCGACGAGGAGTTCGCCGAGTACTTCGGCACCCCTGCCCGGGACAACGACGAACCACGCCGGACGCCGATCTGGGCACGTCTGATCGGTGCCATCGCCGCGCTGGCAATGCTTGCCGGGACCATCACCATCCTCGTGGACGCCATTGGAGACTTCGCGTCCATCAACGATGCTGGCGAGATCCGAGAGGCGGCGCTGGATCGGGTCGACGAATCTCCCTGGGGCTTTCTGGTCTCCGAGGTCATCATCGTTCCCATACCCGAACCTCGGATCGGTGCCTTTGTCACCAACAACCCTCCCGACGGCATCGTTCAGATCGACCTCCGGCCGTGGAGCCCCGACCGGCTCGATCGTCTCGTGGACCATGAGATTGGCCACCTGGTCGACTTCGCCGTGTGGGGGCGTGCCCCAGCGGCCGAACGCCGGGGCGGACTCAGTACAGAAGCGTGGGCGGAGTGCGCAGCGGTTGCTGCGGGAACCAGACAGATCGACACCGTCGTCGTCGAGGGTGAATATCACTGCTACGCGGATGAAGCCGTGGTCCACGATGCGGAGATGGCGAGCATCACGGAGATCTGTACCCGATGGGGAGAACGAATCTGCTCGACCCAGCGTCTCGGAGCCGACGGCACGAACTGACCCAGCTACGATGCCCGGATGATCTCGCGCTTTGGCCCAGAGGCCGCCCTCCTGCTGATCGACGTGCAGGTTGGCGTCGACGTCCTGGATCACTGGGGCGGCCCCACAGGTCGGCGGAACAACCCCGGGGCTGAGGACACCATGCGAGGGTTGCTCGGCGCCTGGAGGTTGGCCGGACGGCAGGTGGCGTTCACCCGCCACGACTCGCGCGAAGCCGCCTCGCCGTTGAAGTTCTCGTTGCCGACCGGCGAGCAGAAGCCCGGCTTCGAGATCCACGACGGTGACATCGTCGTGGAGAAGGACGTCAACAGCGGGTTCGTTGGCACATCGCTGGAGCTGCAGCTGCGACGGGCGGGAGTCGACCGCCTTGTGGTGGTTGGCTTCTTCACCAACATGTGCGTCGAGACGACCGTGCGCATGGCCGGCAACCTCGGCTTCGACACCTACCTCGTGCCCGACGGTTGCGCCACGACGAACCGCGTGGGCCCCGACGGGACAGATCATGACGCCGAGGATGTGCACCAGATGACGGTGGCCAACCTCCACAGCGAGTTCTGCACCGCAATCTCTGCCGACGTTGCCGAGGGTCTGCTTGCCGCCGACGATCTCACGAGCGAACGGGTCCAGGGTAATGAGTGAAACGAACTCCGTCGGCGTGGCCACCATGGCCGGTGCATTGCGTCGGGTCGGTATGCGAGCACCTGGCGCGATCCTCACAGCCGACGCCACGCGCTGGCACTACGCCAACCCGATCAACGCTGCCGCCCTTACCGCGCAGTTCGAGGCCTTCGTTGCACTCATCGAGGCGAGCGGTGCCGAGATCGTCTGGTTCCCCGAGGAGGACGACGACGACCTGGCCGATTCGGTGTTCACCTACGATCCATCGTTCGTGGTCCCCGGAGGCGCCGTGATCATGTCGCCGGGCAAGCCCTTGCGAAAGGGCGAAGCCGAGCTGCACCGGGCGTTCTACGAGGCACAGGACATTCCCATCCTGGGCACCATCCACGAACCCGGACTCATCGAAGGCGGTGACTGCTTCTGGCTCGACGAATCGACGATTGCCGTCGGTCTTGGCTTTCGCACCAACCAGCACGGTGTCGATCAGTTCGCCAACATCCTCGAGCCGCTCGGTATCACGGTCGAGGTCTACGACCTTCCGTACTTCCAGGGCCCCGAAGCGTGCTTGCACCTCATGTCGGTCGTCAGCCCGCTCGATGTCGACCTTGCACTGGTGCACCCGCCGCTGGTCCCAACGCGTCTGTACCAGGAGATGCAAAACCGGGGCTGGACGTTGCTCCATGCGCCAGCCGACGAATTCGACCGCAGCCTGGGACTGAACCTGAACGTGCTCGCAACCTCACCCCGCAACGTGATCGCCATCGACGGCTTTCCCGGCACAGTGGGGCTCATGCGGGACGCCGGTTGCGATGTGACCGCCTTTGTCGCCGACGAGCTGTGCATCCCCTGCGAGGGAGGCCCAACCTGCCTCACCCGTCCGCTGCTGCGGACCTGACCGCCAGTGCAGCGGGCCATCGTCCTGGTCTTCCTGGCCGACCTTTGGTGGGGAATCAGCGCGCTCTACTGGCGTGAGCTGGCGAGCATCGCCCCGGCCGACCAGCTGGTGTGGAGAATTGTGCTCGGGGTGGTCATGCTCACCGGCTGGTGGTCGTTCCGTCGACGAAATCCGTTCTCCGACCTGACCAAGCAGCACCTCGCCTACGGACTGGCCGGAACGATCTGTATCACCGCGAACTGGGCGATGTTCCTATGGGCGGTGGCGAACGGACAAGCGGTCGATGCCGCACTCGGCTACTTCCTGACCCCGGTACTTGCGGTCGCCCTGGCAGTCGCAGTGCTCAAGGAACACGTCGATCCGCTGCAAACCGTTGCTCTCGTGTTCGCGGTCGCCGGATTGGTCTGGCTGTTCGCTCTCGAGGGAGGCGTTCCGTGGGTGGCCATCGTGCTCGGAGCTTCCTTCGCCACCTACGGCCTGGTCCGGAAGATGGGCCCCTGGGACGCAGTGGGCGGCCTCACCATGGAAATGGTTGCCGTTGTACCCGTGGCGTTGGTGTTCCTGATGGTTCGCGGCTTCGACCCCAACGTGTCCATTGGCGGCGACGACCAGGTGCGGACGTGGATGCTGCTGTTGTTGGCTGGCTTGGCCACCGCAGCGCCACTCGTTCTGTTCGCCAACGCGGCCCGAAGTGCGCCGCTCGTCGTCGTTGGGCTGATGCAGTACGTCATCCCCGTCGCGCAGTTCCTGGTCGGATGGCTGGCCCTCGGGGAATCGGTGCCGGCAGCACGATTCGTCGGGTTTGGCCTCGTCTGGATGGCGATCGCCTGCGTCATCGCAAATGAGGTACGACGGTGGCGAAGCCGAACGGTTGCCGTGTCGCTACGGGATCAGTCGCTCAACGGAACTGCTGACCCAACGGGTTGAGCCCCTTCGGGTTCATGCCGTACCGGTTCGGTCCCGGTGTGCTGTCGAGGAAGAAAAAGACCAGGAGCACGAGACTGATGCATGGAACGAGGTTCAGCAGGTAGTACCAGCCACTTCGGTTCGTGTCGTGCAGCCTCCGGACCGCAACGGCCAATCCAGGAATGAACATCGCCAACGCGAACAAGACCAGGAGTGCAAGAAAGACGAAGGTGAGCGGGCTTGGGTCGCCGCCCGAGTCGGCACTCGCCATGGCGATCAGCGGGATGTACAGGACGAAGGAAATTCCGGCCGTGATCAGGGTGAACCACCAGTACTCCGACCGGCGTGACCGGCCGTCGAACGTCTTCCATCGCTTGAGGGCCAACAGGTACCACTGGAACGGACCGCGGTCGGCGTCGTGTTGCCCGCTGGTGTCATACACCATCTGTGGAGGCGCAGCAGGGAAGCCGCCAGCCATCTGGGGTGCCGACGCGCCCACGGTCGGCTGAACCTGCGGCTGCCCAATCCACTGGGCACCATCCCACCATCGCACCGTTCCGGGAGGATCTCCCTGCGCTGCGTACCAACCGGGTTGCGCGTTTGCCATGTCGTCGCCTCATCTCGCCGTCTTCGGCAAACGTAGAACACGACGAGCGGCGAGGCTCGGACCTTGCGCTTCCGGGCGAATGCCTCAGAGGGTCCAGTCGATCGGGGCGAGCCCGGCCTCGACCAGCGCAGCATTTGCCCGGCTGAACGGACGGCTGCCGAAGAACCCACGGTGCGCCGAGAGGGGAGAGGGATGGGGCGACTCGATGATCGTGTGCCGGCTGGTGTCGACCAGGGCCTTCTTGCGCCGCGCCGACGCTCCCCACAGGATGAACACGACCTGATCGGACTTGTCGTTGACCGCACGGATCACCTGGTCGGTGAAGGTCTCCCAGCCCTGCTTTTGATGCGACGCAGCGTCGTGCGCCCGGACGGTCAGGGTCGCGTTCAACAACAGCACACCCTGACGGGCCCATGCGCCAAGGTTGCCGTGCTCCGGCCGCGGAATTCCCAGGTCGCTCTCCAGCTCCTTGTGCATGTTCTGCAAGGACGGAGGGGTCCGGACCCCGGGCTGCACCGAAAAGGCGAGACCGTGCGCCTGGTTCGGACCGTGATACGGGTCCTGTCCCAGAATCATCACCCGCGTCTCGGCGTACGAGGTCAGATGCAGCGCAGCGAACACGTCCTCGTGGGGAGGGAAGACCTCGTGTGCCGCCCGCTCCTGCGCGACGAAGGCCTGCAGTTCCTGCCAGTACGGCTTGGCGAACTCGCCACGGAGCAACGGGTTCCAGTCCGTCGGTGCTGCCATACGGCGACGATACCGGCGGGACCGGCTCCGCTTCCAGCCAGTGGTGAACAGCGCCCATCGGGTCGGCCGAGCATGGGGGAATCACCGCTAGTGTTTGCGAATGGCACTTGCACTCACCACCGCTCGCTCCGCTCCCGCAGCCGCCGAACTCGTCGGCGTTGGCATCTTCAAAGATGACGACATCCCCGAGGGTCTTCCGGCCGCAGCGCTGGCAAGCCGCGGATTCGATGGCGGCCTCGGCAAGACCATGATCGTCGAGACAGCGTCGGGGCTCCGCGCCGCAATTGGCCTGGGCGCCAAGGACGACTTCACCGAGGGATCGCTCCGACGGGCTGGCGCCGGATTCGCCCGAGCCAGCCGCCGACACAAGCACGTCGCACTGTCGGTCATCGCCGATGCCGCAAAGGTGATCGACGGCCTCGACCAGGGTGCCGCCGCCGAAGCACTCGCCGAAGGGCTCGAGCTCGGCTGCTACCGCTTCGAGACGTACAAGTCGAAGAACGCCCGCAACGATCTGAAGAAGGTCACCATCGCCGGGTCCACCTCGGCCGCCGTCAAGACCGGCCTCGGCATTGGCCAGGCGATCGGTTCCGGACAGCTCCTCGCACGCACGCTCGTCAACGAGCCGGGCGGCACGCTCACCGCTCCCGAGCTGGCAACCCGCGTGCAGGCCATGGCCAAGACGGCTGGGCTCACCTGCAAGGTCATGGACCTCGCTGCCATCAAGCGTGCGAAGCTCGGCGGACTTCTCGGCGTCGCCCGTGGCTCCACCAACCAGCCCCGGTTCGTCGAACTGACCTGGACCCCCAAGGGCAAGAAGAAGGGAACCCTCGCGTTCGTCGGCAAGGGCGTCACCTTCGACGCAGGCGGCCTCTCCATCAAGAGCGGTGCCGGCATGATGACCATGAAGATGGACATGGGTGGAGCAGCTGCCGTCATCGGAGCGATGTCGGCCATGAAGGCCGTCAACCCCAGCACCCAGGTCCGCGCCTACCTCCCAATGACCGACAACATGCTCGGTGGCGACGCCACCCGCCCCGGTGACGTCCTGAAGATCCGCAACGGCAAGACCATCGAGGTGTTGAACACCGATGCTGAGGGCCGTCTGATCCTGGCCGACGCGCTGTCGCTCGCCAGCGAGGCAAAGCCCGACGCGATCATCGACCTCGCCACCCTCACCGGTGCCTGTGCCGTGGCGCTCGGCCCCAAGATCGCTGGCCTCATGAGCAACGACGAGGATTTCGCGGCCACGGTCAAGCAGGCCGCTGAAGATGCGGGCGAGCGTGTGTGGCAGCTTCCGCTTCCCGCCGACTACGCCTCGCAGTTCGAGTCGTCGGTCGCCGACATGAAGAACATCGGCACGCCACATGGTGGGGCCATCACCGCCGGACTCATCCTGCAGAACTTCGTTGCCGACGACATTCCGTGGGTGCACCTCGACATCGCCGGGCCCGCATGGACCGACAGCGAAGACCCCGAGAACCGCAAGGGCGGCACCGGATTTGGTGTTCGCACCCTCATCGAGCTCGCTCGCAGCTGGGGCTGAACATGACATTCCGGTCGGCGACCGAACACGACGTCGAGTCGATCTGCGAACTCTGGGCGCAGGCAGGACTCGGCGGAGGTGAGGCCACCGATCGAGCCGAAGCAATCGAGCGGCTCCGCGAGCCCGACGGGTTCTTCGTGGTGGCCGAAGACGAGGGAACGATCGTTGCGGTCGCCATGGGCTGCTACGACAACCATCGGGGTTGGCTGAAACGGGTGGCCGTGCACCCCGACCGCCGAGGCACAGGTCTGGGCCGCTCACTCGTCGAGGAAGTCGAACGGCGTTTCCTTGCGGCTGGAGTGTCCAAACTCCGGCTGTCGGTTTGGGACGAGAACACCACGGCGCTCGCCTTCTGGAACGACCTCGACTACGAGGAACTCCCAACCATCCGGTACTTCACCAAGGACCTGTTGGCTCCCTGAACGCCG
>CAZFBD010000008.1:50956-89951 GCA_964517125.1 uncultured Acidimicrobiales bacterium
GTGCGTCGGAAGGAATCGACGATCTGGGTGGCCTCGATCCGCTGTTCGGCCGTGAACGCAGCACCGGTCGACTCCACCGTTAACGCGAAGGCGCCGCACGGCCGCGAAATGAGGCGAATAAGCGCCTCGGAACCGTCGCTCCGCTGCACGTCGACTCCCTGCTCCCAGTCCTGCGACGCTGCCGTGACACGCGACGCGGTGACTGATGGATCGAGGCCGACCAGGAGCTGGTCGAGGGCTCGTTCGGCGTTGGGAGCAGACACCGGTTCGCCGAACAGACGAAGCCCTTCGGGCGAGCTGGTTGCGCTGAGCGTGAGCGGCAGTTCCGCATCGTCGATCATCCATTCGCCGCCGACTTCTGCTGCCCAACTCCGGCCGTCTGGAGATGCCGTTGCAATGTCGGGGCTCTGCACGAGGGTGGCGATCGCGCCGAGAACAATGGCGACCGCAATGCCGATACCGACCCGACGTCGCCAGATGCGGACCGGCGGGGGCAGCGGATGCACGGTCGGGGCATCGCCGTGAATGCGATTGATCAGGAACGCCCGGTCTCCGTCCATGCCATGGTCGACGTGATGCTCGTTGTCCGGCAGGTCAGCACGGCGCTGTGCGTCGGCGAGGAACTCCTCGACGGCGCCCGGAGCGGAGCTCGCAGAGGCCGAAAGGATGGTCACCGCCACGATCCCATGGATCGGATGCTCGGCAGCGTAGGTGACGATGTCGCCGTCGGTCCCGATGATGCCGATGATCTCGAGTCCGCCGATTGAGGTGGGTCCCACCCGGGTCACGCTACCGGACGATGACGCTGGCAGACTGGCAACCGTGAGCGAGCTGCACCCAGACCAACTCGCAGCCCACGACGCTGCGGTGCAGGCAGGACAGGCCGGATACCTCGACCCGTTGTCGGGACTCTTCGTCATGACGGCGGCACACCACCGGGGTCGCGGGTCGTGTTGCAACTCCGGGTGTCGTCACTGCCCGTATCGTGAGCGTGTGACCGAACGAACGGCGACCCCCATGAACGGTCCGCAACGGATCGTCTCGCTCCTGCCGGCTTCGACCGACATGTTGTGGTTCCTCGGCCTGGGCGACCGTGTGGTCGGCGTGACCTACGAGTGCACGGTTCCCGATCCTTCGACGCTGCCTCCGAAGGTCACCGACACCATCATTCCTCCCGATGCGTCCCCCGCAGAGATCGACAAGATCATCGGTGCGGCGATGGCCGAAGGTCGGCAGTTGTATGAGCTCGATCGTGAACTTCTGGCCGAGCTCGACCCGGACCTCATCGTGACGCAGGACCTGTGCCGGGTGTGCGCTCTGCCGGCGGGCGACGTCGAGGCAGCACTCGATGTCCTCGACTGCTCTGCCGACGTCTTCAGCTACGACCCGATGAACCTCACGCAGGTGCTCGACGGAATCACCGAGCTCGGCCGGATCGCCGGCGCGTCTGCAGCGGCGCTCACCAAGGTGGACCGACTGCGGGAGCGGGTCGAGGCAAGCCTCGATGTCCCACGGGAGCATCGGCCGAAGGTCCTGTTCCTCGAGTGGCCGGACCCTCCGTATGGGCCGGGCCACTGGATCCCTGACCAGATTCGAGCTGCTGGGGGAGAACCCGTTCTGGCCAATGCCGGGGGACGGTCATCGGCCATGAGCTGGGACGATGTCGCAGCCTGTGAAGCCGAGGTCCTGATCGTGGGGCCATGCGGATTCAGCGAAGCGGAAGCGGCCGAGCAGCTGCAGACGGTCCTGCAGCGACCGGAGATCGCCGGGCTTCCCGCCGCACAAACCAGTCGCGTGCATGCGATCGACGCCGACCGGTACATCGTCCGACCGGGGCCGTCGCTCGTGGACGGAATCGGTGTGTTGGCCGACCTCATCCACGGCGACGACTGACGTACGCTCGGACATGGTCTTGTCGCTGCGTTCCCTCGACCGGCTCACCTGGCTTCGGGCCATCCCGCTCACGCTCGTGGCGGCGTTGGTCATTGCGGTTCCGTCCGATCTGCTGGACAACCCGATCTTCGGGAGACCGGTTCCGCCACGGGGCATCGACTACGTCATCCTCGGCGTGACCGCCGCCCTCATCGGGCTGGTGCTCGCCATACGCCCGACTCCAACCCCCGAGTCCGAACAGCAGGAGACACGGACCCTGGTTGGCGGTTTCGTGTCGTTCCTGGCTGTCGGATGCCCGGTCTGCAATCAGTTGGTGGTCGCGTTGCTCGGTACCTCCGGTGCGCTGGCGTGGTGGGCGCCCGTCCAGCCGCTCGTCGGGCTCGTCGCCGTTGGGTTGCTGGCCTACACGCTCCGGATGCGGGTGCGCACCGTCGATCTGCAGGCCTGCCCGCTCCCCGTCAGCCGATGATCGGCCAGCGCCCTAGGCCGCAGTGACCGGTATGGATGCGGCTCGGTCGGCTCGGGCCTTGCTGGCCCACGCCTGATTCACGGCATCGTGCGAGGTCGCTGGGTCCACGCCCCAACTGACCAATTGCTGTTCCACAAGGTCGGGGCTGTCGCCCAGCTGCAGCAGGGTGAAGGCCACCTTCGACGCTCGAAGCGTGTCCTCTTCCCGGTGCGACTCGCGGTTCTCCACCGCCTCGTGGTGCTGGCGCTGAAGACGTGGTGAGAGCCTTCGGACCTGTCCGGCATGCAGGATCGGCATGACCCGCCGAACCTCCAATGTCTGTTCGTCGACGGTACGACCCATGTTGAAACCAACAAGACGGTGCAACGATCGCTGAAAGGCATTGTTCCGGCCGCCGTTCGACCGAATGCCGATCGAAGCCGACGCCTCCTCGAGTTGCATGGTGAACCCGTCAGGTTCGACATCGAACCGGTTCGCCACCGATCGCAGGAGCCACAACGTGCTCGGGCCAAGGATCGGCAGCCAGAAGGACTCGGCATAGTGGGACCGCGGATCGAACCCGGACGCGGCGACTTCGTCGTCCAGGTAGGGGAGAATGAACGCTTCGGTCCGGCCGCTGAGGTCGGGTGCTGATGGATGCATGAGGGTCTCCTGAGAACACGTCGCCGCCGCGACGCTGTGGGTTTGGATGGTGTTGCACTCAGGGGAAGTAGTCACTGAAGGTACGGACCCGTAGCTAGCAATTCTGACAACCAGTTGTCTTTTCAAGCAGGTTTCGAACAATTTCAGTCAATTTCAAGCGAATCCCGAGCCTGCGGGTGCGCAGTAGTCTCAACGGATGGCCCGAGTGCTGATCGCGACTCCAGAACCGATCGGTCGACGTCTGGCTGGACCCGCCATTCGCGCCGCGCAACTGGCACGTGTGATCGGATCGGCGCACGAGGTGGTCCTCGCCTCGCTCGGTGGCACGTCGGTCAGCCCGATCGACGGCCGGCCGGTGCTCGGCGCTGAGGCGATCACTCCCGTTGGTTTCGATGCGGCCATCGTGCAGGGGAGCGTCACCGTTCGGCATCCGGAGCTGGTGGAGTCCTCCCTGCCGCTCGTGGTCGACTGGTTTGATCCGTTCCATCTCGAAGCCCTCCATCGCTCCGTGAACGACCGCATTCGCCGTATCGACCTCGTGGAGGGCGCCAGACAGACACTCGAAGCTCAAGCCCGACGTGGCGACTTCTTCCTGTGTTCCAATGCCGCACAGCGGCATCATTGGCTTGGCTGGCTCGCCGCAGCCGGCCGACTGAACCACGTCAACCACGACGACGACCCCACATTCGATTCGCTCATTGCCGTTGCCGCCTTCGGCGTGGACGCGCTGAAGGCGCCAGAACGAAACCGGATCCGCGACACGTTCTCGGTCATTGGACCCGACGACCCGATTCTGCTGTGGGCGGGAGGTCTCCACGACTGGCTTGACCCCGTCACTCTGGTCCGCGCCATGCCCCAGGCACTCGACCAGAACCCCGATACCCGCCTCGTCTTCCTCGCCGGCCCACACCCCAACACCTCCATCGAGACCATGGGGATCCGAGGCGATGCCATCGACGCGGCCCGGGAACTCCGGCTGTTCGCAAAGAACGTGCTGTTTGTGAACCAGTGGGTCGACTACGAGGATCGTCTCAACTGGGTTGCCGACGCCACGATCGGCGTCGTGACCCATCACGAGCACCTCGAAACCCAGCACGCCCATCGCACACGGCTCCTCGACCACCTGGCTGCCGGGCTGCCAACCATCTCCACCGGCGGTGACCCGGCGAGCCAACTCCTCGAGGCCGCCGGGGCAGCCCGAACCGTGCCTGCTGGCGACATACACACTTTGGGCGAGGCCCTGGCCGGCCTTCTTGGCGACTCGCCCGCCCGAGAACGAATGGGAGCAGCCGCGACGTCACTCGGCGAAACCCTCCGGTGGGAACACACGACAGCGCCGCTGCTTGGCTGGTTGGAGAACCCGCGGGCTGCAGCGGACCGGCGAGGCAATGTGCAGACAGGATTCGATGGCGGAGCGTCTTCGGGGGGTTCCGTTGAGCGGCTCGTCAGCCGAGCCCGCTTGCACCTGGACGACGGAGGCCCACGACAGGTCCTGGCTCGCGCACTCGGTGCCGGTCGCCGCCGGCTCGGTCGATGAATTCCGCCGGGCAGCACCTGCGCGTCGTCATGGTCAACTACAACGGCGGTCCACTGCTGAGCCGCGCCGTTGAGTCGGTCCTCGACTCCGACTGGTTCGGCAGTCTCCAGGTGGTCGTGGTCGACAACGATTCCGACGACGGCAGCATCGACCCGCTCATCGGACTGGACCGCGTCACCATCCTCCAGCGCGACACGAATGAGGGCTTCGGAGCCAACAATCACGGGTTCCCGGAGCTCCTTGGGGAGGCGCCTCTTCCCGACCTGCCCGAGCCCGACCTGGTGGCGTTGCTCAACCCCGACGCCATGGTCCGACCCCAAACCCTGCACCGGCTCGCCGCCGAACTCGACCCGCCGCGCAAGGTCGGCGCAGCCGCACCTCGAATCCTGTTCGACCGCCCGTTCGTCGAACTCGCTGTCACCGACGGAGACATCACGCTGACCCGGGTGATGGTCGACGATCTCGACGTCACCTCGCAGTGCCATGGCGTCGACGGCGCCTACCGTCTCCCCGGCCGGCACACCCCGATCTGGCGCTGCGCAGCAGGCACCGCATTGCGCATTCCGGCCCAGATCGAAGGCCAGGACATCGTCGTGGAGACCGGCGGAGCCTCAGCGGGATCGCTCGGCCCCGAACGGGTTTCGGGCGCGCAGACCATCAACCTCGACGCACGACACCGCCGGGTGGTCACGGTGGTCCAGAACGCTGGCAGTCGGATCGACGGACACGGCGTCGGACACAACCGCGGCTTCGCCGACCCCGAAGGCGAACGCTCGTATGCAACAGTCGCACCCGCATGGTGCGGTGCGGCGGTGTTGTTCAGCGCGGACTATCTCCGCGACGTCGGCGGTTTCGAGCCCGCCTACTTCCTGTACTACGAAGACATCGACCTGTCGTTGCGAGGACTCGCCCGAGGCTGGAGCACCGTGTACGTCCCCGATGCGATCGTCGAGCATCGACACTCCGACAGCGCCACACAGGGCACACGCCAGCTCGAAGTGCTCCAGCACCGGAATCGACTCCTCATGCTGGTCCGCAACGGGTCGCTGCCTCACGCGGCCCGTGCGTATGCACGAGCAGCGGCGACGCCGTCGTCATTGCTCGTCTCGTCGTTTCGGTCGGGCGACGGCGCTGCCCGACGCCGGTTGGCCGCTTGGAGGTTCCGATCGTTCATGGGTGCAGTCGCAGGGATTCCCGACGCCCTGAGCGGACGGCGGGCCAACAACGCCAAGCGTCGCGTGCCGGTCCGTGAGGTGATCGAGGCGGCATCGGGGTCCTGACCGATGCCCTAGGCTGAGCGGGTGCAGATCGTCTACATTTCGGCGCGGCCGAACCTGTTCCAAGAGACGCTGGAACATGTCCGCCACTTCGCACCGTTCATCGACGATGTGGTGGTGATCGCTCCGGACCGAATGGCGCAGGCATTCGACGGACACGGAACCGTGCTCACCGACGAGAACCTGACCGGTCGCTCTTCGGCCGAATTGCAGGCCATGCCCCATACGGCACGCAACTACCTGCTTCGGACTTGCGCTGCCAGCCACCCGGCCGTGGCCGACACGTACATCATGAGCGACGACGACAGCCGTCCGCTCGTGGAGATCGACCGCCACACCTTCTTCGACGGCGACCGATACCGGCGCCGCTGGTTTCACAGCATGGGGTCATGGCGGCGTGACGCCACCGAGTTCGACGAGAGCATTCTCAACACCTGGGTGATCCTGCGACAGATGGGCCACCCCGACCCCATCAGCTACGCATGCCACATGCCGCAGGTCATCGACAAGGCGCTGTACGCCGAGGTCGCCGAGCGGTTCGCCCCGTACGCCGACACCTATGCACTCGAAGAATGGTCAACGTACTTCACCGTCGCCCCGTCGATCGCACCCGACCAGTTTGCCGACCCCGAGCCGTTTCTGACCCTCGGATGGCCCCAGTACCCGGGGGAGTGGCCACACCAGATCCTGCCGCCTCGGCACACCTACGAGAATCATCACCCCGAGTTGCACGAGGAGGGCGGGCTGTACGCGGGTCTGCCCACCGGGTGCGATCCTGACTCCATCGATGCGACGAACCTCGAGAAGATCATCCGGTGGCATCGACTCGACGTGCAGGTGCGCCAGCTCGCGTTCCCCGACGATGTCGACCAGCCGTGGACGAGTCCGTCGGGCAGCCGAAAGCTGGCCTTCAAGGGACTTCGCGCAGCCCGGTCGGCCTACCGGTACCTGGGTATGGACGAACGATCGGCCATGGCGGAGCTCGAAGGCCGAATCACGCTGCTCGAACACGAACGCCGAAACCAGGGCGGCCCCGTTGACTGACTTTCCCGAAGCCGACCCAGGCGAACTGGTCCGAGCACAGGCGGCGGTTTCGACCGCCGGTCGGATCGTGGTTCTGACCGGCGCCGGGATCTCCACCGACTCCGGCCTGCCCGACTTCCGCGGACCGAACGGTCTCTGGACGAAGAACCCCGAGGCCGAGAAGGCATCGAACATTCGCTTCTACGTGAGCGACGCAAACGTGCGCAAGGTCAACTGGCAATTGCGGGCCGAGGGCAGGCTGTGGGCGAACGTGGCTCCCAACGATGGTCATCGGGCGTTGCTGCCGCTACAGGAGCGGGGCGTGCTGCACACGCTCATCACCCAGAACGTCGATGAGCTCCACCAGGAGTCCGGGATCGACCCCGAGCGGGTGGTGGAGATTCACGGCACGACTCGCAAAGCCGGATGCCTCGAGTGCGACTACCTCACAACCATGGAGGCCATGCTGGAGCGCGTTCGTGCCGGCGACGAGGACCCGCATTGCCCGCTGTGCGGCGGACTCATCAAGTCGGCCACGATCTCCTTCGGTCAGCAGCTGGTTGCAGCAGACCTGTCACGTGCACAGGAGGCTGCCGACCAGGCCGACCTGCTGTTGTGCGTGGGCTCCACGCTCACCGTGAACCCCATCGCAAGTGTGGTGCCCCGTGCACACCGCGGCGGTGCAGACATCGTCATCGTCAACGGCGAGGCCACACCGTTCGACGACATCGCCGCCGCAGTCGTGCACGGCTCCATCAGTCACGTCCTCCCCACCATCATCGGCGACTGACCAACCGGCCACCCACCCGCTGGGGGAGGAAGGCAGCACGACGATGGGGAGGGTGTTGCCCACATTTGCCGCGCCAATACCTGGGCAAATCGCCAAAAATCCAAAGGTGCCTGGCACCTTTTGCGTGAAAGGTGCCAGGCACCTTTGAGGGGAGGTGGCCTGACCGCTCGTTGGGAAGCCGTGGTCGATACGCTTTGCGAATGGCCGGATTTCGCGAACTGCTCGCCCAGACCCTCGAGTCGATCGACGAGACCGACATCGCTGGAGCAGCCGCCCTGCTCGACAGCGGGGCCACCCTTCTGGACGTCCGGGAACCAGACGAGGTCGCCTCCGGTGCGATCTCCGATGCCATCTTCATTCCGCGCGGACTCATCGAGACATCGATCGAAGCCCAGATCCCAGACTCAGACACGAGCATCGTTGTGATGTGCGCAGGTGGTACCCGTTCGGCGTTTGCTGCGCGGACCCTCGCCGAGCTCGGGTACACCAACGTCGTCAGCATGGCTGGCGGGTTCAACGGCTGGAAGGACGAAGGTCAACCCTGGGGCGAGCCGGACACGCTCACGATCGAGCAGCGGGTCCGGTACCAACGGCACCTGAACCTGCCGGAAATCGGCGAAGCCGGCCAGCAGCGACTTCTCGGCGCGAAAGTGCTGCTTCTTGGAGCTGGCGGGCTTGGTTCTCCGGCTGCCCTGTATCTCGCAGCCGCCGGGGTCGGGACGATCGGCATCGTCGACATGGACGTCGTGGACGAGTCCAACCTCCAACGGCAGGTGATCCACAACCTTGCTCGCGTCGGTCAGAAGAAGGTGGACTCCGCTGCCGAAGCCATCCGCCTCCTCAACCCCGACGTGCAGGTTGTTGCCCACCCAGTTCGCCTCGACGCAACGAACGTGGCCCAGCTCATCGACGGCTACGACGTAATCGTGGACGGCGCCGACAACTTCCCGGCCCGCTACCTGCTCAATGATGCGTCGGTGAAGGCCGGCATCCCGATCGTGCATGGGTCCATCTTCCGGTTCGAGGGGCAGGTCAGCGTGTTCGACCCCCGGGTCGGACCCACCTACCGGGACATGCTCCCGACGCCGCCTCCACCAGAGATGGCGCCAAGCTGCGCCGAGGCGGGAGTGCTCGGAGTCCTTCCGGGCATCGTCGGCTGTCTCCAGGCCATCGAGGCCATCAAACTGCTGCTCGAACTGGGCGAACCGCTCATTGGCCGGCTCCTCGTGTTCGACTCGCTCGACATGAACTTCAGCGAATACACACTTCAGGCCGACCCGAACAACCCCGTCACGTGGGAGCGTCGGGCCGAAGTGGAGATCGTGGAACTCGACGGCCTGTGTGCTCCCAAGATTGCGGGCTGACCACGAGTACGCTTACCGCCTGTGAAGGGTCTGATTCTCTCAGGTGGTGCAGGAACCCGGCTTCGGCCGATCACGCACACATCAGCAAAACAACTCGTACCGATCGCCAACAAGCCGATTCTCTTCTACGGAATCGAGGCCATGGTCTCGGCAGGCATCACCGAGATTGGCATCATCATCAGCCCCGAAACTGGCGGCGACATTCGTGATGGCGTCGGTGACGGTACCCGTTTCGGAGCCGCCGTCACGTATCTGGTGCAGGACGCTCCGCTAGGCCTTGCGCACTGTGTGCTCATCGCACGCGAGTTCCTCGGCGACGACGAGTTCGTGATGTACCTGGGTGACAACATGCTGGAGCAGGACCTGGTGTCGTTCGTTGGCGAGTTCACGGCGCGACGTGCCGCACCCGAGCTCGGATCGGGGAGCGGCCCCGCCGCACAGATCCTCCTGGCCAAGGTCGAGGATCCCCGCTCGTTTGGTGTCGCAGAAGTGACCGACGAAGGTCGGGTCGTCCGCCTCGTCGAGAAACCCGAAAACCCGCCATCGGACCTGGCGCTCGTCGGCGTGTACCTTTTCGACGCCGCCATCCACGACGCCGTCGCCGGCATCGATCCATCGCCGCGCGGCGAGCTCGAGATCACCGATGCCATCCAGTGGCTCATCGACGAAGGACATGAAGTCGCCCACGACGTCCTTCGCGGCTGGTGGCTCGACACCGGCAAGAAGGACCCGCTGCTCGAGTGCAACAGACTGGTGCTCGACACCGTTGTGCCCCGCATCGACGGCCACATCGACGACGCTTCACGGGTCGAAGGCCGCGTCGTGATCGAAGACGGTGCGCAAATCATCGGCTCAACCGTTCGTGGTCCCGCGGTCATCGGTGCTGGCGCCGTGGTGACGAACTCCTACATCGGTCCGTACTCCTCGGTGGCGTCCGGGTGCACGATCACCAACGCCGAGCTCGACCATTCGGTCATCCTCGCCGACTCGTCGATCTCGAATGTTGCCCGGCTCACGGATTCGTTGATCGGCTCACATGTCGAGGTCGACCGTGCCGCACACGTGCCAGCGGGTCTGCGTCTGATGCTGGGCGATCATTCACGAGTGGAGTTGGAGCAATAGTGGCAAACCTCATCCCTTCAGAAACCATCGACGGGGTCGTCGTGGTGGAACCCACGGTCCACGCCGATGAGCGCGGATACTTCATCGAGACCTACCGCCGCGAGTGGTTCGGCCTCGGCCGCGAGATGATCCAGGGAAACCGTGGCAATCGGCAAGCCGGTTCCGTCGTGGGGTTGCACTACCACCTGCACCAGGCCGACTACTGGTACGTGCCGTCCGGGCATGCACGGGTGGTTCTGCACGATCTTCGCGTCGGGTCGCCTACGGATGGAGCGACCCAGATGCTCGACATGGGTGAGATCGACGGTGCCGAGAACAACCATCTGGGCCTGTTCATCCCGCCCGGCGTTGCGCATGGGTTCTCGTCCATCACCGACTGCGTCATCACGTACCTCGTCGACGGCTACTACAACCCGGCGGATGAACTGGGCGTGGCGTGGGACGACCCGGCAATCGGCGCCGATTGGGGCCTCACCGACGCCATCCTGTCGCCCCGCGACGCCGCCAACCCCACACGGGACAACCTCGACCCCGGTCGAATCCCGTACGCCTCAATCAGAACCTGACCGCCCTCGGGAGCATGCAATGAAACTCTTCGTCACCGGCGCAGCCGGCTTCATCGGCTCGAACTATGTCCGTTGGCTCATGGCCAACACCGACCACGACATCACCGTGTTCGACGCCCTCACCTACGCCGGGAATCGGGCGAACCTCGCCGAGTTCGAGGATTCGCCACGCTTCTCGTTCGTCCACGGCGACATCTGCAGCCGAGACGACGTCGACGCCGCCCTGCCCGGACATGATCGTGTGGTGCACTTCGCAGCAGAGTCGCACGTCGACCGCTCCATCATGGGGCCCGACGCCTTCATCACGACCAACGTGCTCGGTACGAACATCATGTGTGACCTTGCGGTGAAGCATGGCATCGAGAAGTTCCTGCACGTCTCCACCGATGAGGTCTACGGATCGATCGAGGACGGCAGTTTCGTCGAGACCGATTCGCTCGAACCACGCTCGCCGTACTCGGCATCGAAGGCCAGCAGCGACCTGGTGGCCCTCGCGTACCAGGAGACCTACGGGCTCCCGGTTGTGATCACTCGTTCGGCGAACCAGTTCGGTCCATGGCAGTTCCCCGAGAAGGTCATTCCGCTGTTCGTGACCAACCTGATCGACGGGCTGAAGGTTCCGTTGTACGGAGATGGACTGAACATTCGAGACTGGACATACGTCGACGACAACTGTGCCGCCGTGCAAATGGTCCTCGACGATGGAACCGTTGGCGAGGTGTACAACATCGGTGCCGGCAATGAGAAGACCAACAAGGAACTCACCCACGCAATCCTCGACCGGTGTGGAACTGATGCGTCGATGATCGAGTACGTCGAGGACCGCCTTGGCCACGACCGCAGGTACAGCATCGATACCACGAAGATCCGCAGCATGGGATGGGCTCCCCAGACGAGCTTTGAAGACGCCCTCGACGAAACGGTCGCGTGGTACACGAACAACCGGGCCTGGTGGGAGCCGCTGAAGGCATCGGTGAAGAACCGCTGACATGCGCATTCTTCTCACGGGAGCCGGGGGGCAACTCGGAACCGATGTCATCGCTGCGGCCGCATCCCGTTCCGAAATCGACCTGACGCCACTGACCCGGGCCCAGCTCGACATCACCGATCGCATCGCCGTCTTCGATGTTGTTCAAGCCGCAGACCCCGATGTCGTCATTCATGCCGCGGCCTACACCGCCGTGGATGATGCCGAATCCGACGCCGAAGCCGCTGCGCAGATCAACGATGTTGGAACGAAACACGTGGTCGAGTCCGCAGCCCGGGTTGGGGCCCGCGTGGTCTACGTGTCCACCGACTATGTCTTCGATGGGTCGAAGTCAACTCCGTATGTGGAGTCCGACGAACCGAACCCGGCGTCGGTGTATGGCGCCACAAAGCTTGCGGGCGAGCAGCACGTGGGTGCGGACGGTCTGGTGGTGCGCACCAGCTGGGTCTGTGGAGCGAACGGCGCAAACATGGTGAAGACGATCCTTCGAGCGGCGGCCAACCACCCGCAACTCACGTTTGTGGACGACCAGATTGGCAAGCCGACCTTCACCGCAGACCTTGCTCACGCATTGCTCACGCTCGCACAACGCAACGACACCGGAATCATGCACGTCACGAACGAGGGCGTGGTCAGCTGGTACGAGTTCTGTCGGGACGTACTCACGGCAGCAGGACTCGACCCCGAGCGTGTCACGGCGTGCACCACCGCCGAGCTGCAGCCGCCGCGACCGGCGCCGCGGCCAGCGAACTCGGTACTCGACAATACGCGGTTCGACGCGCTCGGGATTCCGTTGCTACGAGACTTTCGTGCGCCCTTGGCCGAGACCGTGGCGGCGCTGATCTGACGCTGAGGCGACCTCAGCCGTCGGAGTGATCCTCGTCGGAGTGCTCTTCATCGGAGTGATCCTCGCCATGGTCTTCGCTGTGACCCTGGGTTCGTCCATCGACTGCATCAGCGGTGGCAATGCTTGCGCCGCCCACGATCACGAGAGAGAAGATGAGCGCAAAGATCGCGCCTTTCCATCCGTGGTTCACCTCGGGTACAGGTTCTGGGCTTCCAGCCATGGGGGACTCCTCTGCAGTCGAACACCGTAAGGATATCAGCGGCGATCTGACGCGCTGCGACGTGACCGCTAGCGTTGTTTCGCGGCCGGTTCGTTCACACAGGAGCACATTCGCCACATGCAACAGGTACGGAGCGCGCTTGCGCTCGTTGTGTCCGCCGGACTCCTTGCGACGCTGACAGCGTCGGCAGTGGGGGCGCAGGACCTTGACGGTCCGCAGAACGACGCCGAGACCGTGGTGATCGATGGCCACGGCTGGGGCCATGGACGTGGCATGGGCCAGTACGGATCCCTCGGCTATGCCGTGGACCTCGGGTGGACCAGCAGTGAGATCCTGGACCACTACTACGGCGACACCGTGGCCGGAACCCTCGACAACGACCTCATCACCGTCCGCATCGACAGCGCAAACGACGAAGCCACCATCGCAGGCGTTGACTCCGGCGCCATCGTGCTGATCGACGACCAGGACACCGCCACGCACATCGGCACCGGCGGCGCCATCCGGTTGACCCACACCGCTGACGGCTTTGTCCTCGCCGACGCCCCCGACTGCTCAGGACCGTTCGTCGATCGCCCCGGCACCATCGATGCCGAACAGCTCCGCATCAGCACCGCGTCGGCCCAACCGTCCGGCGGGATCGCCGCGGTCGGCGACGGCTCGGTGGTCGTCGGAGACTGGGATGCCGACGGCGATGACGACCTGGGAACGGTCGTCGACGGTGTGTGGAACCTGTGGTTCGACGGCCCCACGACCGCAAACACGACCCCCGATCGAACCTTCACCTTCGGAGACGCCGGCGCCACCTACCTGAGCGCCGACTGGGATGGCGACGGTTTCGATTCGCCGGTCGCATTCCTCGACGGAACCTGGACGAGTCGGGTCGGATACCAACCCGAGGCTCCGACGTCGGTGTTCGTGCTCGGCATCGACGCTGGCGATGTGCCGGTCGTTGGCGACTGGGACGGCGACGGCGATACCGACGCCGGAATCCGACGCGGCGACACCTGGATGGTTCGCACCGGCGACGACGGCGGCGGAGAAGACATCACGTTTGCCTACGGTCGTGCCGCCGACACGCCTGTCGTTGGCGACTGGAACGGCGACGGCATTTCCGATCCCGGGTTCGTGCGAGGCAACACCCTGCGCAGCCGTATCGGACTCGATGGTGCCACAACCGGCTTGGCGAACCAGAGCCTTGGCACGACGTCGGCAGCCGTCCTCAGCGGCGACTGGAACGGCGACGACATCGCGCAGCCAGCCTGGGCCGAGGGCGGAGTCGCCGACCTCACCGGTTCGCTGTCGGCAATCGCACCTCGCCTCGACCCCGAACTGGAATTGGACGAGACGATCCACCGGTGCACCAGCGTCGGAGTCCAGTCCTTCTACCGGGGTGAACTCCGAGCGGTGGCAAACAACGGAAACCAGCGGACCGTGAATGCAGTTGCGCTCGAGTCGTACCTGCGGGCGGTTGTTCCGCTGGAGATGCCGGCCTCCTGGGCTGCGCTCGGTGACGGAGCGGGCGCTGCTGCCGTGCAGGTGCAGGCAGTCTCGGCCCGCAGCTACTCCATGGCCGAAGACCGCACGAGCTACGCCCAGACCTGCGACACCATCTCCTGTCAGGTGTACGGCGGGCGGGCCGTACGACGCAACGGCGAGACCTTCGACAACGAACATCCCATGTCTGATGCGGCGCTCCTTGCCACCGCAGGTGTCGTCCGCATGCGAGACGGCGACGTCGCCCGCACCGAATTCTCGTCGTCGACCGGTGGATGGACCGCCGGCGGCGTGTTTCCTGCGGTTGAGGACCTCGGTGACGCCGTCGCCCGAAACCCGAACCACGACTGGACCACCACGATTTCGGTCGATGCGGTCGAAGCGCGGTACAGCGGGCGTTCGCTCACCAGCATCCAGATCACCGAACGAAACGGACTGGGCCGCGACGGGGGCCGGGTCGAGGAAGTCACCATCACCTTTGGTGAGGAGACATTCACGATGACCGGCAACGAGTTCCGTCGGGCCTTCGGCCTGAAGAGCGACTGGTACACG
Organism: uncultured Acidimicrobiales bacterium; assembly: GCA_964517125.1. Classification (GTDB taxonomy): domain Bacteria; phylum Actinomycetota; class Acidimicrobiia; order Acidimicrobiales; family SHLQ01; genus SHLQ01. Next base: position 65,744 of record CAZFBD010000008.1, read on the forward strand.
ATCGACTGGGTTCTCGTCGACGGACGAGTCGATTGCATTTGCCCGACCGAATGGCCGACCGATGGCCTCGACGAACACTTCATCGAGGACGAAGTCGACGCCTGAGAATCAGGCTGGCTCGATCTCGATCGCCTGAAGCACCTCGTTCGCGAGCGGCACCAGAACCTCGCGCTGGCGGTGCGAACCCAGCACGACATACAGGCAGAAGGCCCGTCCGTTCTGGTTGAAGAAGATCTGTCGCCCGGACTGGCCGCTCAGCGTGCGCTGCATCTGTTGAGGATCGAACTCTTCAGCGGTCAGTACCGGAATGCCGGTGCGGGCAAACAATGGTGTCCCCAGGCTCTCGGGACCGTGTTCGAACAGAACGATCAGGATGGCTCCCGAGTTCATGATCTCGACCGCGCCACTTCCGAAATCCCCACGCTCTGAAGGGAGAGCGAAGTTCGCCACATGGATCACGTTGCGAGCGACCTCGTTGGGGTTCGTCGATCCCGGAGTCTGCAGGCTGCGGCCATCGACGACCGGTGCACGATTGAAGATCTCGCCTTCCCAACCGGCAGGGAGTGCGATGTCGACTCCACCAGCCTGGAGAGGGGTGCTGTTTCTCATGAGATTGCTGCTCCTGCGGTACCGAGGGTTGCTGCGAGTCCGAGCGCAAGCATCGCGCCCTGTCGTGATCGAAGTCGAAGTGCGTCGAGGCGCCGGTGGAACGCACGCAGGCGTTCGGGGCTGTCGACCCGCCATGCCATCAACACCGTGGCGCCCCGTACGAGTCCGAACGTCACCCCCATGAGGACCGAAGCGGAGAACGAGCCGCTGAGAACCATGCAGACCACGAGCAGGTGAACCAACGAGGTGGTGATGATCGTGGAGATGCCGAAGCCGAGCTCCAGACCGAAACCGCCTCCGTAGACCCAGCCCCGGTAGGTCTGAATCCAGTTCTCGTTGACCTGTCGGGTTCGGGTGGGTAGGCGCCGGCCGGAACCCGCCGCCTCGGCGACAAAGGCAAGGGCCGCTGCAATGGCGACGAGGATTGCCCGCCCAACATGGGCCGGATCCACCACGAACGAACCAACCCACGCCGGGACTCCGAACACCACGCCGAGAGCAGCGCCCCCAAGCGTGCTTCCCAGCACGTGGGCACCACTCGTGAGCCAGAAGCTGTTGTTGCGACTCCGTTCCCCGAACGGATGGATGCTCGAGAGCATCGACTCACCTCAAGGCGACCAGGTGGAGCGCAGGGCGCCAGCCACCGCGGCCAGAAGCCCGACCGCCAGAACCATGGTCGCCACACTCACCGAATGTCTTCGCCGGGGTACAGCCGAGGGTCGTTGGGTTCGATTCCCGCACGCAGGAGTTCGTCGTCGATTCGACGTTCGTTCTCGAGCTCCTGGTCGGCCTCGGCCCGGGAAAGCAGGGAGCCGACCTGGGCCCATGTGCTTGCCGCTCCCTCGCCGTCGATCGTTCCGGACGGCCCGTCGATCAGCACGAAATACGGTGACACGGGTACGCCGTAGTCGTCCCATGCCTGAGAGGACATGAGCACGGCGTGCTGTCGCGGCGCCAGGTTCAACAACGCCGAGGGGCTCTCTTCGTCGTTGCTGCGGGTGACAATGACCAGCCGATCGACCGATCGGGGGAGGGCGGCATCGTTCTTGAATGCGTCCCAGAAGCCGCGGCAGGTCTGGCAGCCGCTGGTGAGGAACGCAAGAAGGGTTCGCTCGTTTCGGCCCGCCAACGCAACGGCGAGACCCCCGCCCAGCGGCGTGGTGCCTGCCAGGTCGTGGACCGAACCGTCGCCGGTGGAATGTGCGACACGCTCGCTTGCGTGGGGGACCCGGGTTGGAGCGGGCACCGTTGTGGTGTGCCCCTCGGTGTCGTCGTGTCCGAAGGTGACACCGAGCTCGTTGAACGCCCGGAGCATTTCGGCATGGCTGCGGAGCAGACCTGCAACGAGCACGGTCAACAGCAGGACGACAACCGCCAGCACGGCGACGAGTGCGGTCATGACGGAAGTCGACCTGGCGTCCAGCTGGCGGCCTGCCACGCGACCGGAATTTCGTCGCCGCCACCGAACTTCACTCCGGATGGTCCGGCACTGCGCAGCTTCCATTTTCCGCCGGGCCGCACGAACCCGGGGTAGTCGATTCCGCTGGATCCCCAGTCGCCCACGACAAAGTCCATGTCGCTTGTGCCGAAGAAGAAGGCACGGTCATGTCGACCCGCAGAGAGCGTGTTGCGAATGAACCACTTGGACCGGTTGTTGTCGCCGAAGCCATGTCGGATCGAGGCAACACCGGCCTTGCCATCGCCGTTCCAGTCACCGGCGATTGGAGTGTCAGACGCACGTCCGAATCGGAACGAATGGTCGGGTCGGCCAGCGCTGGCCGTGTTGCGCAACCGCCATTTGTTGCGGTCGGCCATACGAACACCGATGCCCGTGGTGCCGTCGCCGTTCCAGTCGCCAACGACAGGGATGTCGCCGGGATCGCCGAACGTGAAGTTGTAGTCGGCCGGACCAGCGTCATTGGTGTTGCGAAGAATCCACTGGTTGCCGCGGACGACACCCACGGTGTGGGTGCCGTCGCCGTTCCAGTCGCCCATGACGGGAATGTCGCCCGGTTGGCCGAACGAGAAGCGCACGGTCTCGGTCCGAGACTGCTTTTCCATGGCGAACCCGAGGGTCCAGACGCCATTGTTGAACGTTGCCGGCAGCGCACCGCGCTCGGGCGTGGGGCGTTCGAGACATGGCCGGTGATGCCATCGGGTGTTGTTGTCGGTGGCCGTCGCCGTGGTGCAGGTGGGGTCGAAGTTCCAGGGCGGCGTACACGTGACGACACGACAGACGATGGGCCCGAGGCAGGCAACTTGCTGATTGCACTGGCCGTATCGGAAGGCCGTGCAGCAGGCCTTGCGGTTGTTGCAGTTGCCATCGGCGCAGCTGCAATCGCACAGGTCGGTGGACTTGGTCACGCCGCTTGGGCCGCATGGGCCCGAGGGGGCAGCGTTGCAGTCGAGGTAGTAGCGCGGACCGGGGGAGCCGTTGGTGACGCAGTACGACGAGCCGTCGACCTTCCACCAACCGGCGGGGATCGTGCCCGTCGGGCACGTGTTCTCGCCGGTCATCGTGCAGCAGAACTCGGTGTAACCGTCGCAGCAGGTCTGCCCGCAGTCGCAGCTCTGATTGTTGCACGAGCAGATGGCGGCGTATGCGGTGCCGGGCCGGAGCACGTAGGCAGCTGGAGCAGCGGCCACGGCGCTTCCCACGACGGCCGAGCGGGTCAGGAACCCGCGCCGAGATGTGCGGGTGGCGATCATGGAGCCGGCCTTGTCGACCAATCGAACGCTCACGAGAGTCCTTTCTGGCTGCCGGTGGCACGTACGGCGAACGTTGGCGTCTGTGGTGCAGCGGTGCCCCTGGCCAGTGCGATCACGCGGGGAAGTGTGGTGAGAGCCAGGACGGAGAGTGCGGTGCCGGTTGCGACGAGCGCAGCGAACAGAATGCCTTCGGCCAGACTGCCGTCGAAGTCGCCAATGCGAACCGGGTCGGCGGCAGCGAGGGCAGCAATCGCCGCTGCGGCAGCGTTGAAGGCCGCGTGTCCGGGCGTTGGCGGGGTGTCCTCGTGTCCGAAACACCCGCACGAACCAATGTCGGCGTCGGCTTGGAGCGCCCAAAGAATGAATGCGGCGAACGATGCGTAGGCGAGTGCGACGGCGGCCCACAAGAGGGCCGATCCGGTGACGATCGCACCGATACCAACGGCGATTTCGGCAAGACCCATGAGTCGTGTCGCAGCGTTGGGCTTGGGAACGCCGATGGTGCGCAGCGTCGTTGCGGTTGCCGTTGGTGACAGCAACTTCGCTCCGCCGGCGACGACGAGAACCGCCGTGACGACATACAGGGGGCCTGCCAATGCACTCACGTGCGTGAGGCTAGTGGGCATGACAGGTGCAATGACCGCATGTGCCGGAAGAAATTGCCCCAACGAAGCAGGGCCGGGTCGCTAGCCTGAAGACCTATGTCACGTCAGCGATTCGTTGTTCTCGGAGGCGGCCCCGGCGGTATCGCGGCCGCCACTCATGCTGCCCGCCTCGGTGCCGAGGTCACGCTCATCGAACGCGACGTCCTCGGAGGCGCCGCACACCTGTGGGACTGCATCCCGTCAAAGGCGATGATCGCCACGGGCGGCGCCCTGTCGTTCCTGGCCCGAAGCGAAGGCATGGGCCTTGCAACAACCTCGCCGCACATCGATACCGAGAACCTTTCGCAGCGCCTGAACGGCATCACGAGCCATCTCGAAGAGTCGATCTCGAGCCTTCTCAACAGTCAGAACGTTCGACTCGTCGAAGGCACCGGGCGTTTCACCGGGCCCAACACCGTCATGGCCACAACCGCAGACGGCGAGGAGGAGATCGAAGCCGACGCAATCCTCATCTCCACCGGAAGTCGTCCCCGTGTCCCCGACTGGTGCCACCCCGACGGCGAACGCATCCTGACCACCCGTCACGCCTACCCGCCGCCTGAAATTCCCGAACACCTCACCGTGGTCGGCTCGGGTGTGACCGGCGTGGAATTCGTGCACATGTTCTCGTCTCTCGGCTCCGAGGTGACCCTCATCGTCAGCCGGCAACACGTGCTTCCGGGCAAGGACCCCGAGGTCGCCTACGAGCTCGAGGAGAACTTCATCTCCCGAGGGGTCAAGCTCCTCAAGGGTGCACGCTCCACGAGCATCGAGCGCAATGGCGACACGGTCACGGTCGCTTGCGACGACGGACGCATCGTCGAGAGCTCACATGCACTCCTGGCCATCGGATCCATCCCGAACTCCGACATGTTGAACCTGGATGCTGCGGGCGTCGAGCACGAATGGGGATTCGTGAAGATCGACGACAACTGTCAGTCCAACGTCGGCCACATCTATGCGGCGGGAGACGTCTCCGGCAAGCTTCCGCTGTCGTCGGTGGCAACAATGCAGGGCCGCAAGATCGCCGAACACATCATGGGACTGCACAGCGAACGGCCCCACCGTGTCATCAGCTACAGCCAGGCCGCCTCCGCAATCTTCACCGAACCCGAGATCGCCGACGTCGGCATCTCGCAGGCCGACGCATTCTCCGAGGGCCGCAAGGTCCGGGTGACCAAGGTCCCGTTCTCCGCCTCGGCAAAGGCGCTCATCAACGACGATCCTCGTGGCTTCGTGAAGCTCATCTCGGATCCGGCAACTGGTGTGGTCCTGGGTGGGTCGATTGTTGGCCGCCACGCCGCCGAGCTGATCTCGATCATTGCGCTGTGTGTAACGAACGAGCTCACCGTCTCCGATCTTGCCGAGACGCTGTTCGTGCACCCGACGCTGAGCGAGACGCTGCTCGACGCGGCCGAGTAGTGCTCGATTCCATCGGTCGCTTCTCCACGATCGAGTGGGTGCAGGCGACCGGGTCCACAAACGCTGATCTGGTCGAGCGGGTGCGGCAGGGGCTGCGTGCCCCCACAGCGAGGTTCACCGACCTGCAGACTGCAGGCCGCGGCCGCCGCGACCGTCGGTGGGACATGGAATCCGGCGGGGGAATCATGGTGTCGTTCTTTGTGCCCTGGACCGACCCCCACACCATGCACTGCGTTCCGACCATGTTTGGCCTGGCGGCGGTGGAGGCGATCGAGGAGCACGATCGACACGTTGGCCTGAAGTGGCCGAACGACCTGGTGACCACCAATGGTGAGAAGCTGGGCGGCATGCTCAGCGAAGTCGTTTCTGACGGTGCCGCAGTGGTTGGCATTGTTTCCGGCCTTGGCTGCAACGTGAGCTGGCATCCACCGGCCCACGACGGCCGTTCGTCCACGAGTCTCGATGCTCTCGGTGGAACACCCATCGATCGCGAAGCCCTCGGCACCACGCTCTGCCAGCGGTTCTCGAACGAGCTCGACCGGTTTGGCGCCGAAGGTCCGAAGCGTCTCGCAGAACGGTTCCGCAAACGCTGCCACACCATTGGGCAGCTGGTCCGTGTCGAGCAGACCGACGGCACGCTGGAGGGCACAGCGACCGATGTCGACGACGAGGGTCGGCTCGTCGTTGAGGTCGACGGCCATCTGCGCACGGTGTCGGTTGGCGACGTGATCCATCTGCGACCGAGGGTCGCGTGACCGACGAGCGCCCGCCCCGGCTCCGCCGAACCTGGCCGCAGCGATTCCTGCTGCTGGCCGGGCTGCTGGTTTCGGTCGGGTGCTTTGTCGCCGCACAGATCTTCTGGGAAGCCCGCACCGTTCTCGCAGAAATCCCCCGGATTCGCGTCGGCACCGATGTGCTCGCGCAGGCCGGGGAGCCTGGCGATCCGGTGAACTTCCTTCTCGTCGGAGTTGACAGCTCCGAGGGCCTTGATCCCGATGACCCGGTTCGAAGCGGCCGGGACACCGTGTCGGAAGCCAACGGTCGGTTTCTCTCCGACACGATCCTCATGCTTCGGCTGGATCCCGCCACCGGCGATGCGTCGGTCATGTCCATACCGCGGGACCTGTATGTGGATGTGCCGGGCTCGAGCCAGTGGAAGATCAACTCGACGCTGCTCATCGGAGGCATGGACAAACTCATCGAGACGATCGACGCCAACCTCTCGGTCCCGGTGAATCACTTCGTGATGGTGGATTTCGCCGGATTCTCGAGTCTGGTGGAGCTCGTCGACGGCGTTCCCGTGTATTTCCCGTATCCGACCCGCGACCTCGGTTCGGGGCTGCAAATCCCGGAGTCTGGCTGCTGGGTGCTCGACGGTCCCACGTCGCTCGCCTACGTGCGAGCCCGGACCATCGAGGAACAGATCGACGGCGAGTGGGAGCGCTTGCAGGGGCCAGCGCCCGACCTCGCTCGCATCGAACGGCAGCAGGAGTTCATGGTACTGGCGCTGGAACAGGCACTCGCCCTCGGCGGGAGCGACCTCGGCCGCATCCGCGACTTCGTTGAAGTGGGTACGCAGGCCGTCCAGCTCGATGAGGAGCTCCAGGTGGGCGCCCTGCTAGATCTCGCCAACGCGTTCAGCGAATACGACACCGATGCACTCCGCGTGGCCACGCTCCCCGTCGCACCGCTGTTCTCCGAGGACGGCAGATACCTGGGCGAAGCGTTGCAGCCGGCGGAGGCCGACGGCCTGCTCCAGATCTTCCAGGGGGACGCCGACGGCGTGCGACCACCCGATGTTCGTCTCACAGTGTTCGGCGCCGACGCCGATTCTGTCGAACGTTCCGCAGTCCAGCTGGTCGAACGTGGCTTCGTCGCCGAGGTCGGATCCGGCGGTGAAGCAATCACCCAAACCACCATTCGATTCGCCCGGGCGTCGGTAAACGAAGCTGTCCTGCTCGGTCGGTATCTGGCTGGCCGGGCTGCCTTTGTTGCCGATGAGGACGTGGCCGAGGTCGTTCTGGAGGTTGGCCCCGACTTCGCTGGCATCCGGGAGTTCCCAAGTGCCCTCGCTGCGATCGAGCCAGCCGCCATCGACGCTGCACGGGTCCCAATTCCCGGTCGCACCGTGGGAGATGCCGACGATCCGTCAGCGACCACGACAACCACGGTCGCGACAGCTGCGCCCACCACCACGATTGGTGATGACGCAGAAGTTCCGGAGACCACAACAACATCCTCAACCTCAGCCCCCTCAACGACCGATGTGTCAGAAGGCCCAACGACCACGAGCGTCGCTGCCAGTACCATCGTTCGTGGACGTCCGCCCGAAAACGTGCGTTGTTCACCAGTTGGCGGTTGAAAACCCGGGAGAAATCAGAAATGTCAGTTACGGAAATCAAGTCCACATCGCGTATTGCTGTTGTTGGTACGGGGTATGTGGGGTTGACGACGGGGGCGTGTTTTGCCGAGTTGGGGCATGACGTTCTGTGTGCGGACATCGTGCCGGAGAAGGTGGAGTTGTTGAAGTCGGGTGTGATTCCGATTCATGAGGATGGGTTGGAGTCGATTGTTCAGGAGAACATGAAGGCTGGCCGCCTGGATTTTGTGTTGGGCGCTGCGAACGCGGTGAAGGGCCGGGAGTTCGTGTATCTGTGTGTGCCGACGCCGCAGGGTGATGATGGCCGTGCGGATCTGTCGTATGTGGAGGCAGCGGCGAAGGAAATTGCGCCGCATTTGGATCGTGGCGCGATTGTTGTGAACAAGTCGACGGTGCCGGTTGGTTCGACGTTGTTGGTGGAGCGGGCGATGGGTCGTCCGGATGTGCATGTTGTGTCGAACCCGGAGTTTTTGCGTGAGGGTTCGGCGGTTGGGGATTTCTTGAATCCGGATCGTGTGGTGATTGGCGCGGATGATCGTGGTGCTGCGTCTCGGGTGGCTGCGTTGTATTTGGGTGTCCGGGCTCCGATCCTGATCACGGATCCGGCGTCTGCGGAGACCTGTAAGTATGCGGCGAACGCGTTTTTGGCGACGAAGATCAGCTTTGCGAATGCGGTTGCGGCGGTGTGTGAGGCTGCGGGCGCTGATGTGGCGGATGTGTTGATGGGGATCGGCTATGACTCGCGGATTGGTCATCATTTCTTGAAGCCGGGTCCGGGTTGGGGCGGTTCGTGTTTCCCGAAGGACACCAAGGCAATGATCGGGATCGCGGCTGATGCTGGTTATGACTTTGCGTTCTTGAAGGGTGTGATCGAGGTCAATGATGAGCAGTTCGATCGGGTGGTGGACAAGATTCGTGTCGCTGCTGGTGGCGAGCTCGCAGGGGTGAAGGTTGGTGTGCTCGGGTTGACGTTCAAGGCGGGTACCGATGACATGCGTGATTCGCCGTCGATTGAGATCACGGAGCGTCTGGTTGCTGCTGGGGCTGTGGTTTCGGCCTATGACCCGGTTGCGACGGAATGTCCGATTGATGCGGTGACGGTTGCTGAGGATCCGTATGCGGCGGCTGATGGGGTGGAGGTGTTGGCGATTCTGACCGAGTGGGAGGAGTTCAAGTTCCTCGATTTGGATCGGTTGGCGGAGTCGATGGCTGGCAACGCGATCGTGGATGGCCGGAATCTGTTGGATCGTGGCGCGGTGCGCCGCCGCGGGTTCACCTACCAGGGAATCGGACGCTCCTGATGGCCCGCATCGTTATCACCGGCGGAGCCGGATTCCTGGGAAGCCACATTTCCGACGCACTGCTCGCACGCGGCGACGAAGTCGTCGCCATCGACAACCTCGTCACCGGCGACACCCGGAACATCGAACACCTCTTCGGCAACCCCGGGTTCTCCTTCGTGCAGGCCGATGTCTCCAACTACATCTGGGTCCCCGGCGACGTCGACGCCGTCATGCACTTTGCATCGCCAGCGTCGCCCATCGACTACCTCGAGATGCCTATCCAGACCCTCAAGGTCGGCTCGCTCGGCACCCACAACTCGCTCGGTCTGGCCAAGGCAAAGGGCGCCAAGTTCTTCCTGGCATCCACCTCCGAGGTCTACGGCGACCCGCTCGTGCATCCCCAGACCGAGGACTACTGGGGCAACGTGAACCCGGTGGGGCCTCGAGGTGTGTATGACGAAGCGAAGCGATTCGCCGAAGCAATGACCATGGCGTACCACCGGTACCACGGGGTCGACACCCGAATCGTCCGCATCTTCAACACCTACGGGCCACGCATGCGCCCGAACGACGGTCGCGTCGTCTCCAACTTCATCGTTCAGGCCCTCGCTGGTGAACCGATCACCATCTACGGCGACGGTTCGCAGACCCGTTCGTTCACCTACGTGGCCGACGAGGTCCGCGGGTTCCTGGCGCTGCTCGATTCCGATGTCACCACCCCGACGAACATCGGCAACACCAACGAGTTCACCGTCAGCGAACTGGCGGAGATGGTGACCGAGATGGTCGGTTCAGCCAGCGAGGTCACGTATCACGACCTTCCCGTCGACGACCCGACCCAACGCAAGCCAGACATCACCAAGGCCACCCGAGAACTCGGATGGCTCCCGGAGATCCAGCTGCGTGAAGGACTCGAACACACCATTGCGTACTTCGCCGGACTCACCGCCGAAGACCGCGGCAGCTGAAGGGCCCTGAACCGGTCGACGGCTCACCGGCTAACGTCTCCGGCGTGGTTCGGGTTGCGATCGTTGTCGAGCAGAACTGGAACGCCGTTCCCGGCGGAACCGCTCGCTCCACAAACCGCCTGATCGAAGCGTTGCTCGGCGATTCCACCGTGGAACTCGTTGGCGTCCACGGCCGATCCGGCACAGCTCCGACGCTCCCGCTCCCGGTCGGCCTCGACACACGGCCAATCCCGGTGTTGGGGCGGGTGCTCACCCAGGCATGGAGCAGGTCATCGCGACCCCGGATCGACCGCTGGGTCGGTCCGATCGACGTCGTTCACGGCCCCGGCTATCTGCTGCCTGGTTCACGGTGTCCAGCGGTCGTCACCCTGCATGACCTGGGGTTCCTCCGGAACCCAGAGTGGTTCACTCCACATGGAGTCCGGTTCTTCCACCGGTTCCTGGACGACATCGTCGCAGGGGACCAACTCGTGATCGTTCCCTCCGAAGCGACCGCCGATGATTGCCTGTCAGCAGGAATTGCCGCCGAGCGAATCACCACGATCCCGTGGGGAAATGACCGAATCGTGGTGAGTGAGGAAGACCGCGCGGCCATTCGTTCGCGGCTCGGCGTTCGGGAGGATGCGGTGCTGTTCGTCGGCACCGTCGAGCCTCGCAAGAACCTCGCTGGGTTGGTCGCCGCCATGAGGCTGCTCCCACACCGCCAGCTCGTGGTTGTCGGTCCGAGCGGCTGGGGCGATGTTGATCTTGGCGACGCGACCGTTCTGGGGTCGCTCAGCGATCACGAGGTCGCCGCGCTCATGTCCTCGGCCGGTGTTCTGGCGTATCCCAGCCATCACGAGGGGTTCGGACTCCCCGTCCTCGAGGCCATGGGGCAGGGCACGCCGGTTGTCGTCACGGCCGGAACCGCCCCTGAGTGGATCGCCGGCGACGCCGGATTGGCCATCGACAGCTCCAATCCCGACGCGCTTGCCGACGCCATCGAGCGCGTGCTCACGGATCCTGCGTTGGCATCCCGGATGGGGGCGATGGGATTGGAGCGCGCCGCTGACCGTACGTGGACCGAAACGGCTCGCCGGACCCGTCAGGTGTACGCGGCGGCGGCAGGGTGACGGGTCGAATCGGGTGCAACCTGTTGTGGTTGCGGCCGGGACAGGTCGGCGGAACGGAGTCGTACGCAACCCGGCTGTTGAAGGCGCTCGATGCGCACGCCGATGTGCAGGTCGACGTGTTCGCAATGCAACAGGCCGCCGACCGTCACCAGGCCACACTGCGCAACCATCGGGTCCACGTCGCTCCGGTCAACAACGCTGGGGCTGTGCAGCGAGTGGCCCTCGAACGCTCATGGTTCGTCCGTGAGCAGCGGCGAATGAGTCTGGATCTCATGCATCATCTCGGCGGAACCGTGCCCGCAGGCGGGAACACCCCCGTATCGGTCACCATTCACGATCTCCAGCCGCTCGACGACCCGCTGAACTTCTCGCCCATCAAGCGCAGGTGGCTCGCTCGGTCGATCCCTACAGCTGTGCAGTCCGCCAGCCTCATCTGCACGCCGAGCGACTGGGTTGCCGACTCCATCCATGCCCGGTTCGGCGTGCCGTACGACCGCCTACGGACGGTCTCTGCACATGCGTTGGCAAACGATGGCCCGACCCCATCGCCGAGCGTACGGGTGCAGCAGCTCATCGACCGGGGGCCGGTGCTGTTGTATCCCGCAATGACGCTCGCCCACAAGAACCACCGCACCTTGTTCCGAGCCTTCTCCGTGGCTGCGAAGTCCCGCCCGGACGCACAGCTGGTGTGTGTTGGCGCCGTTGGTCGGGACCACGACATGCTCACGTCGGTTGCGCAGTCGTTGTCTGACCGAATCCATCTTCTGGGGCACGTCCCAGCAGCCGACCTTCACGCACTGATGGCCGCAGCCGAGGTCATGGTGTTTCCGTCGAACTACGAAGGATTCGGACTTCCCGTGCTCGAAGCACAGCAGATGGGACTGCCGGTCGTGTGCTCCAACGCCACGGCACTTCCCGAGGTCGCCGGCACTGGAGCGGTGCTGTTGGGCCCCGAAGACATCGACGCATGGATCGACGTCATGTCGATCCCCATGAGCACCGATCAGCGCATCGAACTCATTCGTGCCGGGGCAGCGAACTGCGCCCGATACTCGGCCGAGCGCATGGCCAACGCCCAGATCGATGCCTGGAGCACCGTGTCCTGACCCTGTGCCGAGACGGGGCCGAAACCTCCTAGGCTTGCTTCCGGTGAAGATCCAGGTCCTGTGTCCACATTTCGAGCCAGACAGCGCACCCACGGGTGAGTTCATGAGCGCAATCGTGAACCATTTGGGCGACATGGGCCACGAACTGCACGTGATCACCGCGCTGCCCTGGTACCGCGAGCACGCGGTCGAGGATGGCTGGGGCGGACGGCCGATCCGAACCGAGAAACGGCCGTGGGGGCAGATCACCCGGGTCCATCCGTTTCCCACCGACAAGGCAAACATCGGCGCACGGGCCGCTGCGTTCGCCGGATTCACGGCCATTGGCCTGGTGACCGCCGTCGCCGATCGCTTCGACGCAGACATCGTGTTCGCCATGTCGCCGCCACTTTCCCTTGGAGTCTCCGGTTGGGTGGCCGCCAAGCGTCGCCGCACGCCGTTCGTGTTCAACATTCAGGACGTGTTTCCCGACGTCGCAATCGAGACCGGCACGATCTCCAACCCGAAGGTGATTTCGGCAGCACAGACGCTGGAGAAGTTCGTCTACGACCGCGCCGACGTGGTGACGGTCCTCAGCGAAGAGATGCAGCGAAACGTCGATGCGAAGACGTCGACCAGCACCGAGATCATCCCGAACTTCGTCGACACCGACGTGTTCGTCCCGTCGCCGATCGAGAACGCCTACCGCTCCGAGTACGGGCTCGAAGGGAAACGAGTTGTCATGTACTGCGGCAACGTCGGCTTCTCCCAGTCGATCGAGCTCCTGGCCGACGCTGCTCGCGAAATGACCGACCTCGACGATGTCGTCTTCGTGGTCAACGGCGGAGGATCTGCGATTGGTGAAGTGCGTTCACGGGCCGAGGGTCTCGACAACTTCCGGATCATCCCATACCAACCGGTCGAACGCGTCCCCGAAGTTCTGGCAGCCGCGGATCTCCACGTGATCCCGCTGCGCAAGGGACTGGCATGGTCAAGCGTGCCGTCCAAGCTCTACAAGATTCTGGCGTGCAAGCGGCCCGTGATCGCAAGCGTCGACGAAGGAACCGAGGTCGGCAACGTCGTCGTGGAAGCCGCCGCCGGACGTTCGGTTCCCCCCGACGATGTCGAACCATTCGTTGCGGCACTGCGCGAGGTTCTCGGCAGCGAGACCCTTCGTCACGAGATGGGGGAGAGCGGTCGGGACTGGGTCGAACAGTGGGTGACACCTCGTCGCGCAGCTGAACGCTACGAAGACCTGTTTTCCCGTCTGACGGCCACCTGAGAGCCGGTCTGACAGGCTCGGGACGCCTGACGCTTGGGACGGGGCGAAACTCGGTAGCATCTATCCCCGTGGCACGTACAGATTCTCCAAAGGACGACTCGTCGTCTGATTCATCGAAGAAGGTCGCCAAGGCGGCACGAGCAGGCCAGACGGCGAGCTCGTCCGGCCAGGACCAGCGCGATCTGGGCTTTCCGTTGGCACTTGCGGCGGTGATCGTTGTGGGCATCGCCCTCGTGGTGTTCGCCCGGCAGAACCGTGACACGACCGCCCTCACGCCCACGTTCGGCGATCACTGGCACGTCGCCTACGGCATCTACGACTGCCAGACCGACTCGTTCCTGCCCAACCTGCAGGATCCGCAGACACCAAACCCCGGCATCCATACCCACGGCGACGGTGTCGTGCACGTGCACCCAACCGGCTCGAACGCCACCGGGAACAACGCACAGGTCAAGGTCTTCCTCGAAGCGGCCCGCGCCGAGATCAACGACGATTCCGAACTGACCTTCCCCGACCGCGATGCACTCACCGAAGAAGGCACCACGTGCGACGGTGAGCCGGCCATTCTGCAGATCGCCCGGTTCGCTCCGTTCACGCAGGAGCTCGTCGAGGTCACCACGGTCGACATCGAGGACTACCGCTTCCTCGAGGACCAGGAATCCATCACGATCGCACTGGCACCGCTCGGGGCCGACATTCCGCCGCCACCGCAGGCCAACCTCGATGCTGCGTCTGCAGCCTCGCCGTTCGTGCTCGGCACCGACGGTGTCGGTGACATTGGCAACCTCGACGCCGGAACCGACACCAGCAACGTCGGCTTCGACGACGACGGCAACCTCGTCGACGGTGAAGGAAACATCCTGATCCCCGCCGATGACCTCGTCATCGAAGGTGACGAAACCAACGAAGGTTAGGGCGAACCCTTCGGGTTCCTCGAATTCGCCTGCGGCGAATATCGCAGAGTTTCGCCGAGCGCCCGCTGGTCCTTAGGTCGTCGCGCTCGGCGGCGCACTTGGTTCGTCTTCGAGGCCGAGTTCTACGTTGATTCGGCTTGATGAGTCGGCTTTTTCGGTGCCGCCCATGTTGAACACCATTTCGATGTTGTGGGCTTCACACACGGGAGCTTCCGGGACGACGGCGCCGTCGTTGCGGTCGCCACCGTTGCCAAACACCAGCTTGTAGTCGCTGCCGTAGTCGGCGGCGGCCTTCTCGAGCGAGGCACAGACGGTCCGGTCATCGTCGACAGCGATGAATGCGTGGTCGACGAGCTTGAGCGCATTGACGATCCGCAGGCGATCCTGCTCGTCGATGATGACCTTGCCCTTTTTCATGATCTGCTGATCGTTGTTGTTCACGATCACGATGACGGCGTCGCCTCGGCGAGCTGCGTCTTCGATCATGTCGAGATGTCCGGTGTGGAGCGGGCTGAAGTAGCCGCTCACGATGATTGCTGTCTTTTCCGCCATGGGTGTGGCCTCCTGCTTTCCCTTACCAACGGCTGTTTGGGTGGGTGAGTTGAGGGCTCACCGGAACAGGTCCTCGCTCGGAGACCGAACGATTTCGTCGACGACCGAGCCCTTTCGGAACCAGTCGGCGGGCACGCCGCGAACGATCGCGGCGGGCACGCCGGCGCTCTTTCCCATTGCGAGCTCTGCAGCTGCAGCCAACTCATCGACGATGGCGACCTCGGTCACCTGCATCTCTCGTCCGAGCGCATCGGGGCTGCCCCGCAGATCGAGGATCGGGCCGATGCCGGCGCTGCCGATTGCCACATCCGTGACACCTCGTCGCCATGGACGACCGAAGGTGTCGGAGATGATGACGCCGACTTCGACACCACGACGCGCCCGAACCACATCGCGGATCCGGCGAGCGGATCGGTCAGAGTCGATCGGCAGAAGGGCCGCTGTTCCGGCTTCCACGTTTGAGAGATCCACACCGGCATTTGCACACACGAAACCGTGGGTGGTCTCGCTGATGACGAGGTCACCGCGGCGACGAAGAATCCGGACGGACTCGTCTTCGACGATTGCCTTGTGACCGCGCGGATCGTCGAAGTCGATCTCCACAAGCCGGCCTTCGGCTTTCGATACGACCTTCTGGGTGACGACGAGAACATCGAGGTCGGCGAGCGGCGCTGTATCGGCGAGCATGCCGGCGAGGTCGTCGCCCGGGCGGATCTCCGGCATTCCGCGAATCGCCATGATCGAGAGATCTGGGGCTTCCTCTGTGGTCATGGGCGGGCTCCGGGAGGCGTGTGGGCGGCAGCGAGTGTGGTGGCAGCCAGTCTGGCGGACCGTTCCGGGCCGGACATGATCGTGTCGGTGACCCACGGGATGACGCCGTGATCGGCCACGGACTGAGCGAGCCCGGCGTCGGCATCGTCGATCACGAGCGTGTCGATGAGCGGAGCCAACAGGGCGGCAACACCAACAGCCGAAGCCTCATGGCCAAGTTCCGTGAGCATGTTTGCCGCCGGGCCCTTCAGTGCTGCTCCGCCGATGATCGGCGAAACGGCCACGGACTTGGCCGGCGAATCGATGATGGCTTGGCGAACTCCGGGAACGTCGAGGACTGGGGCGATCGAGACGATGGGGTTCGAGGGGGCGACGACGATTGCGTCGGCGTCGGCGAGTGCTCGCAGGACCTGCGTTGTCGGGCGCGCCCGTTCGATGTCGGCGAATCGGACCGCCGAGATGGGCACACTGTGCTGCTGGCCGACGAAGTACTGCTGAAAGCCGATTTCCGCTCCGTCGGAGGCCGTGGTGACCATGGTCCGAATGGGATCGTCAGAGACGGGGAGGAGAGCGAGTCCGAGCTCCCAGGCCGCAGCCAGTTCGGCCGTGACCTCGGTGAGGGAGGCGCCTTCCGAGAGTCGTCCGGTGCGGTGCAGGTGCGTGCCCAGGTCTCGATCGCCCAGGTTGAACCAGTTGCGGTCGCCGTATCGGCCGAGCGTCTCCATGGCTGCCCAGGTCTCGTTGCGCAGTCCCCAGCCGCGTTCGGGGTCGATCTCGCCGGCCAGGGTGTACATGATCGTGTCGAGGTCCGGGCTGATGTTCAGGCCATGCAACACCATGTCGTCGGCGACGTTCACAATGGCGGTGACCGACGAAGCCGGTACGACGGTGAGGAGCCCCCGGAGGTAGCGGGCAGCCCCGACCCCTCCACAGATCACGACCACGTGCGGCGAACGATCAGACATGCAGACGGGTCCTGGCATCGTTGAGAATGTCGACGAGCGACGTATCGAGGGCGATCTCTGGCTTCCAGCCGGTGGCCTGGGACAGTTGTGAGTGATCGCCACGAAGGACCGGGTTGTCCGACGGACGTTGGAGATCGGGGTCGGGGACAAGATCCAGGGAAATCCCGGCGCGGTCGATCATCCGCTCAGCGAGCTCACCGATGGACCGATCGACACCGGAGCACACGTTGTAGACGGCTCCCGCACGACCGTGTTCGGCGATGAGGCGGTACGCCCGGGCGACATCGCGGACGTCGGTGAAGTCACGACGAGGGCTGAGGTTGCCGACCATGATCGACCCATGGCCATCGCGCTCGGCGGTCGCAATGCGCATGGCCAGGCCCGCGGCCACGAAGTCTGTGCGCTGCCCGGGTCCAATGTGGTTGAACGCACGCACGCGGATCACGTCCTGGCCGCTTCCCAGATGGGCGGCAACGGCCACGGCATCGGCGGCCACCTTGCTGGCCGCATACGGGTTCGTGGGGCGCAGCGGGTGGGTTTCGTGAATCGGGAGGTCATCGGTCGTGACGAGGCCGTAGACCTCGGCGCTCGTGACGGCCAGGACCCGGTTGACGCCGGCGTGCCTGGCAGCGTCCAGCACGTTCTGTGTTCCTTCGACGTTGGCTCGCAGGGTGCCCACAGGGTCGGTCCAGGCAGTCGGCACGTGGGCCTGGCCTGCAAGGTGAAAGACGATCTCCGGTTGCAGCGACTCCATGTGGGCGAAGACCGCATCCCGGTCGGAGATGTCGGGTCCGCCGATGGAGCGATCGCTCACCAGGACCTCGTCGCCACAGGCCCGCAAATGCTCCTGCAACACCTGGCCGACGAAGCCGGCAGCGCCCGTGATCAGACTTCGCACGACAATGCAGCGCTGATTGACCCGAATGCTGCCTGGGGGTGCTGGTCGAGGGTGCTCACAACCCGGTAGCGTAGCGGGGCTGTGCATTCGGACTCCGACACCTCTGCCGACGCCCGACCAACACCACCCGGTGTCCGGTGCATCATGGCCACGCACGCCAACGAATCCTGGTTCAACAGTGTCGTCGAGGCACTGGCTGCGCAGGACTATCCGAACCTGCACGTCACCTTCGTCCACGGACCTGGTGAGGGTGCGTTTCTGGAGCGCTGGAACGACCGGCTGCCCCAGGTGGAAACACTCGAGGTTGCGGCAACGGCCGGCTTCGGCGACCGCATCAACGCCGCCGTGGAGCAGGCCACCGAGCCGGTCGTTCTGATCTGCCACGACGACGTCGCATTCGAAGACGGCGCGATCTCGGCGCTCGTGCGCGAATGGATCCGACGGGCCGATCCAACGGCACTCATCGCCCCGAAGCTCGTCTCCTGGAACGACCCCACCCGCCTCGTGCCATCGGGGTTCGACGCCGACCGATTCGGCGAAACACTGGCGCTCGTCAAGCCCGGCGACCTCGACCAGGGACAGCAGGACCGTGTTGCCGAGGTGTTTGGGGTTTCCAGTGCGTGCGTGCTGATGGGCCGCGAGTTCTTCCAGAAGCTCGGTGGGTTCGACGAGGCCATGGATTGGCACGGCGAAGCCCACGATCTGTCAGTCCGGGCCCGGGCATCGGGCGCCACGATTGTCATCGCTGCGTCGTCGACGGTCCGCCACCGGGCATCATTCGCCGAGCGTGGTGGCGCCGACGAGACCCTGCGGGCCCGCCGTCACCACATGCGCTCGGCACTCACAACCGCAAGTGGATTCGGCCTCGTTCGCCTCATTCTCAGCTTCATGGTCCTGCATCTGGTGGAGTTCTCGGTGGCGCTGGCGCGACTCGACCTTGCCGAGCTGCGAGCGATCCCCGGCGCATGGCTCTGGAACATCGCCAATCTCGGATCACTGCTGAGCCGACGCAGGCAGCTCGCCGAACACCGGACACTCACCGACGAGCAGCTCCAGGGATTGCGACGGAAGGGCTCGATTCGCCTGTCGGAGAGCATCGATCGTCGGATCACCCAGCGCGAAGTCGCCTCCGAACGCGGCGAAACAACGGTCTCCGCCGTACGGGCGGCAGGTGTGTCGATCCTGGTGCTGTTGCTGGTGTTCGGAGCGCGGCACCTGCTCACGCGCGGTATTCCTTCGGTTGGCGAGTTCCGTGTCCTCCCCGAAGATCTCGGCACGCTGTCCGGCGACTGGTGGAGTGGCTGGCGTACACAAGGCATGGGGAGCGAGGGCTTCGCCCCATTCGCGTACCCGCTCCTCGATGTTGCGGGTGCACTGACGCTCGGCGCCGAGTCGTTCCTTCGGATGCTCATGCTCGTTTTGCCGCTTCCACTCGGTGTTCTTGGCATGTGGCGACTGTTCAACCGAACAGACTCCGACCGGGCGCCGGTCGCTGCAGCCTTTCTGTACGCGGCGTCGCCGGTGCCCTACAACGCCATTTCCGGCGGCAGCTTTGGCGCTCTGATCCTGTTCGCCGCTCTGCCCTGGATGCTCGGACACATCATCGGCGTGTCGAGCTCCGTGGTCTTCAAGCGCCCGGGTCGTCGATCGGTGAGTGTCGTGGGGCTCCTGACCCTCCTCACCGTGGTTGGCGCCTTCCTGCCCTGGGTCGGCGTCACCTTCGCTCTTCTTGTTGCCGGCCTTGTGCTCGGATCGTTCCTCGCCGGTGACATGCGCGGCGTTCCCGCCCTGCTTGGTGTTGCTGCGTTGGCGCTCGCCGGAGCTGCGCTGCTCAACCTTCCCCATCTTGTCGAACTGACGACCTGGACGAACTTCGGTACAGCCCAGACGAGCACGGGTTCGGTCACCACGCTCATCGAGTTGCTCACGCAGACCACGGGTCCCATCGGCTCCACGATTCTCGGGTGGGCCGTGTTCGCCCCTGCGCTCCTTCCGCTGGTCTCCGGCCGAGGCCAACGTTTCACCTGGGGTATGCGCATCTGGGGTGTGCTGCTGGTGGCGTGGGCCGTTGCGTGGGCGGCAGCCCGAGGCTGGTTGCCGATGGGCGTTCCCGTGAACGAGATTCTGCTCGCTCCGGTCGCCCTCGGACTGGCAGTCCTGGGCGGTCTGGCGGCAATGGTGGTCGACATCGACCTTGTTGGTGCACGTGCCCGTGCGCTGATTCCCGCTGTGCTGGCCGTTGTGGGCTTTGCCTTCGCCATGCTGCCACTGGCCGATGGGTCGTTCACCGGGCGCTGGGAGCTGGCGAGAGTCGACCTGACCAACGCCTACGGCGCCATCGAGGCCCCTCCCGAAGAGGGCAGCTACCGGGTTCTCTGGATCGGTGACGCCCACGTTCTGGGTGCAGCCGCCACACCAACCGCCAACGATCTCGCCTGGACCTCCTCGCTCGACGGCGCGCCCGACATCCGGGCCTTGTGGCCGGCCGCCCCTGGTGCAGCCGATGACGTGCTCACCGAGGCGATCACCGCCGGACTCGACGGCCGTACCTCGCGACTCGGTCGTGAGCTCGCCCGATTCGGTGTCCGGTATCTCGTCGTCATGGACCAGCAGGCACCCGTGCCCGAGCCATCCCGACGGGTACCGGTGTCCGATGCCCGAGCCGCCGGATTCGCTTCGCAGCTCGACCTGGTCAGAACCGGCGTCGTGAACCCGGCCGTGGTCGTGTACGAAAACACCGCCTGGGTGCCGGTCCATGCCGCGGTGGCACCTGCCGCCCTCGACAATCTCCGGCTCGACGATCCCGCACCCGTCGCGACAAACCGCGACGGCCACGATGTCTGGACCGGACAGGTACGAGTCACACGAAACGTGTACGCAGCCTGGGCGCCATCTCCTCGATGGACGCTCCAACTCGGGAACCAGGTGATGCCACGCATCGACGTCGGTTCAGTGGGCATGGGCTTCGAAACCGCTGCGGTCGAGGACGTGTCCGATGCCGTCTTTGCCTACGACACCAGTGAAACGCATCGACTCATCCTGGGAGCGCAGTTGTTTGGCTGGACGTTGCTGATCTTCCTGCGACGGTGGATCGTCGGGCGAGAACGCCGCGAAGTCCGCCTCGTCGAGTCCCGAGCGGAGCGCGCATGAACGCCTTCAGAATTCCGGGACTCGTGGTGGTCGTTGGACTGCTTCTTGGAGGTGTCGTATTGGACCGCGACCGCGAAGCCCCCACGCCAGTCACGACCGAAACGGTCTCGCCCGTGCCCGTGGTGGCCCCCACCGACGCACGTTCGTCCACCTGGTTCTGTTCAGCGGGAACCGCCGATGAAGGAGGACTCGCAGACGCACAGGTCGTCCTGGCGAACACCAGCCCACAGCAGACGACGGCAGTGGTGTCGGTGTTCAGAGGCGGCCCGCAACCGGTCGTCGGAGACACGGTCGATGAGTTCGTACGCGAGATCGATGGACAGTCCACGATCGCACTACGGCTCGCAGATCTGGCGCCAGACTCACCGCTGGTCTCGATCGCGGTCGAGGTCGACGGCGGGGGAGTCCTCGTCGACAAGATCGTTTCCGGTCCCACGGGAGTCGATCGAAGCGCATGCGAGACCGAAGGGTCAGCCGACTGGGTCATCCCCAGCGGATCCACGCTCCCCGGTACGCGGTTGCAGCTGGTGGTCTTCAACCCGTTCCCCGACGATGCCGTGGTCGACATCGACTTCGTCACCGAAGCCGGTGTTCGCGAGCCCGAAGACCTGCAGGCTCTCCACGTCCCATCACAGTCGTCCCGACTGATCGAGGTCGGCGACGTCGTCGCTGCTGCAGAGACCGTGTCGTCGTTCGTTCGGGCGCGCAGCGGTCGAGTCATCGCCGAGGCGATCCAGTCGTTCGACGGCAGCGGTGCCCCATCGGGACTCAGCATCATCAACGGTGCTCCGGCAGCCGCCGAGACATGGACGTTCCCGGGCATTGCGCCATCGCTCGGACCAGCCCGACTCGTCGTCGTGAACCCGGGTGACACCATCATCCGGGCCGACGTCGAGGTGTTCCCCACCGGAGCGGAGCGGTTCGTCGAACCGTTCGAACTCACGCTTCGGGGCGGACAGAACGAGATCGTCGAGTTGCGAAGCGAGGGACGTCTGGCCGGGATCGACTCGTTCACCCTCGTCGTCCGATCGCTCGACGGACCACGCATCGTTGCTGGGGTGGAGCAGCGCCCCGCGGTTGAGGAACCCGATCCACTCGCCGATCTGCTCGACCTGCCCGAAGCACCGACCACCGGGTTTGCCGCATCCACCGGCCAGGCGGTGTCCTCGTTGCAGCTCTTCTCGACCATCGAGCTGCTGGAAACCGACAGCCGTTCTGCCCTCCATGTGTTCAACCCGGCCGACGACACGTTTGCCACGGTCGAAATCACCATCGCCAAAGATGGTGCGTCCCGGGTGGAGAGTTACGAGATCGGTCCGCTGCGTACCACCCGGATTCCGATTGCCGATCTGGCAACGGGCACGTTCTCAGTGCAGCTTCGTGCGAGCACCCCGTTGGTGGCCTCACGCGAGATCACCGGGTTGAGTTCCCGCTCCTGGGCACCGCTCCTGCCACTGGGCTGACCGGCCCTGCACATAGCGGCTCAGCCGATTCCGCTCGGGCCTGTTCGCTTGGCTTCCTCAGGTTCGGAGTTCGGCAAGCTTCGCCCACAGGTCGGCGGTGCTTGGCGGGCCCAGGAAGGACGCACGGGTGACGCCGCTCTCGTCGGCGATCACCACCATCGGCACTGCCGTCACGCCGTAGCGGTCGTGAAGGTCCTTGCGGTCCACGACCTCGACGTTCTGCGTGGCCACCTCGTCGGATTCCAGCAGTTGTGTGGCGTCCCAGACCTTGGCGCAAGTGGCGCACGTGGCCGACGTGAACACGACCGTCAACCATGGTGCGTCGGGGCGTACGAAATCGGCCCGATCGAGCTGTTCGGGAACCACATGGGTGGTCGGCGTCGACGGCGCATCGGGGCGCTGCTGTTGCATGTACCAGCCGACGCCAAGAGCCACGAGGGCCGCCACGGCGACGATGGCGACTTGGACCATGTCGTCAGTCGGCGGTGGAGTTTGCCGGCTCGTCAGCCTCGGCGGGCGACTCGACCACAGCGTCGGCGATCTCGCCTGCTGCGGTGACATCGGCCGAGGTGAAGGAGGTGTCCTTGACCGCAGCGACCTTGCCGCCAGACAAGGTGATGAGGCGGTAGACCTCATCACCGGAGATGGTCTCGTGTTCGAGGAGCGCACGAGCGATGAGGTCGAGGCCGTTGCGGTACTCGATCAGCAGTTCCCGGCACCGATCCTCGGCCTGGATGAGCTTCTGTCGGACCTCTTCGTCGACAAGTCGTGCCGTATCGGGGGAGTGCGACTTCGACTGCATCATGTCCTCACCGAGGAAGACGGGGCCAGCATCGGACAGTGACATGGGGCCGACGATTTCGCTCATGCCCCATTCGGTGACCATCCGGCGTGCGATGTTGGTGGCCTGCTGCAGATCATTGGCGGCGCCGGAGGAGGACTCGTTGAACACGAGCTTCTCGGCCACACGGCCGCCCATGGCCATGACCATGTAGGCCTCGGCTTCGGCCTTGTCCATGGAGTGGCGATCTTCGGTGGGGAGCGTCATGGTGACACCCAGCGCCATACCGGTGGGGATGATGGTGACCTTGTGGACCGGGTCGTGATTGTCCTGGACGGCCGCACACAGGGCGTGGCCGGCTTCGTGGTATGCCGTGCGTTCCAGGTCTTCCTGGCTGCGAACCATGGACTGACGCTCGATGCCAAGAAGCACGCGGTCGCGAGCCGACTCGAAGTGACGCATGGCGATCTTGTCGTCTCCGGCCCGAACGGCGAACAGTGCGGCCTCGTTCACGAGGTTTGCAAGGTCAGCACCGCTCATGCCGGGAGTGCCACGAGCGACCAGGTTGGTGTCGACATCAGGATCGGTCCGCTTGCCCTTGAGGTGCACGGTCAGGATTTTGACCCGGTCCTCGAGTTCGGGAAGCGGCACAACGACCTGACGGTCGAATCGGCCGGGACGCAGAAGCGCCGGGTCGAGAATGTCGGGGCGGTTGGTGGCCGCCATCATGATGATGCCTTCGGAGGCTTCGAAGCCGTCCATCTCGGCAAGCATCTGGTTGAGGGTCTGCTCACGCTCGTCGTGTCCGCCACCCAGGCCAGCGCCGCGCTTACGGCCGATCGAATCGATCTCGTCAACGAAGATGATGGCTCGACCCATCTTGCGGGCAGTGTCGAACAGATCGCGGACTCGGGATGCACCAACACCGACGAACATTTCCATGAAATCGGATCCGGTCACCGACATGAACGGCACACCGGCTTCACCAGCGACGGCTCGGGCGATGAGCGTCTTGCCGGTTCCCGGAGGACCGACGAGCAGCATGCCCTTGGGTGTGCGTGCGCCGATTTCTGCAAAGCGATCGGGGTTCTTGAGGAAGTCGACGACTTCGGTGATCTCCCGCTTCACGCCCTCGTAGCCAGCGACGTCCTCGAAGGTCGTGCCCGGGCGTTCGGTGGTGTAGGTCTTTGCCTTGGAGCGGCCGACGGACATGATGCCGC
>CAZFBD010000009.1:0-83883 GCA_964517125.1 uncultured Acidimicrobiales bacterium
TGCCCTCATGGGCACCACAGATCGCCAGCATGATCGGTTTGGGCGTTGGCATCGACTCCGCACTCTTCCTGATCACACGCCACCGAGAACTTCTGGCGAACGGTCACGATGTTCCCGACGCCGTCGGTCTTGCCGTGTCGACCGCGGGCCGGGCCGTCATTTTCGCCGGCGGCACCGTGGTCATTGCCATCCTCGGCCTGGGCGTTGCAGGGGTACCCTTCATCACCGCTGCAGGCGTTGCGACGTCGGTGATCGTGCTCATCATGGTCGTTGCGTCGCTGACGCTGCTCCCCGCCTTCCTCGGCGTGGTCGGACACCGAATCGACAGGTTCAGCATCCGCCGCACCAACACCGAAGGCCACGTCAGCGACCGTTGGCACCGATGGGGAGAGCATGTCTCCAGCTACGCCTGGCAGTACACGGTGGGCGTCACCGCCCTCTTGCTGGCGCTCACCGCGCCGGTATTGGCGCTGCAGTTGGGGTTCCCCGGACGAAGGGACCTTGCCAGAGTCCCGTTCGGAACGACGGGCCTATGACCTCGTGGCCGAAGGATTCGGCCCCGGTACAAACGCTCCCCTCGTCATCGCCGTAGACCTTCCGGGCGGCACAGGTGACGTGGCGCTCGTGGAGATGCTGGCCAACGACATCGCCGACGACCCCGGAGTCGCCAGTGTGGCACCGCCCGAAATCGACCCGACCGCGGGAGTGGCGAGCATCATCGCCATCCCGACCACTTCACCTCAGGACGACGCAACTGCCGAGACCATCGCCAGGCTGCGAGCGGACGTCTTCCCGGATGCATTGGCCGGGTCGGGGGCAAGCGCTCATGTGGGCGGGCTGAATGCGAACTGGGGCGACATAGCGGACCGGGTGTCAGATCGACTTCCGCTTCTGGTCCTGTCCGTGATCGTGCTCTCGTTCGTGCTACTCATGATGGTGTTCCGTTCGGTGCTCGTCGCACTCAAAGCTGCGCTCCTCAACCTGTTGAGCATCGGTGCGTCGTACGGCCTGCTCGTTATGGTCTTTCAGTGGGGATGGGGCAAGGACCTCATCGGACTGGAGACGACCGTGCCGATCGTGTCGTTCATTCCCATGTTCATGTTCGCCATCCTGTTTGGCTTGTCGATGGACTACGAGGTCTTCCTGCTCAGCCGGGTCCGTGAGCACTACCTGGCCACCGGCGACAACGACCGTTCGGTCATCGAAGGACTGGCGAGCACCGCCCGGGTCATCACCTCGGCGGCGCTCATCATGATCTCGGTGTTCCTTGGCTTCGTGACCTCGAGCGACCCGACCAGCAAGATGTTCGGGCTGGGTTTGGCGACCGCAATCTTCGTCGACGCCAGCATCGTACGAATGGTGCTGGTTCCGGCAACGATGAAGCTCCTGGGCGACCGCAACTGGTGGCTGCCAGCGTGGCTCGATCGACGACTCCCCACGATCGACGTGGACGGATTGACACCGACCCCATCAACCGATCCGGAACCTCTGGAGGATCCAGAGGTCCGCATCCCGACCCACGCCTGAAACCCGGTTTCTGTGGACGCTGCTGGCCGGATACCGGCTACCGGCGTCCACAGATTCCCGTCAGTCGCGGGCGGTGCTGCACCCGTTAGAGGAGGCTGGCGAGGAACTCTCGGGTGTAGGCGACTTCGTCCTTGCTGCCGAACGGGTTGGCGATGACCGTGGTTGCGCCGGCGTCGGCGAATCGGCGCAGGCCCGCCTCCACCGTTGCTTCGTCGCCGATGATCGCCAGGTCTTCGGGTCCGGCGATTCCCTCGCGGTCGAGCATCGTTCGGTACGACGGGAGCTTGCCGTAGATGTCGTACTCGATCGCAGCTCGTTCTTTGGCAGCGTCGACATCGCCGGTCAACAGCACCGGCACAGCGGCAAAGAGTTCCGGGTCGGGCCGACCAGCATCGGTGGCGGCGGCACGCAGTGTGGGACCGGTGAGTTCTTCGACGGTCACCGGGCCGGTCATCCAGGTCGTGGTGCCGTTTGCGTACCGACCGGCGAGCTTCAGCATCTGCTCGCCGAGCGCAGCCACATAGACGGGCGCTGCAGGAGCCCGAACGCCCAGCTCCATCCGGCCGCTCACCATCTCGCCCGTGTGCGAAGCCGGCTCTCCGTTCATCAGCGGCATGAGCACCTTGAGGTAGTCGCTCATGTGGCGAACCGGCCGCTCGAACGGGATGCCCCAGAAGCCTTCGACCACGGGCTTGTGGGAGAGGCCCACCCCAAGGTCGAGCCGGCCATCGATCACCTGATTCACCGTGAGCGCCTGCTGGGCAAGCATGGTCGGGTGCCGAACCCAGGTGGGTACGACGTTGGTGCCAAGGCGGATGTCCGGCACTTCCCGACCAGCGACAGCGAAGGCGGTGAGCGCGTCGATGTCGCGAATCTGTGGGGTCCAGAACCGGGCGAATCCCTGTGCAGCTGCGGAAGCGATGTCCTCCACAAGCCGGTCCACGGTGTTTGCGGATCCAAAGATGTCGAGCTTCATGCCAGTCCCCTATCTACGACGAAGCCCCCACCGTAACCGCCCACACCTCCGAAGGTGCCTGGCACCGTGACGAGCCAGGGAGCCTGGCACCTTTGATATATCAGCCGCATATCAGATGCGAATTTGGTGCGAATGCGGAGGTTCTTCACCACGGGGGTAGAAATCTGCGGCGAAACGGTGCCAGGCACCATTTGGGGGTGAAGGTGCAAGGCATCTTTGGTGGGTGCTGGCGGAGTCTATGTTGAGGTAGACTCTTGGGATGTTCGATGTGGTGGTCGTTGGCGCCGGGATTTCGGGGCTTCGGGTGGGGCAGCTGACGGCTGATGCCGGGCTGGACGTTTGCGTGCTCGAAGCTCGAGACCGAGTGGGTGGGCGGCTGCTCTCGCTGCCCGCTGGCGAGCGGGCGGGCCTGGACCTGGGTGCCACCTGGTTCTGGGCGGGCGAACCACACATCGAGACACTCATCCGCGAGCTCGACACCGACATCCACCCACAGCACCTGGCCGGCGACGCCATGTACCACGACGGTTCCAGGACGCAGCGAATCGACGGCAACCCCATCGACACTCCGTCGGGTCGATTCAGCGCAGGAGCCCAGCGGCTCGCCGAGAGTCTGGCAGACCGCCTACCCGAAGGGACCCTCCGCCTCACGACACCGGTCACCGACATCGACGCGACACCGACACACCTCACCCTCCGCTCCGGCTCGGATCGCTTCGAGACCCACCACGTGGTTCTTGCACTGCCACCTGCACTCGCTGCTGACGCCATCACGTTCACGCCTCCACTCCCCGAGCCGCTTGCCGGTCTCGCCCGGTCCACGCCGGTATGGATGGGAGCGACGGTGAAGATCGTCGCTGTCTATGAGACCGCGTTCTGGAGAACCGACGGGCTGGCCGGCTCAGCCATGAGTCATGTCGGACCCATGCGAGAGATGCACGACATGAGCGGCCCCGGTGGGTCGCCGGCGGCACTCTTTGGCTTCGCCCCACTCGTGCAGCCCGGACAACCGGCGCCAACCGAACAGGCCGTTCTTGAGCAGCTGAGCCAGCTGTTCGGCGCCCAGGCAGCCAACCCCACGAGTCTGCACATCCTCGACTGGCGGTCCGAAACGTTCACGTCTCCCCCTGGCGTCGAGTCACTCAGGAACTATCAGAACTATGGACACCCGCTGTGGGCCGAACCAGCGCTTGATGGCCGACTGCACTGGTCCTCAACCGAAACCGCCACCAGCAGCCCCGGGCACATCGATGGAGCGCTCGCGAGCGCCCACCGTGCAGCCTCGGCCATCATCTCTGCCACACGAAACGAACGGAGCACCACCGCGTGACCACCCCAACGATCGCTGACCTGTTGGTCGAGTACGACCGCGCCATCTCGTGGACCGATTCGCTATGGACCGACCTCACCCCTGCCGAAATCGTCTGGCGCCCCGAGCCACAGTCGAGTGCCATTGGCTGGCATCTCGGGCATCAGGCCGCCGTCGCTCACTTCATGATCCGCAATCTGACCGCAGCCGAGCAAAGCCCCGATCCCGAGCTCGATGCATTGATGGACTCGGCGACGCCCGAGGTGGACCGGGGAGACCTTCCCGACGTTGCGCGGCTTGGCGACTACCGAAGCGCGGTATCCGAACGCGTGCACCACTGGATCGGCACAATCGACGACGGCAAGGTGGGCGCTCCGAACCAGCTACGAGTCATCGCTCACACACTCATGGTTGGCGTGATCAACCACGAGTACCAGCACAGCAAGTGGATTGCAGAAGTGCGGAGCGATGCCCACGGCCACGGAGCCCCGCCGCCGCCGACCGGCGATCTTCTGACGGAGATCGACGGGTACACGGTCATCGGCGCCACCTAGATTCGGAACCCACCCCACGCAGCCGTGTGTACGTCGTCGACACCTCGCATCCCGACTGGTTTGCTGCCCGGAACACCGATCCCGCCAATCCGTGATCGGCCGCGGTTCGGGTCGTTCGGACCAACTTCTCTCGCCATGTTTCGCCATTCTGTGAATCCGCCGAAACCAGGTAGCACCCGATGAGCGAGAGGGTACCCACGCACCTGCGCCACGTTCCAACCCGTTCGGGAACACCGGCGCGACACGGCGCGCCACGACAAGCTAGGTTCAGGACATGACCCAATTGGTTACCGGAGACACACTCCCCCCGCTGATGGGCACGGATTCCGACGGCAACGTGGTCGACATGACCGCGTCCGTGGCTGGGAACTGGGCCGTGATCATGTTCTACCGAGGCGATTGGTGACCGTACTGCCGTCAACAGTTGGTTGACTTCGCAGTCCACGGTGGTCCACTCATCGATCTTGGGGTGAAGGTGGTCGCCGCATCGGTCGATTCGGTCGAATCGGTTGCCGCGCTCAAGGCCGGCCTCCACGTGGGGTATCCCATGTACGCCGAGATCGATCATCACAAGATCGCGGCCGACACCGGTGCGCACATGCAGACCGGCGCTCGCGACATGATGCATGCCACCGGGTTCCTCGTGCAGCCCGATGGCACCGTCAATGCCGCGGTGTATTCGACCGGTCCCATTGGCCGGTTCACGGCCAGCGAGATCATTCGCAAGGTTCGGTTCGAACAGAACCGCTGACGCTCAGCTCCGAGGCACGTCGATCCAGGGAATTTCCTTGTCGACGCGTGGCTCGCCGGGCAGCCCCAGAACCTGTTCGCCGAGGATGTTCCGCATGATTTCGGACGTTCCGCCTTCGATGCTGTTGGCCCGTGCGCGCATGAACGCGTACCGGGACCCACCTGCCATGCCCGAGACATCGAGGGTCTCGGGGCGGCGGAAGGTGTAGTCGTAGCCGACCTGGCCGTCCATGCCGAGGAGCTCGACCGATGTTTCGTACACGTCCTTGTTGAGCTCGGCGAACATGAGCTTGGCGACAGAACCTTCGGGACCGGGGTTGCCGACCTTGCGATTCTGTGACGCACGGATGTTCGTCAACCGCAGCGCTTCGGCCTTGGCCCACAGACGCATGACCTTGTCGCGGGCGACCGGTGTGCGCTCTTCATCGGGCAGCTTTTCCCACTCGGCAACCAGGCTTCCGATGGCGCCGCCGCCGCGTCGTGGCGCTCCGCCGCCGATGGAGACGCGTTCGTTCATGAGCGTGGTGAGTGCGGCCCGCCAGCCTTCGCCGACCTCGCCGATACGGAAGGAGTCCGGGATACGGACGTCGGTCATGTAGACCTCGTTGAACTCGGCCTCGCCGGTGATCTGGCGCAGCGGCCGGACCTCGACACCTTCGGCCCGCATGTCGACGGCGAAGTAGGTCATGCCCTTGTGCTTGGGCAGGTTGGGGTCGGTTCGCACGACGAGCATGCCGAAGTCGGCGAGGTGCGCCAACGTGTTCCAGACCTTCTGACCGTTGACCACCCATTCTTCGCCGTCCTGCAGGCCCTTGGCGGCAAGGCCGGCAAAGTCGGAGCCAGCACCGGGCTCCGAGAACAGCTGACACCAGCGTTCCTCACCGGTGAACATGGGACGAAGGAAACGCTGCTTGACTTCGTCGCTGCCGTGCGTCGCGATGGTGGGCCCGGCGAGATGCCGGAAGAACGTCGACGGATCGTCGGGCTCCTTGCCGGCCGCCATGAGCCGCTTTTCGATGTGTTGTTGGACCTTTGGCGAAAGCCCCATACCACCCTCGCCCTCGGCGAAGCTGATGATGGCGAGGTTGGCGTCGAACTGATGCCCACGGAACTCGGCCCCGGACATGGTGCTCGGGTCGTGGGCTGCGAGCAGCTCGTCGATGGCTTGGTCAACACGGTCCAGATCGTCGCTCATGTGTTCCAGTATCGCAGCCACCCACCATTGCCAGCCAGCCCAACCTCTGGTGAGCAGGGATGCATGCATCACCACTCTGCGTCGTCTAACGTTTCTCTCATCGGAGAGGGCCGCAAGCGGGCAACGAATGCGAAAGACCCCTCACCAATGACGATCAATTCAGTGGACGCGGATGCACGTCAGTACACCCGCCAACATGATCGAATTCTCTTCGCCGTCGTTCAGCAGATCCAGGAGCTGAACACCCGACTGCAGTTCGTCGAGAACGTCCTCGATCCTCAGGTCGATGCACCCACGATGGGCGACTTCGTAGCGGTTGACGCGTCACGGACTGCATCGGCCAACCTCAGCGAGGAGATCTCCATGATCGAGTCCTCACTGCAGTCAATCGTCGCTGCGTTGGATGCTCCGAGCCGTCTCGAGGATGCCTCCGCCGACGCTCCCGTGGAGTCGCCGGCCGCCCGGCCCGTGAGCACGTCGACACCAACGGTAGGCCTTGAAGGCGACCCGGTTGTCGTCGATCTCACGGCGAGCCGTCGCCCAAAGTGGCGCTCCGAGGTCAGCCGGCCAGCTGGCTGGCAGCCCGTGCAGAAGCGCAAGGCCTGAGCCAAGCGCCGTACCCGTCAGGCGTCTTCTGGCTCTTCGGGTTCTCCATCACCAAGAACGTCGGGCACCTCGCCGGCTTCGAGCTCTCGCAGGAGGGCTTCGAGGTCGGCGAGTGCTGATTCCTGCAGGCGTTCGTACTCAGCAAAATCGGGAAGTGCATCCTCGGCTGCATTGAGGCGAGACAGGATCTGGGCAAGCCGCTGCTGTACGCCGGCGGGCGTGTCCCCGTCGAGGACGACACCTTCGTCGGCACCATCGGGCACCGGCGATCCGGTGAGGATCGCCGCTTCCTCGAGCGGAATGTTGAACAACGCCGCAAGCGCGCCGGCATAGGTCGTGGCGAAGCCGATTCGGTCCTCGACCACGACAGCAACGAACTGGATTGCCGGCTCGGTGATCTGGTTGGACGTCGCCGACTCGGGCTCGGGACGCACGTAGTACGGCCGCACGTAGACGATCGAGTCGTCGAGCAGAAGCGGCAGCAGGTTTCCGGCGAGGAACTGCGAACCGGCCTGGCTCAACTGGGTCTGTTCCTCGGAGATCACCGGGTCGATGCTCAGGAGCTCGTGGATGTTGCTGGGACCGTCGACTTCGACGTTGGCTCCGGTGGACATGAGGTACTGGCGGAGTTCGGGCTTGCCCTCGGCATCGAGGCGTCCGACGATGTACGCCGTGATCTCGCGGATTCCGTCGTTGACGGATCGCGGCACGTAGGACCGGGTCACGACGAACGACGGTTCGTCCTCGTCGGGCAGCTTGAGCACCTGGTAGTAGGGGTCGACTCGACGACCGGTGGCAGCGATGATCCGGGTGGGATCGTTGGCGTCGAACACCGGGACCTGCTGGCCTCCGGAGACTGCATCGGTGTTGGCGGCGACTTCCCAACCGAGGTTTGCGGTGAAGAACTCGCTGACGTCCTCGAGCTGGTAGCGACCCCAGAGCTCGGTCTGGACCCGGAAGAGGTCTTCGGGGAACCGAAGGTGCTCGCGGATGTCGGCGGGCATCTCGTCCATGCTGCGGAAGAGTCCATCGAACTGCTGACGGTACGCCCACAGGATCGGGTCACCGGATTCGGGCTCGTCCACGGCGTAGAACTCGACCGATCCGTCGTAGGCGTCGACGACGACCTTCACCGAGTTGCGGATGTAGTTGAAGTTCTGGCGGAGCTGCGAGTCGGTGGGCAGCTGCGCCGTGGGGGCGAGATCGCTGTACGGGTATTCGCTCGACGTCGTGTAGGCATCGATCACCCACGAGATGCCGCCGTCGGAGACGACTGCATAGGGGTTGCTGTCGTAGGTGAGGAACGGTGCGATGCGTTCGGCGCGCTCGACGATGTCACGAATGAAGATGACTTCGGAGTCGTCGGTGAGCGTGCCGGAGATGAGGGGTTCGATTTCGCTGAAGCGGAACGAGAACGCCAGGCGCTGGAGGAACGAGGACATGGGCACGCCACCCTCGCCGTCGTAGGTGAAGCCACCGGCCGCGCCGGGTTCGAATTCCCTCTGCGTGGTACCGACCACTGCGTAGGTGGAGTTCGCTTCACCGAAGTACACCTGCGGCTGATCGATCTGAATCTCGGAGACGTCGGACTCGAGCGGCGCATCGCGGACGAGGAAGTCGGGGACACCGTTGTCGTCGACGCGGTTGGCCGGCGCCACCACGATGCCGTAGCCGTGGGTGTTGACGGCGTGGAGCTCTTCCCATGAACTGGCGTTGGTTTCACCAAGTTCACGAACGCCAACGACCACCGGCGTGAGTTCGCCATCGATGGTGTAGCGGTCCATGTCGAGCGCACCGGTGAAGTCCCGATAGAAGTCGCGGTCCTTCTGGTTCAGCGTGAACGAGTCGTCGACGATGCGGGGGTCGAGGAGACGGGCGTTCTGGAGAACATCGCGGTGGTCGCGGAGCGAGTCGATCTCGACGACACCCGTGTACGTGAAGTCACCCGTGGAGACCTGATCGAGTTCGAAGGCGGCCCGAGTGCCGGCGATGTTGCGCTCGATGTACGGCCGTTCGCGTGCCTCTTTGTCGGGCGAGACCTGGAACTGCTGGATGGCCGCCGGGTAGATGCCACCGGCGATGACGGCAATGAGCGCCCACAGACCGACTGCGATGGATGGCAGTGCCCAGCCCCGCCGCCAGATGTTGGCGACGAGCAGCCCGACGGAGAACAGCGAGATGAGCAGGAGGAGCTGGATGGCTGGCAGCGAGGCGTTGATGTCGGTGTAGAACGCACCGCGGGCGAACCCCTGATTCGAGGTGAGCAGGTCGAACCGCTGCAGGTAGTAGTCGGCCGCCTTGAACAGTGCCAGGAACGCAAGGATGATCGACAGGTGCGCCTTGACCTGTGGCGTACTGCGGCGGTCGACGGTCTGGATACGGATGCCGCCGTTGATGTAGTGCCAGATGGCGGTGATGATGCCGATGATGATGAAGGCGGCGAAGAACCAACTGACGACGAAGTTCAGGAACGGCAGCCGGAACACGTAGAACGCGACGTCGCGGTTGAAGACCGGATCGGTCGTACCGAAGTCGACCGAGTTCGTGAACAGGATCCACTCGTTCCATTGCGACGCAGCACCTCCGCCGGCGACGAGCGCAAAGAACCCAGCGATGGCAAAGCGGACCAGGCCGGTGCGCCGGCCAACGGTTTCGTGCCAGCGAGCAAGCAGTTCTTCCTCGGGCCCGGGCGGACGCAGGGCAGGAGCGATTCGGTCGGCGATGACCAGGTTGATCCATGCGAGAACAAAGAAGACGGCGATGAACACGACCGAAAGCACGATTCGGGCCGTGAGCACGGTGGTCCACTCGCCGGTGCGACCAATGTCGTCGTACCAGAGGTAGTCGGTGTACAGACCAAAGAGTCCCCGCATCGACGCGAGGAGAAGGATGAGCGCGACCACCACGATGAAGCCGATGACACGGCCTCGACCTGGGCGACGGCTCGCGGATTCGGGTTCAGCGTCAGTTGCCATGTCCGTTTGAGGATATCGCTGTGTCGGGCAGACGTGAGTTCAGCTGGCGTTGAGTTCGATTGCTGCCGCACAGATGATTTGTGCGTGTTCAGCGATGCGTTGCGTTTTGACCTCGCGGTAGACGCTGCGAAGGCGGTCGACGAGGACGTCGGTGTCGTTCGCATCCTGGTCGACACACTCGACGATCTTGCGACGGAGGTTGTCGACCATGCGATCAACCTCGGCCTGCGGGTCGGCCGAGGGGGCCAGTTCGCTGACGGATTCCTGCAGAAAGGCCTGGGTGACGGACCAGTAGCGAAGACGGTGCACCTCGACGGTTCCCAACAGATCCTCGACCGGCGGGGCCTGATCGGCGGCTCGAAGTGTGGAGAGCACGTCGCTCTGTTCGTCGGCCAACACCCGCTTGAGTTTTCGACCGATGCCGTCGCTGAGGATGCTCGCATCAGGCACGGCGTCGGGTGTATCGGATGGTGCAGTGGCGCTCGCCGGTTCGCTTTCGCCGGAACGGACAGCAGCGTCCTGGGTTTGACGCATGCGGGCGAACAGGCTGTCGACCCGTTCCTCGGGCTCATCGGCGGCAGCGACCGGCTCGATTTCGGGCTCTGGCTCGGCGGTAACGACCGGTTCGACTTCGGGCTCCGGCTCGGTGGCGACCTCGGCAGTCACGGGCTCGGGGAGGTCCTCAGCTTCGTCGACGGGTTCTTCCTCGAGAACAGCTTCGGGTTCGGGTTCGACCACTGGCTCCGTGAGATCGGCATCGGCATCGGCGGTCTCGTCGGCGACCACGTCAGCGGCAGCGACCTCCACCGCCTCGCCATCTTGCTCCACGTCGGCGTCATCGGCGCTCGCTGGGGCTTCCACGACTTCGAGTCGCTCGACGGGTGCCGGCGGCTCGGTGGCCGCTGGTTGTTCGCGTTGTGGTCGGCGATTGGCCGGGTGCCGGTCGGTATCGACGTCCTCTCGGACGGCTTTCAGGCTGACCACCTTGGCGAGCGGCCCGTCGTTGTCGGCGCCATCGGCATCGGACGTGTCGGTTTTGGCCTTCGGCTCGATATCGGGCTTCGGCGAAGGAGCATCGGGTTCGGCGGGTTCAGAGGTGGGCTCGGGCGCCGCTGTGGATGAGTCCACGTCCTCCGTTTCGGCGGCGTGGTCGGCGGACTCGGCCTCGGGGCCGGACGTCTGGTCGCCGGTCTCGGGTGCAGCGACGTCGGTACGGGCCTCGACCGTTTCCGGAGTTTCGGTCTCGGTCGACTCTGCAGCGACGCCAGCATCATCCACAGATGACACCGATGACACCGTGCGGGTTCGGGCTCCGGCGGGCGTGACCACTGGAAGCGGACCAGTGTCGAGCAGACCGGCGAGCTTCGCCGTCTCGATCTCGGCCTCGATCTCTTCGAGAGTCGAGTCGCTCACGTTGTGACCAGCGGTCTCCGCCGCCGCCCGCGCCTCGGACATGGAGATGTTCAGCTCGTCGCTGATCTCCTCGAGCGCACGACGCACAACCTCGTGCGAGGCGAGCAGGCGTTCTCGCCCAGCCCTCAGCTGTTCGATCTGGCGACGAGCCGACGACCGCTTGCGGGCCAGATCTTCGAGGATCTGACGGCGGGTGAGCTCGGCCTCGCGAATGATCCGGGCGCCTTCGGCATCG
This sequence comes from uncultured Acidimicrobiales bacterium, assembly GCA_964517125.1. Taxonomy (GTDB): domain Bacteria; phylum Actinomycetota; class Acidimicrobiia; order Acidimicrobiales; family SHLQ01; genus SHLQ01. The sequence continues at coordinate 11,541 of CAZFBD010000009.1, forward strand.
GCGGCCTGCTGGCTGACACCGGCTTCGGAGGCGATGGCAACCGCGTCCTCGCGTGCCTTGTCGCGAATGGTTCCGGCCTCATCATCGGCTGCTTCGAGTCGGGTTCGTTCCTCGGTGCGGGCTGCAGAGAGGATCCGCTCCGCTTCGATGTCGGCCACCCGCGAGCGCTCGGCGTAGAGCTCCTCGGCTGCACCGATGATGTCGACGGCCTCGGCCTCGGCCTCGGCGATGCGATCGGTTGCAGCGGCGCGGGCTTCGGTGAGTACCCGGCCGGCTTCCTGACCGAGCTGTTCGGTGAGTGCCGCTTCGTCGGGCTCTGCGGTCTGCTGTGCCAGCGATTCCTGGAGCGACAGAACCTCTTCGCGCAACCGGTCAACCTCGCTGTGCCAGGCGTCCCGATCGGCCTCGAGCGTCTTCACCCGAGCGGCGGTCAGCTCCAAGAAGGCCTGAACCTCGGTGGCATCGACGCCACGAAGCTTCGACGAAAACGTCTTGCCTGCGATCGAGGCTGGGGAGAGATTGTCGGCGGACTCATCCATTTCGACAATGGTACGCCGCCACCAAACGTGGTTCTGTGATCACCACGGCCCACTTTTGGCAATGGCGACTTCGGATCAGAGCTGCCCGTCGGTGGGAAGATCGCCGACGTTTCCGCCGAGATCGCCGATGATCGCCAGCGCGTCGGCCAGGGTGTCGACCGGCTCGATGCGAAGGTCGTCGACCGCTGCTCGGGCTTCGTCCAGGTTCGCTGACGGCACGATGAACACGGCCGCATCAGCATCGCGGGCGGCGAAGGCCTTCTGATGAACGCCACCGATCGCGCCGACCGAACCGTCACGATTCATGGTGCCGGTCACGACGATTTCGTTGCCGCCGGTGAGGTCGCCTTCGGTGAGCACGTCGAGGATCGTAAGGGTGAACGCCAGACCGGCCGATGGCCCGCCGACGTCCTCGGTGAGAATCTCGACGTCGAACGGAAGCTCGGCGTCACGGAACTGGGTGGCAGCATTTGCGAGTCCGGCGCGCTCCAGGGTCCGGGTTCCCAAGACGACGTCGGCTGCTCGTTCGGTCCCGTCGGCGCCCACGGCCCGGATCGAGACCGATTCGCCGGAACGTCGTGTGGACAGCTCCACAACCAGGTCCTCGAAGCTCGTGATCACTGCCCCATCGACCTCGGTGATCCGATCGCCGACCTGCAGCACCTCGGCGACAGGACCGCCTTCGACGACCCCGTCGATGGTGGCGCCCGTGGTTGCATCGGTGGCATCTGCGCCACGCATCACGCCAAGAAACGCCGCGGTGTCTCCTGTGAGCTCGACGACAAGGTCGATCGGGGCCTCACCGGGCGGGTTGATCAGCAGGGTCACGTCGTCGCCGATTGGCAACGGATCGACGGCGTCGAAGAACTCCTGGATGGTTGCCACGGGGGTGCCGTTGACGGCCGTGATCACATCGTTGCGGGAGACGTCGCCATCGAGTGCGCCGCCTTCGATCACGTCGATGACCACAACACCGGCCGGTTCGGCCACTTCGAATCCCAGCTGCGACAGCGCTGCAGCGATGGAGTTGTTCTGCGACGACAGCATGAGCTGTGCGTTCTCTTCGCGTTGTTCATCAAAGCTGCGGCCCCGAAGAAGTTCGTCCTCGTGGAAGATCCGGTCCGAGTCCGTGAAACGGGAGATCAGCCACCCTGTGGGCGACAGCCGACGTTGGGTGACGGTCACGAAGCTCACTTCGCCGTCGGGGTTCTCGAAGAACTCGACCCCGTCGACATCGACGAACGATTCCGTCTCGAACGTGGAGCCGGGTTGCAGGACGAGGTACGGAATCCGAACGAGCGTGAGCCCGACACCAAGACCGAACAGCACCAGCGCAACCAGGAACCAATAGATGAAACTGCCGCCGGGTTCCACGTCGTCTGCCGTCTCAGGGCTGGAGGGAGTGACTACGCTGTCAAGCACATGACCAGCATCGCACGACACGGCGAAAACCCTCCGTCACCTCGGCAACTCCCCATCGAGCCGCGCCCCGAGCGACCACTGCTGCAAAAACTGGGTGTTGGGTTCCAGCCGCCGGCGCAGGCCGAGTACGGCCCCGATGCGTATCCGTCGGTGTTGCGCCGGATCACGTCGTTGTTCCTGCTGCTGGCATTGGTGGTCTTTCTTGGCGTGGCCGTCGCCGGCATGATCGGGTCGGTCATCCTCGTCGCCGGGTTCCTGCTCGAGCAGGCAATCAGCGGTTGACCGGCGCTCAGCGCCCGAACAAGCCCTTGCGCACGCTGACCATGGAGTCGGCCTCGGGAGTCTCGATGGCTTCGGTTGCGGCCTCGACGGCTTCCGTCGCTTCCACCGTTGGTGATTCGTCGAAGACGGCCGCCAGATCTGGCATGGGACTCTCGTCCTGCAGGGAGTCGAACAGCGGGGCGCCCGTGTTCTCGGGCACTGGCTCGGGCTCGAAGATCGCCTCGAGTTCGGCTTCGGGTTCGAAGACCGATGCCTCGGGTTCAGCCTCGACCGGCTCTGGAACCTCGATCGACTCTGGGGTTTCGATGGCCTCGGCCACGGGCGATGAGTCGGCGGCGGGCGCTGGATCGCCGAAGAACCGGTCGGGTGCCGGTGTGGGTTCCGGGAACGCCACGGGTTCGGGAGCGGCTTCCACTGGCGCCGGTTCCGCAACCGGAGCTGCAGCCAACGGCGGCTCGGGAATCACGGTTCGTTCGACCGGCGTGGGCTCGTCGGGGCGATCGTCGTCGTTGACTTCCACACGGAAGTACGGACGGAAGTCGAACTGCACCTCTTCGAGTCGGAAGATCCGGGGCGAGGCAACACTCTCCACGTTGCGGAGCCGTTCTGCAGCGACGATGGCGGCATCGAGACTTCCGCAGCGTTCGAATCCGGACGAGCCATCGGCCGATTCATACACGACAATGTGGGACATGTTCATTTCTCCAGGTGTTCGCACGATCCGGCGTGTGTTCCCATCGGACCTCCGAAACGGTTGTTGAGTCATATGGCCCATTCCCCCGAACCCGATACTGCTGAGGTGGTTCTGGCCGGCGCGTCCGGCGATGTCGAGGTTCTCGATCGGGCCAGCCGGTCGGCAGATCCAGTGTTGCGCATCCTCTCTCTTGGGTCGCGTCACCGATGTGGACTGCTGACCGTCGAGGCCCTCCAGGCGGCCTGCACCGATCTCGATCGTGACGTCCGGTGCCGGGCGGTCGAGCTCGCGATCGGAACGGACCTCGAACTCGTCTCGATGCTCGAGGACCCCGACGATCTCGTGGTCGAAACGGTGGCGTGGGTGCTCGGCGAACGCGAGGACGACCGGGCCACAACGGTCGCCGCGCTCGTGGCGGTGGGAATGGATCATCCGGTTCCCATTTGCCGGGAAGCGGCGATTGCTTCGCTCGGCGCCATCGGCCACCCCGACGGGCTGCCGGCGATCTTCGCTGGGCTGACCGACAAGCCTCCCGTTCGGCGCCGATCAGTGCTTGCGCTTGCGCCCTTCGACGGACCTGAAGTGACCGAAGCGTTGGAGCGGGCGCTCACCGACCGCGACCGTCAGGTTCGTCAGGCCGCCGAGGACCTTCTCTGAAGCTCAGGTTCGGGCGAACTGCTGCATGAAGAGGTCGTGGTAGAAGCCACGATTTGCCAACAGCTCCTCGTGCGAACCCATCTCCATGATCCGTCCGGCATCGAGCGCAATGATCATGTCGGCGTGGCGAATCGTGGAGAGCCGGTGCGCAATCACGAATGACGTGCGGCCCTCCATGAGTCGGTCCATCGCCAGCTGAATCTCGCGTTCGGTTCGGGTGTCCACCGATGACGTTGCTTCGTCCAGGATCAGGACATCGGGTTCGGCCACGATGGCCCGTGCGATTGTGAGCAGCTGCCGCTGTCCCTGCGACAGGTTGGCGCCACCCTCGGCGAGGACGGTGTCGTAGCCGTCGGGAAGCCGCTCGATGAACCGATGTGCGTTGGCGTCCTTGGCGGCCTGCACGCACTCCTGGTCCGAGGCGTGGTCGCGTCCGTACTTCAGGTTGTACATCACCGACTCGCTGAACAGGAACGGCGTCTGCAGCACCACGGCCGCCCGCAACCGCAGGTCATCGAGCCGGAGATCGATGATGGGGTTCTCGTCGAGCCGGATCTCGCCGTCGTCGATCTCGTAGAAGCGGCCGATGAGGTTGATGATGGTGGACTTTCCGGCGCCTGTGGGGCCGACCATGCCAATGGTCTGACCCGGCTTGGCGTGGAACGAGTTGTCGAACAGGATCTGCCGGCCGGCCTCGTAACTGAAGTCGACATCGTCGAAGACGACATCGCCGGCAGCTTCGGGGAACGGACGGGCGTCGGCTCCATCGGTGATGGCCGGAGACTCGTCGAGGAGTTCAAAGACGCGGTTGGCGCCGGCCGACGACTGGATCGCCTGGTTCATCGACCGCGAGATGGCACCGACCGGCTGCGAGAACTGCTGCGAGAACCCCAGGAACGAGACTGCGGTTCCCACGCCGATTCGACCGTTGGAGGCCATGACGCCGCCGATGAGCGCAACAGCTGCGACGTCGGCGTTGCTGACAAGACGCACCAACGGCATGATCAGCCAGCCCAGGAACGACGCCTTCTGGTCGGCGTCACGAGCGACGATCGAGCGCTCCCGGAGTTCGTCGATCGATGCGGACTGCTGTCCGTACGCCTGCAGGGTCTTCTGCCCGGTGACGCGCTCCTCGAGGAACCCGTTGATGCCACCGACGGCCTGCTGCAGCTCGCCGAAACTTGCAGCCACCATCTTGCCAATGCGACCCATGACCAATAGCGAGAACGGCGCAATCGCCAGAACGACCAGCGTGAGGACGACGTCGAGGCTGAACATGATCACCGTGATGGCGACCATCTGAATGAACGCCGAGACAAGGCCGAACAGCGAGGACGAAAGGAACGTGTTGATGACCTCGGTGTCGGAGGTCACCCGACTCATGAGGTCGCCGGACGAACGTGATTGGTGAAACCCGAGCGACAGCGTCTGCAGCTTCTCGAACAACTCCTGCCGGAGCCGTGCCATGGCGGTCTGGGCAGCAATGGCAATGAGGTTCGCCGCAGCCCAACGCAACACGAAGGTCAACAGTGCCAGGACCAGGATCAGCACTGCCTGCGACGTGAGGTCGTCGGTCTGGCCCTCGAACACGTCGTCGACGGCGCGGCCGAACAGCAGCGGCTGAATGGACTGCAGCAGGAGACCAGCGAGGAGCAGCACCAGCGCGCCCACCACGACGACGCGGCGAAGCAGCAGGTAGCCGAACAACCGTCGGAGCGTGGCAAGGATGTTCGGCGGCACTCGTGGGCCCGGGGCGGTCATTGTCCGACCCCCGGTTCCGGGTCGGTCGGCGAGGCAGAGCGCAACAGGTCTTCGATCTCATCGATCGGTCCGAGCTGGGACTCGACGATGGTCCGGTACAGCTCGCTCTCGTCGAGCAGCTCCCCGTGGGTGCCATTGCCGACGAGCCGGCCGTGGTCGAGCAGCAGAATCCGATCTGCGCTCAGCGCTGCAGACACCCGCTGCACGACCATGACCACCGTGGTGTCGGCGTGGTCCTGGGCGAGCCTGGCCTGGATACGGGCTTCGGTCGCCACATCGACGGCGCTCGTGGTGTCGTCGAGGATGAGAATCGAGGGTGCCGCCACGACCGCACGAGCCAACGCAATCCGCTGACGCTGTCCGCCCGAAAGGTTGCTTCCCTTCTCAGCCAGATCGGTTTCGAGTCCGTCGGGGAGCGCCCGGAGGAACGTGTCGGCATCGGCAACATGCATGGCACTGGAGATCTGCGCATCGTCCGCGTCGGGTCGGCCCATGCGGATGTTCCGGTCGGCGCTGCCGGTGAAGATGTGGGCCTGCTGCAGCGCCACAGCGATGTGGCTTCGGAGATCGTCGATCCGGACATCGCGTACGTCGACACCGTCGACGCGTACCGTTCCCGAGGTCACGTCGTAGAAGCGCGGGATGCAGCTGATCAGCGACGTCTTTCCGGACCCGGTGGCACCCAGGATGGTGACGGTCTCGCCGGGGCTGATCTCGAACGACACGTCGTCGAGCACAGCAGGACCCGACGGTTCTCCGTCTGCGTTGAGGTAGTGGAGCGTGACGTTGTCGAACTGGATTGCGCCACGGACGGTGTCGAGTGGGGCGGGGTCGGACGGATCCGCGACGTCGGGGCTCGTGCGGAAGATGTCTCGGAATCGGGTCATCGACGTGGCGAGACGTCCGAGCTCTGGCAGCACGAACGCCAGGAAGGCAATGGGCAGCATTGCGGTGAGGAGGTAGTTGAAGAAGGTGGTGAGCTCGCCAGCTGTCAACGACGAAGCGCCCTCTCGGGCCGTGAAGAACAGCGCACCGGATACGGCGATGTAGATGAGCGTGACGAAGCTGGGCTCGAGTATCGCCACTCGCCGCGCTGGCCGCATGGCGGCCTGGTAGAGATCGGAGTTCCTGGATGAGTAGCGCTCGATCTCCAGCGGTTGGCGGACGAAGTTCTTCACGACCTGCACGCCGGCCAGGTTCTCCTGAAGAACGGTGTTCAGTGAGTCGAGGCGCTCCTGCTGTGCGGCATACAGGGGGTTGAGTCGGGGAATGATCCAGCCGATGAGTGCCACGTTCATGCCGAGCACAACAAGTGTGGGCAGCAGCAGCGATGGCGTCTCGGTCGCGACGAGGATGAGCGCACCAGTGAGCATGACCGGGGCCCGGATCACCATGGTGATGGCCAGCATCATCGCATTTCGAAGAATGGAGATGTCGCTGGTGAGGCGCACGAGTAGCGGCCCGGTACGGAACCGGTCGATGTCGCCGAACGACAGCGAGGAGATCTTCTCGTACAAGGCCAGGCGGGTCTGATGTGCGGTTTCGGTCGCGACGCGGGACGCAAGGTTGGCAGCCACCGCAGCACTGAGCATGGACAGGACCGCGAAACCCAGCATTCGAAGCGACGTGGTGAGGATCACGCCCGTGTCCTGATTCCGGACACCTTCGTCGATGATCCGCTGGATCTGCTGAGGGATGAGGAGTTCGAGCAGGACGGACGTCACCGAGGCCACCTGCGACCAGAACAGCAGCCACTTCTGCGTAGGAGACATCCGTTTCACCAAAAAGACAAGTGATTCGACCGCTCCCATCAGGTCACTCTATGCCCGCCTGTTCTCATCCGTTCTCGCCGGTGCTCGGAGCGATCGACATCGACCCGACCACGCTCACTGGGCGAATTACCACAGACCGTGCCTCAAATTGCATCTGTAGACTCGATTCGGTGACAATGAGGCCTGGTGCGGTGGTGGGCTGCGCCAATCGGTGAGAACGGCGACATGATGGTCAATACTGCCAGACGAACACGCAGGCGTGACACGCAAGTGGTCGCAGCCACGGCGTTCCTCATTGCCCTCATCCTTGCGGTGATCATCTTCCGATTCGATCCCAAGGCATCGGCTTCGGTGGCAATTGCTGATCCGTCGATCTGGTTCGAAACAGGTTCGGCGGGAGCGATCGTCGAGGTCAACAGTGAATCGCTCGACGTACAGAACACCGTGCAGGTTGCCGAGGCCGGACAGCGCCTCTCCGCACATGCCGGAACCACTCGGGTTGCCGTGGCCAACCACGAGACCCGCACCCTCATCCTCGTCGATCGCGCCACTCACCAGATCACCCACCTCATGGATCTGGGCACCGCCGCGGGCGACATCGTTCTCCACGGACGCGAGGACCTCGTCGTTGTCGTTGGCGCCGCTCGAGTCGATCGGGTCAACCTGACCACGTTCGAACACACTGTTGTGGGGTTCACGGGTGGTGTTGCGAGCGCAGTTCTCGCCAACGGATCCGATGTCTTCGCCGTCGATGGCGACGGCCAGGCGATCCACCACATGGGCGCCGACGAAGGATCCTTCCGGCGCGTTGTGGAGCTCGATCCGGCCGCCGGCATTCCTCGACTGACCACGGCCCCGAGTGGCGTGTTGTTGGTCGACAACGTCCGGCTCCAGATCAGCCGCCTCGAGGGCGACGCTCTCACCGACAACCAGTGCATCGCCTCGTCAGCCACCGAGGTTGCCGTCGGAACAGCACATGGGGCATCGCTGGATCTGCCGATCCTCGACCACCGGAACAACCTGCTCCTGCTGAGCCCGCTCGGGGCAGCCCCGAACCTCCCCTGCCGCTCGATCGAGCTCGATCAGGAGGAGTGGCGCTACGGCACACCGATCATCAGCGACCAGGTGGTCTACATCCCCAACTGGGCCAACGGACATGTCCTCCGGGTGGATCTCGACACGGAACGCCAGACCACGGTCCCGTTCGTTGCGGCGAACATCGAGTTCGAGCTTCGAGTCCACAACGGAGTGGTTTGGGCGAACGACACGTTCGGTCGAATGGCCGCAGTCGTCGATACGAACCGGCAGGCCCGGCTGGTACCGAAACTCACGGTCGCACGAGACGTTCTGTCCGCTGGAACGCCAGAGAACAACAACGGGTTCTTCATCATCGAAAGCGAAGAGGACGGCGGCGTCCCGGTCGCGGGCGAAGACGGTGTCCTCGTTCCGGGCCTGGCATCGGAGACACAGCTGGTCGGCCCAACCAGCAGTTCGGTCGCCCCGACGGTGGCGCCGACCGTCACCACCGACGGCGCGGCCAACGGCGACACGGTCGCCCCAGTGCAGGACACCGACACGCAGGTGGAAGGCGAAACCGAGGTCGCCGAACCGGAGCCGACGACCACCACCACGATCGCCATCCAGACGACGACGACAGCCGCACCGGCCCGTGCGGTCGAAGCCCCTCCCACGACACGGTTCGTGCCACCCACGATCCAACGGGCGCCGTCCACCACCACTGCTCCGCGCATTGCGGGCGAGCCGTCGACAACCACGACGACGCAGGCGCCCACGACCACCACAACCGAACCGGTCGAGGAACCAACGACGACCGAGGTTGAGGTCGAGGACGAGGACGACGATGAGGTCGACGTCGAGGACCCCATTGTGGACGAAGAGCCCGAGGTCCCGGTCCCGACACTGCCGCCGATTCCCGTTCTGCCATCGACCACAACCACGACCATTGCTCCAACCACGACGACAACCACCGCCGATCCCCACCCCGAGCCGGATCCCGACCCCGATCCAGAACCAGAACCAGAACCGGAGCCCGAACCAGAACCAGAACCAGAACCAGAACCAGAACCAGAACCAGAGCCAGAACCAGAGCCTGGCGTGTGAGGCTCGCTGTCTGTCGTGATCGTTTCCATGTCAGACTGGGGAATCGGGGCCAACCAGGCTCCGGCGAGGGAGAACACCGGTGGCGACACCGAACATCGCGGGCTACAGCATCGAACGTCTCCTCGGGCGCGGCGGATTCGCTTCCGTGCACCTCGCTGCCGATGGCACCGGACAGCAAGTCGCCCTCAAAGTGCTGCTCTCCCACGTCGACGACACAGGTGATCTGAAGCGGTTCGAACGCGAGCGCCTCTCGATGTCGGCGCTCGGCGGGCACCCGCACATCGTCGGGATTCTCGACAGCGGCGAGACGACCGAGGGCCGGCACTGGATGGCTCTCGAGTACGTCCGCGGCGGCTCCGTTCGAGACCAGCTTGCCGAGTCCGGAGCCTTTCACTGGGCCACGGTGACCACGATTGGTGTGCAGCTGTGCTCGGCGCTCGCTGCGGCGCACCGATCAGGTGTACTGCACCGCGACATCAAACCCGCCAACATTCTCTACGACGGCGACAATGCCAAGCTGACCGACTTCGGCATCGCCCGACTCATGGGACAGAGTCAGCTCACGGCGGCTGAGTCGATCATCGGCACCTTGGCCTACACCCCTCCCGAAATCCTGCACAACGAGGGATTCGATGGCCGGGGCGACATCTACCAACTCGGCATCTCGCTCTACGAAATGCTCCTTGGTCGCGCTCCGTTCAAGTCGGGCACGAGCGACAACAAGGCCATGGTGATCCGCCGAATTCTGGAGAACCCCGCGCCGCCACTGGCGCAGTTCGACATTCCCGGGCCACTGTCCGACCTGCTCGACGAAGTTCTGGCCAAGGACCCCGCCGATCGCCCCCAGACCGCCGACGACTTCGGTCGACGGCTCAACGAAGTGGAAACGCTGCTCGGCCGCCCACAAACCGCATTCGCAGACCCGGTTCCTGTGCCGGTCGCCGACCCCCGTCCCGTCGTCGATGAGATGCCCGCCGAGCCCGAGACCCCACCCATTCTTCCGGTACCCGATCCGCCAACTCCGACTCCGCCGACAGCCGAGCCGCCAACGCCGGAGCCCATGTCAGCTGCTCCCATTGCCGCTGACCCCGACGTGACGCTCGCCGATTTCCGCCCGGCCGACCACACCCAGGTCATGCCGCAGCCCGAGACGATCGTCGCCCGCCCGGTTCGCCCACAACTGCCCGAGCCAGCGCCAACGAGGGCGGTTGAGCGGCATCGAGGTCGCAATGCGGCGGTTGCCCTCCTCGGAACGGTAGCTCTCGCGGTGGCCGGATTCCTCCTGTGGCAGACGCTGCAGACCGATCCTCAGGACTCGACTGAGCCGCCAGCGAACACCGACGAAGGCACCCTCGAGATCGTGCCCACGCTTGCCCAGATCGACCAGGGCGCGTTCGCTGCACCCCCGGGTTCCATCGGCGTGGTATTCGGCGCCGTTGCAAACCAGTTCGGACTGACCGCAGTTGGCGGCACCGGTGACGGTGGATCTGCCACACAACAGACCAGCGTCATGTGGACGATGGACGGCGAAGGCACGTGGACGCACTGGCCTCAGTTCGCGACCGCAGAAGACGCCGACCCCACCGGACAACGCTTGCGGGGAATCGGCATTCTCGATGGTGTCGCCTTCCTTGCCGTTGGCGAGTCCGACAACGACGGTGTCGCCTGGATTGGTGACCGAGTCGTCCGAATGCGGCCAACCACCGACAGCACCTTCACCGGCGCCGGATCACAACGCCTGCTCGGCGCTGCCGGTGACGTTGGGCGAAACGAGTTCCTCGTCGTCGGCGAGCGACGGGACGATTCAGGCAGCGTGCCGGGCTTGTGGGTCGTCGCAGCCGGCGAATCGTGGGCCGACCCCGTATGGGCTGCAGTACCGCTGTCCGGGCAGAACCCCGGCCGGCTGACCGACGTTGCCGTTGCGGGCGATTTCGCAACCGCCGTTGGCTGGGAAGACGTCGACGGCACCCGCCAGAGCGTCGTGCTGCTGCGGTCTGAGGGTTCCTGGTCGCGGTTGCTCGCCCCGATCGACGACGTCGAGCTCCAGGCCGTCGACCTGGTCGGCGACCGGCTGGTCGCAGTCGGCACCCGCACCACTGCGGGCGCCATGATTCCGGTTGCCCTGGTAGCCGACGTGAACGGCAACGGTTTCCTCCACGATCTTCCGGCTGGCACCGGCGACGCCCGGGCCCACGATGTCGTGGCGACTCGCGCCGGTGTCTTCGCCGTGGGTATGACTGCCGAGGTTGCTGGTACGGCAGCGCTCGACCAGGGCCTGGTCGATGGCGCGATCTGGCAGTTGATTCCCGGCGACGAGCCCGAGGACGACTCGTGGACCACTCGGGACTCCGACCAGCTTCGGGCCGAAGGCCTGCAGGAGTTCTGGGCGGTTGTGGAGTACGACGGCGCAGTCTTTGCCCTCGGGCGTGCCACGCACGACGACGGCCGCGAAATCGCAGCCGGGTGGACCGTCACCGTCGACCTCGGCGACACCCAGGCCGACATCGACGACGAGGTCGCACAGGCACAACGCGAAGCCGCACCCGATGCGCCCGTGTCCGAAGTCGAAGGCGGCGACTCCCCATTGGGTGTCGCCTTGGGCGGGTGTGCGGCTCAGGCGATTGCCGATGCCCGCGATGCATCGGGCCAGGACGAGCTCAGCATGCAACCGGTCCTGATCGACGCCACCCAGGACTTTGCGCTGTGGATCTGCGCGGACTCCGATGCCCAACTCTGGTATCACGGAGCCCAACGCGACGGAGAACAGTCCATCACGCTTCCGGCCACGGAGGTCACCGGCGGGTACGAGGCGCGAAACGGCGAGACCACGTACCGGGTTGTCGACGGCCGGCTGACGGTGCAGGCCCCCAACGGCGAGATCACGCTGGATCAGCCGCTGCTCGACAACTGACTCAGGCGGCCACCTGCATGGGTGGCTCGCCCGACAGACCGTCGATGAAGTCTGCCGACGAACACGGTCGATCGAAGAGATAGCCCTGCCCAGTGGCGACTCCCAGTCGGCGCACCGCGTCGAGCTGTTGGTCCGTCTCGATGCCCTCGGCCACCACGTTCAATCCGTTCCGGTTCCCGAAATCGGCGATCGCCATGAGGAGATCATCGGCGTCGGGGGTGCCGACCCTGCCGATCAGCGACCGGTCCAGCTTCATCTCCGAAAAGGGAAAGGTCAGGAGCTGCGTCATCGACGAATAGCCCGTGCCGAAATCGTCGATCGACAGTCCGACTCCCATTGATCGAAGTTCGGCTGCGACCTGCGGGGCGACCTCACCGGTCGACAGCGAATCGGATTCGGTCACCTCGAGGGTCAGGCGACTCGGTGCAATCGACGCCTGTGCAAGCTCGTGATTCAGGCGTTGCGGCAGATCGCCGTCCTGCAGGTGCGTCGCCGACACGTTCACGGACACACTCAAATCGGTGCGACCGATCTCGGAAAGGTCATGCAGTACTTCGATTCCCCGCGCGATCATCGCCCGATCGAACTGGTGCGAGAACCCGCGTTCCTCAATCTGCGGAATGAACACGTCGGGGTAGACCATGCCATCGGCACGGTCCCAGCGAGCGAGCACTTCGACACCGCGCACGTCACCGGAGTCAAGGTCGACCAACGGTTGCAGGTACGGCACGAACTGTCCCGATGCGATCGCATGCTCCAGGTCGGCCGAGCGGATGTTCGCCCGTCGCAGTTCTTCCCGGAAGTCCGCGTCGCTCACAACGATCGAGTTCTTGCCTCGCTTCTTGGCTTCGCGTAGCGCTGCGCTTGCGTGGGCAACGAGGTCGTCGATGCCGCCCTCTGACGGGCGAAGCGAAACCATGCCGGCCGACGCACGAATGAACGGACGCCTCCTGGCGAACAGCCCGGACTCGGGAGCGAGTCGCATGACCTCGAGCTGATCGGCAATCGCTTCGAGGTCACCGCCCACTCCGGCAGCGATGAACTCGTCGCCGCCGAACCGGCCAACGCTCCACTGCTCTGGGAAGACGGCTTGGAGCGATGTTGCGACCCGAGCCAACAGCCGGTCGCCGGCGTCGTACCCAAGCTGGTCGTTGACCGTCTTGAAATCGTCGAGGTCAACGAAGACGCAGTGAATCGTCTCGTCACCGGCGGAGGCGGTCGTACGAAGATCGGCCAACACGCCGGATCGGTTCAGCAGCCCGGTCAACGAGTCCGACCGGGCCGAATGTGATGCCCGTTCGGCGGTGATGACGGCATCGACCCGCCGGGAAATCAGGTCGTCCACCAGTCCGGAGATCCCAGCGGCGCCCCACCCGAGATGGATGAGAACGCCGAAGATCAGAACGACCTGCGCCCAGTGGTCCTGGAAACCCAGCACGAAAAGGTAGGGAACCGAATACGCAGCGTTCGTCAGCAGCACGTTCCGCTGGTACGTCTGTGGCAGGTACACGGCGTCGCTGGCGATACCGAACACCAGCACCGAGGTGAGGATCCACGCGGTGTTCACGTCGGCCGCATCGTCCAAGACCAGGAGCGGAAGCGCAGCCCAGGCCACCGAGGATCCCGAAACCCACCACAACTCGAACACACGGCCGAAACGGCTCTCCACCTGTCGGGTCGAATAGCCGGCAACCACCTGTGAGAGCAGGACAAACGCCCACGCGGCCACGAACAGGTCGCCCCAGAACATGACCAGCACAAAGACGGCGACGCCCAGGATTCCCGTTGCATCGAGCGTGCTCACGCGGGCGCGTTGCTCTTCGAAGAGGCGGTCCGCTTCGTGCGCTCGGCGTTGGTCCCGGTTCATTGTTCTAGAATTCGGCCCTGGCGAAGAAAACATGAGCCATTCGGCCCATGCCGCGGTTCATGGTTCAACTCGAGCGGAAAGTGACGATAGAAGATCATGATTGAGTCGTTCGACTACTTCCGCGCCCATCCCTGGCACGGCCTTTCCGCAGGACCACACGCTCCAGAGATCGTGGACGCATACATCGAGATCACCCCGTTCGACGCCGTGAAATACGAAATCGACAAGCAGACGGGTTACCTCCGGGTCGACCGTCCTCAGGGTTCCTCGGCGTTGCCGCCGACCCTGTACGGGTTCGTCCCCCAGACGTATTGCGGTGAACGTGTCGCTGCGCTCACACCGGCAGCCGTCGAGGGCGACCACGACCCTCTCGACATCTGTGTCCTCAGCCAACAACGCATCGATCGAGCAGAGATCGTTCTGCCCGCACGTGTGGTCGGCGGCATCCAGGTGCTCGACGGCGGCGAGGCCGACGACAAGATCATCGCCGTGCTGGGCAGTGACACCGTGTTCGACTACGCCAAGGAGCTCGACCAGCTTCCGGTCGCCGTCGTCAACCGAATCGTGCACTACTTCGCGACCTACAAGATCGACATCACGGGAAAGAAGCCGAACGGCATCGAAATCGTCGGCACGTACGGCGCGGCACAGGCCAGGGCCGTGATCGAAGCCTCGCGTGAGGACTACGACGAGATGTATGGCCGGGCCGGACTCGGCGCCAGCTGATTCACACGCTTCGCCCGAGAAGCGAAACGAGACGAACACCCGGAGATGCATCTTCGGGTGGCTCCACCTGTCCTGCCGTGGAGAAGAACTCTGAACCCCGGATCTGGTCAAACATGGGGAAGAGAAACTCGAGCGCCGCCTCGGCGAGCTCGTCGGGAAGCTCCAGCGGGATGTTGCACGCCGTGGCGAGGTCCCAGGCGTGGGTCAACACATCGACCAGACGGAACCGGGCCACGACACTGCCCGGTCGGTCGCCAACCGGGTGCGCCACCACCTGCTCCATCGCGCCGGGCCGACGGAACGCTTCGATCGCTGCAAGCGCAGTACCACGCCAGGTGGCCATGGGGTTGGGACCCAGAATGGATGGGTTGATCGCCTGACTCACATCGAGGGGCTTACCATCGAAGAGCAGCGGGATGGATGCGTCACCGAGCACGACATGGCTGATGAGTGCCTGGACATCCCAGTCGGCGCACGGTGTTTCGAGCTCGAGGTGCTCGTCGTCCACCTGGTTCAGCACGTTGCCGAACACCGCCATTGCAGCGACTGCATCCTCTGCGGGATCGGTGCCGAGGGGCGGACGGTCGGTCATGTCACTCCCACTCGATCGTGCCAGGCGGCTTCGAGGTGATGTCGTAGGCGACCCGGTTCACTCCCGAGACCTCGTTGATGATGCGGTTCGACATGCGGTCGAGCAGTTCGTAGGGCAACCGGGCCCAGTCTGCAGTCATGGCGTCCTCGGAGGTGACCGCTCGGATGATGACCGCATCGGCGTAGGTGCGTTCGTCGCCCATGACGCCCACCGAGTTCACTCCGGGCAGCACGGCGAACGCCTGCCAGATCTCGCGGTCGAGGCCGGCGAGACGAATTTCCTCGCGGACGATGAAGTCGGCTTCCTGCAGGATGGCGACCTTCTCGCGAGTGACCTCGCCAATGATCCGCACGCCAAGGCCCGGGCCGGGAAACGGCTGACGCCAGACGATCTCGTCGGGCAGGCCGAGTTCGGTGCCGACCGCCCGAACCTCGTCCTTGAACAACGCTCGCAACGGTTCGACGAGCTCGAACTCGATGTCGTCGGGGAGCCCGCCCACGTTGTGGTGGCTCTTGATCTTTGCTGCGTCGGACGTTCCGGACTCGATCACGTCGGGGTACAGGGTTCCCTGCACCAGGTACTGCGCACCGACGACCTCGGACTTCGCTGCTTCGAACACCCGGATGAACTGTTCTCCGATCGTCTTGCGCTTCGCCTCGGGGTCGATGACACCCTGCAGATGTTCGAAGAACCGGTCGGCAGCACTCACATGCTTCAGTTCGATCTTCTGGTGTCGCTCGAACGTCTCGACGATCTGATCGGACTCGCCCTTGCGCATGAGACCGGTGTCGACGTAGACGCACGTGAGGCGATCTCCGACCGCCTTGTGGACCAACGCCGCCGCCACTGCCGAATCGACGCCGCCGGAAAGAGCGCAGATGACACGTCCGTTGGAGCCGACCTGCTGTTGGATCAGCTCGACCTGCGTGTCGATGACGCTCGCCATGGTCCAGGCCTGCGATGCCCCGCACGCCTGACCGAGGAACTGCTCGATGACGTGCTGGCCGTGTGGGCTGTGGACGACCTCGGGGTGATACTGCACGCCGTACAGACCACGATCGGGGTTCTCGAACGCTGCGACCGGAGCGTCGGGGGTCGACGCCGTGACTGCGAATTCCTGCGGCATGTCGGTGATGGCGTCGAAGTGACTCATCCACACGGTCTGCGATTCGGGTGTGCCGCTGAGCAGGCTTCCGGCCTCTTCGCTCACGGTCAGTTCGGTACGCCCGTATTCGCCACGCTCGTTGCGTCCGACCGTGCCCGCATTCTGGTGGGCGATGAGCTGCGCTCCGTAGCAGATGCCCAGCACGGGGATTCCCAGGTCGTAAACCTCGGGATCGATGGCCGGCGCACCTTCGACGTGCACCGACTTGGGCCCACCGGAGAAGATGATGCCCGCGGGTGCCTTTGCCTGAATCTCGGCCACGGTGATGGTGTGCGGCACGATCTCGGAATACACACGAGCTTCTCGGACACGACGCGCAATCAGCTGTGCGTACTGCGCACCGAAATCGACGACGAGGACGGACTCCTCGGTGGGGTCTTGGGCTTCAGCCTGGCTCATGGTTGCTGCACCAGGATCTCAGCCTTCTGGAAGTCCTTGAGATCGGTGTAGCCACACATGGCCATGGACTGTCGGAGGCCACCGGCGATGTTGAGCGCGCCATCGTCGGCGTGGCTGGGACCGTTGATGATCTCCTCGAGCGTGCCCCGTGCGGGCGTTTCGATGCGGCCGCCCTGCGGGACGGTTGGATGCACACTCTGCACGCCCCAGTGCCAGCCACGTCCGGGCGCTTCGCTGGCTGCGGCAAGCGGAGCGCCGAGCATGACGGCGTCAGCGCCGCACACGACGGCTTTGGCAACATCGCCGCCGGTCGCCATGGAGCCGTCGGCGATGATGTGTGTGTACACGCCGGTCTCGTCAAGGTGACGCATGCGAGCTGCCCGTGCGTCGGCGAGGGCCGTCGCCTGCGGTCCGCCAATACCAAGGACACGACGGACGGTGCTGGCACGCCCGCTGCCGACACCAACGAGGATGCCGGCGGCACCCGTTCGCATGAGGTGCAGGGCAGCCGAGTAGCTTGCGCAGTCGCCGACGATCACCGGCACCTCGAGGCGACGAATGAACGTCTTGAGGTTCAGCGGTTCGCTCTCGTTGCGGCTGACATGCTCGGCCGAAATGACCGGCTGCTGAATGACGAGCAGCCCGAGTTCGGCCTTCAGGATGGTGTCGATGTGGTCGGCGGTTCGCTGTGGGCTGATGGCCGCACAACTCACGACATCGGCGTCGTTGATCTGGCGAATCCGCTCCACGATGAGGTCGGTGTCAACGGGAGCCGCGTACAGCTCCTGCATGCGGGCCATCGCCGTTGGCTCATCGAGCTCGGCGATTTCGGCGAGCACGGTGTCGGCATCCTCGTATCGGGTCCAGAGACCTTCGAGGTTCAGCACACCAACACCACCGAGGCGTCCGATCTCGATGGCGGTCGCTGGCGAGACCACCGAATCCATCGCCGATGCCATGAACGGCAGGTCGAACCGGTAGGCGTCGATCTCCCACGTCAGGTCGATGTCCTCGGGATCTCGGGTACGTCGGGACGGGACGATGGTGATGTCGTCGAATCCGTAGGCTCGGCGCCCGGATTTGCCCATACCGATATCGATCTCAGCCACTGCGAAACCTCTCGCTGGAAAGAGAAAACACTATCCGGAACTGGGGCTGGCCCTACCATTGGATCGGGAGATGGCTGGATTCCCGGAATCGGCGCACTCCCGCACCATTGGTGCATGGTCGACGTCGCATCCATCCAGAGCCTTCTGGCCGCATTCCCGACTGCAGCTGCAGTGGTTGTCCCTGTTCTGACAACATGGGTTGGTGCGTTGGTCATCGAGCGCACGACGGAAGGCCGTCCGTGAAACAGATCTACAGCTCATCGCTGCTGAACAAGACCCTGTATGGCCTGCTCGGGCTCCCGATCGGGCTGGGGTGGTTCGTCATCTTCGCAACGGCACTGAGCCTCGCTGGCAGTCTGCTGGTGGTTCTCGTCGGCTTCGTGTTGTTGTCCATCACCCTTCGCATCGCGGGCGGCGCTGCACAGCTGGAGCGGCGGCTGCTCACCGAACTGTTGAACGTCGACATTCCACGCTCCAGCCGACTGGCCGAGCCCGGGCGCCAATCCATCGGCGCGAAGATCGTGAATCCGCTGCGCGATGGCACGTACTGGCGAGAGCTCTTCTTCGTGCTGGCCAGGTTCCCGATCGGCATCGGCAGCTTTGTGGCTGCGCTCGGAGCGTGGACCTACCCCGTGTGGGCGTTGAGCACGTTCTTCTGGGGCTGGTGGGTGTTCGAGCAGTGGACGATCCTCATCATCGGCACCGGGCTGATCTCCCTGGTCCTCGGACCGCTCCTCGTGCATGCGTTCGCCGAGCTGCACATCTACCTCGCATCGCTGTTGCTCGGGCCATCACAAGCACAGCTGACCAGCCGGGCTCGCGAAGTCGAAGCCAGCCGAGACCGATCCGTGGAGGCCGCCGAAGCCGAGCGTCGCCGAATCGAACGGGACCTGCACGACGGTGCGCAGGCGCGCCTCGCAACCGTTGCCCTGGACCTGGGGCGGGCCAAGCGAAAGCTGGAGCAGGGCGGCGACAGCGACGAGGTCGGCCGAATCATCGACGGCGCGCACGAAGACGCAAAGGCCGCGATCGTCGAACTGCGAGACCTGGCCCGAGGCATCCACCCGGCGGTTCTGACCGACCGTGGACTCGATGCCGCCCTGTCCGAGGTTGCCGCCCGATGCAGCGTGCCGATCCACCTCGACGTGCGAATGGAGCGACGACCGACCGTGCCGGTCGAGAGCGCCGCATACTTCGCCGTGTGTGAACTGATCGCCAACATCAGTCGCCACTCCCGGGCCCGCAATGCGTGGGTCACGGTCCGCGGAACCGATGAGCGGGTCAACATCGAGGTCAGCGACGACGGGGTCGGTGGAGTGACTCCCGGACTCGGCACGGGAATCGCCGGCCTGTACGACCGCCTGACCGCCGTGGATGGCACGATGGCACTCCGAAGCCCGCTCGGCGGTGGCACCACCGCCCAAATCGAACTGCCGGTGGCCTGAATGCGCGTTCTCGTCGTTGAAGACTCTGTCCTGTTGCGAGCCGGACTCGGCCGACTCCTCGAGGACGAACAGATGGAGCTCGTTGCCGCAGCCGACGACGCGGCCTCCTTCCTGCAGGAGTGGGAACGTACCCGGCCCGACATCAGCATCGTCGACGTGCGTATGCCGCCCACCCACACCGACGAGGGGATCCGGGCATCGATCGAACTTCGGTCCCGTCATCCCGAGGCCAGGATCCTCGTGCTCTCGCAGTACGTCGAAGAGCAGTACGCGTCCGAACTTCTCGCCGACGGCAATGGCGGCATCGGATACCTGCTCAAGGAACGCATCGCCGACGTCGGCGAATTCATCGACGCGGTCAATCGGGTGGCCGGAGGCGGCACCGCACTGGACCCCGAAGTGGTCAGCCAACTCTTCGCCCGCCGCCGCAATCCCATCGACTCACTGACGCCCCGGGAGTCCGAAGTGCTGTCGCTCATGGCCCAGGGGTACACGAACTCGGCAGTGGCCGAGCAGCTCACGGTGTCCTCGGGTGCCGTCGAGAAACACACCTCGTCCATCTTCTCCAAGCTGAATCTGGAACCGAGCGCCACAGATCATCGGCGGGTGCTCGCCGTTCTGGCCTGGCTCGACCGCGCCTGACCCCCTCACCCCAGCCGGCTTTGCGCCGATTGGAGGTCCATGGAGGTTCTGGTCGATGCGCGCCCCGATGACACGCACTCATCGACCGTCGCGCCCCTTCGCTGGCATGAGCGTGGAACGATCATCGCCGGCATGCTGCTTGCCTTCTATCTGGCCGCCTCGCTGCTGCTGGACACCTCCGCACATCTGACCACGGACGTGGGCGGCAAGGTCGCCAGCCTCGAAGCCATGACCACCCGTGGCGACTGGGACCCCGACATTGGGTACTGGTTCGCCGAAGCTGATCCCGACGGCGTGTTGTTTCCGTTCGGCAAGACTCGACTGACCGAGCAGAACCAGTGGGTGAACACCACGACCTTCACCATGGTGATGCCCGCCCGCCCGCTCTGGGCCTCCGGTGGCCTGCGTGCCGCTCTTCTCATTCCGATGCTGAGCGCCGTCGTGGCTGCCGCTGCCGCAGGCGCACTTGAGCGACGGTTCGACCGATCCTCGAACGGCTCATGGTCAATGTGGTGCATCGGCCTTGCGAGCCCAGCAGCCATCTACGCGTTGGACTTCTGGGAACATGCGCCCGGTTTGGCGGCGATGAGTCTGGGCCTCGTCGCCGTGATCGACGCTCAGCGCCCGGACGGGCGATGGTGGCACGCAGCCGCCGCCGGACTCGCCTTCGGTTTCGCCGCAACCATGCGACAGGAAGCGCTGGTCTACGGGTTCGTCGCCGGAATTGTCCTCCTGGTCGGCGTCTACCGACACCGCGGTCTGGTCTCCGCCGCCCTTCGGGGCGCCCTCATGGCTGGCGGAACGGTCGCCATGCTCGCCGCGCATGCACTGGCCGAGCTCGTGTTGACGGGCGGAACGGTCCGGGCTGCTCGGGCCACGGGCACCATCGCAGCGACCGACTCCAACCTCGACCAGATCAACGCCGGGTTCATCACGACGTTCTTCCCGATCAACGGCGCCCATCCCTTCTGGTACGGGTTCGCCGCAGCCATGGCGGCCACCCTGGCCTGGCTCACCCATCGCGTGATTGGCAAACAAACGCTGGGTCCGGCGATTCGCCTCACCAGCCTCATCTGGGGCACGTGGGCGCTTCTCCTTCTCGTCGGCGGCCCCCGATTCGTGCCCGGAATGGTCCCCACCGCTCCCCTGGTGGTCGCCGGTGTCGTCGCGGCCATCCACCGGCGGGCATGGTTGCCATTGGCCCTGGGGCTAGCGCCGCTTCCACTCGTTCTCGCCACCGCGTTCTCCGACGGTTCGTTTGCCCAATGGGGAGGCCGATACCACCTGCTGACCGGGCTGGTGCTGGTCGTCCTCGGCATCTCCCTGCTCCGGCCACACGCACCGCGATTCGTTCTTGCCCTTGCGGCAGCTGGCTTCGTCATCACCATGTTCGGCATTGGTTGGAGCATCGAACGAAGCCATCGGGTGGGCGACACCTGGACCGCGGTGGCGTCACAAAGCGAACCCGGCGATGACGTCGTCGTATGGGAGAACACGCTCAACTCCCGAGAGGCCGGGGCCGAGCTCATCGGACGGCGCTGGCTGGGTGCTCCCGATGCCACTGCGCAGAAATTGCTGGCCGACCTGCTTCGTTCCGAAGACATCGATTCCTTCATCTGGATCGATGCGCAGGGCGGACCGTTGGAAGCGTTCGTCGGCTTCGAGGCCGGAGCCGAACTGGGTGAGCTCGAGTTCTTCTCGTTGCGGATGACCCGCTTCCACCGGAACTGATCCGACAGGTCGGGTTCCCGTCAGCGGCCGAGGCCACCGACCACTTCACGGAACGTGCGTCCCACGATTCGGACATCGAAGCCGAAACCCTGCCGGCGCAGGTAGTAGAAGTCGTACTGCAACTTCTCGAGCGCGTCGCCGTCGGTGTTTGCGTAGCCGAGCTTCACCTGCGCCCATCCCGTCAGACCCGGCCGAACCAAGTGGCGAGCGTCGTAGAACGGGATCTTCGAGCGAAGTTCGTCGACGTACTGCGGCTGCTCGGGGCGGGGCCCAACGATCGACAGCTCACCGCGAACCACACTCCACATCTGCGGCAGTTCGTCGATGTGTGTCCTTCGTAGGAAGTCTCCGAACGCCGTGATTCGCTCGTCATCGGGGCAGGTCCAGCTGCTGTTGTCCGTGCCCGGCGTCATGGTCCGGAACTTTGCGAGCCGGAAGGTCTCGCCGTTCTTGCCAACCCGCACCTGCCGGAAGAACAGCGGTCCGCGGTTCGCAACGAGGTTGCCCACGACAATGGCCGGAATCACGAGTGCGAAGATCACTGAACCCACGAGCCCGATGGCGATGTCGAAGAGCCGCTTGATCCGCACGTACCGCATTCGATGCAGCTCGCCAATGTCGAAGAGCATGGAGACCTGCGCAAGTTCCGAGATTGGGAGTTTGCCCAACCACCCTTCGTAGAAGAGGGCGAGCGTCCGAATTCGCATGCCCGACGAGTGCAGCGTCGTCGCTTGCGCCACGATCGATGGGTCGTCTTGGGCCGTGCGATCCAGCACCAGCACCGTCGGTTGCACCCGGGTGGCCACCTCCACAAGCGGGCACCCACCGGTGTCGGTCTCGCGGGCTTCACCAACCGCCATCACACCGGCGATCGACGCGGTGATCTCGGCACGGTCATCGAGGTCACGAATGAGCGCAGCCACATCGTCGGGCTGACCGCTCACGAGCAGGACCGATTCGCGGGCCGCCGACCACTTGCGCGAGTCCGTCGACAGGTTCCAGGAGATCAGGGCCCACAGCGGAAACACGCCGATGAAGAGCGCAATCGACGAACGGGGAAGGAGCACGTCGGCCAGAGCCAGCTGGGCCATGGAGACGACCGACAGACTTGCGATGATGGCGGCGAAACTGCGACCGATCGTCGCCAGCCTGGACTCGGGCATCTCGGGCAGACCCACGCTGTGCGAAGCCGCAATCAGCAGTCCTGCCCACGCCACCCACCAGCCAACACCCGGTACGTCCGCGGCGAAATCGGCATACCGCGCCGGGCCAACCACCTGCACGTAGAACTCTCGAGACGCAAACACGGCCGCGACGGTGCCTGCCCAGAGAATCCAGTGCAGGCGGCGAAGAGACATTGCTGTCCTTTTCGGTTGTGTTGGGGCCAACGTGAGCGAGACCGCGCCCTCATCGCCCCCGCCCGAACGCCGATGGAATGGGGTGAAGGCCGTGATCATCCAGAACCCCCGAGACACGGGTGGACCCCAGCAACGTCGCGACACCTGGCGACGACTGCTCGAGGCCTCTGGGTACGACGTCACGATGCTTCGACCACCCATGGACCTGGCTCGGCCGTGGCGCTCGGTTCCACAGGCGCTCGACGTGGTCCGCGGCCACGCGGTACCGGAAGCCATGGTGTGGCAACCGACGACCCTCATGCGTTCCCTCGACGAGCTCGCGCCCGACCTTGTCGTCACGCAGACCATCCGTATGTGGAACCCCGTCCTCACAACCCTCGAGTGCCCGGTACTCGTCGACTACGTCGACCAGCTCAGCGTCAGCTACGAGCAGCGAGCCGGGTGGGCATCCGGCTGGCAACGACATGCGTACCGAATCCTCGGTCGGTTTCATGCACGAGCCGAAGCCAGACTCCGGAGCACCGACGTCATCGGCATCACGGCCGGACGACGGGACGCCGAGCAGCTCGACGCCACATGGGTTCCGATCGTGGCGCCCGAGGGAAGCACGCCAACCGTCGACGAATCGAGTCGTCCTCACGATGTCGTCTTCTTCGGCTCGCTGAACTATCCGCCGAACATCGAAGCGATCGAATGGCTCGCTGCAGCCCCCGGAGCCGACACGCTTCGGGTACTGGTTGCAGGACGGTCAGGAGGACCTCGGATTCCCGAGATCTGTGCCCAGCTCGGATGGACCTACCGCCCCGACTTCGAATCCGTCGAATGGCTTGCTCAGCAGGCCCGCGTGGCTGCCGTTCCTCTGGTCAGTGCTGCTGGCATGCAGATCAAGATGCTCGAGGCAGCGGCTCATGGGCTGCCACAAGTGGGCACCTCCATGGCCCTCCAGGGATTCGACCTCGAGTTTCCCATCGAGGTCGAAGACGACCCAGCCACATTTGTCGATCTGCTGCGTGCTCTGTCGGAAGACCCCCAGCGCGCCCACACGCTCGCAACTGCGGCGCAGTCCCACGTGCAGCAGCACTATTCGGTTTCCGCCTGCGGTGAACGGCTCCGCCGCGTGCTTGCTGCGAATCAGCCCAGCGAGAACGACGGGTCAACGTGGTGGTCGAGCGCTGGTGCGCCAAGCAGTGAGAGCAACGCCGGGGCCACTTCCAACACGTCTACCGGTTCGCTCGGAAGAGCTGCCTGAGGCGAATTCGCCACGAGCAGCGTGCCGATGGGGTGGTGGACACCCGACTTGTGTTCCGTGACCGCAACCCAGCGCAGGCCTGCCTCGCTGACGCGAACCTGCTGTCCATCGATGTCGATGAGATCGGTGGCGTCGTCGAGGTGATAAGTGATCGTCACGGCCGTGCGTGAACGATCGACCTGCAGCCGGGAGCCGGCAACGGGAAGTTCGGACAGCCGCTGTTGCTCGCTGGCGGCGCGTTCCTCGTCATCGAAGTCGAACGTCAGATGCGGCACCATCGAGGCCTTCAGCTCCACGCTCTCGGCAACGCCGAGGGCCGAAGCGAACGTACGTGGATCGTCGACCACCAGCGTCCGGTCGCCACCCTGGTCCACTTCGCCGCCACCGGTCTGCCCCATGGACGACACCAGGACGAGCGAACGATCGTGTGTCTGGCACCAGCGCAACACTCGGCCAAGAAAGCCGTCGAGCGCATCCATCGCAGCCGGGATTTCGGCCTCGTGGCGGGCCACCCATTCCGGACCGTTCGGCGTGACGTCCCAGTCGTCGGGAAACGTGGCCGGCCAATAGCGGTGCATCGACGCCGCCACGTGATTGGTGAAGAAGACCGCAAGGTCCGGGCGAGAAGCGTCCAGTTGTGCTTCGAACGCATCGGCAAGGAGAAGGAACTGCGCGGTTCGCAGCCGCTCCTTCGATGCCCGTCCCGCGGCCACCCGGCCGGCAAGCATGCCGAGCTCGACAAGGGTTCGGACGCGGATACCACTCCCTCGCAGGGCACGGAGTCCGTCCATGTAGTCGGCGACCGGAGCCGCCGAGTCGACGGCTCGTCCGTTCTGTCGGGTCATCCGAAGGTTGAAGCGGTGCAGCGGCCCGAGGGTGGTGGGGAGCACGTTCGGGTCGTCGCCGAACACGTCGGGTACCGCAAACACGGCTCCGGGAAGGTCCGCAGTCGTGTCGTTCAGCGGCGACGAATGCAGGGTTCCGAAAACCCCGACCCGACGTGTCTTCGCAATCGCCTGCCAGTACAGCGGCAGGTCGGCCGGCTTCGGGTCGCCGTACCAGTACACACCGTGTTTGTCGTGGGGAACACCCATGGCGAGTGTTGCCCAGCTCTGCGATGGGTAGAGCCCACGCTCGGGCTCCTCGTTGAGCACCGTCTCCGCCAACACGCTGGTCCGAAGAAGCTCAGCCACCGCGGAGTTCGGAGTGCGTTCGGCGTACCAACGCAGCAGACGCGGTGGTATCTCATTGATCTCGATCACGACGGCGCGGCGCATGTCGGAATGATCGGCACAGGTGCCGTCTGCGTTGAGGGTTGGGCGCATCGGACTCATCGTTCACCCGCCACTGCCGATTTCATCGATATGGATGCCACGGTGCTCTACGTCGCCTTTGCGACGCCCACGATTGACATGTCGTGGATTCCGTCCGGCACTCCCGTGATCGTCGTGCACAACGATTCGGTGCTCGATCCAAGCCAACTCACCCACGAGCCCGTCACCCATCTCCACCCGGGCGAGAACCTGGGATTCGGCGGCGGCGTCAACCACGCTCTGGCGCACGTGACGACCGAGCGAGTCGTGCTCTGCAACCCCGATGCCGACCTGCTGCCGGAGCACTGGCATGCCCTCACCGGAGCACCCCATCAGGTTGTCACCATTCCACTCGTCGACGATGCGGGACGCTCAACCAGTGTGATCAGCCCGTACTGGACTCCAATCTCTCTGCTGATCACTGCGTTCCGGCTCGGCAGTCGCTTCGCTCCGTTGGGCAGCCGGCGCCGGCGCGCCTTGAGCCGTCTCAGCGGGTCGTGGGAGCGGAAGCAACGTGATGCGCTCGGCTCCGAACCGGGCGAATGGCCTCTTCAGGACCGCTGGGTCAGCGGTGCGGTGTTCTCCATCGACACCGAACGGCTGCGGTCGGTGAACGGCTTCGACGATTCGTACTTCCTGTACTTCGAAGACACCGATCTCTGTCAGCGTCTCGCTTCCAGGTATCCGGACATGCGGGCACAGCAGCGCGGTGGGTCAGCCGGCCGGCACGCCGTGGGCGGCAGCGCCGAGGGCACGTCGGGAGTCGTCGAACGAATTCGTCGAGAGTCGGCTGGAACGTACGCCCAGCGGCAACCCGGGTGGGCCTGGAAGCCCGTGCAAACGCTACTCCGCTGATGATTCAGGCCAGCGAGTCCAGCCGGTCGTAGATGGCGTCCACATGTCGTTGCTCGGTACGCACCGAGCCGATCGCAATGCGAAGAACGGTTTGGTCGGTCAACTTCGTGTGGGTCAGATAGGCGTCGCCGTCGGCATTGATGGTGTCTCGGACACGTTCATTGTCGGCGTCGCCACCCACGTGGCGGAAGGTCACCAGGGACAGCGGCGTCGGAGCAACCAGTTCGTAGCTGGGGTGCGCGTCGATTCGCAAGGCCAACGCCTGCGCCATCTCCACATGGTTCCGAATGAACGACGCAAGGCCGTCGGCGCCGTGGGTTCGGATCACGAACCAGAGCTTCAACGCACGGAACCGGCGACCAAGTGGAATCTGCCAGTCCCGATAGTCGATCACCGATCCTTCGTCCGAGGCCGAGTTGCGCAGGTACTCGGGCACGATGCTGAGCGCCGAGATCATGGGGCCGCGGTCGGCGACATAGAACATGGAGCAGTCAAAGTTCGTCAGCAGCCACTTGTGCGGGTTGAAGCAGTAGCTGTCCACCCTGGAGAGGCCATCGTTCACGAACCGGTATTCGGGTGCCACCGCGGCAGATCCGGCAAACGCGCCATCGACGTGCAGCCAGGCGCCGAACTCCTTGCACACGTCGGCGATCGCATCGACCGGGTCGAGGGCGGTGGAGCTCGTGGTGCCGGTGGTCGCCTGCACGAAGAATGGCCGACGATCCTCGATGATGTCCTGCAGAATCGCTTCGCGGAGCTTCACCGGGTCCATCGCATGGTCGGCGTCGGACGGGATCTTGCGCAGCTGTTCGGGAAACAGACCAGCGATGCGGATGCCCTTTTCGACCGACGAGTGCGCGTGCTCGGAGGTGTAGGCAACCAGCTGGTCCATGCGCCACTGGCCGGCGACCCGCTCGCGGGCAGAGAGGATTGCCACCAGGGCCGCACTCGACGCCGAGTCCTGAATGGTTCCGCCGCCGGGGCCGGATGACCGGAACCGGTCGGGAAGGCCACAGAGGTCCACCATCCAGTCCATCACGTGGGTCTCGAGCTCGGTGCAGGCTGGCGATGTCGCCCACAGCATCCCCTGTACTCCCAGGCCGGCGGACATGAGCTCGCCCAGGACCGATGCGGGCGAGGCATTTGCCGGAAAGTACGCAAAGAAGTTCGGCGATTGCCAGTGGGTGATGCCGGGCATGATGAGCGAGTCGACGTCGGCCATGATGTCGGACCACGATTCGGGCTCTGTCGGCGGTGCGCTGGGCAGAGCGGCCCGAAGGTCCCCGGGCGCCGACTGGCTGAGCACCGGGTAGTCCTCGACGTTCTCCCAATAGTCGGCGATCCAATCGATCAGATCGTGACCCGCCTGGCGGAATTCGTCGGTGCTCATCGGTGGGTCGTACGTCATGTTCGTGATCCTACAAGCGCGGCTACTTCGGCCCCGAACGATGTTCGGTGACGATCTCCAGGAGTCGATGCACCATGAGCGCGGTTGCGCCCCAGATGGTCTCATCGACCAGATCGAAGAAATGAATCTCGCGTTCCTGACCTTCGAATGACCAGAGCTCGCCCCGATACACGCCGGGGCTCATGAGCTCCTCGAGCGGAACGTGGAGAATCCGGTCCACCTCGTCCGGCGAAGGGACCAGCTCGGGGAGGGTGTCCAGGGCCGCCACGAAGGGGGTCACCAATGAGAAGCTGGCGCCGGTGACGAAGCTGTCGAGCTTCCCCAGCTTTCGGGGAACGTCGGCCGGCATGGCGACCTCTTCGAAGGCTTCGCGAACCGCTGCATGCCAGTCGGAAGCGTCCTCATCGTCGATGCCGCCGCCGGGGAAGGCGATCTCGCCAGCGTGCTTGCGCATGTGTTGCGGCCTGCGGGTGAGGATGGTCGTGACGCCGTCGGGGCCGTCGTACAACGGAATCATCACTGCACTCCGGCGACCCGGCTTCGCTGGCCGTTCGACCGGCGGTCCGCGGACGATTTCGACCGGCGAGTAGCCGTCGAGCGCCGACGCAACGTCGGCCACGGAATAGGTGCGGGCTGCCGGTATGCCCCAGGGCGGCGGTTCGCCCGGCCGGCTGGCCTCTGGGGTGGGGATCTGTTGTCGACCACCCCGCCGAGTCACGATTCGGTCAGACCTGCCAGGAACTCGTCGATGCCGTTGTCACGAAGGATTTCGAGCACGACCGACGGGTGCTGGGTTCCCGCTTCCCAGGTGGCCCAGGCTTCGAGCATGGTGTCGATGCCGTCGACATCGGAGTTCGCTTCGAGGACCTCGAGGAGAAACCCCGTCTTGAGGTAGCTCATGGTGCGGCCGGGAAGCTCGGTTTCGTCGGTCCAGTCCTTGAACTGGGTGCGCAGCTTCGCGGGAGAGGGAGGCGGTCGTTCGTCCATTGCGTTCAGGCTACCGGGACCCTGCCAGCTCGCTCCGGGTCAGGTCGGCCATCGCTGCCCGCAGCTTCTCGGTGGCAGGCCCCACTGTGAACTCCCGCTCGCCCACCGCCGTGGCGCCAATGGCGTCCCTCAGGGTGGAGAGCGCAAAGAACTCGACCGCGTCATCCAGACGATCGAGACCGACCTCGACCTCTCTGAGCTCAAGGCCAGCGTCGGCGGCGGCATCGAATGCGACCTGTCGAGTGATCGAGTCAAGGATGCCGAGCGACATGGCGGGCGTCTCGTACACGACCTGGCCGGCCTCTTCCACCACCCAGCCAACGGTGAAGGTGGGGCCCTCGAGAATTCGGCCGCTTCGACCGAGCAGAAGGGCGTCGGTGTGCCCAGCCAACCTCGCCTGTCGGATGGCTCCGAAGTTGTTGGCGTACGACAACGTCTTGGCTCGCAGCAGTTC
Organism: uncultured Acidimicrobiales bacterium; assembly: GCA_964517125.1. Classification (GTDB taxonomy): domain Bacteria; phylum Actinomycetota; class Acidimicrobiia; order Acidimicrobiales; family SHLQ01; genus SHLQ01. The sequence continues at coordinate 41,000 of CAZFBD010000009.1, forward strand.
CCAATCCGCGCCATCGGCATGCCATGGGGCAACGGTCGGGTGCAGGGTGAGCGACGCTGGCTGGGGAACGGCGGGCTCACCCGTGACCACGACCCGAGTCGTTCCCTCGAAGGGATCGTCGCCCGCCGAGACGAGCACCCTGATCACTCCGTCGGGGAGGCCCTGCGCTGCGGTGTCTGCCCAGCTCTCGATTGCGGCGTGGTCGGGTAGATCGATCCCGAGCATGGTCGCCGAACGTTCCAGCCGTTCCAGGTGGGGCTGCATGCGGAAGCATGTGCCGTTGAATGAGCGGATGACTTCGAAGACGCCGTATCCCCGGATGAACCCCATGTCGGAGACGGGGATCGCTGCGGTGGCGGCGTTCTGGATGTTGCCGTCGATGAGCACGGTGGTGAAGGCGGGCATGCCGCCATGGTCTCACGTCAGCGGCGTCGCTGGCGACCTGCGCGTTCCATGTTGAGACCGTCGCCGGTGAGCGAGAGTTTTGGCCCGCGCTTCGGGGCCGAACCAAGTCCCTTGGCGAGCAGCAGGACTCGCCACCGGTGGCCGTCCCATGGCTTGAGCAATTCGAGCATGCGGGCATCGTCGCCGCGCTCCTCGCCCGCCAGATGCCATGCCACCGTGTTGGGCAGGTGGTAGTCGCCCACCGGTACGGCGTCGGCGTCGCCCATGGCCGTTGCGGTGATCATGGCGCTGGTCCATGGCCCCATTCCCCGAATGCGTTCGAGCCGGGCCCTGACCTGTTCGGGGGTTCGGTCGGTCAGGTTGGTCAGCCGTGGCATTTCCCGTGCGACCCGAAGAAGGATTTCCGCCCGCTTGCGTTCGACACCAAAGGGGTGCAGGTCGGAGTAGCCGAGCTCGGCGACACGTTCGGGCGACGGAAGGACGTGACCTCCCCACGGTCCGGGTCCGGGTTCGCCGAATTTCCATCCCAGCATGCGGCGGGCCTTGACGGCGTTTGCCACCTGGACCTTCTGACCGAAGATGCCACCGATGATCGAATCCCAGAGCCGATCGGTTCGGCCGAGCAGGAAGGGGCGCTGACGCCACGCGTCGCCCATGCGACCAGACGGCGGTTCGAAGCCGGCGATGTCGTCCTCGGATCCGAGGAGCCGTGGCGCCTGGTTGAGCATCCATTCCGCTCCGGGCCCCCAGGCTTCGGCCGCCACGTCGGTGTCCGTCAGGCGTTCGAGGGCGAGGGCGCCGGTGCCATCGGGGGTGAGGGTGTTCCAGCGGGTTTCGGTCGGCCCGACCATGACCGGCTGTTTCGTTCCACGAACGGTACGAGCCAGTTCCACCCACTGCGGTATGGAAAACGTCCGGCGACTCGACATCCCCCGATCGTACGGCACCCACCCGGTGCACACGGTCTGGGGAGAACGCCTCTTCCGTCACCGCTCGATGTGCGCTACCACTTGAACGATGTCCAAGTCGGTGCTTGCAACTGCCCTTCTCTTGTCCGGTGTCCTGCTTGCGGCAATCACGAGCCCGGCCGGGGCACAGGACGGCCCAACGGTGTTCATCACCTCTCCTGCAGAGGGTGCGACGGTGCAGTTTCCGCTCACCGTGACCGGGACAATTGACGAGGGAATCGACCCAGCCGAGGTGTGGTTTGGTTGGGACGTCGGGAACGTTTTCACCGACGTGGATCTCGAGATCGCGGGCGACGGCACGTTCACGACTGTTCTGAACTGGTCCCTCCCAACACTCCCATCATCGGAACTCTTCATCCTTCTCGACGCCGCCCAAGGACGGAACGACTCCCGCAATCTCGTCCTCACCGGCCTGCCGGTCGACCAGGAAGCGCCGGAGTTTGTTCTGTCGGTTCCCGGCGATCCAGCGGACCTCCCACTGACACTCTCTGGACGCGTGACCGATGCAACGGGAATCGGCACAACCAATCAGGTGGGTATCCCACTCCTGGTCGCCACCACCCCGGACTTTGGCTACGAACAAACGATCCTGGAGACCAGTGATCTGGACGCCGACGGGTCCTTCACGATCACCCTCGATCCAAGCTTGGACGAGAGCTTTGTCGGCGACACGTTGGTCCTCACCGGCTTCGCCGTGGACACCTACGACAACCTCGCCGAATTCGAGCGCACCATCACCCTCGCCAACGTCGTCGACAACACGCCCCCGCAGATCACCATCACCCGTCCCACCCGGACCAACAACGTCTCCTACCCCGTCACGATGGCAGGCAGCGTTGTCGAGGAGTCATCGATTGCCAGCGCCTGGATCGAGGTCACGTACGTCAATCCAGAAATTCCGGACCCGCCGACGCAGTTCACGGTGCCGATCAGAATTCATGGGGGTGGGGACCGGTGGTCGGTCGAGTTCGACCCCCGTCTCGTCGCCGGTTGGCGCTGGAGTGAGCGCGGCAGGTTCGACGTCATGGTCTGGATGACGGACTCGCGCGATCGAACCGACTTCGAGTCAACGAGTTTCAACACCCGCGAGATCGTCTGGTACTGCGTCGATTGGGCGGTGACGGTCGACCTCTCGCAGGGAGATGTTCCAACCGATGGGCCCGACATCATCCTGGGCACCCTCGGCGACGACGTGATCGACGCTGGTGCTGGCGATGACGTGGTGTGCGGACGCGACGGCAATGACCAGATCTGGGGCGGAAAGGGCGCCGACATTCTGGCGGGAGAGGCGGGTCGGGATCGGATTCGAGGGGGCGTCGGCAATGACCTGGTGAGCGGCGGGACGGGCCGCGACCGGATTCGGCTTGGTCGAGGCACCGATATTGGATGGGGCGATGGAGGTCGGGACCGGATGTTCGGCGACGCGGGTGCCGATGCGTTGTTCGGCATGGGTGGAAACGACCGTCTGTCAGGTGGGTCGGGCGACGATTTTCTCGACGGCGGCATCGGCACAAACGTTGGGGATGCTGGCGCAGGAATCGACGCCTGCGAACGAGTAACCGCCCGCAACTGCGAACGCTGATCAGGCGTCAGACCCCTGTTTGGTGGGGTGCGGCGCGCATGGTCCTGAGAGACTGCGGTGGTGCGAGTGTTGACATGGAATCTGTGGTGGCGGTTCGGCAATTGGGAAGAGCGCCAGCCTGCCATCGAGGCGACGCTCCGCTCCCTCGACGTTGACGTGGTGGCACTTCAGGAGACCTGGCCCGAACAGGCGGAGCACCTTGCGGACACTCTCGGGTGGAACCACGCCTTCTCCGGGACCCGCCCCTCCGACCGTCACCCCAACGGGTTCGGCAACGCGATCCTCTCGCGCCACCCAATCCGCACCACAAGGGAAATCACGCTCCCGGCCCTCGAGGGACCCGCATATCGGAGCGCGTTGTTCGCGCAGATCGTCGGTCCGACCACAATCGACGTGTACACCACCCACCTGGCCCACCGCTTCTCCGAATCCCCAACGCGGGTGGCTCAGCTCACGGCGCTCTCAGATTTCGTGTGTGATCACTCCCCAACCAACGATGGAGCGGGACAGCCCACATTACTCATGGGCGACCTCAACGCCGTCCCCGACAGCGACGAGATACGGAGGCTGACCGGCCGAGCCACGCCATACCATCCGGAATCGGTCTGGAGCGACGCTTGGGAGCAGGTTGGCCAGGGAACCGGCATCACGTGGAGCGACGCCAACCCCTACACCGGTGCCTCGACATGGCCGAACCGACGGATCGACTACGTCCTCAGCCGATGGCCGCGCACGGCCCCCACCGGCAACCCCGCCAGCGCCACGCTCGTCGGCCGTGAACCGATCGACGGCGTTGTCGCCAGCGACCACTGGGGAGTGCTTGTCGAGATCGTGACCGGCTGAAAAGCCCAAACCTGCAACAATGGAGGAATGGGTCAACGACGTGAGCGCGCCTTCGCCAGTGTGCGCAACGAATGGAGCGAGGCCCCGTGGTTCGTTCTGCTCACCATTGTTGTGGTGGCATTCGTGGGTCCTGGCCTGGTCTGGGGAGCCTGGTTGGCGTTTGCCAGCTTGTTCAGCTGATCACCGGTCGTCCGAGCCCGATCGTTGCACAAGACCAGCCTGCACGAGTTCCTCGAACGGCGCGGGCTTGGCAAACAGATAGCCCTGACCGCGGGGACAGTTCATCTCCGACAGTGACTCCACCGTCTCGGTGTCCTCGATCCCTTCGGCCACCATCTCCAAATCCAGGAGCGCCGCCATCTCGACCGTGGACCGCACGATCGACCAGTCGGTGTGGTCATTGGTGATTCGGCTGACGAAGGAACGGTCCATCTTCACCTGGGTGAATGGAAGGTCACGCAGCCTGATGAGCGACGAGAATCCGGTGCCGTAGTCGTCGAGTGACAATCCGACCCCGAGTGCTCGAAGTTCCTCGAGAACCCATGCGAGTTGCTTGAGGTCGTCGTCGATGTCCCGCTCGGACAGCTCGATGGTGAGTTGCCCGGCAGCAAGGCTTCCGTTGGAACGGAGCCGACGAATGGCTGGGAGGAGCTGCGGTGAACGAAGCCCCTCTGCCGTGATGTTCACCGAGATTCGTAGTGGATCTCCGTTCGCCGTCGTGGCGTTCGAAATTCGCGCTGACGACTCGATCACGAACAGGTCGAGTCTGCTCGAGAGGCCCCCCTTGGCAACAGCGTCAAGGAACGCAAACGGTGGAAGTACACCCTTCTCGGGATGGTCCCAGCGAGCGAGAGCCTCCACGCCGACGACCTCGCTCGTGGCGAGGTCAACGATCGGCTGGAACCACATGACGAGTTCGGTCTCGAGGTGCTGGGCCAGGCGCTGCATTGCGGCCAGGTCGTCTTCGCTCATCTTCTCGGTGATGGCGGTGTGCATGATTTGGGTCATGCCGCTGCGCTTTGCCTCCTCGGTTGCGCTGTCAGCTTGTCGTAGCAGCTCCGAGGTGGTGATTCCAGGAGCACCACGCGTGAGCCCGATGGAACTCTGCGGTTCAAGCACTGCGGTTCCGATCTCCAGCCGGGCCCCGATGTCTCGGACGAGTCCCTCGGCCAGAGCCTGTACCGCCTCATCCCCATCGACGTCCAGGATGAGCAGTCCGAATTCGTCACCGCCGAGTCGGGCGAGATGGACCAGTTCGGACTGCCGACCGGACAGTCGTTGTCCGATCTGTCGGAGCAGTTCGTCTCCGACGTTCGTGCCGAGTGCACCGTTGACCTGTGTGGTTCCGCGAAGGTCGATGATGCCCAGCACGACAGATTCCGGCGTCGAGTCGAGCGCTCGGCTGACCCGGCCGAGGAGAGCATCCCGGCTGAGCAGTCCGGTGAGACTGTCGGTTTCGAGGTGACGCTCCAGTTCTGCCTCTCGCTGCTTGAGAACGCCGAGGCCCTGCGCCAGCCCAAAGACCCGGTTTCCCTCGGTCGTTGCACGGATTCGACTGGTTGCGAGCACCCACTCGGTCGTGCCGTCAGGGCGACGGAGCTGCACGTCGCCTTCGAAGGTTGTGTCCGGGTTTCGTTTGTTCGGATCGGACAGGGCTTCATCAGCGACCAGATCGATCATCGATGTGCCAAGCAGATCATCGAGTTCGTAACCACTCACCAGTTCGATCGCGCCGATCGCATCGAGAATCGTCATGTCTTCATCGACATCGTGCACGTAGAGCACGCAGCCGATATCACCCAAGAGATCGTGCAGTGCCGTGTCTCCCGTCAGAAAGCGATCGACAAGACCAGCCTCCGCACGCGAGCGGGCTGCCGCCATCTCGTTCCGCCAAATTTCCGCCATCAACATCCATCGACCGTTCAGCAGCGATGTGAAGGGCTCGTTGCAACGTTTGGTACTTCACATCCCGAACGCAAACGTGCCTCTTCGGTCACCCCACCCCCTGGGTAGAAGCCCAAACCCTCAACCTCACAAACGCCTGAAAAAGGAAGAAGGGCCCGACGCAAGCGTCGGGCCCTTCCAAAATGCAATCGCTCGGAGCGACCTCAACGTAACCGGCAAGTTTCGAGCCGCTAGGCGAGAAACCTGGTGAGAGAGTGAGGCGGCGAACCCTTCGGGTTCGTGCCGAGCGAACGGCTCACATCATGCCGCCCATGCCACCCATGCCGCCCATGTCGGGCATGCCGCCGCCAGCGCCTTCAGGCTCTGGCTTGTCGACGACGAGGGCTTCGGTGGTGAGGAGAAGCGCAGCGATGGACGCTGCGTTCTGGATTGCGGCGCGGGTCACCTTGGCGGGGTCGATGACGCCAGCAGCGATGAGATCGACGATCTCGCCGGTTGCGGCGTTGAGGCCCATCGAGCCTTCGGCTTCTTCGACCTTCTGGACCTGCACGGCGCCATTGAGGCCGGCGTTCTCGGCAATGAGCTTGGCCGGAGCATCGAGGCTGGCGAGAACGATCTTCGCTCCCGTGATCTCGTCGTCGGACAGGCTCTTCTTGCGAGTGACAGCTTCGACTGCGGGCTTTGCACGCACGAGGGCGGTACCGCCACCGGCGACAACGCCTTCTTCGATTGCTGCACGAGTTGCCGAGAGGGCATCCTCGATGCGGTGCTTCTTTTCCTTGAGCTCAACCTCGGTGGCTGCGCCGACCTGGACGAGAGCAACACCGCCGGCCAGCTTGGCCAGACGTTCCTGCAGCTTCTCGCGGTCCCAATCGGAATCGGTGTCTTCGATCTCGCGCTGGATCTGTGCCACACGACCGTTCACCTCATCGCTGGAGCCTGCGCCCTCGACGATGGTGGTGTTGTCCTTGGTGATGACGATCTTGCGTGCCTGACCAAGCATGTCGAGTGTGACGTTGTCGAGCTTGAGGCCGACCTCTTCAGCGATGACCTGTCCACCGGTGAGGATGGCCATGTCGGTGAGCATTGCCTTGCGGCGCTCGCCGAAGCCCGGAGCCTTGACGGCGACCGAGTTGAAGGTGCCGCGGATCTTGTTGACCACGAGCGTTGCGAGGGCTTCGCCTTCGACATCCTCGGAGAGGATGAGGAGTGGCTTGCCGGCCTGCATGACCTTCTCGAGGACAGGAAGGAGATCCTGGACCGAGGAGACCTTGCCCTGGTTGAACAGGATGTAGGCGTCTTCGAGGACGGCTTCCTGACGCTCTGCGTCGGTGACGAAGTACGGGGAGAGGTAGCCCTTGTCGAACTGCATGCCTTCGACGAAGTCGAGGTCCATGCCGAAGGTGTTGGACTCTTCGACCGTGACAACGCCGTCCTTGCCGACCTTGTCGATGGCGTCGGCGATGATCTTGCCGACGGTCTCGTCAGCGGCGGAGATGGACGCAACCTGAGCGATCTTGCTCTTGGAGTCGTCGACCTGCACGGCCTGCTCTGCGATGGCTTCGACGGCTGCAGCGACAGCCTTCTCGATGCCCCGCTTGAGGCCCATGGGGTTGGCGCCTGCAGCAACGTTGCGGAGGCCTTCCTTCACGAGTGCCTGTGCGAGCACGGTTGCGGTGGTGGTTCCGTCACCGGCGACGTCGTTGGTCTTGGTGGCGACCTCTTTCACCAGCTGAGCGCCCATGTTCTCGTACGGGTCCTCGAGCTCGATTTCGCGAGCGATGGACACACCATCGTTGGTGATGGTGGGTGCGCCGAACTTCTTGTCGAGAACGACGTTGCGACCCTTCGGGCCGAGCGTCACCTTGACGGCGTCAGCAAGCTTGTTCACGCCGGCTTCGAGGCCGCGGCGCGCATCTTCGTGGAACTTCAGTGTTTTTGCCATGTGATGGTTCTCCTACTACTTGACGACTGCGAGCACGTCGCGAGCGTTGAGGATGAGCAGGTCTTCGCCGGCCGAGGAGATCTCGGTGCCGCCGTACTTGGAGTAGACAACGACGTCACCGACGCCGACGTCCATGGGGATGACCTCACCGGTCTGGTCGGAGCGCTTGCCGGGACCGGCTGCGAGGACCTCGCCCTGCTGGGGCTTCTCGGTGGCGCTGTCGGGAATGACGAGGCCGCTTGCGGTGGTCTGTTCGGGAGCTGCCGGTCGCACAACAATGCGATCCTCGAGTGGCTGCAGGTTCATTCACGCCTCCTATGGCGATGGGAATGTGATGGGCAATGGTCGTTCGAGGAGTGCTGGCACTCACAACGAACGACTGCCAACGATAGAGAGCGCGGCCAGAATTGGCAACCGAGCACCGAGAGTGCCAATTCGGCGAATCCGGGGCAACGGTCAGCGGGCGACGCGTTGGAACCTGACGGTGTTGGAGCCGTTTGTCCAGACCATCTCGTTCCCCGTTTGCCCAATCTCGAAACCGGACGCAAAGAGGTCGAGGAGTGCGCGCTCGGTCGGCACCATCTGTGCGCCACCGTCAGGGATCGTGCACAGCTCCTCGTTTCCTTCCACCAGCATCGGAAACATGGCGGTTCCGTCGCGCACGGTCTCTCCACCTGCGGTGTTGCAGCCGAAGTTTCCGGCGATGAAGCCCGCATCGATCTCCAGTTCGGGGATCTGTTCGGTGTTGATGCCCACCTCGACCGCTACGTCGTTGACCTCGGTCATTTTCCAGACGCCGTCGATCTCGATCTCGTCGGACGGGTCGATCGGCACGGCCGGCAGCTGGAAGACCGTTCCGCTGACCATGTCGCTGATCGTGAAGGACTCGAGCGTGGGGTCGACATCGATCTTGACGAGGTCTGCACAGTCGTTGCCGGCGTCGTAGGACTGGGTCGTCTGGACGGAGACCCGGTAGGTGCCGTCGACGAACTCCGTGAGGATCGCCTCCGGCGCACCATTGCATGAGTCAACCACCAGGGTCACCTGCCCAGCCTGATCCCATTCGACCGCCAGGACGTCGACGTTCGACCGGTTCATCCAGAGCCAGCCGAGCCCGAGAGCGACCATCGTGAACACCGCGACGGACAGCCCGATAACGGTGGTTGATCGTTTGGTCGCCACACCCCAACGGTACGCGATTCAGGCAGCGAGCTTTCGCCGCCCGTCGTCCAGCCATAGGGTCGCGCCCATGAGTATTGGTTTGGCGTATCTCCTGGCGGGGTTGGCCTTTGGTGGTTCCTACCTCGTGAAGTGGTGGTTGAAGCGCACGTACCGCATCTGGAGCGCGGTCGAGAATCAGTACCAGGTGACCGGCGCGCAGACGGCTGCGGCCATACTGAACGACCACGGCGTGGAAGGGGTGAAGCTGCAGCAGGTTCGGGGCAAGCTCACCGATCACTACGACCCGGCGAAGGACATTCTGCGGCTGTCGAAGTCGAACTGGGGCACAACCAGCGTGGCGGCCATGGCGGTGTCTGCGCACGAAGCCGGCCATGCGTTGCAGGACCATTCGAACGATCTTCGGCTTCGACTTCGCCGCTTTCTGGTTCCGATGGCGGCGCTCGGGTCTCGGTTTGGTCCCATGGTGGTTCTGGCTGGTCTGGTCACCGGAAGCGACGGCATCCTCAAGGTCGGCGCCATCCTTCTGGCCGGTATGACCATCTTCCAGATTGCGACGTTGCCGGTCGAGTTCAACGCCAGCCGGCGGGCGCTCGACAGCCTGGAGCGGCTGGGCCTGTCGGACCCAGCGCAGCGCGACGGTGTCGAGGCCGTTCTGCGTGCGGCGGCGCTCACCTATGTGGCTGCAGCGGCAACGAGCCTGGCCTATTTCGCCATGCTGTTCGCCCGCGGCCGCGGTCGCTGGATCGTCTGACCCGATCTGTGGTCGCTGGTGGTCGCATGGCGACCACCAGGGTCCACAGATTCCGTTAGAGGACGGGGAGGCGGAGGCTGGAGTTGGCGCCGTGGTCGAGTTCGGCGGGGCCGTCGGACAGCCAGCGCCACCAGCCTGCGGCGGCGATCATTGCGGCGTTGTCGGTGCACATCGAACGACTCGGCACGAACGCCTGGAGGCCATCCTCCACACAGACGTCGAGGACACGCTCACGCAGACCCGAGTTGGCGGCGACACCGCCGCCGATACACAAGCCAGCAGCACCGAACTCGTGGACCGCTCGGCGAGCCTTGGTGACGAGCACGTCGACCACGGCCTCCTGGAACGACGCCGCCACGTCGGCGTCGGTGGAGTCGGGGTTCTTGCGAACATGATTGACGACCGAGGTCTTCAAGCCGCTGAAGGAGAAGTTGTACCCGTCGTTCTTCATGGCTCGGGGGAACGCGATGGCGGTGGGGTCGCCGGACTCGGCGAGCTGATCGATGATGGGTCCACCCGGGTAGCCGAGGCCGAGGTAGCGGGCGACCTTGTCGAACGCTTCGCCGGCGGCATCGTCGAGCGTTTCACCAAGGAGGCGGTACTGGCCGTGGCCTTCCATGAGCACGAGCATCGTGTGTCCACCAGACACCAGCAGGGTGACGAGCGGCATGGGGATTTCTGGCTCTTCGAGCGACGCGGCGTACAGGTGCCCTTCGAGGTGATTGACCGGCACGAACGGCTTGTCCCACACGAGGGCGAGCGACTTTGCCGCGCTCACTCCAATGAGCAGCGAGCCGATCAGGCCAGGCCCGACGGTTGCGGCAACCGCGGTGAGTTCGGGCGGTTCCACACCCGCTTCGATCATCGCTTGCGCAATGACCGGTGTGAGCATTTCGACGTGCGCCCGGCTGGCAACCTCGGGTACCACACCGCCATAGCGAGCGTGGATGTCGATCTGGCTGGACACCACCGACGAGAGGACGTTGGTGCCGGATTCGACGACGGACGCAGCGGTTTCGTCGCATGAGGTTTCGATGGCAAGGATCAGGCCCATGGTGTCTCCAGGTCGTGCACGAAGTGCATGGTGTTGATGCGTTCCAGGTACTCGCCGGCGAACTCGGGGCTCCACAGCACCAGCGCGTCCTCACCGTTGTCTCCGTAGTAGCCCCGACGGATTCCTGCCGGGGCCAGACCGAAGCGACGGTAGAGGGTGAGTGCGTCGGTGTTGGTTGACCGAACCTCGAGCGTGAGCGCCCGACAGCCCGCACCCTGCGACGCTCGGATGAGCGCCAGCATGAGGTCGTGGCCAAAGCCCTGGCCCTGCGCCTCGGCGGCGAGCGCGATGGTGCTGACGTGCGCTTCGTCGGCCATGAACAGGACGCCCGCATGGCCGAGGGGTCGGTGGCTTCGTTCGAGGACGAGATGCGTTCGGTTGGAGCCCGTGACCTGGTCGATGGTCATTTTGCGGGACCACGGCGTGGGATAGGCGTGACGGTCGATGGCCATGATGTCGTGCACATCACGCGGCTCGGCGCGTCGTATCACCAGCTGCTGCTGGCCGGTGCCCGGTCGGGCGTCGACGTCAGTCATCGGCTCGGGTCTTCCAGTTGATTTCGGCATCAGGAAGACGCAGGTACATGGGCTCGAGCTCGCTGGCCTGGACAAACTCTTCGCGCAATGCGCGGTGGTGGGCGATGTCGACCAGCGAACGGGCCGACGGATACGCCAGATCCTGTCCGGCGAACTCCACGTGCTTGAGACCCTTGAAGTCGCCCTCGTGGCGGATGGCTCCGTCGCCGACCAACAACACGTCTTCCTTCACGGCCACGAGCTCACCGCACAGTTCCGATGGAACGGCGACCGTGGGTTCGGTGATGCGCTGGACCCCGCCCGGAACGGCGCGGTAGGAGGCGGTGAAGACCTCGCCTCGACGAGCATCGAGACAGGTGACGATTCGCCGGGAGGAGTGTCGGGCTGCGAAGGCCAGCATGTCCAGGCTGGAGACACCGATCATGGGCACACCGAGCGCGTGCGCAATGGCCATGGCTGATGCGAGTCCCACCCGAAGGCCGGTGAAGAGGCCGGGTCCGACATCGACCGCGACCACGGAGATCTCGGAGAGCTCGACTCGGGCCTGCTTGGCGACGAACTGAATTTGTGGGGTGAGCGATTCGGCGTGACGGCGATCGCGTGCCGAGTGCGCCGAGGCGAGCACACCCTCGTGGCCACCAATGGCGACACCAACCTGCGTTCCGGCTGTTTCAATTCCCAGGATCAGCACGGTTCGTCTCCACTGGTGACGTCGAGTTCCAGTCCGGCCGCAATGGCGGGCTCGCGGGAGCACCAACGTTCACCGACAGGGCGAAGTTCGATCTGACGATCGTCGTCGCCCTCGCCGAAGGTGAACCGGACTTCGAGAAAGTCGGCCGGCAGCGTGGACACGATGGCGTCGCCCCACTCGATGAGCACGACCCCGCCGGCGTCGAGGAGGTCGGGCAGGTCGAGGTCGAGAACCTCGGACATCTGTTCCAGCCGGTACACGTCGAGGTGATTGAGCGGCAGCCGACCCTGGTATTCACGAGCGAGCGTGAAGGTGGGACTGGTCATTGGCTCGGCCACGCCGAGCGCCGCCCCATACGCCTTCGAGAACGCGGTCTTGCCGGCACCCAGATCCCCGACGAGGACGAGAACATCGCCGGGGGCGGCCATGTTGGCCAGGACAGCACCGAGATGTCCGGTCTGCTCAGGTGAGGAGGTTTCGATGCGCAACACGACCTCGATTCTACGGATGATTTTCGGCGGTGAGCGGCCTCAGGTCCGGCTTGCAGCAATGGCGTGTTGAACTGCGGTGGCCGCAAGCAGGCGGGCCGTCCCGACATCATCGGACAGGCCCGCGTCCGCATCGATCGGTCGGCCGACGGCAACCAGCGCGTCACCATCTGCCGGCCCGTGCGCCGGGATGATCGCTCGGGCCATGCCGTCGTGGCCCGCTTGGGCCAGAAGATGGCACTGAGCCTTCGAGAACCTGCCGTTCGTGACGACGAGTCCGATGGTCGTGTTCTCGCCAAGTGGCGAGTCCTCCTCGGGCCATTCGAAGGAACCGTCAGCGATTGCCGCCGCAGTGCCTTGTCCCTGTGGCTCGGTCGTCAGGTCTCCAACCGCATTGACGGCGACGAGTGCACCCACGACGAGATCGTCGCGGCGGACCTGGGCCCAGGCAATGCCGGCATCTCTGGCAGCATCTGGGCCGCGCCACTTGCCGACGGTGGCTCCGGTGCCTGCGCCGACCGCACCGATCTCGAACGTCGTCGATGCATCCTCCAGAGCCACTGCCCCCTGTTCCGGACCAGGCCGTACAGCACCATCGCCAACGCCCAGGTCGAACAGCGACAGACCCACAACGATTGGGACCCGTCCAAACCGGGTTTCGAACCCAACATCGGCCGCTGCCAGCGACGCCATGACTCCGTCGGCGGCGGCCAGCCCGAAGGCCGAACCGCCGGAAAGGACGAGAGCATCGATGGACTGCACGGTGCGGGTTGGGTTGAGCAGACCGAACTCGCGGGTTGCGGGAGCACTCCCTCGAATTTCTCCGGACGCAACCACAGCCTCATCGAATCGGACGACCGTGCATCCGGTGCGGGCATGGCTGTCGGTCTGGTGCCCCACCCGCATCCACGGGAACGCCGTCTCGATCATGTTCGACACCACGGGACCTCCTGGGCGGCGATTGAGTGGCATGCTGGAACCATGCACATCAGCATCACCTATTGCGTTCCTTGAGACTATTCATCCCGCGCCGTGAGCGCGGTCGACGATCTGCTCAGCAATTACCAGCACATCATTTCGTCGCTGACCCTGCACACGGGCGGCAGCGGTGTCTTTGATGTCGTCGTTGACGACGTGGTGCTCTACTCCAAGAAGCAGACTGGGCGCCACGCGAATCCCGGCGAGGTATTGGAGCTCTTCACCGCGGCCCACGCCGACGGTGTCGCCCGCTACGGGACCTGACCCGGCAGCTGCCCCGTGAGAGCCGACCGACTGATCGCTCTGCTCCTTCTGCTGCAGCAGAAGGGCCGGATCACGGCGGCACAGGCCGCAGAAGAACTGGAAGTCTCCACTCGTACCGCTCGACGTGACCTCGAGGCGCTCGTCATGAGGGGGGGTTCCCGTGTACTCCACCCACGGTCGCTGTGGCGGGTGGCAGCTGATCGGTGGAGCGTCGACAGATCTCACCGGGCTGTCGGCCGACGAGGCGCAGGCGCTCTTTCTATCTGCTGGCCCTGCGCTGGACAGCACACCCGAGCTCAAGTCGGCCATGAGCACCTCCGGAGGACGTCAAAGCCGAGATGCGCCGGATCACCGCCGAGCTTCAGGATGTGTGGGGCTGATCAGGCGAGTGCGGCTGCAAGGGCGTCGGCGCCGGCGGCGAGGGCATCGATCTGCTCGCTGGTGAGCGCGCGGTAGTGGTCGGCCATGAGTTTGTCGGTCATGGCGTCGATGGATGCCAAGGTCTCGTGGTCGGCGTCGGTGGCCGACGGAAGTTCTTCCCAACCGAAACCCGCCCCATCCTCGGGGCGCCGGATGGCGTGGGCGAGAACCGGGTCCATTCCGTGGGCGACGATGGCGACCAGGTGAACGCAACCTCGGAGCTCCCGAAGAACGATCGCGTTGAACATGGCCGCACCCTCGGCATCTGCGGGCGGGGCTTCCGCTGCGTAACCGGCGAACAACGAGAGCGCTGCCAGCGAAGCCGACTCGATCAATGCGGCAGAGGCGTCATTGAATGCGTCGAGCCCCTCGACACCTGCGAAACGTTCCCGGCCGACATCCTCAGCCCAGTCCAGATAGTTGCGGCTGGCGTCGCGGGGCGCCATGCGTGCGGCAGCCGAGTCCCACATCTTCTTGACGAGTGCCGGGTTGAAGTAGCCGAACGCCGAGGCCACGACCGCCGATTCGACATCGCCGAGCACGCCGCCACGGCCGAGGAAGTACATGCGAAAGCCGTCGAGTCCAGCAGCCTTCGCCTTTGCGATCACTCCGGGGTCGAAGTAGTGAACGGCGCCAACGCCGTTCAGGACGGGATCGATTCGTGTCGCTGCTTCCTCAGGTGTCATGGCGCGAGCATATTCGTTCGCCGGATTCCGAACACTGCCGGAGTAGGGATCGGCCGAGGCGCCTCCACGCCGTTACCCTGCAACCGCATGGATCTGATTCTCGTGCGCCATGGCCGTCCTGAACGTGTCGATCACGACCCCACGGGCGCCGACCCCGGGCTCACCGACCTGGGCCACCGCCAAGCGAGTGCGGCCGCCAGCTATCTGCTCGATACCAACATCGACCACCTGTATGTGAGTCCCATGCTCCGAGCCGTCGAGACCGCCGCGCCTCTGGCCGAACTGCACGGCCTCACCCCAACCGTCGTCGACGACATCGCCGAATTCGACATCGGCGAGCCCAGCTACATCCCGGGGGAAGAGGCCAACTACACGGCCGAGGACATCGACGAACTGTTCCAAAAGATGACGTCGCCAGAGTTCGGCGAGCGGGTCATCCGGGGCATGGAGGGCATCATCGCATCCCATCCCGGCGACACGGCTGCCGCCGTGTGCCACGGCGGTGTCATCTCCCGATACGTGTGCCACATCCTCGGGTTGAACCCAACCGACACCTTCCTCGATGCGCACTACACCTCGGTCACTCGCATCCGAGGATCTGCAAGCGGCCGCCGATCAATCACCACGTTCAACGAGCACCACTGGTTGCGCTCGCTCTGAGTCCCGTAGGTTCGTACGCATGACCACGGCCGGGTGGGTTGCGCCAGATCTTTCAGACGAAGCCATTCGAGGGTCCGATCTGGACCGCATGGCCCGCTATCACGAGGCGCTCGAGGCGGCCGGCATGCGCGTCCTTCCCAGCGAACTCCGGCGGGTCCCGCTCACCGTCGATGCCCAACCGTCGAACTTCGCCTGGGATGGTGAGCGCGTCGTCCTCCTCGACACGACGCCACCGCTCATCTGGGATGCCGGCGGCGGACCGTTCTGGGACTCTGGCAACTACCTGAAGGCCATTCCCGCTCCCCTGCGTCCGGCTGCCATGCATTTCGTCCGCAAGCAGGGTGACCTTTCCCGGACCAGCCGAGGTGTGCTGGCACTGACCGCCTTGTGGATGAAGCGCATCGATCTCCCCCAGTGGGTCCAGCCGGCGATCGACACCTTCAACCCGCTCCTCGACACGCCCATCACCATCGAGGAAACCGAGCGTGAGTACGCCGAGGTCATCAAGCGCATTCCGAACATCAAGCGCATGGCGCGCATCGAACGTTTCTGGCAGACCCGAGTGCGGCGCTCGGACTACCAGTTCTTCATCACCAACAGTTTCACGGGGGAAATTTTGTGATCGAACACGTGACCGTCGTCGGCGCGGGCCTCTCCGGGCTCATCGCTGCACACGAACTCGCCCAAACCGGTGTGTCCGTTGATGTCCTCGACAAGGGACTCGGTGTCGGAGGACGCCTCGCAACCCGCCGCATCGCCGGCGCCACGTTGGACCATGGAGCGCAGTTCTTCACCGTCCGAGGACAGCGGTTTCGAGAGTTCACCGATGACGCCATCGAGGCCGGCATCGTCGATGTGTGGTGCCACGGTTTTGGCACCCGGGACCGGTACCCCCGCTACCGGTGTCCAGCCGGTATGACGGCGCTTGCGAAGTGGCTGGCGGACCGGACCCGATCCCACGGCGCCACGATCACCACCGACGTGCGGGTCGAATCCGTCGGAGCCGGAACGAACGAGTGGCTCGTGACCGACACCGAAGGCCGAACTCGACCGACCGACGCCGTGATTCTGACGCCGCCGGTCCCGCAGACTCTCGACCTGCTGCGCATTGGCGGTGTCACCGTCGATGCGCCACTGGACCGTCAGCTCGACGCACTCAGCTACAAGCCGACGATGGCATTGCTCGTCGTCCTCGACGGGCCATCGGCCGTTCCACGACCCGGTGGTGTCCAACGCACCGAACGCGACCTCTTCACGTTCATCGCCGACAACGCCATGAAGGGCATCAGCGACGTTTCCGCATTGACCTTTCATGTGAACGGCCCCACGAGCACTCGTCGGTGGGACGACGACCCCGAGGAGGTTCGCTCCGACCTTCTGCGAACTGCATCACCGTGGTTCGGCGGCGCCAAGGTGGTCGAATCGCAGCTGAAGACGTGGCGGTATGCCGGGCCGTACGTACCGTTCCCGGCGCCGTGTGTCGTTGCACATGTGGAACCCGGGCCGCTGGTTCTCGCGGGCGATGCCTTTGCCGGACCGAAGGTGGAAGGCGCCTTCAACTCGGGACTCGCAGCGGCAGCCGAGATTGCCTCGCGACTACCGGCCAGCTGACTCCGCAACCAACATCCGTCAGAAGAACGGGCTGAACCACATCTCGGGCTCTGGCTCGGGTTCGGCGACCACAACCCGACGCGGCCCCAGTCGCAACGCACGCATGGCCCACGCCCCGAGCATGGGCCCCGGGGCAAGGAACAAGAACGCCCAGCCCCAACCCCAGGTGTCACGGAGAACCGGCACAAGAAAGATCGTGAACACCGTCAGGGTGAACCCGACCGCAAGCTGCAACGTCAGCGCCGTCCCGACCCATCGGGCATCGACGACCTCGGTCACGATCGTGGAGAACTGTGCGCTGTCGGCGACGACCCAGAACCCCCATACCAGGCCCACTCCGACCACGATCACGGTGGGTGCATCGATCAGGAACCCCATCACGAACGCCACCGACGCCGACCACCGCATGGCCAACGCCGCCGCTTCGGACCGGGTCCACTTGTCGCTCATGCGGCCGGCGTACACCGACCCTGCTGCACCCACGCCAATGACAGCGAAGGCAGCCAGGCTGGCCTGACGGGCCGAGTCGAACACGTCACCGTAGAAGGCAGCGATCCACGCCCACATGGCGTAGAGCTCCCACATGTGACCGAAATACCCCAGGCTCGCCAGGCGAAACTCCCGGTTCCCGACGATCGTCCCGATCTGGGAGATGTCGAAGACTGCGGGCTTGGCCGTGTGCGGTCCGTCTTCACCCAACCGGTCGGCGAGCAGTCCGCCAACGACCGTGATGCCCGACACGATGAGCAGAAGCGGACGCCAGTCCAATCCACCGATGGCGTTCAGTAGGTGCGGTAGCGCCGACCCCAGTGTGAGTGCACCGATCATGACGCCGAGTGCATACCCGCGTCCGACCCGATACCAGCTGGACATCGCCTTGAGCGCCGGCGGGTACACGCCCGCAAGGGCAGCACCGGTGACGAGTCTGCCGACCAGGGCCAGACCGAAACCATCGGTCAGCACGATCGACGCGTTGGCGAGCGCTGCCAGGCTGGCACCGATCAGCACAAGGCGACGGGGCGGGATTCGGTCCGCAAGACCCGCCGCCGACGAGAACACCGCACCGATCACAAAGCCCAGCTGCACGGCAATCGTCAGCCAGCTGGACTCCCCGCTCGACAACATCCAGCGATCACGCAGCTGGCCGAGCACGGCAGCGGTCGAGAACCACGGCGACATCGCAAAGACGAGCGCGGTGGCAAGAATTGCGAGCTGCCTGCGCTGTTGCCGGTCCGCGTCCATGTCTGCGGAACCGCCGGAGTGGCGCTCGGCATTCCGCACCTCAGGCGGGCGGCTTGCGGTTGTGGACCTTGCGGATCTCGACGGATGCATCACGAATGGCGAACGCATCGAAGTCGAACACCAATGGCACGTGCGCCTCACTCTTCGCCGATCCCGCCCACTCGCTCTCGGTGCCGATCTGCATGTTCTTGATGAACGGAATCCATTCCTTCGGAACGAAGCAGTAGTCGGTGTGATGGCCCACGCGTCCGAACTCGGGGTCGGGCCGGAAGCGTGTGGGAGCTTCACGCGGGTCACCGTGCTCGAGGCCGGTGAACTCGTGGTACGCGCTCACATAGCCAGCGGCGTCCAGCACCGCTACCAGTTCGAGCATGTCATGGTTGGGATCGTTTCGGTGAAAGACCGGGTTGTTGTTGAAGTCGCCCGCGATCACGGTGGGCCCGCCGAGAAACCGTCGGTACAGGGTCATGGCCTGCATGGGCTGCGATGCCATGGGCTTCGACCGGAACTTCACCTGCGCGCGGTCGTTCAGCGCCCACACGGCCAGCACCTGATGGCTGACCGGACCGCTCACCTGAATCGGGGCAACCCACTCCAACCGCTGATCCCACCGACCACCGTCGAGCTTGGCGATCGACGGCGGAAACGACAGCACGCCGAGTCCTCGTTGGGCATGTCGCCCGATCCACGCCATGGAGCTGTGCGCGATCCGGCCCGCTTTCAGCAGCCGAACTTCATTCCCGGCGCGAGCGGCTATGACGACGTTGGCGTCGAGCGCTTCGAGCTTTGGGTACTTCCGCTCGATCGACGGTCCGACCGTCCACACGACGATTCGATAGCAGCCGTCCGGGCGCGGGGTGATGTCGATCTCGACGGCCATTCGAGCAACGCTAGAGGATCAGGCGGGGCGAGTCGTCAGCGTCGTGAAACACATCTCGTCGTTGGTGCCGTCGGCCCACAGGATGTACGCCGGCTCCAGATCGGACCTGCGGAGCGACCGGTCCCAGCCACACTCGACCGTGATGATGTCCTGCGGACCCAGCACGATGCTGTCGACAGGCTCGTAGTTGTACTGCCAGTCGAAGTCCCAAACGGGAATGTCCAACAGGACGAGTTCGTCGGGGGTGCCCTTGTTGATGGTGAGTCGGAACCAGTCACCGATCTCGTGCATGTGCCCGAACACGGACACGATCTCTCCAGTGGCATCGATGAAGCCAGCTGGAATGGAACAGCTCGACGAGGCGAGACCGTCGGTGAGGTGTGCGAAGTCGTCTGGCGTCACGCCGCAGATTCGGTTGATTGAATCGTTGCGGACACCTTCGCCGCCGAATCGCTCGAGGGCGTCGGCCATCGCAGCATCGCGGTCACACAATGGGCCGCTCTCAGAGCTCATACACGGAATCTCCACGGGAGCGAGGAACTCCGAAAGCGTCACGTCCTTGAGATCGGCGTCGGCGGGCTCGAGCCCGAGTTCGAGCGACGATGCATCCGCGGGCGCTGAGCCCTCGTAGTGATAGTGGATCTGCACGACCACGAACCCGCCTGGCGGAACCCAGAGGCCGTTGCCTTCGGGGTACTCCGTCGCATCCTGCCCAGGCGCCCAACCCAGGAACATGTCGCTCTCGCCAGCGCCGGAGCCGCCGTAGCACTCCCAGCCGGTGCGTCCATCTTCGCCGTCGCGGGCCTGCGCACGCTCCATCGACTCGGGACTCATGAGATAGCCGATGGCGTGGTGAACGACCGACGGTTCGTCGGGCACGAAGTCGAACCCCGTGATCCAGCCACCTTCGTCCAGCTGAAGGTCGTAGATCTGACAGCGGTAGTCGTCGGTGACGTTCGGGTCACCCATGTACGGCTGAGGTGGAAGCACGACAAGGTCAGGATTCGTCAACCCAGCCACAGGAATGGCCGGGCTGATGGAGGTATCGGGCTCCACATCGATGGGTGCTCCATCGGCGACCCAGTCGAGGACCGCCTGAATCTGATCGGGGCGCAGACTGCGGTCGCCCTTGAAGGCCACACTCTCGCCAGAAGCTGGCCACGGCGGCATGTAGTTGGTGGTGATCACGTCACTCACCAGCAGGTGGGTGTCCACCACGTCCGCGACCGATTGCAGGTTCCAGTGACTTGCACCCGGGCCGCCATCGAAGTGGCAGACAGCGCACTTCTCTTCGAAGATGGGCTGAATGGATGTGCTGAAGTCGCCGTCGTAAACGGCCGGGGTTGGCTCAGCGGTTCCAGCAGCTTCGCTCCCATCGGGTTCAGCCTCTGGCTCGGATTCAGTCGAAGCATCGGACGCCACCGTGCTCGTGGTCTCGGCGGCCGATGTGCCGTCGTCAGACGTCGACGCGTCGACGGCTGCGTCATCAGCTGAGGCTGCACTCTCGTCGGTGGCGACATCCTCGCCACATGCAGCGACCACGACCATCGCCGCGAACACGACGACAAGAAGGTGGCGCAACGAACGGGACCGAAACAGGGTCATACCCCATGTTACGGACGATCGGCGTCGCAGTTGAGGCGCCGCTACGGAATCAACCGTCGGTGCTGGCCGACCCGGTGAAGCTGCCCTGCGCACGTCGACGTCGCCGCATCTCGCTCCGGCTCGGCGGTGGAAGGTCGGGCGTGTAGCCAGGCGTGAACGCTCGTAGGCCGGCACCTCCGGCAGCGGCGGGCGGCGTCGAACACGGAATCGAGATGTTGTCGATCCAGATTCCCTCGAAGTCGTTGTATGCGCTGTCGACGGTGTCGAACGTGATGGCGATCTGTGCGCTCTGACTGGCCCAGGCGGACAGATCAAAGGTCAGGCGCTGGAACGCTCCGCTCGTGCCGCCGTCGTGGAAGACCTGGTACAGGGTGGCGGCCGGTCCGGCGGTTGGCAGCATGGAGATGGTGAAGACATCCCAGTTGCCGTTGCCGGTCCACAGTTCGATCTCGCGCCACACGTCCATCTCGAGATCCATCGCGCCGGACGCAGGCAACGTGAAGACTGGGCTCGTCACGGTTCCGCCGTTCGCGGCTCCCGTGTTGTACGTGCCACCCACGCCGTTTCCGTAGTGCATGGAGTTTGACGGACTGACCGAACGGCCGCTCGACACGCCCCAGAGTCCCCCACCCGATCCGGCCGTGTTGTCGATGGACCAGCCTTCGGTCGTGCCGGTGTCGAAGCAGTACACCGTCGGGCAACTCGACAGTCCCGACGGGGTCGCTGCGGCCACAGGCTCGGCAAGTGTCATGACGACGGGCGCCGTCCAGGCAACACCGCCCGCGACAAGGGCGCGTTGCATCATCGAACGTCGGGACAGCGAAGTCTCAGCTGAGGAGAGGGCGGGCTCACTCATGCAGATCAATCGACCGAAACATCACCTGCATGAGCGAATTCACCCGACCAAGGGTCCCCACACACACCCACCGCGCATCCCACAATGGAAATTCGACACCCCCCCGGTGACCACCATGACCAACTCCACACCTCCAGCCGACACACGCATCAGCACCGACCTGGTGCACGCGCTCGTCAAAGAGTTCATTCCGCAGCTCGCCGATGAACCCATCACCTTTCAGGAGTCGGGTTGGGACAACGAGATGCACCGCGTCGGCGACGACCATGTGCTCCGGCTGCCACGTCGAGCGCAGGCTGCCGAGCTTGTACGCAACGAACAACGGTGGTTGCCCGAACTTGCGCCGAATCTTCCGCTGACCACTCCGGTGCCGGTGTTCGCCGGCAAACCGTCGCTCGGCTACCCCTTCGCCTGGAGTCTGCTCCCCTGGCTGAAGGGTGTGCCGTTGGTGCACTCCCCCGCACTTGCACAGGACAAGCTCGTCGACGACCTGGCCTCATTCCTCAATGCGTTGCACGTGCCAGCTCCCGATGACGCCCCCGAGAATCCGTTTCGGGGCATCCCCCTCGCCGAGCGCGACGACAAGATGCGCACCTACGCCGCCGACTGTGGCGAACTGATCGACCACGACCGGGTGATCGAGCTGTGGGAAGAACTCTCCGACGCACCGGTCTGGGGCGGAGAGGACCTGTGGCTCCACGGCGACCTGCACCCACTCAACCTGCTCGTCCGGGGCGGACGGCTGTCTGCCGTCATCGACTTCGGCGACCTCACCTCGGGAGACCCGGCAACGGACCTTGGCGTTGCCTGGATGCTCTTCGACGCCGAGGGCCGAGCCGCCTTCCGCAAGGCACTGCACATCGACGGGCACACGGTCGACATCCACACCTGGACCCGGGCCCGCGGTTGGGCACTGTCTTTCGCCGTCACCGTGCTCGCCCATTCCGACGGGGCACCGGCGATGCGTCGGATGGGACTGGCAACCATGAGCCAGGTACTCGGCTGAAGGTCCCGAGCCGAAGCCTGTTGATGCATGCCCGTTAGGGTGCACCAATGTCGACTCCCAGAGATGCCGTCATCGACGCACCAAATCGTGACGCTGTCCAGAAGCGCACGTTGCGCGTCCTCTGGGGTGCGTCGCTGCTGAGCCGCGGCGCGGTCTCATCGATGTTCCCCGTGTCGGTGCTCGCAATCAAGGAACTGCTCGGTTCCGATACGTGGGCTGGTCTGTCGACTGGTGCGAGCACGATCGGTTCAGCAGTGAGTGCAATTCTGCTCGCCACCTTCATGAAGCGGCGAGGTCGCAACCCTGGCATCACGGTGGGGTTCATCGTGGCGGTGCTCGGCGCAATCCTCGGCATCCTCGCAATCGAGTTGGGCAGCCTGCTGCTCTTCCTGCCGGCCATGGTGCTGGTCGGCTCCGGCTCCGGCACGTCGAACCTGTCTCGGTATGCGGCAGCGGACCTGGCTTCAGAGGAGCGTCGCAGCCGCGACATCAGCACCGTCATCTTTGCCGCCACCTTCGGCGCCGTGCTGTTCCCGCTGTTCATCGGCGTCGCTGGCGACATCAGCGAGGGCGTTGGCATGAATGAAAACAGTGGCGGCTTTGCCATGGCCGTCATCTTGTTCATCCTCGGCGCTGCCCTCGTCTCCTTCCTCATGCGACCCGACCCGCTCGTCGTGGCCGGAGGCGTCGACCCGTCCGCGACCCGGAAGGGCAACGCCGTTCCCTTTCGCGAAGCGATCGCCATCGCCTGGAGCCATCCTCTCGCCCGACTCGCGCTGGTCACCCTGGTCGTCACCCAGGCCGTCATGGTGATGGTCATGGCCATGACGCCGCTGCACATGAAGGCCCATGGCCACGACACGGGTGTCGTCGGTCAGGTCATTTCAGTCCACACCGCCGGCATGTTTGCGTTCGCGCCGCTGGCTGGCTGGATCTCGGACCGTTTCGGACGGCTCCCGACGATTGCGTTGGCTGGCGTCACGCTTGTGGTTGCCACATCCTTCACCGCCCTCGCCGGAGAGGCACCTCGCATCCTGATGTTTCCCGGCCTCTACCTGCTCGGGCTCGGCTGGAGCTTTGGGATCGTGGCCGGAAGTGCGCTGCTCACCGAATCGGTCGACGAGCCAGATCGAGTCGTCGTGCAGGGAGCGGCCGACACCGCAACCAACATCGCCAGCGGATCTGGCGCATTGGCATCAGGTGTCGTCTTGAGCATGGCCGGCTTCCACATCCTGTCGTTCGTGGGAATGGCCGCAGCGGGCGCGCTGCTGATCCACGCTCGCTTCGAACATCGCCTGTCGCAGAAACTGGCCTGAACCGGCCTCCGATCCCCGCGAGGTGATCGGTTAGGCGGCCAGGCCGCTCACGGCGTCATCGAGACCCTGCACGTCGTACCCGAGCGCGTCGGCAACGTGTGGTTCGGTGACCTTGCCGGCGGCCACGTTCAGACCGTTGCGAAGGTGTGGGAGTGCGAGCATGGCGGCCTTTGGCCCCATGTCGGCGAGCGCAAGAGTGAACGGCAGCGTTGCGTTGTTCAGTGCGTAGGTCGAGGTCTTCGGCACGGCGCCGGGCATGTTCGCAACCGCGTAGTGCACGACATCGTCGACCATGTAGACGGGGTCCTGATGTGTGGTGGCGTGGGACGTCTCGAAGGCGCCGCCCTGGTCGATGGCGACATCCACCAGAACCGAACCGGCCCGCATGTTCCGAACCATCTCGGCCGAAACGAGCTTGGGGGCGGTATCGCCCTTGACGAGGACCGCACCAATCACGACATCGGCATCGGTGACGAGCTCTTCGAGCGCCGAGGCGGTGGAGTACACGGTTGACACCGCTGCACCCCAACGTGCATCGCAGTGATCGAGGACGGCGTTGTTGCGGTCCAGGATGGTCACCTGTCCGCCGAGACCAATGGCCATCTCGGCGGCGTGCTGGCCAACGACTCCGCCACCGATGACGACGACCTTGGCCGGAGCAACACCGGGAACACCGCCGATGAGGAGGCCAGCGCCACCGTTGGGTGCTTCGAGGTAGTTGGCGGCCGCCTGAATCGACATACGTCCAGCAACCTTGGACATGGGCGCCAGCAGGGGCAGCCCACCCTGATCGTCGGTCACGGTCTCGTAGGCGATGCATGTGGCGCCGCTGCTGACGAGGTCCTTGGTCTGGTCGGCGTCGGGGGCCAGGTGGAGGTACGTGAACAAGGTCTGGTCTTCGCGCAGCATGGCGCGCTCAACAGCCTGCGGCTCCTTCACCTTCACGATCATCTGTGATGCGGCGAATACGTCGGATGCAGTGTCGGCAATGGACGCTCCAGCGGAGCGGTAGTCGGCGTCGCTTGCGCCGATCCCGGTTCCGGCAGAGGTCTCGACAAGGACGTTGTGGCCGCGGCGAGCGAGCTCGCTGACGCTTGCTGGGGTCAGCCCGACCCGACGCTCGTGGTTCTTGATTTCCTTCGGAACACCGATATCCATGTCAGGCCCCCCTTTGGGCGTTGGCGCGTGTCGCGCGTGACGAATAGGGAAACCGTACGGGAATCTCCGCGCACAGTGTTCGCAAATATTCCGGCCGAACCCTGATAGCACGCTGGTTTCATTCCATATTTGACTCGATGTGCGATACCCTTTCCGGACAATGGACCTCGACAAGACAGATCGTTCAATTCTCCGCCAACTGCAGACCGATGGACGAACCACGCACGCCGAGCTCGCCGATCGGGTCGGCCTGTCGACTTCGGCGTGTCACCGTCGCGTCCGCCGGCTTGAGGATGCCGGGGTGATCGAGGGCTATGCGGCGGTCGTCAATCGCCATGCCGTCGGCCGAGCGGTGTCCGTCTTCGTCGAGATCTCGCTCGAGAGCCAACGTGAGGAACTCCTCGACCGATTCGAAGCTTCCGTGCAGCAGATTCCGCATGTGCAGAGCTGCCACCTGATGGCTGGCAACGCCGACTACCTGGTGCACGTCACCTGCGCCGATGTCGCCGACTACGAGTCCATCCATCGCGAACACATCGCCGTCCTTCCCGGAGTAACGCAGGTCCGTTCGAGCTTCGCCATTCGCAAGGTCACCGAAACCACCGCCATCGATCTGGACTGAGCAGCGAAATTTGTGACCGCTCACGAGCGCGTCGCATCATGCGTGCGGAAACCACAGAAGGACTTCATGCCACGCCCGTGGAGCCAGACCTCAGGTTGAACGAGGCCGATCGACCTCACCCAGAACTCCCGAGAGCATCCGGGCCCGGTCCTTCTCCGTGAGCTGTACGCGACCGTGATCCCGACTGAGCTCCACGACGTTTCGCGTTTCGATCAGGACGGTCTCACACGCCGGACACGAAGCCAGGTGGTCGAGGGCCGCAGCCTCGGTTGCTTCGTCCAGCTCTCCTTCAAGGAACGTGGTGAGCTGTGCTGCGAGTTCTTCACAGGTCATGGGTGATGTCTCGTTTCGAAAGGATGTGTCGTAGGGACTGCCGACCGCGGTGCACTCGCATCTTCGCTGCCGATGAGCTGACGTTGAGCACCTCGGCTACTTCACGCATGGAGAGCTGCTCCACGTCGCGCAGCACCACCGCCATGCGCTCGTCGGAACCAAGCTGAGCGAAGGCGCTCGAGATCTCCACTGCAATGTCGGACAGCACGGCCTGATCGGCCGACCCCAACGCGGTGGTTGCTGCTTCAGGCAGCATCGTCGGATCCACGGGCACGGCCCGACGTTGCCGCAACACCGTGAGCGCTTCCCGGTAGGCGACCTGCAGGAGCCTTGCCAACCAGACCAACCACCAAACCCCATTCCCGGGGTCTGACCCCATTGTGAGGTTGTGACCGCGTGGGGTGGTCAGTGCATGGGGTGGAGGGGGTTTCCCTTGGTGCTGTTGAGGAGCATCGAAACGAGATTGACCTGTTCGGCGTCGACGTCTGACCCGGTGACGCCGTCGGCTGCCACCAGGAACCCCTGCCCGCCGCGGGCCTCGAAGAGTGCAGCGTCGGTGTACAGTCGTGGCTTCACCACCGCCGGGTCCCCGTTCTCCGGGCAGAACGTCATGCAGTTGCCGCACTCGTTGCAGAGCTCGCTCAGGACCAGGTACTGCTGGCGGCCGGCACCCTCGCCGATCGACTCCTTCATGGAGTCGGGCGTGGGGATGGAGAAGAACGCGTCGTTCGGACACACGGTGATGCAGAAGTTGCAAGCGACGCAGCCGAACATCTCCAGATCGTGTTCGACCTCTCGCGGAAGCTTCTCGTTGCCCGACAGGTGATAGTCCTGCACACCATCGCCTCTGATGTGGGAGACGTGTTGCTCGCACGTGGTTGCGTACCCTCGCTCCGTGGCCGCAGCCTGACGCTGCGCCTTCCACTCAGGAAGCGTGCTCGCTCCGGACTCGCGAACCTGCTTCGTCAGCTCTTTCAGCATCGGAGCGAGACGGCCGTAGCCACCGGGCTTGAGCAGGTCGGAACAGACCGTGGCGGGGTTGACGCCCATCGCGATCGTGTCGGCGAGGTTCTCCTTGGTGACGCCGGCGCTGAAGCTCACCATGATCTCGCCGTCGTGACCGGGAACGTCGAGCACACCCGGCAACGCGTCGGACAACTTCGACAGCAGCGTCGATGCGAGGACATGCAACGGCGGGCCGCTCAGGTACATGGTGTCTTCGGGCATCCACTGCTTGGCGTTGTTCACCACCAGCGTGTTGGTGAGTTTGATGCCGAACGTGCGACCGCGTTCCTTTGCGTAATCGTTGAGTTCGGCGATCAGCTCGATGCCTCGCTCGAACTGCAGATCTTCGGCGAACGCTTCCTCTTTGACGTCGACGTCGGTGTATCCGAGCTCGTCGTTCACGATGCCAGCCACGGTCTCGTAGCCCAGGAGGGTCGGGTTCAGCTTCACGATGACATCGAGTACGTGTTCGTCGATGAGGTGACGGGTGATCGACTCGATCTCATCGGGCGGACAGCCATGGAACGTTGACAGCGTGAGCGTGTCGGACAAGGCGGTCGTGAAGTCGTGGTCGCGGTAGGCGGCGAACTCGTCGGGGATGTCGGGCCGGAGTGCTTCGATCTCGGCGGTCGCATCGCGCATGCCGCGGATGAAACCGGCGACCTCGGGCGAGGAGATCCCGGCGAGGTCATAGCCAACCGACATGTCGAAGACGTGTGGGCCCGGATCTGCACCAACGTGATCCCGGATGGGCTCCCAGTCGCGCAGGATGTCGAGCAGCATCGATGCCTTGGCGTACTCGGTGAGGCTCTGCGGAATCCGCAGTTCCTGGCTCCACTCGATGTTGTACCCGATGGTCTGCATGTCGATGCATGGGCGTGCGATCTCGAGCTCGTCCAGGATCTGGATCGTCTTCAACTCGAAGAGGCGAGAGCCGCCGAGCCACGACAACACGATGTTCTCGGCGAGCTGGCTGTGTGGTCCTGCGGCGGGTCCGATCGGCGACGCACACCGGCGGCCAAGAAAGTCGAAGCCCAGGTCGACGTCGGGGTCCGGCTTCCAGAATCGCGCCGTTGGAAGATCGAAGATCTTGTTGCGGGTGGCCCACTCGTGGTCGATTCGACGCAGCAGCTGACCCAACGACATGGGTGTGAGCGGTGGCGTGGCACCATGCGGCACATGCCCGGGATGGTTTGAGCTGAGGGCGTCCTGCGTCATGCAGCCAGCGTAGTTCTGCTTTACAAAATGTAAAGCGTGCGGGCGATCATCGTTCACCGCCGCGTAACACACGCAGATAGGTGCCTGGCGAGATTCCGTACGCGGCCCGAAACTCGGCGTTGGGAACCAGCCTGGTCTTGGCGTACCGGTATCGATTGCGCACTCCGGGAGTGAGCAGCAGACCGGTGGCCTCACGCCAGAAGACGTCCCGCACGAACGGCCGCTCTCGGCCGTGACGGACCAGAAGGCGTTCGACAGCTCGGGGCTGCAGGTGCGCAGCGTGGCCTTGCAGGATGGGAAGACTCAGCTGTGACCCCATCTTCTCCGCAGTGGCCCTCATGACTCCCGTGAGTCGAAGGGCTGCCGCGAACTCCTGCAGCTTCGCCGTGGAGACATCTGCGAGCTCGGTGAAGTCCCGCCAGGTTCCGGGCCGGATGGCCTTGCTCGCATACCAGTGAACCGATGCATGTAGCAGGCGTGCATGCTTCGGGGCCGCGTGCAGCGTGGCACCTCCGAGCTCGAAGGCTTCGGGCGTATCGAAGTATGGAGCAGCGCCGTACGCGCCCATGCCGCCGACGGTGACCTGCCGATGCACGTCCAGGATCAGCCGTTCGGCGGTGAGGTAGGTGCAGCCTTTGTCGACGGCAAATGGGTGCGTCATGTCCTGGAACAGCGGCGTGAACGGGGAACCATCGGATCGAAGGGCGGCGGTTGCGTCGTCGTATCGGTCGGCGGGTACGAGGATGTCGGCGTCGCCGAACTCCCGCAGACTGGGGTCGGCGTGATCCAAATGGGCGACGGCAACACCCTTGAGGATGCGATGTGGAACTCCGGCACCATCAAGGAGGCGCACCGCCTGCAGCAGCATCTGTTCGACCCGCAGGCAATGCAGCTGGTTGGCTGCCCATCGTTCCTGCACGAGGTCCCGGTCACGTGCGGTGGCGTCGACCCATCCAAGGTCGATCGCATACGCAAGTTGCCCGATTCCGCCGCCAACCTCGACCGCGTCGATGACGTCTGCTGCTGGCCCGATGTCGGCCAGACGCAGCGGTGCAGTGGAACCTGCGGACCGACCGAACGTCTGGAGGAGGAGCCACAGGTCAGCGATGGACGGCGCATGACGCGGCTCGATGTCGGGCGCAGTTCGGAGAGGCGATTTCTCGACACTCAGCGAGAATTCGCCTGGAGCCCAGGTGTCGGTCAGATCGATGCGGAGCAACCCAAGCTTCACGAGTTGAAAGGCGAGGTTGGTGGCGTCCGCGAGTCGGACCGACCGTTCGGTGGCGGGGTCTCCGTCGTCGGCGATCTGCTCTATCGTTCGCCCAGCCGCAAGTTGATCCCAGATTCTGGTCCCGGTGGCATTCAGCCGAATCGGCAGATGCCCGGTGGGCTCGACGGGCACCAAGAGCAACTCGTCCGCCAGGCGCCGATGCAGATGCGGTTGCGGCAGAAGGCGACCGGTGATCTCGCTGGTGACAGCGGCCGTCGACATCACCGGGTGGCGTACCCGTGCGAGTAGACGTCGTTGCCTTCGGTACTCGCACCGACGAGGACCGTGCCCAACGTGTCGATTCGGCTGGACCGCAGGATGCGGTGTGCTTCCGAGAGTTCTTTGGCCGACGTCTTGCCTGCACCAACAACCATGACCGCGGTGTCGCAGTGGACGGCGAGCTCGACGGTGTCGGCAACCGACAGGATCGGTGCACTGTCGATGATGACCCGGTCGTACATGCTGCTCACCTTCTCCATGAGCACGCCCATTGCCGGCGACCTCAGCAGATCGATCACGTTCTCAGCCTGCACGTGCCCGGACGGAATCACATCGAGGTTGTCGTCGACGAGCGTTCCGAAGATGACTTCGTCGAGCGACAGCGTCCCTTCGAGATAGTCGGACAGGCCCTGCCGGTTGGAGATGTCGAGCCGGATCGTGGCCATCGGGCGGTAGAGGTCGGCCTCGATGAGCAGCGTGCGAGTGCCACCGAAGGCGGAGAGGGAGGCGAGCCGCAATGACGTGGTGGTCTTTCCCTCGCCCTCGTTGGCGCTGGTCACCAACACCCGGCGAAGCGGTCCGTTGCCGATCTCCGCAAGACTCAAACCGGACAACACCCGCTGGTAGGCCTCGTCCACGCCGTGGGTCACGCCGCGGCTGCGGATCTTCGGAATGGATGCCAGGTGGTCGACGGGGATTGCAGCGCCGATGTCATCGGCGGTTGCCAGGCGACCGTCGAGCGTCTCCAGAAGAAGGACGAGGCCGGCGGCCAGAATGAGCCCCGCCACGCCGCCAAGCAGGAGGTTGCGGGCGACGTTCGGTTCGAACGGCCGAGCGGGAACGTCGGCGGTTGCGTTCATTCGTGCCGAGATCGTGGGACCGCTCAGCAGGTCCTGTTGCACCTGCAGCTGCGAACGGGTGCCCTGTAGACGTGCGATCTGCAGGTCGAGTGCGTCGAGCTCGGTCCTGGCCAGTTCGACGAGGAGCAACCGTTCGGTTCCGAGTCGTGCGATCTCGACTGGATCGGTAGACGACGCAATCACTTCGTCAAGCGCCGTGGTGGGCGCAAGCACAATGTCTCGTCGTTCGAGCAGGCCGGCCACCGAGGTGTCGATCGCGGCGAGCGAGCCAGCCAGCTCGCTGAGCTCGAACTCGTGCCGAAGGTCGAGATACGTCTGGGCCCATGCGTTCGCTGCCGCTGCGGCGTCAGGGCCGTTGCCCGCGGTGGCCCGGAAAAGGATGGAGTTCCGGTTGCCAGCATCCTCGCTTGCCTCGTCGGCGATGATCGTGACCGTGGTTTCCGGCGGACTCGCAGCCGTGGCAGCGCTTTGAAAGGCGTTGCCATTCAGGAATGCCTGCTCACCGGCAACCGACCTGGTGACATCGAGGGCGCCGTCCAATGCAAAGAGGCTCGCCGTTTCACGTGTACGTACCAACACCGTGGCCGTCGAGCGGTAGCTCGCATCCTGCAGGACCGTTGCCGCAACCGCGGCAGCAATCACCAGTGCGAAGCAGGCAAGGAACGCCCACTTTCGTCGGCCGAAGATCTGCAGGTAGTCACGAAGCTCAAGCTCCGCCTGCAATCCGCCCGCGACAGAACCCGATGAGGTGATCACATCAGGCCCGCCCATCCGTGGAACCTCAGGGACTTCCGGTGACCGAGATCACGAGGAGGAGGAAGTCGGACGGTTGAAAGTCGCCTCGATCCAAGAAGTTCGCCACCTTCATGTCGGCGCTGATCTCTGCACTTGCGGTTGCATTGTCGAGAGGTAGCCCTGCTCCAGCGGTCGTCCAGACACAGCCAGCCCCGAGGTAGCCCGCGAATGTGAAGGTCGCTCCGGCCTGCGCAGTGAGGGCGACTGATCCAGGGCCTACCACGGCCGAGAAGGAACCAGATGGAGGGCAGGTGTCCGAGTGCAGTGTGCCGCCAATGATTGCGTTACCGAGGACGGTCGGAAACGGGGAGCATGGCGAGCCTGCGGGCGGTGTCGGGAACCCAAACGCTCCCCCGATGCAAGTTCCCGTGGCTGGATCGACCCTGAACGAATACAGCGTCGTCGTCATTGCACCAGCGACTGAGGTTTTGAGGATCTGTGGAGCCACGTAGGCGGCTCCAGTTGTGGCCAAGCCGGTCTTGAGCAGTCGCCGACGACTTGCTCCGTTTGCTCCGGCAGCCTCACCCTGGGTCACAATTTCCACTTTCTGTCGCTTTCGAACGTAGACGCCAATCATCGAGTGTCACACAGGACAGAAAAGGCGTCGAATCGACACTCTACGTTGTTGCATGATTGGCTTCGGTGAACGCGAAGCGTTCATCCGAGGAGCTGCAACGCTCCGGTCGACGTGTCGAACGTGACGTACTCATCGCCGATCTGCACGCCGCTCATGTTGGGGTCTTCCATTGGCATCGGCTCGACGTCGTATGGTTGAGGGACGGCGAGTTCCGACACGTGGTCGATGACGTCATGGATGGCGCGCGTGGAGCCGTATCGGACACCGATCGCCGGAAGGCGGGCGGCGAGCTCAGCCAGAACGTGAAATGCCTGGGCCGTCAGCGGAAGGTACGCGGACTCGCACAGCTGCAGAAGTGCCTGGCCGGGCGACAGCGCGTCGACCGTCGTGGCTTCTCCACTGGCGAACGTTGGGAAGACGACGAACCCGGCAGCCGCCTGTGGCTGCACGGCGCAATCGCCGAACACCGTCGGGTCCACGTAGTCGACCGTGTTGCGGAAGGCGGCTCCGGCCGTTCGATCGGGGCGGTCGATGGTGATGCCGTCCCAGCTGCCCGCCTTGAGCGTGAGCGCCTTCGGGTAGCCGGCAACCTCGGCTGCAGAGATGACAGCGACCAACTCGTCGGCCAGATAGTCGTGGTTCCCGGTGGTGAGCAGCGTCGCAACAAGCGTGCTCTTGCCCGACCCGGATCTTCCGGGCATCAAGATTGCCCATCCTCGCTCATCCGCCACCGCTCCGGCATGGAGCAGCGGCAGGTCCACGCGACGGCGCTGCGACGCATGGAAGTTCACCATCGAGACGACCGTCTGCAGCGCGGCAGATGGGGCACAGGTCCGATGGTCGTCGTCGAAGCGGAGTTGCACCTGATCGTCGGCCACCGAGACCGCCAGTCGGGCGACCGGAACAACCGTCTCTGCGCAATGCCGAAATGTTTGGCCGACGAGCGCTGCCAGCTCGTGGTCGTCGCACACGACATCGAAGGGCAGCTCGATCGCGCGGAACGGCCCGACGGCCGACCCGGCTTCGGTCATCCGTTGGCCAGCTTCACCATGGTGTGGAGCATCACGTTGGCGCCGGCCTCGAGATCGGAGGGAGACGTGTACTCGGCCGGGTTGTGGCTGATGCCATCGCGGCTCGGGGTGAACACCATTGCGGTTGGGCACACCCTCGCCATCATCTGTGCATCGTGGCCGGCGCCCGACGGCATGCGCTTGACGCTGTGGCCGAGTTTGGCGGCGGTTGCCTCGACCATGTCGACCACGTCGGGGTCGAAGATCACCGGTTCGAATCGGGCGAGCACCCGGGTTTCGACCGTGCAGTTTTCCGCGGCCGCAGTTGCCTCGAGGAATTCGTTGAATCGCCGCTCGGCCTCCTGCAGCACGGCTTCGTCGGTGTTCCGAATGTCGACCGTGAAGCTGGCCGACGCGGGAACCACATTGACCAGGTTCGGTCGGAACTCGATGCGGCCCACGGTGCCGACCTGCGGATGCCCGAGCTCGTCGGCCAGTTCTCGCACGAACGCCACACACGCTGCGGCCACATACCCAGGGTCGCGACGCATGGACATGGGGGTGGTGCCGGCGTGGTTCGACTGGCCGGTCACCTCGACCTCGGTCCAGCTGATGCCCTGCACGCCCTCCACGGCACCAACCGTGATGCCTTCCCGTTCCAGGACGGGACCCTGTTCGACATGTAGTTCCACGAATGAATGTGGGACGGCTCCCGGCAGTGGAGCGGTGCCGTTGTAGCCGATGCGTTCGAGCTCGGCACCCACGATGGCGCCGTCGATGCCCTCGATGTCCAGGGCTTCCTCCAGCGCCATTCCTCCGACGTAGACCAGGCTGCCAAGCATGTCGGGTGGGAACCTGGCGCCTTCTTCGTCGGTGAAGAACGCCACGCTGATGGGTCGGGCCGGTGTGATGCCCGCGGCTTGCAGGGTCTCGATGACCTCGAGCCCGGCGAGCACTCCAAGATTGCCGTCGTAGCGGCCACCGGTCCGCACGGTATCGATGTGCGAGCCACACATGACGGCTGGCCCGTCGGTCTGGCCAGCCATGGTGGCGACGACGTTGCCGATGCCATCGACGATGACATCGAGACCGAGGTCGTGCATCCACGTGACGACCAGATCGCGGCCGGCCTTGTCCTCGTCGGTGAGCGCAAGACGAGCGCACCCTTCGGTTCCTTCGATCTCACCGATGGCTGCGAGCTCGGCGAGCCGGGCAGAGAGACGGTTGATGTCGATCGTCAGCGAGGTGTCCACGGCGACTCCTGATTCGGTGGAAGAGCGTTACGGATTGTACGGCGTGAGGAACGCTGCGGAGAACCCAACCACGCTCGGCTTCAGCCCAGGAGGAAGCCAGCACCCTGGTGCACGGCAGCCAGGTACAACATCGTGCCCGAGACCGAGCTGAGGCCGGCGACCCAGGGACCGACGCCGTAGGCGCCGGCGACACCGAGGTACTTTCCGTTCGGGCGAATGAACAACACTGCTGCCGCAACGATGGGACGTCCGGCGAGCCAGGTGCACATGCGGTTCGTGAAGCGAAGCATCCAACGGACCCAAACGCGGCCACTTGACGCGGTCGACGCGGTGGCCTTGGCGGCGCCCCGCTCCGGGAACTTGCGACCCACCAG
Organism: uncultured Acidimicrobiales bacterium; assembly: GCA_964517125.1. Classification (GTDB taxonomy): domain Bacteria; phylum Actinomycetota; class Acidimicrobiia; order Acidimicrobiales; family SHLQ01; genus SHLQ01. The sequence continues at coordinate 75,568 of CAZFBD010000009.1, forward strand.
GTACCAGTTCCAATCGGTGAGACTCAACCGAACCGTGCCCAGCAGTACGAACGTGACGAAGTTCATGTGGGGTGCAGCCAGCACAACGAAGGTTGCCCGAGGTGCGAGCGCCATCAGGAGGACCGGTCGTTCCAACAGCATTGGGGACCAGGCCGTACCGACCCAGCTGACCATGCTCCAGATGAGAATCCACACCCCGTGGCCGCGGGCATCGCGCAGCCAGGAGACGAATCGTTGACGGCTCGATTCGCGTGCTGGCGCCCGAGTGCCGATCCGCAGACTCGAGGGCGCGAGCGCGACGCCGGTCTGGTGATGGGTGTGAGCTGTTGCCGTCATGCCACAGAGTGATCGGACCGGGATGAGGCTGGGTTTAGCGTCGCCTCAACATTGGGGAAACTCCTCGTGAGGATTGGTGAAGTCCGCTCCGTTAAGGAGCCGCGCGGATAGGCCCGAGCGGCCTGCACGAAGTGCCGTGAGCGGGGTAAATCGAAGGGGCGTGCCGATACTGTCGCTTCCCTATCGGCTAAGCCCCTAAGGTGCGAAAGTGGAGCTTCTCTCGTCGACGCCCAATCTGACCGAGACGGCGGCAACCGATGTGCTCTCAGCGAACTGGGGCATCGACGGGCGCCTGGTTCCGCTGCCCAGCGAGCGGGATCAGAACTTTCGTGTCGACGTCGACGGCCACCCGTCGTTCGTACTGAAGGTCGCCAACGCCGCCGAGGACCGGGAGTTTCTGGCAGCCCAACAGCAGGTGTGGCTGCACACTTCCGACCAGCCGCTCACCCCGGAGCTGGTCCCCACTCGGACCGGCGAGGGAATGTGTCTTGTCTCCGGAGACGACGAAGCTGAACACCCCACCATGTTGCTCACGTGGCTCGCCGGAACGCCCTTGGCCGATGTTCGATACCGGGCGACCGAGCTCCTCCACAGCCTCGGGCAGGGCCTTGGCGAACTCGACGCGTCACTCGCCAACTTCGACCACCCCGGTGCGCACCGCGATTTTCATTGGGATCTGCAGCACGCCGCCCGTGAGGTCGATGCCAACATCGAACGTGTCGGCGACCCCGACGTTCGGGCCCGAGTTGAACGTGTCCGGGCGATCTGGGACGAGCATGTCGCCCCGGAGCTGCCCAACCTTCGACGCAGCGTGATCCACTCCGACGCCAACGACCACAACGTCGTCACCCAGGGAGCCGACGTCACCGGCCTGATCGACTTCGGCGACATGGTGCACAGCGTCACCGTGGCCAACGTGGCGATCGCAGCTGCGTACGCGGCACTCGATGCACTCGATCCGCTGGTGGCTGTGCAACAGGTGGTCGCCGGGTACCACGAGCGGCATCCGCTGACCGAGACCGAGATCGACCTCGTGTGGCCCATGGCGCTCATGCGAATCGCCACCAGTGCCACGCTTGCCGAAGTCCAGCGGGCGGCACGACCTGACGATCCGTACCTTGCGGTCAGCCAGGGCCCTATTCAACGGACCTGGCCGAAGATGTTGGACCATGCGGTCGGCTACGCGCGGGCTGCCATGCGATCGGCGTGCGATCTGGAACCGGTGCGGGGCGCTGATCGGGTTCGGGAGCATCTGGCCGCCATCACCGATCCCCCACCCATCCTCGATGCCGCACTCACCGTCGACAACTGCGTGCACGTCGACATGAGTGTCGGTTCCGCTCAGCTCCCTTGGGACCGGGCGTGGAACCCCGAACCCGGCACGGTGTCACCTCAGGGCTGCGAACAGTTGATGGCCGACGCCGGCGCCACCTATGGCATCGGCGCCTTCGACGAGGCTCGGCTCATCTACTCCCATGAGATGTTCCGGGCCAGCGACGACTTCGCCAGCGAGTGGCGCACCATTCACACCGGACTCGACCTCTTCGCTCCTGCAGGCACGCCGGTGCATTGTCCGCTTCCCGGCGTCGTCCATTCCGTTCGGGTGAGTCCGGGTGAGCAGGACTACGGACACGTGATTCTGGTTCGACACGAGACCCCCGATGGCGTGGGGTTCCACACGCTGTACGGGCATCTGTCGGCTGCATCAGTCGACATGGTGGAGGTTGGCCAGCAGGTCTCGGCCGGCGACCAGATTGCGACCCTTGGGGCGCCGCACGAGAACGGCGGGTGGTCGCCGCACCTGCACCTCATGGTGATCACCGACCTGCTCGACAACACCGACGAGTTCGCTGGCGTCGGCTTCGAGTCGCAGCGAGCGGTCTGGACATCGTTGTGCCTTGACCCATCGGACATCGGCGGAGTACCCGACGGCGTCGTCCCGCAACCACGTCTCCACGAGGAAACACTCGCCGACCGACAGCAACTGCTGGGTTCCACCCTGAGCCTGAGCTACGACCGCCCGCTTCGGATGGAGCGAGGCTGGATGCAGTACCTGTTCGACGAACGGGGCCGCCGCTTCCTCGATGCCTACAACAACGTGCCGCATGTGGGGCACAGCCACCCGGCGGTCACCGAAGCCGCAGTGAACCAGCTTCGGGTGCTGAACACGAACACCCGGTACCTGCACGATCTCCGCACCGACTACGCACGGCGACTGACCGACCAGCTGCCTGACGGCCTCGATGTCTGCTGGTTCGTGAGCTCAGCGAGCGAAGCGAACGAGCTCGCATTGCGTCTCCAGCGCGCCGTCACCGGTGCCCGCGACCTCATCGTGAACAGCGGCGCCTACCACGGGCACACCACCACCCTCATCGACATCAGCCCGTACAAGCACGACGGCCCCGGAGGCGAAGGTGCTCCGGACTGGGTGCACACCGTCCCTGTTGCCGACGTGTACCGGGGCGAGCATCGTGGACCCGACGCCGCGCATCGCTACGCCGACGGCGTGGCCGACGCCGTGCACAACCTGCTTGGCACGGGCCGCCAGGTCGGAGGCTTCATCGCAGAAACTGCGCCCTCTGTGGGCGGGCAGATCATTCTTCCTGACGGCTACCTGAAGGAGGTCTACGGGCACGTTCGGGCAGCCGGCGGCCTGTGCATCGCCGACGAGGTGCAGACCGGCTTTGGACGCACGGGCGCATTCACTGCGTTCGAGGCGCAAGACGTCGTACCGGACATCGTGATCTTTGGAAAGCCCATGGGGAACGGCCACCCGCTCGCGGCCGTGGTGACCACACGGGAGATCGCCGACGCGTTCGATACGGGCATGGAGTTCTTCGCCACATTCGGCGGCAACACCGTTGCGTGTGCCGTTGGTCTTGCCGTACTCGATGTCGTGGAGCAGGAGGGCCTGACCGAGCATGCGGCTTCGGTCGGCGATCAGCTCATGGCAGATCTCCGGGAGCTCGCCACCCGGCATGAACTCATCGGCGACGTTCGCGGCGCCGGGCTCTTCCTGGGGGTGGAGCTTGTTCGTGATCGTGAAACGCTCGAGCCAGCCGACATCGAAGCGTCGTATGTGGCGTCACGAATGGCTGAGCGTGGGGTGTTGCTGGGAACCGACGGGCCGCTCCACAACGTGGTCAAGATTCGTCCGCCCATGCCATTCGACACGGCGAACGCAACCGACGTTGTGGAGCAACTCGATCAGATTCTGGGTGAGCTCTAGTTGGAGCTCAGACGTACTGTGATTCCTGCTTCAGGTCACGTACGAGGATGTAGTAGAAGACCGACCGCAGCTTGTTGCGGTTGGACCGACCAATCTTGTCGATGGCCTTTTGGATGGCCTTGTCGAGCTTCGGTCCGTCTTCGAGGCCGAGCTTCTTGATCAGAAAGCTCTTCTTGATCGTTTCGAGCTCGGACTTCTGGCTGGCGGCGACCTTGGAAGCGTCGGCCTTGTAGAGCGAAGGTCCAAGTGATTTGCACACCGCCCTCAGAAGCTCTTCGTTCACGGGGATCTTCTGGGCCTTGCACTGCGCCTTCGCAGCTTCGACCGCATCATCTAGCTTGCCCATCTCTGGACTCCTTCATCAGGTGTACGCGGAAAGTATTCCAAACGCACGGTCGGAAGATCGGGACCCTCGACTTGAGTTCAGATTCGTCGGTAGGTGCCGGGCGCGACTTCTTCTGCTTCGGAGCGATGCAACATTCGCGCGAGGTGCAGCTCGGCGGTTCGACGTTCGACCGTGTCGACAAGTGGCAGATCGACCGTGGGCCGGTAGACGAATCGGTGCTCGACGAGCTCGTCCATTGTGCGGGGCTCGGCCAGGAAGTCGAGCATTTCACCGTGGCGACGGGCAATGACGCCGTGGAACTTGTCGAGCATTTCCAGGAAGGTCTCGCGGCCCTCGATGACACCCTTTTGGTGGAAGGTGACGTACCAGTCGGCTTCGACGTCTCGCACCTTGATCAGGCTTTCTTCGAACTGTTCGAGGTCGGACCAGACGTCGCCGTAGTACGGGCCGAAGCCGCTGAGGTCGATGTCGGACAGGAAGAAGACGCCGCCGTCGATGTGGAAGCCGCTGTGGCCGAGCGTGTGGCCGGGAAGGTGCATGGCTTCGACGTTGATGCCGCCAAGGTCGAAGACATGGCCGTCGCCGAAACCGGTGGCGTCGGGTCGGGGCGTGTAGTGGAACTCTTCAAGAAACTGGACTCGCTGGACCTCGGCGATGTGCGGCGGGAAACCGAAAACGGCCAAGAGGTCGTCGAGGTTGTGCACGCCGGGAAGATCGTCGTGATGGGCGTGCACACGTGCGTCAGAGAACAGCCCGTTGCCCGCAAGGTGGTCTTCGTGCGAGTGCGAATTCACCACCGCGTCGACGGCAACGGGCGCACCGCCCTTGGCGACCACGCTCACCGATGGGTCGATGAGCAGTGACTCCTCGGACCCCTTCACGAGGACCGAGTTTCCGCTCGGATAGACCCCGCGTTCCGCACCAAGAAGCACGCTGACGGTTTCGGTCAGCTGTAGCTCTTCTGCTCCCCAATCAATGATCTTTGCGCTCATGGCACCGACTGTACGTGCTTGCACCGCCAGACCTAACGTTGCGGACATGGAGCCATGGACCTGCCCGCTGTGCGAGCGTCAGTTCGGCCGCACGAATCAGGGGCACATGTGCAACCCCGGCCTGTCGGTCGAGGAGTACTTCGCCAACGCCAAGCCCTGGGAACGACCCATCTTCGACGTCGTGGCTGCGCACCTGACGAGCCTTGGCCCAGTCATCATCGACCCGATCGCCATCGGCGTGCTCTTCAAGAACGGGCCAATGTTGTGCGAGCTTCGGGCGAAGACGAAATGGACGGCGCTCGGATTCTCGCTGCGCCGAAGGTTGGAGAGCGGCCGCTTGTCGAGGAAGGTCGTCGACTACAACAACGGCAAGTTCTTCCACGTGATCAACCTGGGCGACGCCGACATCATTGACGACGAGATCCTCGGCTGGTTGACCGAAGCATGGCATGTTGCGGGCGGAACGGAGCCGCCTGACGTGCCGGTCACCGGCGACGGCATGGTCCCCGACGACATCGACGAGGACGCCGAGTTGTTCTGACCAATTGGGCTGTTTTCCTCTGTCCCGAGCGTGTGCAGGTTCGTACCTTCGTAGTGATGAACACCCAACATGTATCCGTGCGGCGCGGCGGCATTCTGGAACTGGCGAGTCTTGAACGACAATTTCGGGCGCGGCGCCTGTCATCGAAGCGTGACAAGGACGAGCTCGAGCGTGTGCTTGAGCTCCTCCGTCGTCGGGTTGATGCTAGAGAACTGGAACTTGCCCAGTCGCGGCACTGACGTCGAGTCCTCCTACGGGACGACGGTGATGTCCCAGGCAGCTTCGAATGCGTTGACGAAGTAGACGGTCTGACCGGCAGTTGCGGGTCCGTCGAAGAAGGTGAAGTCGGTGACGCCAGTGACGTCGACTTCGAGGGTCGGGGGCTGACCGGGCCCGAAGCCAATGACGAAGCTCTCCACCGTGGTGCCCTCGAACTCCGGACCGAGGATGAACTCGCCAGTTGCGTTGGCTGGTGTGGGGTCCTTCCACTTGAAGATTCCGCTTCCGATGCCAAACACGCTCGCATCGGAGTTGAACCGCGGGATGTTGCTGTGTGTGCGGAACGTGACATCGAAGAAATCGTTCGCGTCGAGCCCGGTGACCTTGACCGTGGCCGGAATGCCGCCGACGGTGGCGACCTCGGACACGTTGAATGCGTCGTAGGCACCGAACCACAGTGATTCGTCGTTGGCGTCGAGGGCTTCGACGATCATGATCTTCGACGTCTCATCAGCCGTGCCCACGTAGAGGTCGAGCACGAATGAGGGGATGGTCTCACCGCCGTCTTGGTAGGTGTGGAAGGCGAAGTCGATGGGCACGTCCACGGCGAATGTCCTGCTGCCGAATCCGGAAAGCCCGACGACGTCGCCGTCTTCGCAGGTCAGGTAGGTGTCGTTGCGATCGAAGTCGCAGTAGTCGAAGCCGTCGAAACCCTGAACGAAGTCGTCGCCGGCGCCGGAGACAATGACGTCGTCTGCGAAACCGCCGTTGATCCGATCGTTGCCTCGTCCACCCTCGATGTAGTCAATGCCTTGCCCGCCAACGATGCGGTCCTTGCCGTCGTTTCCGAAGAGGGTGTCGGCGCCCTTCTCGCCACGGATGAGGTCGGCCCCGTCGCCGCCACAGATGACGTCGCGGCCACCGCCACCAAAGATCCGATCGCGGCCACCAAGGCCATGAATGACGTCGCGACCCGAGGTTCCGATGATGCGGTTGTTCCCGTCGTCGCCCCAGATCGTGGCGGTGAGTCCATCGCAGGTGGGCGGCGCCTGCGCACCCGCAGGCGAGCTGATGGCGGCCAACAGTCCGCACATCAATGCCAAAACAACCACCACTGCGCTACGTCGCACGTTCCCACCTCGTCATGTGTGGAAGTGCCAGCCGCTGACACCTCGTAGCGTGACAGTAGGTCTCGGGCAGGCGCGGTGACAACGGCGGGTGTCAGGCGTCGACGCCTTCTCGAATGAACCCGACCGGGTTCAGATCACGCCGTTCAAGCGCAGCCGCTCATGTAGACGCCTTGGCGTTCGCTGGCACTCACCCCGCCGACGGTGACGGTACCGCTCAGCTCGGCCGGCTGGGTGCCGGCCCAACGCGTGCGAGACGCAGGTCCGATGATCCGAACCGGGTGGCTGACGGTGCCTTCCCATGGGGACACCAGTGTGACCTGATAGTCGCCGCCCAGGTCGTCGGCTGCCTTGCTGTGGATCTGACAGAAGCCGGTGCTGTTCGCTCGCTCGAGCTCGATTCGTTCGAGGCCGGTCTCGGATCCGCCGTTCGGATGGGTTGGATCTCCGGGGCGAACCTCGGCGCCGTCGCTGTCAAGGAAGACGTAGTCCCAACCCTCGGATCGCAGATCGGTCGCTTCGATCTTGTAGACGATCTTCTCGTCGCCGACGTCGCATTCCAGGTCCACGTCGGGGGCGATGAACAGCGCAACCGATGCCAGCACGCTTCCATCGCCATCGATCGCATGGACGCTGACGTCGCCGACCGTTTGCGGCGCGTGGCCAACCGTCTGGTCATGGGCTCCAATCGTGCCGTCGGGCCACGCAAGACCGGCCACGCCGGCACCGGTTGCTTCGCAATGGACCGTCTGCCCGTACTCAACGAGCTCCTGATCGCAGGTGATCTGCGGAGCGGGACCGCTCGCAAGAACGGTGCGCGCTCCGACCATCGTGGCGACGAGGAGAAGGGCGCCGACGCCAGCCATGATGGCCACCCTGAAGACAGCCCTGTTCAGCTGTGTCACCTCCTCCATGAACGCAACGGTACCTCAATGGTTCGCGACGCCTGCAAGGAAGTGGTCGCAGAGCTCGGCGAACCGCTCCGGGTGTTCCTCATGCACCAGCAACTTCGCATTCGAGACGACCTCGAACTGTGTCGGCCCGGCGAATTGCGGGCACATCGCTCGGGCGGTGTCCACCGGGAAGAACGGATCCTCCTCACCCCACACAAGAAGCGTTGGACAGCGCAGTTCGGCATGGACGGCTTCGAGCTCGTCAACAAGGCCGGTCGTATAGCTCGACAGAATCTCGAGCTGCCGATCCATCCGTTCCGTGGACCCCAGGTGCGGCCGCAGCACCGCTGCCCTGAAATCGCCCTCGAGCAGGTCGGTGTCGTGGAAAAGTCCGCCGAGCAGCTGGTCAGAACGTGCCAGTCGCGGATTCGCAAGCATCTTCCGCATCACGTCTCTGGATCCGGGCAGCTTCATCACCTTCTGGAGTCGTTCGATGAACGGCGGATGATGGTGCGGAACCTCCGTGCCGGTCAGGATGAGCGACTCGACCCGACCACCCAGACGTGCAGCGGCGAATCGTGCGATCAGTCCCCCACTGTCGTGGCCGACAAACGTGACCCGCTCCAACCCCAG
>CAZFBD010000010.1:0-3133 GCA_964517125.1 uncultured Acidimicrobiales bacterium
GGGCGCCAGGTCGATCGCATGCACGTCCGCGCCAGTTGCGTTGAACAGCTGCAGCGTCGCCGCACCGATCCCGCTCGCCGCCCCCGTCAGAGCGATCGTCTTGCCATCGAAGCGGAGAAGGTTGTGCACCCCCAACTCTCGCAGAAGTTGATCGGCCTGTCAGTTGAAGCGATCAGGCCCGGCAGCCACTCCCGGCGGATCATCTCCACTACAGCCGATCCGCTCAGGCGAGCGCGCGGTGCACGATCTCGAAGACATCCTTGCTGAGGCCATCGACCGCGGCAATCCGTTCCAGCTCGGCGCGCATGAGCGCCTGGCGGTCGGCGTCGTAGCGCTTCCACTGGTTGAACGCACCGGCGAGACGCGAAGCGATCTGCGGGTTCGCGTCCTGCAGCTCGATCACGGCATCGGCAACCACCCGATAACCGGAACCATCCGCCGCGTGGAAGCCCGCATGGTTGCTCATGGCGAACGCACCGAGCACCGAGCGCACCCGGTTCGGGTTTCGCCAGTTGAAGTCGTCATGACCCAACAAGTCGGCCACGCGCTCGGGCGCACCCGGCTCGCCACTCAACGCTTGAATCGAGAACCACTTGTCGAGCACCAGCGGCTCGCCCTTCCACCGCTCGTAGAACGACGAAAGCGCAGACTCGCGGGCCGGGCCGTCGAGCTGGCTCAACACCATCAACGCCGACTGCGAATCGGTCATGTTGTCGGCGCCGTCGAAGTGCGCTGCCGCGGTGGCCGTCCACTCGTCGTCCTCGAGCGACGCAAGGAATGCGAGGGCCGCGTTCGCCTCGCGGCGGCGATCGATCGACGCCCGGTCCGCCTCATACGCACCTTCGGGCTTTGACTGGGTCCACAGGGCGGCGAGCTCGGCCCGGCACCCCTCGGTCAGGCCCCGACGCACCGTCTTGCGTGCCTGCTGAAGCGCATCCGGATCGACCGGATCCATCCGCTGCGCGAGCTCGAGCTCCGACGGCAACGACATGGCGAGTGCTCGCATTGAACCATCGAGCCGCTCGTCGGTCACCACCGCACGGAACGCATCGACGAGCGTGGCCGACACCTCCGCCTCACCGCCCGCAGCGATCGCCGCAGCACCACCGAGGATCGCACCGCCGTACAGACGCTGGCCGGCATCCCACCGGTTGAACGAATCGGCGTCGTGGGCGAGCCGGAACGCCAGCCGAGCATCATCCTCTTCCAGCTCGAGCGTCACCGGAGCCGAGAATGCCCGCAACAACGAGGGCACCGGAGTGGCGTCGAGGCCAGCCAGCCCAGTGAACGTGAACGTCTGCTCCCGCTCGGCAAGTTCCAGGACCCGCTCGGTCGGCGCACCATCGGCATCCTCCCCGTCGAGCACCAGCGGAAGGTCGGCGCCGTCGGCACCGATCAGACCCATGCGAACCGGAATGTGCATGGCGACGAACGAGTCGGCGTCCTGACCGGCCGGCACCTCCTGCCGCAGCGTCACCGCAAACGTGCCAGCGTCAGCATCCCACGCCGTCGTCGCAACCAGGCGCGGCGTGCCCGCCTGCATGTACCAGCGTTCGAACTGCTCGAGATCACGACCGTTCGCGTCCGCCATCGCAGAACGGAAGTCGTCACACGTCACTGCCTCGCCGTCGTGCCGCTCGAAGTACAGGTCCATGCCCTGGCGGAAGCCGTCCCGGCCGAGCAGCGTGTCGTACATGCGGATGACCTCGGCGCCCTTCTCATACACCGTCGCCGTGTAGAAGTTGTCCATCGAGATGTAGGACTCAGGACGAATCGGATGCGACATCGGCCCCGCATCCTCGGGGAACTGCCGCATCCGCAGCATGGCGACATCCTCGATCCGCTTCACCGGATCCGAACCCATGTCGGCGCTGAACCGCTGATCACGGAAGACGGTCAGACCCTCCTTCAACGTGAGCTGGAACCAATCACGACAGGTGACCCGGTTGCCGGTCCAGTTGTGGAAGTACTCATGAGCGATGACCGCCTCCACGTTCTCGTAGTCGGCATCGGTCGCAGTGTCCGGTCGGGCCAGCACAAACTTCGAGTTGAAGATGTTCAGGCCCTTGTTCTCCATCGCCCCCATGTTGAAGTCGTCGACCGCAACGATCATGTAAAGGTCGAGGTCGTACTCGCGGCCGAACTCCTGCTCGTCCCACCGCATCGACTCGATCAACGAGGCAAGGGCGTGCTCACACTTGTCGATGTTGTGCGGCTCCACCCAGATCTCGCAGCGAACGTCACGGCCCGACGCTGTGACGAAGTCGCCCGCGTGAGAGGCCAAGTCGCCGGCCACGAGCGCGAAAAGATAACTCGGCTTGCGATGCGGATCCTCCCAGCGGACCTCGTGGCGGCCGTCCTCGAGATCCGCCTCGCCGATCCGGTTCCCGTTCGACAACAGGATCGGGTACGACGCCTTGTCCGCCCGGACGGTGACCCGGTAGGTGGACATGACGTCGGGCCGATCGAGGAACCACGTGATCCGGCGGAACCCCTCCGCCTCGCACTGCGTGCAGAAGTTGCCGCTCGACAGGTACAAACCAGACAGCTGCGTGTTGGCCTCGGGATGGATGCGCACCCGGGTCTCGAGCGTGCAGGCGTCGGGAAGCCCGGGAATCGTCAGGACCTCGTCGCCGACCTCGTACTCATCGTCGCCGAGCACACGACCGTCGACGGCAACCGACAGCGTCTCGAGCTCCTCGCCATCGAGCTCCAACGAAGCCTCGGCAGCTGCGCCCTCGTTGCGACGCAGCGCCATCCTCGCCGTGACCATTGTGCCGTCCTCGCCCAGGTCGAACTCCAGCTCGACCGTGTCGATCCAGAACGCCGGCGGGCGATAGTCGAGTCGGTGAATCTCACGGGGTTCGGTAGCGATCTCGGTGCTCATGAAGAAAGTGTGCCAGAGCAGCCGCACGTTCGTCGCCCACTACCCCGACTACTCCTTGGGCGTGCGAAGGATCTTCTCCATCGCCTTGCCCTTGGCCAGCTCGTCGATGAGCTTGTCCGTGTAGCGGATCTCCCGCATGAGGTCTTCCTCGAGCTCCTCGACCCGGATGCCACAAATCGAACCCGTGTTGAGCTCACGGTTCGGGTTCAGCTTCGGTGCCTTCGCAAAGTAGAAGCGGCACTTTCG
>CAZFBD010000010.1:3233-8058 GCA_964517125.1 uncultured Acidimicrobiales bacterium
GTAGAAGCGGCACTTTCGCCGACCGGACTTCGCTGGAAGACTGACGTCATGGACGACAAGGCTTCTCATCGGGTTCGGTCGGCGATCGAGTTCGCTCGAACAGCGCTCGTCGGGCCTGGCGACTGGCTCACCGGTGCACAGCGACGGGCCGCGTGGATCGAATGTCGCGATGCCCGGACCAACGAGCTCGACCAGGCTCGCAAGGCCGCTCTTTCCCCTGCTGCGGTCGACGGGGCGCACAGGGCCACCGACGAACTCTCGGCCGAAGCGGTGGAGGTCGTGCACCGAATCAGTAGCGACCCGGGACGGTTGACCCGTGCGTGGGCCGACGAGATGATGGCCGAGCTGGGCGACGCCGTGTACACGGAGCTCGTCGGCATGGCCGCAACCGCTGCGGCGGTCGATGCGTTCGACCACGCGATCGGCGACGGCGAAGCACCGATCCCGTCACCGGTCGACGGTTCGCCAGCGAAGGAGCGCCCGACCGATGTCGGCGACGTCGGCGCATGGGTGCCACAGACGCTCGAAGCACAGAATGCGAACGTGAGTCGCACCCTTTCGCTGGTACCGGTCACCAACCGGGCCTGGCGGGGCATCGTCGACGGCCTCTACTCCCGTGGCATGGAGTTCGGAAACCTCACCTGGGACCGGGCGCTCAACCGGCCGCAGGTCGAGCTGGTTGCTGCCCGCACCACCGCCGAGCTCGAGTGCTTCTATTGAACGACCGCCCACACGATGCTGCTCAGTGTGAGTGGCAAAAAGTACGGCTACGACATCGACCTTGACGTGGCGATGGATTCAAGCCGCAGCGGCGACGCCGGCGTACCCCACGGTGTCGAGCTCCTTGCCTTCGCAACGGCAGCCAACCTTCGATCCGCCGAACTTCCCGCAGCCCGTGATGCCCTTCGTGCCGTCGTCGGCAACGAAGGTGTGCTCGAGGCCGCTGCAACCGTCGCCGCATTCAACGGACTCGTCCGCGTCGCAGACGGCACGGGCATCCAGCTCGACCCGTCCATGCTCACCTCCACGGCCGAAAGCCGGGAACACCTCGGGATCGAGGCGTTCGGTGGCGCCGCCAGCTCGGCCACCGCCGACACCACCGCCCGGCGCACATCCGACAATGAGGTCCTCGCCCTCTTCGACTGACGGCGCAGTTCCAGGCCGACAGCACCGCGTAACCCCGGTTCGCCTGATGCGCAACGATCAGCGACAGATCATCGATCGACACGCCACACCGTTCCGTCACCGTGCGCACAGATGCCGGCATCGACCGGACCGCCTGGCGGAACAGTTCGATTCCGTTCATCTGCGGCCAATGCTGTTTCGATGCGAGCTGCTCCGCATCGATGTACGGCTGGTTGACAAAGCCGATTCCGGGGACGTGAATCAGGTCGAAATTGGAGCCATCCGGACGATTTCCGACATGATGCCCGCTCCTCACGGAACGCGACCACCAGCTCAGTCGAGGCAGAACACGTAGGAGCGGACCGATCAACTAGCGCGTGTGGGGATTCTCCGTGGTCTCGGTCTCCTCCTCCTCTTCTTCCTCGTCATCGTCGTCATCGTCATCTTCGTCGCCGCCGCCGTCGTCGTCGTCGTCTTGATTGTCGTAGTCGCTCTCACCATTGCTGTTGCCGTTACCGACATTGCCGCCCTGACCTGTGTTGTCACAGTCATTGTCCGAGCAGCTCGGGTCAGGGTCGGAGATGACGGTGGTCGGTCCATTGCCGGGCTGACAGTCGTTGTCGTAGCAACCTCCGTCACCCGTGTTGCCCACATTGCCGTCACCGCCGGTTCCCGGCGCGGGCCGAAGTGGCGCTTGTGTTGTGCACTGCGTGGACCCGGAACTGCCGTAGCAATCTCGTCGAATCAGCTGACCGTTGCGCCATTGTTCGGCGTACGACCCCAGCAGCGAACCGTCCATCCACGAATACCGATGAACCACAACCGTTCGCTGCGGCACACCGGTTGCGCTCGCATTCTCCCCATTTGGGCTGAGGATGTAGCTCGTCGTCTCCACCTCGACCGACGTCATCTGTCCCAGCGGCCCGTCATGTTCCACCTGGGTGGTGGTGACGACCCCCGAACCGGGCACCGCCTCGATCACCAGCGTGTCGGGCCCCTGTGTCAGCGTTGTGGTGTTGCCATCCTGCGAGCTGATGCTCCAGCCGTCCTGCTCGGCGTCTGCGACAGCATTGTCACCGGCAACCTCGGCCGTGTCCGGCGTGTTGAAGTAGTCGGCGACCTTGTCGATACCGCAGGCCTCGGTCTTGCACTTGTCGATGACCTGCCCAACCCGCTCCACAATCTGTCGAATGATCTCGGCCCGTGAAGGCTTCCTGTTCCGGAGCATCGGCGCATCCAGGTTGGCGAGCAGCTCGCCATCACAATTCGCCACGCATACGTTGCCGTCCAGCGACTGAACACCAGACACCGCAACGACATCGCCGCCATGTTGGATCAGCACGACGTAGAGGTCACCCCGACTGATCGTCGGCACCGTCGCGTTCACCCCCGACGTCGTGTGCAACCCCCGGGTGTCCTTCGCCAGCTCAACCCGTGCACCGCCATTGCCGTCCGGCAGAATCCGGTACAAGGACCGATACGGCGTTTGGCCAGGCTGATAGCCACTGACAATCCACGCCAGCGCAGCAGTGCCGTTCCCTCGGTCCTGCACCGACAGCACAACATCCACCCCAGATGAGGCGGTGAAGTCGGCCGAAGGATCAGAGAACAGCCCGTCCTTGAAGCCAACCAGGTGGTACACCGAATCCGGCCTGCCGGAATAGTCGTTGTACACGTTGCCATCGGTGACCGTGCCAACGTACTCGCCGTCCCGATAGATGTTGACACCGTCCACATCCAACCCCCGATGGTTCCACACCACGTTGACGTACCCATTGGCCCACTCGGCCTGAATGAACCACGGCGTCGTCACCTCGGCGACAACAGCAGATTCCTCCTCCGGCCGGTCCACCTGGGTCGTGGGCACGAAGGTGCCTTCGGTGTACTCGTGGCAGACCCAACCAGCAGGGTCGCCGCCGACCCACGTGCACTGATCACGGACCTGATCGTTCCACGCTCGGCCACAACGGTCGGCAAACTCGTCCTGAGCGTCCTCGGTGGTCGAGTGAACTCCAGACGCGCACGCCGACGAAGCCGCGGCCGGCTGCACCGGACCAAAGGTCGCGGCGATCTGGAGGAACAGGACAGCCAAGAGTGCCGCAAGCGACAATCGACGGATTCGGGGATTCGTAGCCATACAGAACAGTCCTTTCGCGTGTGTCTCGGTCGTAACACGCAGGACTCAAAAGCTCGGGGGACAGATCTAGAAGAATTTCGTGGCCGAACGTCAGAGATCTGTCGAACCATTCAATCGCTGAGCGACGGGGAGAGTGCGGTTCGTTTCCATCGACCCTTGCTACTGCGACCGCAACGTCGTGGCCAGGCCACTATTGAACGAAAGCCGTGTCGGCTCAGACCGAGGTGGCCAATGTGCAGGTGACGCTCCGTGTTCAATCGATGAGCCGCCGTTACAGCGGCCACCAGTTGGGCTTGGCACAACCCACGACGTTCGATGCGAGACCGTTGGTGAGCGAACGCACCACGGGAACCGATTGCATCAGGTCGGGCTCGGCTGCCTCGATCACCTGGAACGGCCGGCCGCTCTGGGCCACCGTCACCACCTGACCAACAACAGCAGGAGTGCCGGGAACCGTGGCCATGCGATAGAAGTCGCCGACCTTCCACGAACGATGCCCGAGCTCAGCCTCCAGCTCCAGCACGCGCTCCTGCAACCGCAGAAGCTCCGCCTCCGAAGCATCAACCACAACATCCGTACTGTCAGCCACAACCAGCTCCTCCGGCTACCGCGCCCATCGCTGCCAGACATCGACAGGGAAGAGGGTGGGCTGAAGTCGAAAACTGGCTGCGATCCGAGGATGGGCTGCACGACGCATCCGGTCGCGTTCTTCGAACCACCAAGCGCGCTGACCATTTTCATCATCGTCAGCGCTGTCACACCGCCTCTCTAGGTTCGGTTGTGCCTCGTGGAACGGCTGGTTCCACCGATTCTCCACCTGCATGCATACTGCATGCAACACAGGTACTATGCCATTCATGCCCGCTGTAACCATCCGCGACGTCCCCGACGAAACCCGCAACGTCCTTGCTGCGCGAGCTGCCAGAAATGGCCAGTCGTTGCAGGAGTACCTGCGGGGCACACTCATGCAGCTCGCCGACCGACCCGACATCCACGAACTGTTCGACGATGTTCGAGCCCGCAAAGACGCCTCCGGCTCGGCGATTGGCGCCGACACAATCCTCGACGCAGTCCACGGGGATCGACAATGACCCTTGTTGTCGACGCATCCACCGTCGTGGCCGCGCTCGTCGACACCAGTCCCGACGGACGATGGGCCGAAGATCTCCTCCGGAACGCAACCCAACTGATCGCTCCCGCCCACATGCACATCGAAGCTGCCAACGCACTCCGTCGACTCGAAGCCGGCGGCCACATCGACGCCACCACAGCAAACATCGCCTTCAACGACCTGCAACGGCTGCCGGTTTTGCCCATCACCTTCAACGTCACCGGCGACCGGGTATGGGACCTGCGCAAGAACCTGACCAGCTACGACGCCGCATACATTGCAACCGCCGAACTGGTCAACGCATCCCTCGCAACGCTCGACCGCAAGCTCGCCAACGCACCCGGCACACAGTGCCAGGTCCTCACGCCGTAGCGATGACCCGTGGTCGAAGGCCACGGCGTGAGGCCTCGGCTATCCCGGGTCGACAAACTCGAGCGACTCGACCAACGACA